>JAAWDZ010000041.1 GCA_022794015.1 Eubacterium sp. | reverse complement strand
TCCAGTATGTTCCAACACATAATCCTTGATTTCCTCATAAGTTGCCTTGCTCTCCGCAGCCGTTAAATCAAGCTCGTCCATCTGAAGCTCAACCTCGATATGTTGGTCTGAATGAAGTTTGGACAATAAACATACCGTCTCCACATGATACGTACCCGGAAACATATCCACACAGCAAATCCGCTCCACCTCATACCCAACCTCCTGCAGCGCCTCCAAATCCCTCGCCAGACTTGTTGGCTTACAGGAAATATAAACCATCTTCTCTGCTCCAATCCGCTTCCCAATCTTTTCAAGCGCCTTCGGATGAATCCCATCCCTGGGCGGATCAAGCACAATCAGATCCGGTTTTTCTGCCAGACCGTCCATCACCTTTAACACATCTCCCGCAATAAATTCACAGTTGGCAAGACCGTTTAACGCCGCGTTTTCCCTTGCAGCCTCCACGGCCTCTTCCACGATCTCCACACCAATCACCCGCTCTGCTGCAGGCGAAAGCATTTGTGCAATTGTACCTGTACCACTGTATAAATCAAAAACAGTGCCCGCTTTTTTAGCATCCGATTCTCCAAAAATAAATTCCCGCGCCGTTTCATAAAGCACCTCAGCCCCCAGCGAATTGGTCTGGAAAAAAGAAAACGGCGTAATCTTAAATTTCAGTCCCAAAAGCTCCTCATAAAAATAGTCCTGCCCATATAATATATCAGTCCCTTCATTCTTCACAATATCTGCCACACTGTCATTTTGGGTATGCAGGATTCCGACAATTCTGCCTTTCAGAGAAAGGCTTAAAATCTGATCCTTCATTTCTTCCAGCACCTGCGCTTCCATAAATCCTTCCGTCTGCGTACTGGTAACCAGGTCAATTAAAATTTCTCCGGTCTTAGCTGCTTTGCGTACCAGAAGATGCCGCAGATACCCCTTGTGGCGCAGCTTATGATAATAGGAAATCTTTTTCGTATCAAAAAAATCCCGTATACAAACCAACAGCTTGCGGTAATCTTCGTCTACAATCTGACAATTATTTACATTCACAATGTCATAAAAGCTACCGCGCTTATGCATCCCCAACGTAAGCGGTCCGCCTTTTTCGGAATCTCCAAAAGAAAATTCCATTTTGTTACGATATGCAGCTTGGCGTGGACTGGGCTTAATGCCCATAAAAATGTCTTCAAATTTTCTGCCTGCCGTATCTACTACAGGCAAAAGCAGCCGCCGAACCTGCCCTTCCTTTAATTCCAGCTGTTTTTCATAGCTTAAGCTCTGGTAGGTACAGCCGCCGCAGGTACCAAAGTGGGGACAGGCGGCTTCTTCCATCTCCATCGGAGACTTCTCCAATACTTCCAGAAGCCGTCCCTCGCATTTTCCCCTTCGGAGCTTGTTGATAAAAAATGAAACCTTCTGCCCTGGTATACTGTTTTTTACTACCGCATGCAGACCGTCCTCTGTTTCCACAATACCTTTATTCGGAAATTCTGCTCTTAAAACCCTGCCCTCTGCTGTCTGTCCTTTTTTCATTTCTATTCTCCTAGTATAATAATGGTGTAGTCAAGAATGACTACTGGTTAATAGTTACAAAGTCCAATCAAATAAATCTATATAGATATAACGGAAGGAGGAATTCCCCCCCTCCATCAGAAGTTATATTACAACATTATTTACCTTGTCTGAGGTTTCCTTAATGCGCCAGACAAAATATAGAGGTATAATCACTGAAGGCAGGATCATTGACGTATTCTCCTTGGGAACCAGCCTTCTCGCTGGTGAAACCTCTTAGAAAGTCTGTCAGTCCATTCGGTGGTGATTTATGTTTTAGCTGGTTGGGAAGCCTCAGGCTATACCTGTATAAGCCGCCAGGTTGTGCAGCCACCTTCTGGAAATGGATACCTGCCGGAAAGGATAAAACCATGCACTCTCAAAAAGTACTCAAGATGCTCGAAAGCATCCCCTGCCTCTCAGTCGGGCTTGATGTCGACGCAGATTTCACATGGATGTCCATCATGCTCCCCAATGGCATTCTCACAGGAAAACCTTTTAAGATCCTTCACTCGGATCCCAAGTCCCGTGAGCTTGCCGTCACAAAAATAAAGGAAGCTCAAGAGACGTATTCTCTCGAAAGCCGATGCTTCCCTGAGTTCACCGGGATCTGCCACATCCCGCTCCTGTGCTTCCTTCGTGATAAGGGGTTTGACTGCTCCGTCATTAATCCTATCATTACTAAGAATAGCACAAATATGAACGTTAGGAAACTGCATAATGATAAATTTGATTCTAAAAAAGCTGCCAAGGTCGGACTGGATGCGTCCCTTAAGACTTCCATCATCCCAGATGATGAGGTCATTGATCTGCGCAACCTGGTACGGGACTACTATTATTACATGGATTTGCAGTCCGCTATCGTGCTGAAGCTCACGGAGGAATTGAAAGTATCTTTCCCAGCATACCGGAAGGTGTTCAGCAAAGTCACAACCCGGACTTACTTAAAACTTCTGGACACATATCCCCTTGCGCAGGATTTTCTCACCGCGCCAAAGGAACTGGTGGTGGAAATGATCCGTTCCACAGCACGCTTCGGGGAAAAGTATGCCATTGCCAAGTATGATGCTATATGCACCGCTGCAAAGGATGCCGCTGTTTTCGGACGTTCACTTCTAAGCAGCGCACTCCGGATCCGGCTGTATATCAAAACCTACCGGGAATACCAGGAGTATCCGGACAGCATACTGGAAGAACTGCATAAGGCTGTTGATAAGCTGGAAGGGACGCCGGCCTATGACCGCATCGTCCTTCTCCAGTCCCTACAGGGTGTCGGTTTCCTCAGCGCAGTTGTCCTGATTGCGGAAATGGGATCTTTTGACCTGTTTTCTTCCCTGAAGAAGCTTTATGCCTACTTCGGCCTGGAGCCTGCCGTAAAGCAGTCCGGTAAGTTCCATGGTGACAAGATCCACATGTCCAAGAGGGGGGCCAGTCTTGCCAGACGCATCCTGCATATGGTGGCTCTTAATAACCTAAAGGTGGACAAAGGGACGAAAACACCAGTAAATCCGGTGATCCACAGCTACTATACCGACAAATGCAAAAACAAGAAGAAAAACGTGGCTGTCATGCATAAAATCTGCAACATCATTTTTGCCATGCTCCGAGATAATAAGCCGTTTAAGATCATCACTCCTCAGGAACACTGTGAGCAGTATTTTGCAGCGCATCCTGGCAAGGCACAGAACACAGCTTAACAGGTTCTCATAAATTTTTTGAATTTCCACATAAGTGGGTTTATTAAAGTTACCCTTTTTATATCAACTGTTTGAAAAAAACTTTTTTAACATTTTTCATTTTACCTATTGACATTTCTTAGCTGGACTTTCCCATAACGTGTTTGAAAATCCATCCCCTTCATCTGCCGGATAACAATTTTCAAACACGTCCCACTGACAGTAAAAAAGACCGCAAACATGCGGTCCTTTTCGCTCATAAACATGTAATTACTTATCGGTTTCCTCGTCGTCTTCTTCGTCGTCATCAAAGAAATCATCCTCAAACTCATCTTCAAAGTCGTCTTCAAAATCATCTAAATAATCTGGTTTAAAGAAACGGTAAACTCCATAAGCTGCCGCTGCCGCTGCTACTACAAGGCCAACAACTGCGAAAACCCAGATAATTTTGGAAGCTTTCTTCTCGTCCTCTTCTTTTTTCTTCAGAAGGTCGTTCCATTTTGACATTGTTAAAAAATCGTCTACTTTATTCATGTTGTCCACTCCTTTTTATTTATTCTTTTGAGAACTCTCAGTCCGTTCTCTGACGTCACATGACAAATCATACGGATATTATAACATATCTTTTCCTATTCACAAATAAAAAATTACAATTTATATAATTTTTATATTTTTTTTAATTTTGCAAAAGATGCGAACATCTTTTTGATTCCGGCTGTATCAAAATCAACAGTTACTTCGTAATCTCTGCCGCCTTCTACAATCTGCCTCACTGTCCCCTGTCCAAATTTGATATGACTAACGCGATCGCCTGTCATATACGATAACGGTTCTTTTGGTGCATTTCCAAAGTTCTTTGGTGCATTATATGTACTTGCAACAGCCATGGGTTTCGCACGGAATGCTTCACGCCCTCTTCCATAGGATGGCCTGACATGCTGCGGCTCTTCTGCTTTGGGCTTTTGTTTTTCAACTGACATCCCAAACAGCTCTTCCGGAATTTCTCTGACAAAACGGGAAATCTTGTTGTATTGGAAATCTCCGCGCACCATGCGTTGTCTGGCACAGGTAATCGTCAGATTCTCCTTCGCACGGGTAATTCCCACATAGGCCAGGCGTCGTTCCTCTTCAATGTCCTCTGCCGCCGACTCCGATACAATAGACATATAACTGGGAAACAGGCCGTCTTCCATCCCGGCCAGATAGACATTGGGAAATTCAAGACCTTTCGCACTGTGCAGTGTCATAAGTACCACATAATTGCTGTCATCCTCCAGAGAATCTATATCCGCAACCAACGCTACCTCTTCCAGAAAACCGCTTAGCGTCGGCTCTGCTTCCCCATCCTCATATGCTCTTATTTTACTGAACAATTCATCAATATTTTCAATTCTCGCCTCTGATTCCTCTGTTCCCTCTGCCTCAAGCTCTTTGACATATCCGGTGGTTTCCAGAATTTCTCCAAAAAGATCCGTCAGGCTAATCAGTCCCAGTTTGCTGCGCATGGACTGGATAAACAGAACAAATGGACGGATTTTTGCAGCAGCCCTGCCAATGGAAGGAATTTCTTCCGCCGCCTTTAATGCATCGTAAAAACTGATATCATTGGAAGCTGCATATGTCTGCACGCGGCTGATTGTCGCAGCACCAATCCCTCTTTTGGGAATATTGATAATCCGCTGTACTGCCAGATCATCACTGGCATTGTCTATCGTCTTCAGATAACACAACAGATCTTTGATCTCTTTTCTTGCATAGAAGTTGACACCGCCTACAATTTTGTATGGAATATTAGAAGCGACAAATTTCTCTTCAAACAAACGTGATTGCGCATTGGTGCGGTACAGCACAGCACAGTCTTTGTACTGGTATCCCTGTTTGTAAACCTTTTTTGTAATATCCTTTGCGGCAAAATCAGCCTCATCAAATCCGGTTGGAAATAAGTGAAAGCCAAGCTTTTCCCCCTCGCCGTTCGCCGTCCACAGTTTCTTTTCCTTCCTGCCGTGATTATTGGCAATTACATAATTTGCCGCATCCAGTATATTCTGAGTGGAGCGGTAGTTCTGCTCCAGTTTAATCACGGCAGCTTCCGGAAAATATTTTTCATAATTTAGAATATTAAAAATATTTGCCCCGCGGAACCTGTAAATAGACTGGTCATCATCTCCTACCACACACAGATTCCGGTATTTGTCCGCCAGAAGCTTTACCAGCATAAACTGCGCCGTATTGGTATCCTGGTACTCATCCACCATGATATACAAAAAACGCTCCTGATAGTAATCCAGTACCTGCGCATCCGTCCGAAACAGTTTTACCGTGTAAAAAATCAAATCGTCAAAATCAAGTGCATTGTTGCGCTTTAGAGCCTGCTGATACTCCTGATATACCTGCGCCTGCTTCCTTTTCACAAGATCCTCCCCTGCATTCATGGCAAACTCTTCCGGGCTGATCAATTCGTCCTTTGCTGCGGAAATGGCAGACAAAAACATCTTCTCTTTGTATAATTTGGTATCAATTTCCATGCTTTTGCAGATGTTTTTCATCAGTGTCTTCTGATCGTCCGCATCGTATATGGTAAAATTTGTTTCAAAACCAATCCTTTCAATAAACCTCCGCAAAATCCTGACACACGTCGCATGAAAAGTCGCTACCCAAATGCTGTCTGCGCCAAATCCTACCAAATCGTTAATTCGCTCCCGCATCTCTCCTGCTGCCTTATTTGTAAAAGTAATCGCCATAATATGCCAGGGAGCAATCCCCTTTTCTTCTATTAAATAAGCGGCTCTGTGGGTCAGCACCCTTGTCTTTCCGCTTCCTGCACCTGCCAGAATCAATACCGGGCCTTCCGTCTGCATGACGGCCTCCTGCTGCGGCCCGTTCAACATATCGTAACTGCTCATGTTATCTCCTTATGTACCAGGTTATCCTGTTCCTGTTTTTTAAGTCCTATATTAATATTATACGGGGAAATAAAAAGATTCGCAATGAAAATTTTGCACCTCTGCCAAATCCCATTTGTCCTCCTAAAATCCCCCAAATACCCGTCTCTCAAAATTCCAGATAAAATTTTACATCATTTTTTCCAAAATTTGAAGATATTAAGAAGCCTTGCTCGTTATATAATATGAGAAGCAAAAAGGGAGGTGGATAAAATTAATGAACAGCAGCATCTGACAGAACTGATTGATTTATATCAGAATCTCATATTTTCCATCTGCTGCAAAATGACAGGAGATTACTTCGCAGCAGAGGATCTGACACAAGAAACATTTTTATCCGCCTACCGGCATTTCGATACATTTACCGGAACCAATGAAAAGGCCTGGCTCTGCCGGATTGCATCCAACAAATGCATTGATTACTTAAAATCCGCAGCCAAACGGCAGATTCCCTCCGGTGAAGAACTTTTCGCAGAGCGGGCCGACCTCTCACCGGGGCCGGAGGAGCGTATACTTGAAAAAGAAACCCGTACCACTCTGTTAACACGATGCCGGAAATTAAAACCTCCCTACGACATCATTGCCACTCTCTATTTTTATGAGGAGAAAAAGGCAGATGAAATCGCCAGAGAACAGAACAAAAATTTAAAAACTGTTCAAACCCAAATCTACCGCGCGCGTGCCATGCTGCGGAAATTGTACAAAAAGGAGCGTACTGCCTATGAAAAAAACTGATTATTTAACAGACACAGATCTGATGCAGCTGATTGAGTCTGTAGAAAACAATGATCTGATTTTGGCGCCGGATTATTTAAAAGACACAATCCTCAAAAAATCTGCTTTAAAACGGCCTGTCCGGCAGCATGAACTGCTTTTCTTCAGCGCCAAAATTATTACTGCCGCCGCCGCGTCTATTGCCTTGCTGTTCGCCCTGCCGGATTTCGGGCAGATAGAACATTATGAGCAGCGGCTATCAATTCGGCAGGAAGTAGCAGACAGCATCGAAGGGGATTCTGTTTTAAAGAAATTTAACCAGACAGCCAATCACTTTTGCAGCCTTCTCTCAGATGGCACAAACTACATTTTCAGAAAGGAGAATTATGTAAATGACAAGTAAAAAGAATTCGTTTTGGAGACTCTGTTTTTCGTGTATGCCCGGAGCCGGAGAGATGTATATGGGTTTTATGAAAATGGGGGTCAGTACCATGAGCCTGTTTATCGCCATATTTTTCATTGCCGTTTCGCTTGAATTCGGTGCACTAATGCTCGTTAGCCTTGTCATCTGGTTTTACAGCTTTTTTCATGTACACAATCTGGCAAGTCTTAGCGACGAGGAATTTTATTCTGTTGAGGACGACTATATTTTCCATTTTATCGACACTTCTGTAATCGGAAAAGAATTTTACCAGAATAACCGCCGCATTCTTGCCGTTGTTCTGATTCTGATGGGAATTGTCATGACCTGGCAGGGCATGCTTACCCTCCTGTATGAATATCTGCCAGAAGAGATTTACTATTACATCCGGCACTTTTCCTACGACCTGCCGAAAATTCTGGTTGGAATTGGCATCATTGCGCTTGGAGCTGCCATGATCCGCGGCAAGAAAAAAGAAATCGGCCAGATGAAGCAAATGGAGGGCGAAGATGGAACCGAATAAAAAAGAAACCATACACCGCGTCGGTACGATTACCTGCGGTACAGTACTGATTGTAACCGGCATTTTGTTTTTGCTCCACATTATATTCCCTGTCATCAGCTATTTGTTTATTTTCCGGCTATGGCCCTGCATTTTAATCCTGCTGGGCGCCGAAATCTTGATTGGGAACTGCAAAAAAGACGTTTCTTTTGTCTATGATACAGGCTCTGTTGTCCTGCTAATCCTGCTGCTGCTATTCGCTATGGCGATGGCAGTCGTGGATTACTGGATACATAATCCATATGCAGCCAGTCTTTATCTTTATTAATATTTCTTTACAAAGGAGCTGTTCCATCCTGTAAACAGCTCCTTTCTCACTGTTTCTCTTCACTTTAAATTTCCAGAAGTTCCATAATCTCTTCCTGGCTTAAGCTTCCAAGCTGGCTAACCTCTCCTCCGACAATCTGATCTGCAAGATTTCTTTTGGTTTCCTGAAGCTTTTGTATCTTTTCCTCAATCGTATGCAAAGCAATCAGTTTATATACCGTAACCTTTCTGGTCTGCCCGATACGGTGTGCGCGATCTGTCGCCTGATTCTGCACCGCCTGATTCCACCAGGGATCGTAATGAATCACAACATCTGCTCCTGTCAGATTCAGTCCGACACCGCCTGCTTTCAAAGAGATCAGAAATACTTTCACATCGCCTTCATTGAATTCCTTCACCAGTTCTAAACGCTTCTTCTTTGGCGTACTGCCCGTAATCGTGTAATGCTCAATTCCTTCCGCATCCAGTTTCTGTTGTAAAATTTCTAACATAGAAGTAAACTGGGAAAATATCAGCATCCGATGCCCGCCGTCAATGGCGCTCTGCATCAGCTGCAGACAGGCTTCCAGCTTAGCGGCTTCCCCCTGGTAATTTTCAAAACAAAGCGACGGGTCGCAGCAAATCTGACGCAGCCGCATCAGCTCCGCCAGAACCCTCATCTTATTCCGATTGAATTCATCCGGATTCTGACGTGCAATTTCTTCGCGCATATGCACCACCTGTGCATCGTACAGCTTCTGCTGCGTTTCACCGAAACGTACATATCGACATTCCTCCAACTTCTCCGGCAAATCCTTTAATACGTCTTCTTTTAAACGCCGCAGAATAAACGGGCTTACCATCCTCTGCAGGCGCTTTGTAGCCGTTTCGTCATTGTTCTTTACAATCGGAGATTCCATCTCTTTTTTGAACACATCATACCCATACAAAAATCCTGGCATCAGAAAGTCAAAAATACTCCACAACTCACTTAAGCGGTTTTCAATCGGTGTTCCGGTCAACGCATACCGGAACTGGCTTTTAATAATTTTTACCGCTTTAGCGGCAGCCGTCGTATGATTCTTAATATACTGCGCCTCGTCAATGATTTCATAAGTGAACTGTTTCTCTTCATAATGGACAATATCCCGTTTCAGCAGATCATATGAAGTCACAAGTACATCTGCCTGGCGGTAATCCTCAATTTTACACCGGCGCTCTTCCTGCGTTCCGGTAATCAGGGAAATTTTAAGCTCCGGCGCAAATCGTTCAAACTCCTCGCCCCAGTTAAACAGAAGAGAAGCCGGCGCTACGACAAGGGATGTTCCGCTTTTGCCTTCCTGTTTGGCCGCTAACAGTACGGCAATGATCTGCAGAGTCTTTCCAAGTCCCATATCATCCGCCAAAATACCGCCAAACTGCCATGTTTCCAGGGTACGCAGCCACTTATAACCGTTCTTCTGATATTTGCGCATAATCTTAGAAAGACTTCCTGGTTCTTCAAAATCAGCGTCCTTTACCGTTTTAAAGCCCTTCACTACATTTCTGAAATGACTGTCTCGGCTGCTGGAAACGCTTTCGGTTTCTTCCAGCATCTTGTCCAGGTACAGGGTACGGTACATGGGCAGATGCATTTTGCCTTTTACAAATTCCTTCGGTTTCATATGGGCAGTTTCCATTAGCTCTGCAAGCATTTCCAGCGAAGAATCCTCCAGATTTACAAAAGAGCCGTCTTTTAAACGATAGTATTTTTTCTTTGCACGGTAGCTGTTTAAGATATCCAAAAGCTCCTTCCGCGGCACATTTTCGGTTGTAATATCCATCTCTAAAAGCCCGGAAGATACGGAAACGCCCACAGATACTTTCATCCGACGGACTGTATGGAAGCTGCGGAAACGGTTCGTACAGCGCACCTCTCCCAACTCTAAAAGACGATCTGTCCCATGCTCCATGATTTCATAAACCAGTTCCTCTTTTGCGCCGCAGTGAATCTCCTCTTTTTTCCAGTCGATTTCCGGAAACAGCTGCATCGCATGAAACAGTGTTTCTTCCTCCTCAGACATATTGCGAAATGGTTCTGCAGTACCTCTTTTCTCATTCTCCCTTATCACATCCAACAGGGAAAATTCTTTGCCGCCATAACATGCAAACGCCCGGCAGGTAACATTTTGATCCGCTGCGTCCAGATAAAAGACAAAATGTACCTCCGGCGGCAGATAGCTCCGGAAGCGTTCCGGTTCCGCTTCTTCAATATCCACAACGTCCTGCAGCTGCGGCAGAATCCCATAGTAAAATTCCGACATGTGATTCCTGCCTACATGAAACAGAAATTTGTCCTGCTTGGCAAGCTCCGATAAAGGTTCAATTTTTTCCAGAAAATCCTTTTCAACCTGATTGATATGCCCGTTTGCGATATAATAAGCCGTATCTGTCCCCAGATACAAATCCGGCAGGCTGCCTTCCACTTTGATTCCATGGAATACGCCGTCCTTTGAATCTTCCCCCAAAATTCGCACTTTAATCTTGGGATTGCACCTTGTACAGGATATGGTTTCCTTCCTCTTCTCCCAGCCGTCCCTGTCTTCATATTCCACAGTTTTATCTCCAAGCTGCGTATAAAACTCGTCAAGCCTCCAGCCAAAGAGATTCAGGTCGCTTCCGATGCCGGCTTTTTTATATGTATAATAGCCGCGCGACTCCATAAGCCTCTGCTGAAACTCTTCCTCCTCCCGTACAATCCGGTTGATGAAATGAATCCATCCTTTTCCCTGTTCCGTAAAATTGCTGAGGGCATGGTTGATTTTTGTGCTTGTTCCATACGTACCCGTAGCAGAAGTCCTGACATTTTCACAAAATTCATCCAGCTTTTTAACCACAAACAGCTTCTTTTCGCCGACTTTAAACGAAACTGTCAGCTTGCCTCCTTTTTTTATAAGGCGCGGCGTCAATTGTAAGCTTTCTTTCTTCGCTACAGTATCCGCAATCACCAGGTTGGCCCGCTTTTTCTTGTAAGCGCTTAAAAGATACTGCCCGTTTTCATCCGTAGCGTCTCCGATATTGTGCGTATTCAGAAAATCCTCCAAAAGCTGCAAAACGCCGGCCTTATAAACACAGCTCGTCTTTTTGGAATACCACGCATAATAATCGCGGCGGCACTTAGGACATCTGCATTCCGCATGCGTAACTTCCGTTCTGGAAAATAAAATACGCACCTGAAATTCCTCCCGCTCCGTATTTCCCACAGCATCAATCTGTCCCATAATTTCTCCGCTGTACTGCTCGTAACCGGATATCACCTGCTTTAGGCGAATTCTGCCCTGTCCAATCAGCTTCTGCCCTTCCGAAAATGTCCTTCCCGCAATTTCCATGGAATTTCGGATGCTGCTGCCGTCAAAATAATTATAGTGTTCCAGACTCTGTATCCCTTCAATACTTTGCGTCTCCTGCGCATCTGCATCCTCTTCCCACGGATTTCCCAACAATGTAAACTCTGATTTTCTCTGTTCAAAATCCGAACTGTCCTGTTCTTTTTCGCGCATCCTTTCCTCCTCTTTGCGTGCTTTTTCCTTCCGCCTTTCTTCTTCCTTGCGCCTTTCTTCTGCAATCTGTCTGGCTTCTTCCTGCTCCTTCTGTTTCTTTTCGGCCCTGCGTTTTGCTTCTTTGGCCTTCTGATCTCTGATTTCCTGGCGGCGCGCTTCCTCGGCCCGAATCCTTTCCGCCTCTTTGCGGCGTACTTCTTCGGCTTTGCGCTTTTGTTCTTCCTTACGGCGTTCTTTTTCTTCTTTTCGTTTCTGACGGGCAAGGCGGCGGGCTTCGCGCTCCTGTTCATGGCGCGCTTCCTCCGCTTCCAGCGCTGCTTTTTCCTCTTCTGCTTCCTTCGCAGCTTTCTCCGCCGCTATTCTTTCTTCTTCTATGCGGCGCGCTTCCTGTGCTTCCTGAACAAAACGACGCTTTTTATCCTCTTCGCGCACTCTCTTTTGGCGGGCTTTTTCTTCTTTTATCCGCTCTTCTTCCTGACGCGCCTGTATATCCAACTGGCGCAACTGTTCCATTAACGATGCCTCATCTACTTTTTCTCTTTCAGATTTTTTGCGTACTTCTATTGCATATAAAACAGCGGCCATATGCTCGCACTTACCGCCGCCTCTTGCCACAGGACAAATACAACTCATACGCCCTAAAGAAACTCCATCTGTTTTTATTGTTACTTCAAAACGCTGTCTGCCAAGCACCGCTGCTTTGTAACTGCCTTTGATTTCTTTTAAATCTGCAACCCTTTGATTCAAATAAGCTGCTTTTCCTCTTCGTAACGTGCTATTCTCAAATTTATCCTTCCATCCATCCATATGTTTGCCGCTTTCTGTCTGCTATAAAATTCATTGTTTCCACACAAAAAACGCAAAGCCATTCTGTTCCAAATAAACTTTGCGCCTGATCGCCTGAATGATCTGATCCTGTCTGCTACTGACTATCTATCAAAGGGAGTTTTTGATACAGTTTACGGTTGATTTCCTTTTTCAGAGTAGCAATCTCTTCTTTTACCAGCTCAAGATCCCCTTTTTGCACCTGTTTTTCGATACGTTCTACCAAAGTAAGCTGATCAAATAAATGACCATTATATTCTTTTTCATTAATCGGCATCTTGGTCACCTTCCCTTTTCGTGTACCATTTCATTGTAGTAACCTGATTATACCAGATATGGTTTGGGGCTGTAAAGCAAATAAGAAAAAATTTTCTAAATCACCGGCTGCTTGCCTTACTGTTCGCTCCGTGACCAATAACACGCTTCGCAATGCACAGAATGTGCAGAAGCACCTCGCAGAACAGTGGCGTGTGAACAGTAGCCTGCCTGCTGCCCCTTATAAAATACAAGAATAGATCACCGCACCGCCCCCACCAACTCTTTCACATCAGAAATGCCCTGTTTGCGCAAATACTCCCGTATGCCGTCTACAATCTCTTCCATAACTGCAAAATTCCGGAAATTGGCTGTTCCAACCGACACTGCAGACGCTCCGGCAAGCATCATCTCAATCGCACCTTCTGCATCTATAATACCTCCCATTCCAATTACCGGCAGTTTCACTGCCCGCGCGGCCTCATATACCATACGAACTGCAACCGGATGGATCGCAGGCCCGGAAAGGCCGCCCGTCTTATTAGCCAGGGCAAACGTACGCTTCCAGATATCGATCTTCATACCAGTCAAAGTATTGATCAGAGAAATTGCATCTGCTCCGCCAGCCTCTGCCGCTCTTGCCATCTGGGCAATATCCGTCACATTGGGGCTCAGCTTCATAATCACAGGCTGTGCGGCATACCGCTTAATTTCCTTCGTAATTGCCTCCACACTGTCCGCACTCTGCCCAAAAGCAATGCCGCCTTCCTTCACATTCGGGCAGGAGATATTGATTTCCAGCAAATCCACTGGCTCTGCGGAAAGCCGTTCCACCACCTCGCAGTAGTCAGCCGCACTTTTCCCGCAGACATTTACAATAATCTTTGTATCATACTTCTTTAAAAACGGAATATCCCGTTTCAAAAATACATCAATCCCCGGATTTTGCAGTCCAACCGCATTCAGCATACCTCCATACACCTCCGCCACCCGCGGTGTCGGATTTCCTTCCCAGGGAATACTGGCAACTCCCTTTGTCACAACTGCCCCAAGCTGGTTTAAATCTATAAACTCCGAAAACTCCTCTCCCGAACCAAACGTACCGGATGCAGTCATAACCGGATTCTTTAAAGTGACTCCTGCAATATCCACTGCCAGATTCATCAAAACTCCACCTCCCCTGCTTCAAATACCGGTCCTTCTTTGCAAATCCGTTTGTTTTTCACATTAGTATGTAAATCGGTTTTCTTTGATTTGCAGACGCAGCCCAGGCAGGCGCCGATACCGCAGGCCATACGTTCCTCCAGGGAAACATAACATTCCATTCCTTTTTTCGCCGCATATTCCTTCAATGCACGCAGCATTGGCAATGGACCGCAGGCATAAATGCGCTCTGCCTTTAAACCGTTTTCCAGAATAGCATCCAGTACATTCCCTTTCGTGCCCGCGCTGCCGTCCTCAGTAGCAATACAGACCGGGCCATATTTTTTAAAATCCTCCACCAGAAACTGCTCGTCCCGGAAGCCTAAAACAATTTGCTTTTCCCCCTCCAGCCGCTTTGCAAGCTCCAGCATTGGCGGAATCCCGATACCTCCTCCTATCAAAAACGAAGCTCCCGCTTTTTGAGGAAATCCGTTCCCCATCGGGCCGGCAAGCTGGATCCCATCTCCTGACATAAGCTTTGAAAATTCTTCCGTACCTTTGCCTGCAATACGGTAAACCAGACGAACAGCCTGTTTATCCGTACTGATTTCACAAATACTGACTGGACGAGGAAGAAGCCTGCTGCCGTCCGTGCAGTACAGAGAAACAAACTGTCCTGGTACTGCAAAACCTGCAATTTCATCTGTCCGCACCCACATATCGTAAATCCCGGCAGAAATTTCCCGATTGGAAAGCACTTCCGCCAGTTCTTTCCTTTTTTCTGACATAATTTCTCCTTTTATGTTTCAGCATCTTCTTAAGCTTTGTTACTTCACGCTGCATATCGCTCCGTCAATATCCGCGATCATATCCTCCACCGCAGCTCTCGCGGCATCCGCAAAATTCTGCTCTCCAAACCGGACATATGCTTCCTGCTTATAAGCTGCGATAATCCCCCTTGAAGAATTTACAATCGCTCCCAGCCCGTCTTCATTAAAGAAATGCACCAAATCCTTGCCTTTGCCGCCCTGTGCCCCATACCCTGGCACCAGAATAAAGCTCTTTGGCATAATCCTGCGCAAAACCCTGCCCATTTCAGGGTATGTCGCGCCTACTACTGCGCCGACATAGCTATAAGTATCCCCCATATGGCTTTCGCCCCACTCGGCTACTTTTTCACCAACCCATTCATAAAGCGGTCTGCCATCCGTCACCCGATCCTGGAACTCACCGCTTGACGGATTAGAAGTTTTAACCAAAACGAAAATTCCTTTCTTTTCCTGTTTGCAGACATCAATAAACGGTTTGATACCGTCTGTTCCCAGATAAGGATTCACCGTTGCAAAATCTTCATCAAACGCCGTATACTCCTTTGTACCGACTGTAACCCTGCCCAGATGCCCTGCGGCATAGGCAGCGGATGTAGACCCGATATCACCGCGCTTTACATCTCCAATCACAAGCAAATCCTTCTGGTGACAGTAATCCACCGTTCGTTTGAATGTGGCAAGACCGCAAAGCCCGAACTGTTCATACATGGCAATCTGCGGTTTTACAGCAGGAATCAGATCGTATACAGCATCTATAATCGCTTTATTGTACTGCCAGACTGCTTCCGCGGCGCCTTCTAAAGTTTCTCCATATTCTGCATATGCCTCTTTCAGCAAATGCTCCGGTATATAACTCAACATCGGATCCAGGCCCACGCAAATCGGTGCGTGTGTCTGCTTAATTTTATCTGTCAATTTCTGAATCATACTTATCTTTATCCTCTCTTTCGGCATATCGCTTACTTTTATTCTTCACTGTATACAATTTCACCGGATACAATTGTCATCATTACTTTTCCTGTCACCTTGCGCTTATCAAATGGCGTATTCTTCGCTTTGCCCGCAAATTCCTTCGCCGCAATTGTATAATTCTGATTGGGATCAAAAATTACAATATCGGCAATACTGCCTTCCTGCAGCGTTCCCTTCTCCAATCCGATTACCTTCGCTGGATTGTAGCTTAATTTCTCTGCCATCTGCATTGGTGTCAGATAATCTTTTAATACCAGTTCAGAATACGTAATGGCTGCCGCTGTTTCAAGCCCTACAATCCCAAATGGCGCCCGCTTCATAGACTGGCCTTTTTCCACTGCCGTATGCGGTGCATGATCGGTTGCAATCACATCAATAATACCTTTCCTTAAGCCTTCCCGGATTGCCTCCATATCTTCTGCGGTGCGCAGCGGCGGATTCATTTTATAATTGGAATTATCCGCCGCAATATCGTCCTCACAAAGTGTAAAATGATGCGGGCATGCCTCTGCGGTCACAGCAATGCCGTTTTCCTTGGCCTGCTTTACCATCCATACGCTTTTTCTGGTAGAACAGTGGCAAAGATGCAGGTGAACGCCCACGCTCTCCGCCAGCAAGATATCTCTTGCTGTTATCACATCTTCCACGTCGTTTGAAATTCCGGGAAGCCCCAGCTCTTTGGCACGCTTGCCTGCATTGACGACGCCTCCATGCATCAGATTTTTGTCCTCACAATGAGCGAATACCGGAATCCCCTCCGCCCTGGCCATCTGCATGGCCTGATAATAAAGCCCGGTATTCATAACTGATTTGCCGTCTTCGGAAATAGCCGGAATACCGGCCTGCACCATTTGATGAATATCCGCTAATTTCTTTCCTTCCTGTCCCTTCGTAACTGCTCCGATCTGAAGTACATTGACCGGCGCTAAGTTCTTTGCCTTCTGGTGCACATAGTTCACCACATCGGCATTGTCTACAACTGGCCTGGTATTTGGCATAGCCAAAATCGTTGTGAAACCTCCCCTGGCCGCTGCTTTTGCACCTGTGGCAACGGTTTCCTTTTCTTCAAATCCCGGATCTCTCAAATGCACGTGCAAATCAATAAACCCCGGCATGACAAAGCATCCCTTAGCGTCAATCACCCGGTTTGCCCTGTCTTTGATTTTGCCCTTTACCCTGGAAATCCGGCCGTCTTCAATCAGAATGTCTGACTCTGCATCCAGCTTTGATGCAGGATCAATCACTCTGCCGTTCCTGATTAAAAGTTTCATAGTATTTTACCTCCCCAGCTTCTCCCGATTCTTTATTACAGCTGCGTTGTAACAAAGATATCATAAATGGCCTTAATCGCCGTTTCAAAATCATTATTTGCTACACCAATAATAATATTCAGCTCACTTGAGCCCTGATCAATCATTTTTACATTGACATTGGCATGGGACAGTGCGGAAAAAATCCTGCCCGCCGTTCCTCTCGTCGAACGCATACCGCGGCCTACAACTGCAACCAATGCAAGATCTGCTTCCAAATCTACCGTATCCGGCTTCGCCAGACGATTGATCGCAGAGAGTACCTGCTGTTCTTTTCCTTCAAATTCCTCCTGATGTACAAATACCGTCATCGTATCAATACCGGAAGGCATATGCTCAAATGAAATTCCGCTTTGTTCAAAAGCCGACAACACCTTTCTGCCAAAGCCCACCTCGGAGTTCATCATATCCTTATCTACATTGACCGCTACAAACCCTTTTTTTCCTGCAATTCCGGTAATGGTAAATTTCGAATGATGACAGGTATTTTCTACGATCAACGTACCTTTATCCTCCGGCTGGTTGGTGTTGCGGATATTGATCGGAATACCGGCCTTGCGAACTGGAAATACCGCATCCTCGTGTAAAACAGTCGCCCCCATATAGGAAAGCTCTCTTAACTCGCGGTATGTAATCACCTGAATGACTTCGGGATTTTGAATAATGCGCGGATCGGCAATCAAAAAGCCCGATACATCCGTCCAGTTCTCATAAAGATCCGCTCCTGCCGCCTTTGCCACAATCGATCCGGTAATGTCTGAACCGCCGCGGGAAAAGGTATGCACCGTTCCGTCCTTTTTTGCCCCGTAAAATCCCGGAATTACAGCGCGATCGCACTTTCTCAGGCGCGCAGACAGTACCTTATCCGTTTTCTCCGCGTCAAATTCACCCTTGTCGTCAAAAACGATTACCTCCGCCGCATCAATAAACGTATAGCCCAGATAATCCGCCATAATAATTCCGTTTAAATATTCACCGCGGGAAGCCGCATATTCTACGCCTGCCTTCTGTTCAAAATTCTCTGCTATTGTACGAAATTCCTGTTCCAGAGAAGTCTTTAAATGCAGTCCATTGATAATGGAATCGAATCGATCTTTGATTTTCTTAAGCTTCGGTTTATACTCCTCTCCTGCTTCTGCTGCAGCATAACAGCTGTAAAGCATATCCGTCACCTTAATGTCTTTGTCATTGCGTTTGCCCGGCGCGCTGGGTACTACATATTTCCGGCTTTCATCGGAACGGATAATATCCCCAACCTTTGCAAACTGCACTGCACTGGCTAAAGAACTGCCGCCAAACTTCACTACTTTTGTCATATCCTTACCTCCGGCTCTTTCTGTCTTTTTCATACCTGAATCAACCGCCCAACCCGTTATGGCTATTTTGCCTGTAACAGTTCAGACAGGCTGCCCTGTTACGCCCTTCGCGGGATAGCAGCTGTCTGAACTGTTACTTTGACCTCCTCATATAGTTTAGTTTATGCACCAAAAAGATATTGGATCAATGTATGCCCTTCTTCTATAAAATTACCTGCCCCGGCAGCCTCTGCTTCGTTGTACTTCCACGTATGCTGCTCTTCTTTTGTACTGTCATACAGCAAATACGGCACACTGTCCGATGTATGTGTACGAATCGCAATCGGCGTAGGATGATCCGGCAAAATCACCATGCGGAAATCCTGCCCCGCCGCACGAAGCCCTTCCACAACCGGACGGATAATGCGCGAGTCCAAATTCTCAATCGCCTGTACCTTACGCTGAACGCTGCCCTGATGCCCCATTTCATCCGGTGCTTCCAAGTGCACGTACACAAAATCATAACCGTCTTTTGTCAAAACGTCAACCGCCGCCTGTGCCTTGCCTTCATAATTTGTATGCAGGCCGCCGTTTGCCCCATCTACTGTAATCACCTTCATCGAAGAACCAACCGCTATTCCCTTCAGTAAATCCACTGCTGAAATCATAGCTCCCTTTTTTCCCGTCTTTTCTGTAAAAGGAGAAAGCGAAGGCTTCGTACCCGCGCCCCAGAACCAACAGGAATTCGCAGGATTTAAGCCTTTCTTGCGGCGTTCTGCGTTAATTGGATGATCCTTTAGTATTTCATAACTCTTCTCCATCATTTTACGCAGCTTGTCATTCTGCGGCAGCTTATCGCCAATGATCTGATCCAAAATGTCATGCGGCTGCACCAGACGCATCACTTCGCCCTTATCCCAGATCAGAAGATGCCGATAGCTGGTCCCCCCATAAAACCGGAATTCTTCGGTTTCCAGTTCTTTTTTCACCGCTTCCAATAAAACAGTCGCTTCCTCCGTAGTAATCTCACCGGAACTGTGATCTAAAATCCTGCGCTCACCATATCCGCTTTCCTCTTCCGAAAGCGTCACCAGATTGCAGCGCAGTGCAATATCCGTATCCCGCATTGGTACGCCAATACTAAGCGCCTCAAGCGGAGAACGGCCAGAATAATATTTTTTCGGATCATAGCCCAGTACAGACAAATTCGCCGTATCGCTTCCCGGACTCATACCGTCCGGAATTGTATGCACCATACCAATTTCACCCTTTGCGGCAAGCTCGTCCATTACAGGCGTTTTGGCAAATGCAAGCGGCGTCTGATTCCCCAACGCTTCAATGGGACGGTCTGCCATACCGTCCCCCAAAATTACCAGATATTTCATATCGTACTCCTTTTCTAATTGCCGACGCGGATTGCCGAAAGTATGGTAAGCCTGGCCGATTTTGCGGCAAAATCTGCCTCTGTCATCTCTCCGGTAATAAAACCAATTTCCCCTTCCACACCTGCATCCACATATTCTATTTTACCAAACACATCCTCCGCTTCTTTTTGAGACGAATTGGTACGTACAAAAAATACGTTTTTCATATTTCCAAACTCTGCAAATTCCATTTTCTCCTGATTCCATTCGATTGGAATATTACAGCCGATATGCCTTGCAATATCCACCATATCCGCCACTACCGCAGAAGCTGTCGGCAGCTTACCCGCGCCGCTGCCGTAGAACATCGCATCGCCCAATACATTCCCATGTACAAAAACGGCGTTAAATACGTCGTTTACATGATAAAGCGGATGTGCCGCAGACAATAAGAACGGCGCTACCATCACCGCATAGCCTTCCGGTGTCTTTTTGCTTGAGGCCAAAAGCTTAATGGCGCGTCCGATCTGTCCGGCGTATTTCATATCCACAGCGGAAACCTTTGTAATCCCTTCTGTATGGATATCTCTAAAGTCCGCCTGCTGTCCGCAGACAAGAGACGTCAGGATTGCAATTTTGCGGCAGGCGTCATACCCTTCAATGTCCGCTGTCGGATCTTTCTCCGCATACCCTTTCTCCTGTGCATCTTTTAAAACATCCGCAAACTCTGAACCGTCAGCGCTCATTTTTGTCATCATATAATTGGTTGTTCCATTTAAAATACCGGTAATCTCCTCTATCTCATCTGCCGTCAGTGCGTTGAGCAGCGAACGGATGATCGGAATACCGCCGCCTACGCTTGCTTCAAACATAAAATTGACATTTTTCTCTTTTGCAAGGGCAATCAGTTCCGCGCCCTTATCAGCAACCAGAGCCTTGTTCGAAGTCGTCACGTGCTTGCCCGCTTCCAGCATCGCTTTTACAAAAGTATAAGCCGGTTCCACTCCTCCCATCGTTTCTACGACAATCTGAACCTCCGGATCGTTTGCAATCACTGTATAATCGTGTACGATTTTATTCTGAATCGCATCACCAGGAAAATCCCGGATATCCAGAACATATTTTATCTCAATTCCTTCCCCGACCCGTTTTGCAATGCTTTTTTGATTGATATCAAGTACCTCCACGACACCCGAACCAATCGTGCCGTATCCCATTACTGCTGCTTTTATCATAATTTCCTCCATTCTAGGGCGATTTATTCCCTGGCAAGTATTTTCAGATAATGTATTCCCGCTTTTTCTTCAATCTCCTCCACCATCTCGGAAATATCTCCAGTATCCGGCAGCACGTCCACACTGATAGAAAGCGAGGCCACTCCATTCACCGGAATACTCTGGTGTATCGTAAGAACATTGGCATGGTAATCTGCCACTGATTTTAAAACCTCGGACAAAAGTCCCGGCTCATCATCCATCTGAATGATCATCGTAACAGTCATTCCCCTGGAATTGTCGTGAAACGGAAAAATATCATCCTTATATTTGTAAAAGGAGCTTCGGCTAATCCCTGCTGCATCCGCCGCCTCCTGCACACTCACAGCCTTCCCTGTGTCAATCAGGCGCTTCGCTTCCACCACCTTCAAGAGCACTTCCGGTATGGCTTTTTCTTTTAAAACGAAATAATTTGTTTTAACCGCCATAACATCTGGTTCCTCCATGTGTTTGTGTCAAGAATACATTTGTCCATGTATGAAAGATAATATCATATATAAAGTCTGTTTGCAAGCCGCTCTGTTACGCGCCTCGCGATACACACAAATTACCTCTCCGGCGATTTGGCGCTGGCTATCTGAACTGTTGCCCTAAAACTTCTTCCCGCGCCCGCCAAATTTACGCCCGCCTGCCCCGGTATGTACCGAACTGCGGCCGGCAGGCTTTCGGCCGCTCCCAGCCGCCACATTCGGCGGCCTGCGGTACTGCCGCCGTCTATGATTTACCTGCCTGCCGCCAGACTGACGTTTAACCAGCCTGTTAAGCCAAAATGCTCCGCCTGCCGCTGCAATTAAAAACACAATTCCGCCTGCTGCCCGGTTAGTACGAAAACCCCCGTCCGTGGTGTTTGTATCCTCTGGAATTCCTTTTGAAAAATTCTGATCTGATTCATACAGCATCAGATAGAGCGCTTGTGTATAATCCTCTTTTTCGGCTGCTGTGTGGGCATCTTCCAATATTTGATCCAGTCTGCTGTCATTTAAATACTGCTGCGCATCTCCCGCTGTTGCAAGATACAGCTCCTGGTTATCCAAATCCACCAGACAGCTGATTCCATTGTCACCTTCCGTATACTGATTAAAATATTCTTCACACACCGTCTGTGCATTCTTGCCGCCTGCATCACTGCAGGTCGCCACAACTACATTCCAGCCGCTTTTTTGGGCCAATGCCTCCGCAACGCCCTTCAGCCAGTCTGCCTCCTCTTCCATCAGTACCTTTGCATCATCTGCAACTGTCACGCTGCCCGCTTCCTGCGTTTCCTCTGCCCTGCAGTGGATCGCTTCCACAAACAAAAACGCACTTAAAAGAACACACAAAAAAAACGTTCCGATTCTTTTTGATCCTGTCATTCTATTCATCCCCTTTATTCACCGGCGCACCCAAAGACAGCCATTTCAGATATCCATTTATAAACAGATCTATCTTTCCGTCCATCACGCTATCCACACTGCCCGTTTCCACACCGGTACGGTGATCTTTTACCATAGTATACGGCTGCATTACATAAGATCGGATTTGATTGCCCCAGCCAATCTCCGTAACCTCTCCGCGTATGCCAGCTGCCTTCTGTGCATTCTCCTGCTGCTTCAAAAGATACAGCTTCGCCTTCAACATCTGCATCGCTTTATCCTTATTCATATGCTGCGACCGCTCATTCTGGCACTGCACCACAATTCCGGTCGGAAAATGCGTAATACGGATAGCGGAAGAAGTTTTATTAATATGCTGCCCTCCCGCACCGCTGGAACGATACGTATCAATCCGGATATCCTCATCCTTTACCTCAATATCCAGATCCTCTTCAATATCCGGCATCACATCACAGGATACAAATGATGTCTGCCGCTTGCCTGCCGCATTAAACGGAGAAATCCTCACCAGGCGGTGCACTCCCTTCTCCGATTTCAGATACCCGTATGCATTTTCTCCGTTTACCTGAAATGTAATCGACTTAATCCCTGCTTCTTCCCCGTCCAGAGAATCCAAAACTTCTACGCCAAAGCCCTTATCCAAAGCCCATCTGGTAAACATCCGATACAGCATAGACGCCCAGTCGCATGACTCCGTGCCGCCTGCCCCTGCATGAAGCGAAACAATGGCATTATCCCTGTCATATTCTCCGGATAACAGTGTCTTCATACGAATTTCCTCTAATGTCTGTTCAAATTCTGTAAGCTCTGTTTCCACCTCTTCCACCAGAGAGACATCATTTTCTTCATTTGCCATTTCAATCAGGGTTTCAATGTCCTCAAACTGCTCTTTCAATTTTGCATATGTGGCCACATCATCCTTCAGGCTTTTTAAATCCCTCATCTTCTGCTGGGAAGCTTCTACATTATCCCAGAAGTCCGGTGCTTCCATCTCCCGTTCCATTTCCTGAATACGCTGTTCTTTGCTGGCTAAGTTAAAGTGAATCCCTCACTTCCACCAATGGTTGTTTGTAGGTGTTCAATTTTTGTTTGAACTGGTCTAATTCTACCATTAATATCACCTCTTTCTTTTTGTATTATTTTTGTTTTGAAGAAGTATACGTCAGACAGAGGGCAGGGGATGCAAACGGGGACTGTGTGATGGGATTAAGTGGTGCTAAAGTATCCCGTTTACGTGAATCGAATGTGGACGCAACCGCCGCAGACGCGCCGTCCATGGCGCGGCTGCGGCTTGCCCTGCCATCCGTGGCAGGGCATTGCTGGGGGGGTGCGGGATACTTAAGAACCACTAAAATCCTATCACAAGGCCCCGTTTGCATCCCCTGCCCTCTGTCTGACTACGGTTTCTCCAGAATTTACAATATGATGTCTCAGGGTTGTTTTCTTCTTTTATGGTGTTGGCGGGGTGTTAAAATTGACATGGGGCGCCGGATATATATTGCGGGGGTTTGGGGTTTTCTTTTTTGTTAGACATCTGGCCCCTGGCTTCCCCTATTATTCAGCCTTATTGCGGGGGGTTGGAGGTTCTACTCAGGTTGTCAGATACCTGACCCTGCGTGTCCTGTGGTCTGGTAACTAACTTTTTCCAAATAACGGTTAAGCCCCAGGCTGCTAAGATGCCTATTACTGCGCCTGTGCTGTCAATACAAACATCTTTTAATTCTCCGGATCTGCCTTCTATAAACAGTTGATGGACTTCATCTGTTGCTGCATAGGCTGTTGCACCAGCCCAGGCCCATAGATGCGCTTTGTTCCTGGGTTTGGGATATTGCATCATGTTTGCAAGTAATAGACATGCCAGTATGGCGTATTCTGTCATATGCGCTGCTTTTCGTACTGGGTGCTGCCATTTTTCGGCATGTTCTATTAACGCCTTTTCTTCCCAATTAAGGGCGAATATCTCACTCATTCCTTCTGCTATCTGGTAGGTGAGCGATCCGCTCACGATTTCTGACTGCTCGGCTTTTTGGTGGGAAAAAGCAAAAATAAGGGCCATCCAGGCTATGACGGCTATAAGCCAGAGGTATCTTTTCTTTTTGTTTATACACATCATTTCGGTTCTGAAATCTCCTTTTCCAGGACTTCGATTGCTTTTTGCACCTGATTATCTTTCTGAAAATCATATTCTTCGTCAGTATCTCCCTGATACTCAAATTCCAGCTCGATATCTGGGGCAATCCCTGTGCCGTGGATATTTTCTCCGTTTGGCGTGAAATATTTTGCCGTTGTTATTTTAATGGCATCGCCTTCTTCTAACGGAATAATCGACTGCACAATTCCTTTTCCGAAGGTCTTCGTGCCAATCAGTGTGCCATATTCAAAGTCCCGGATTGCACCGGCTAAAATTTCCGAAGCGCTGGCGCTGTTGCTGTTTATCAGTACTGCTATCGGATAATGCATCTGCTTTTCTTCATCTGATGTATAAGTTTGACGCTTTCCGTATTTGTCCTGCGTATATACAACTGTGCCTTCGGGCAGTATATCGTCTAAGATTCCGGTGACGGCTGTAACCATACCGCCCGGATTCCCCCGCACGTCCAAAATCATGGCCTGCATGCCCTGTGATTCTAAATCCTTTACCGCCGTTTCAAACTGGCCAATCGTCGGGGCGCCAAATTCCAGAATCTGAATGTACCCGATTCCACCGTCCAGCATTTCATGCTCTACGGTAGGAAGGTCAATATTGGCGCGCTCCACGTCAAAGTCCAGATAATTCTTTTCCCCTTCCCGTGAAATCTGTAAGTGCACTGTTGTCCCCTCTTCTCCGCGGATGTGTGTCACCAGATCGGACAGTTCCATGCTGACCGCTTCCATATCCTCCACCATCACAACCACATCATCATTTTTAAGCCCTGCCTTTTCCGCAGGGGAGCCCTCGTACACGTGATCGATTTTCACTACCATAGTTTCCCTGTTCTGGGAAAGCTGAGTGCCGATGCCGTAATAATTCCCGGTAGCCGCAATCTGCAGATCTTGATGCTGCTGGGGCGTATAATATTCAGTGTATGTGTCATCCAGGCTTTCCAAAAGTCCGGAATACAGCCCGACTGCCAGTTTCTCTTCGTCCGGATCCTCATAAAAATAATAATTGATAAGCTCTGTTAACTCTGCCAGCTTATTTACAACCTTATCGCTTAAGAGCGCCGGGCGTCTTGCCCAACTGCTGTTTCCCATAACCGTTGAAAAAATCACAGCTCCGATGAACCCCACTAATAAGGTCCCAAAAATTCCGGTTGCAACTCCTCTGGCAAACCCCTTTTCTTTTTTGGGAGGCTGCAGCAGTTCCTCCCATTCATTTTTCCATTCCCCGTTGTCCATGTTGTCCATATTACCCATTTCCTTTCCTGCAAAAATCCGTTACTTCGCTGCGATATGCACAGCACAAAAACAAACCGTAATCCAAAACATTCAGTTACACAGAAATTCCCTACCATATTCTGGCAGGGAGTTCACTTTTAAAAACTCATGTAAGCGCATTACACGTTTAAATGTTTACGGATGGTAATCCGGCTCCCTATGAAACCAATCCCCACGCCAAGCACCAATGCCACCGGAACCAGGGTATGGAACACCCCCTTCGCCGGGACAAAAGAAATCAGCCTGCTCAAAAAGCTGAATTTCATCTCAATATACTGCGTAATCCGGTTATACATCAAATAAAGCAGTACCAGAGGCAAAATCGTGCCGATCAGGCCGATCAGCACTCCCTCCACAATAAACGGAGCACGCACAAATGAATCAGTTGCGCCAATCAGTTTCATTATCCCGATTTCATCCCGACGTACGGCAATTCCGGTCGTAACCGTATTACTGATCAAAAAGATGGCAACCAGAAACAAAATCAATATAATGCCTACCGAAATGTAGCCAATCAGACTGTTGAAATCCGACAACGTATTAGCCACCGTAGCGGAGTGCCGTACTTCCCGCACACCGTCCAGGCCATTCAGATAATCCACCAGAACCTGCTGCATGGATACGTCGTTTAAATAAATCGCAAAACTGGCCGAATTGGCAAGCGGATTGTCATCTCCAAACCCGGCCGCCGCCTCATCGCTGCCTTCAAAATAAACATCCTTAAACTCTGTCCAGGCTTCTTCTGCCGACACATATTTGTACTCTGAAACCTCCACACGCCCCTGAATCTGTCTGCCAATTTCCTCAATCTGTGCCTGTGTCGCATCCTCTTCAAAAAAAACCGTAATTGCCACACCGGACTCAGCCTCCTTTACCATCGACTGAAAATTGGTGACAATGGCAAAAAACAGGCCGAACAGAAAAATACAGGCTGACATTGTCGCAATAGAAGCCAGAGAAAACATTTTGTTGCGCCAGATATTACTGATACCCTGTTTTAAGGTATATCCAAAGCTGCTAATCCTCATCGTACTCACCGTCTACATCAGAAATGATGACACCTTTCTTGATTGTAATGACGCGTTTTCCCATCACCTTCACAATTTCCATATTGTGCGTAACAACGATGACTGTCGTTCCGCGTTCGTTAATCTCCTCCAACAGTTTCATAATCTCCCAGGCGTTGTTTGCGTCCAGATTGCCGGTCGGCTCATCTGCCAGCAAAATCTTTGGCCGGTTCACAAGAGCCCTTGCAATGGCAACACGCTGCTGCTCTCCACCGGACAACTCCCTGGGAAAAGATTTATATTTGGGTGCAAGCCCTACCATAGAGAGCATCTGCGGTACCTTTTTACGGGTGTCCCGGACAGATGCACCGATTACCCGCTGGGCAAATGCCACATTGTCATATACATTCCGATCCTTTAAAAGACGGAAATCCTGAAAAACAACCCCCAGATTCCTCCGAAACCTCGGAACCTGCCTGTGAGGTATGGTATGTAGTTTCCTGCCGTTAATCGAAATTGACCCCTCCGTCGGCTCAAGCTCCTTTAACAAAAGCTTAATCAGTGTGGATTTTCCTGAACCGCTGTCCCCCACAACAAATACAAATTCACCCTCCCGTATCTCCAGATTTACATCATTCAGCGCCGGTATCCCGGCAGAGTACGCCTTACTGACGTGTTCGAGTTTAATCATTCATACCTCCAATCAGTAATTCAAAGACTCCATATATTTCATATATTCTACCACCATCAAAGCAATTTTAAAAGTAATGGCATCTTCAAACACGCGCAAATCTAGCCCCGTGCTCTTCTGCAGCTTATCCAGACGATATACTAACGTATTCCTGTGAATGTAAAGCTGACGCGAAGTTTCCGATACATTCAGGTTGTTTTCAAAAAATTTGTAAATGGTTGTTAACGTTTCTTCGTCAAAATCATCCGGAGATTTATTTTCAAAAATTTCCTTGATAAACATCTTGCAGAGCGGAATCGGAAGCTGATAAATCAGACGTCCTATCCCAAGAGTTGCATACGCCACAATATTTTTCTCTTTAAAGAAAATCTTGCCTACATCAAGCGCCATCCTGGCCTCCTTGTAAGATCGGGACACTTCCTTGATATCTCCGACAATCGTACCGTATGCAATGTGAATTTCCTGTCTGTCCTCTCCGTGGAACAGATCCAGAATTACTTCCGCCGTCTTATTCAAATCCTCATATGTTTCATTTTCCGTCAGTTCCCTTACGACAATAATATCCTTCTCATCCACAGCGGTCACAAAATTTCTGGATTTGCCACCGTAAATGCTTCTGACTTTTTCAAGGTCATTTCCTTCCTTGTCGCGGTTTGCCTCAATGATATAAACAACCCGGCGAACCTCTGTATCAATATGCAGCTTTTTGGAACGGTTATAAATGTCCACCAAAAGCAGGTTATCAAGCAAAAGGTTCTTTATAAAATTATCTTTGTCAAAACGTTCTTTATAGGCAACCAGAAGGTTCTGGATCTGGAATACGGCAATCTTGCCAATCATGTATACATCATCATTATCCCCGTTTGCAAGCAGAATGTACTCCAGCTGGTGTTCGTCAAATACCTTAAAAAACTGACATCCCATCATCACCTGCGAATCAGCCGGCGAGTCTGCAAAGTCCCCCGCTGCCTGCACATATCGCTCTGCATCCTGAAAGGTCGCTGCCAATACCTTCCCTTCCGTGTCTATAATACACAAATCAATCCGGGTAATCCCCTTTAATCCGTCAATCGTGTTTTGCAGTATCTGGTTTGAAATCATTTTCCATTCTCCTTCTCGTAATATCCTATTTCATTTTCGCATAAAATCCTGAAAAAATAAAGAGGAAATGCAATACTTTTTATGCATTTCCCCAAATTTTATGATTTCGCACTGTATTCTATGAATCCTTCTCCCAATACTTCCCTTGCATCTGATACAATTACAAATGCGCGTGTATCAATCCCCACCACAATTTCCTTCAAATCTACAATTTCTTTTCTGGCAACAACACAGTACAGCATACACTTTTCCTCTCCGGAAAACATTCCTTTTGCAAAAAGGCCCGTTACACCGCGGTTTAGCCTGCACATCAGTGCCTGGGCCACTTCGTCGTAACGATCTGTAATGATAAATGCCGCCTTAGAATATTTCATACCTTCCATCAGGGCATCAGATACTTTGGAAGCAACAAAAATAGCAATGATTGCATACAGACCGCTTTTTATGCCAAAGGCAAAAATACCGCCGAGAACAATCGCACTGTCGGCCACCTGCAAAATCTGAATTACAGAATAGTGCCGCAGCTTTTTCCGGAACAGTACCGCTACCATATCCGTTCCCCCGGTGGTCGCTTTCGCCAGCAGTACAAGCCCCATCCCCACACCGGATATTACGCCGCCGAACACACACGCCAACAGTGCATCCTGCTGCGCCATATCCATCGCTGGAATGACATACAGCCATCCGGACAGCAGAAACGTCGCAGCCGCGGTTTTCCCTACAAAGCGCCTCCCCATAAGCTTTAGTCCCACCAGAAACACCGGAATATTTAACGCCAGGTTCGTAAACCACAGCGGAATGCCTCCTTCTGTTATCTCTGCGGTTGCCTGTCTGACAATAATCGCCAGACCGGTAAAGCCTCCCGTGACAAACCCACACGGATCGTAAAACCACTGAATCCCAAGCGCTATGCAGCCTGTCCCTGCCAAAACCAGTACCACGTCCGCATACCACGTTTTCCTGTCCAATAAACCCATATCAATTCCTGTCCTTATATCTGGATACGGAGTGGTGCAGCCTGCCTTTCAATAAAAGCTTGCGTAATGTCTGGCCTACTCTGGCCCTGCCCTGCCTGTAACAGGAGGAACCGACCCCATACCAGATACCGGCCCCGATCTTATCCTTATGAGAAAGCACAAACTCTTCTTCCTGCGGTGTATCTAACGAGGAGATCACCACATCCGGTGTGGCGCCGTTGATTTCATTCACAATTGCTTCCATATCACTGCACATTTCCAGGGCACAGCTGCCTGCTGCCGCAAACTTCGGAGTCATCGCCTCAAAAGCTTCCTGCATATGCTCCACCTCCGCCTCTGTCATGGCAAGCAAAAACACTCTTTTTCTGCTGCGTACCACACGCTTTAATAACTCGCGTAAAAAATCATTGTCGCAAACTTCGCGTACCCGCTGCGCCGTATCGTTGCCTGTTTCTATTAAAATTTCCCGTTCCCCGATGATACACAAATCTGCCTGCTCCAGACAGTCTTTAATCGCCGGGTTTTCTCCTGCAAAAACCAGCTGTTCCATCGTAACAGTTTCTATTATATTTAAAACAGTACTGCTCAGATAAGTATCTAACCGCATCAGAGATTCCCGCACAGTATAATTATCCACACAGATATCCATTATATTAATCTTCTTAATCATATCACACCCTGATATTTCAGGTATCCCTTATGAACAGCCAAATGACTGGATAAGGTATACTTAGTTTTTACCTGTTTTCCAAAAATATGTATCCAGTATAGCAAAACGAACTTCTTTTTTCAATAAAACTTTTCCTTATCCATGTGAAAAGCGAAAAGTCAGCACATAAAGCTCCTTATCCTCCAGATAATAAATGGAGGATATCCCCTCGCAGTATTCCGCTATATGCTGTTCTTTTATAAAATAATTTAGCGCCTCTCCATAAATTTGCGGAGTTGAAAATTTTACCGCAACACTTTCTGCTCCCGCATCCCATGCCTCCCGAAGAACTGCCCCGACTGCGCCCGGATCCCACTGTGCAAAATATCGGTTTTCCCTGATAAAATAATTGTTATCCGTACTTGTACAATCTGGCAGCGGAAACGTGTCGTCCGGCAGATGCGTCCTTCCGATCTCATCCGAGGTCACCGCCAGATAATTATAGTTCACATATTTTTCCATCTGGCTTGAACTGTCTAAATATCTGGAATTACCCCAGGTAGTATCCATAAAATAATAATTATTGTCCAGTCTCGCCAAATTCCATGCATGCGACTCTCCGTTTGCATTCCCTGTTACTATTACACTCTGAATCCCAAGCAAACGCAGCAGATACTGTGTGGCACACGCATAGCCCTGGCAGACCGTAGCCCGGTTCAAAAATGTACTGATGATATTCTGGTTATTTTCTGCGGAAGCATCATAATCCACGTTTTGTACTAATATTTCAAAGACATATTTTGCCTTCTCATAGTCCGAATTTGTGGTTGAAATACCTGCCAGAAGTTCTTGTACCGAAGCATCAATTTGCTGTTGCGTCTGCACCCGCGCCTCGTAATCCATTGTGTATTTGGGCGTAAAATCCATACCGATCAGTTCTTTGCCTCTTGTATACTGTGTATAGACATAGCCAGAAGTCCAAAAAAGTCCTCCATTATCTGCGCAAACCGCTTTATATGCTTCCTCCAGTACATCCACATCCGTCGTTGACAATTCTACCTCTTCCTGCTGTCCCAGAATCGCTGTCAGCACTTCATGATATACCTGCTTCGTTTCATCGTCTAACGTCTGATATACATAATAGTCTGCATACAAGTCCTCCCCCTCTGCAAAAATATCATTCACTCTGTCCGTATCATTTGCTTCTTCTGTTTCTGTGGGTTTAGTATCCTGCTTTTCTTCCTCGGTATTTTTTACGATTTCATTTTCTATCTTTTTATTCTTTCTCTTCTTTTCCACTGCAGAAGCCCTGGATGTTTCCTCTTTATTCTGTGAAACCTCCGTTTTCAATTCCAAAACTCTGTCTGCCAGTCCACAGCCTGGCAGCAGTATTGCCGCCCATGCCAATATCCATACCAAAAGCGCTTTCCTTATCCTGATTTCCACAATATCCTCCGTTTCGCCCTGTCTTTCACACAGCCCTGTAATAATCTTCCGTACATTCTACTATATTATTTGAATTTTTCCTAGCACTTATGTTAAAATACACATATATTTCAAAATTGAGGTGTTACCATTGATTGCATTAAAACTTACCGATATAAAATCCTTTATGAACCAGCTGCTTTGCAGCGATACCTTCGACCACTTCCTGCTGTCGGAAGCATCCATTACCAAAGATGCCACATTCACAATTGACGGTCACATCAACGCTGCCTTTTATTCCGAAGAAGAACGGGAAGAAGCCGGCCTGTCAGGACTTGCCATCCTCCCCTACTCTAAGCTGCGCTCTGTCTGTTACCAGCTGATACGCGGCAGGCAAACCCCCTTATTTTTTAAATTCGTTCTCATGCTCTCTCCGCAGAATACAGCCAACGTCCTTGCCCGTTCTGGCAGCAGTTATCTGCCTTCCGATATCAGTGGCATTTTTATAAACATAATTTTCCAAAACGGGACGCTTCATCTGACCACCGGTATCTCATATACAGTCTTCTCTACTGACCGCGGGCTAGAGCATGAATGGAATTTATTAATAAAAAAATTCCTTACAAAGCATGCCATACCTTATGACGAATATTAAAAAAAACTTTAACCTTTACATTTCCATAAACATATGATATACTGGCGTCATGCATTTAATTTGCATAATTATAAATATTTGGAGGTACGATCATGAACAAAGGTACAGTAAAATGGTTTAACAACCAGAAAGGCTATGGTTTCATATCTGATGAAACCGGCAGCGACGTATTCGTTCATTATTCAGGACTCAATATGGAAGGTTTCAAGTCTTTAGAAGAAGGCGCTTCCGTTGAATTTGAAGTAGTGGACGGAGCAAAAGGACCTCAGGCAACCAACGTAACTATAATATCATAATTTATTATTTTGTTAATCAACACTTTTCAACGTACCTTTTTCATAATATAGTATAGTTAGTTCAATTAGTTATGGATAAAGATAGTGGAACAGGAAATGATTAAGCACAAAGACCTGCCTTGCTGGCAGGTCTTTATTCTTCTCTCTCTGAATCTCCCAAAAAAGCCGTAAGAACCGCTCCTGCAAAAATGAATATATCTGAAATATTAAATATAACTTTTGACAGTCGTTTGGATTTAACGGGAATCTTTATATAATCCACTACATGCTGCTTTCTGAAACGATCGTACAGATTACACAGTCCTCCCCCAAGGAACATGCCAAAAGATATTTTAAGCCCCGTTTTACCTTTTTGGGAAAACAAAGCAGCATAACACATAACCGCCGCCGACAAAAATATACTCTGCAACAAAACCACAGCCCTGGGCTTTGACGCAAGAATACCAAGAAGAGCGCCTTTATTGTAGTGCTTTTGAAGAATCAGCCTTCCTCCGAATATTTCTTTTGGTTCATCTGGTTTCATTTTCCTGTCTATCAAATGCTTAACAATCCCGTCTGCACAAAATATAACAGCCGGAATTGCCAGAAGTATCTTATTCCCCTTCTCTTTCAATTCCTGTCACTTTCCTTTCTTTTTGGTATTGTATGTATAAATCCGATAAAAATAATAAGCAATGGTTCCAAGTATACCGCCTAAAATAAGCAGACTATACGCCGCATTTGCCGAAATCCCAAGTACGTCTGCCACAGATGGAAACAGTACGCCAAGCATCAGAAGAAGTTTGATATTGCGCACCATACGGACTGCATAAATACGCACCATGCCCTGAAGGGGTTCACTGTTTCGGCCGTTTAAAAGCTCCGGAAAAATCTGGAGCACAATCATGCCCGCATAGAGCAGCATTACAGGAAGCAAACGAAAGAGTATCGTGATCATACTGCTTTCGTATAGATAACTGTAATAAATCTGCAGGCCAATGAAAATGATAAGGGCTGCTGCAGACAGTGTTTCTATAATAATTTCCCATATTTCCAATTCTTTCTTCTGCATATTGTATCCCCGATCCTTTTATCTTGGATTTATTGTAACACATCTTCCCGCCCGCCTTCAAGAACCATTTTTTAAGAGAACCGCATCCCTTTACTTTAGGGTTGGGCAGAAATGATGTTTGTGAAAAGCAACACCAAAAATCCACGCTTCTTTCTATTCTCACAGCGTTAAAAATATGCTATACTTTGAAAAAACCAAAAGGAGGCCACATCCGAACTATGTATATTCAATTAAACGGACAAGTTATTTACTACGAAAAAACCGGAGAAGGTTCCCCTGTCATTTTAGTACATGGGAATAAAGAAACACATAAGATTTTTGACGTACTCATCCCGGAGCTTTCCAAAAAACATACGGTATACGCCTTAGACAGCCGAGGCCACGGCAACAGCTCTGCTGTAAGTGAATACCATTATACGGACATGGCCGGGGATGTTGCTGCTTTTGTCGATGCGCTGGAATTGGCCAGTCCTGCCTTTTATGGATTCAGTGACGGAGGGATTATCGGCCTGATCGCAGCTTCCAGATATCCTGCGATGTTTTCTGCCCTTGCTGTAAGCGGCGCAAACCTCACTCCTTTGGGCTGGAAGTTTTTCACATGGCTTCCGGTATGGCTTGGTTACCTGAGGAAAAGGGAACCTCTGGTTCGTCTGATGTTAAAAGAGCCTCACATTACACGGGCCGATCTGTCACAGATTACAATCCCTGTTCTGGTTCTTGCCGGTTCTAAAGATATTATCCGGAAAAGTGAAACCAGACGGATTGCCGCATCTATCCCAAACGCCGTGCTCAAAATACTTCCCGATGAAAATCATTTCAGCTATGTAGTAAGGAGCCCGAAGCTCTTTCCCCTGCTGGATGAATTTTTTTCTGAACATTCTTATTGAAAAAACATTTTGGTATGCTAAAATACATAATATCAAACAGAATAAAGGAGACAAAAACATGGGAACAATTATTATTCCTCAAGATTACCAGTCCTCGCTTAATCTGCATGACACGCAGATTGCGATTAAGACGGTGAAAGATTTTTTTCAGAACCTGTTGTCCTCGCGTTTAAACTTATCCCGCGTATCGGCGCCGCTTTTTGTAGATCCGTCCTCCGGACTCAACGACAATTTAAACGGCGTGGAACGTCCTGTTGTTTTTGATATCAGGGAACAGAACGGCAGGCAGGCTGAGGTAGTTCATTCTCTTGCAAAATGGAAACGCCACGCCCTGCAGAAATATGGGTTTGCTGTCGGCGAAGGACTTTATACCGATATGAACGCCATCCGCCGCGACGAAGAAACGGACAATATCCACTCTGTTTTTGTAGACCAGTGGGACTGGGAAAAGGTCATCCGCAAAGAAGACCGTACGCTGGATTTTTTAAAAACGACTGTGCGCACCGTTTATCAATGTCTGCGCAAAACAGAAAAATACATGTCTATCCAGTATGATTATATAGAAGAAATCCTGCCGCATGATATCTTTTTTATTACGACAGGCGAATTGGAAAAAATGTATCCCGACATTACACCAAAGGAACGGGAATACCAAATCTGCAAGGATAAAGGCGCAGTATGCATCATGCAGATCGGTGATATTCTGGAAAATGGCAAGCCGCATGACGGCCGTGCCCCGGATTATGACGACTGGGCGTTAAATGCAGATATCATCGTTTATTTTCCGGTTTTAGACATTGCATTAGAATTGTCATCTATGGGAATCCGGGTGGATAAAGACTCTCTGCTCTCCCAGCTGAAAAAAGCAGACTGCGAAGAACGTGCCAAACTGCCTTTCCAGAAGGCAATTATAGAAGGCACACTTCCATTTACTATCGGCGGCGGGATTGGCCAGTCGCGTATCTGCATGTTTTTCCTGCGCAAAGCACATATTGGAGAGGTGCAGTCCTCCCTCTGGCCGGATGATATGATATCGGAATGTGAAAAAAACAACATTACCCTTCTCTAACAGGCATCCTGGCCAAAACTCAGCCGCAAAGGCAGATGCAAGGGAGATTCCCAGAATACATAACAGATACCAAGGAGGTTATATATGAGTAAAACAGCGATTTTTATGGCAGACGGCTGCGAGGAAATTGAAGGTCTTACCGTCGTTGATATCCTGCGCCGTGCCGATCTTACCATTGATATGGTTTCCACAAATGAAACCGATACTGTAACGGGGTCCCATGGGATAACCTTTCATGCGGATACCACATTTAAACAGGCAGATATGGACAGCTATGATGCCATTATACTGCCAGGCGGAATGCCGGGCACTCTGAATCTGGGTGCGCATGAAGGAGTAAATTCCGCGATCCGCAGCTTTGCCGAAAGCGGGAAGCTCGTTGCCGCTATCTGCGCCGCGCCCTCGGTACTCGGCGCTGCTGGAATCTTAAAGGGCAAACGCGCCACCTGCCATCCCGGCTTTGAGGAAAAGCTGACCGGTGCAGCATTTTGCGGGGACACCGTTGTAACTGACAAAAATGTGATTACCAGCCGCGGCATGGGCACTGCGATTGACTTTGCACTTGCAATTGTAGCATATTTCAGAGACGACGCTGCCGTAGCCGATTTAAAACAAAAACTGGTCTATCAATAGGAGCTGATATGGAAATTGAACGCAAATATTTAATCCCGGTTCTTCCGCCAGATTATACAGATTATCCACACAAGGAAATGGAACAGGGCTATTTGTCCACTGCTCCTGTTGTGCGCATCCGCCGGGCCGATGACGATTATATCCTGACCTACAAAGGCGGCGGGCTTATGGTGCGCGAGGAGTACAACCTGCCCCTGACCAGGCAGGCATATGAACATCTCCGCCCCAAAACAGACGGTATCCTCATCCACAAAATACGCTATAATATCCCGTATCAGGACAAATATACGATTGAACTGGATATTTTTCTGGATGAACTGGCTCCTCTGGTACTGGCTGAGGTCGAATTTCCTACCAAAGAAGAAGCCGACCGTTTCGTTCCACCGGACTGGTTTGGCGAAGACGTCACATTTTCAAAAGAATACCACAACAGCGTATTGAGCCAGAGAAAATAAAATCTGCCGCAGGAAAGAACTTGTTTGCAAATCTTTCCTGCGGCAGTCCTGCATTTTTACCGGAATCTGTTGTTTTCAAATCTCTGCATCGTCCGAACACTGCTTAAAAGCTGGAAATAACGGTTGTCAAGGCTGTCCTCTGGTATTACCAGATCAAGTGCTACAGCAAAATCATCAATCAGGCGGTTTGTAATCGAACCTTCCAGCATTTTAAGTACCTGATACTTCTGTTCTAACGTATCCGCATCCAAAAACTGTAAAAGCGCCGGATCCGCGTGTTCTTCTCCGTCCAGTTCCTCATCTGTCTCTTCAGTCAGCGTTCTGCTCTCCGCTTCATTCCAGATGCCTGCTCCAGATTCTGTGCCTTCCCAGGACCTTTTGTCTTCTGCTTTTATTTTACCCCTGGCCTCTTCATCATCTTCTTCCGTTTCATCCCAGATTTCCTGTACGTTATCGTCTGTCAACAGCTCAAACCGGTATCTCTGCTGCGTCTGTGGATATTTCCTGTGATCTGCTTCCTCCATAAACATTTCAAGCGGCCTTGCAAAACAGGAAAAATCTCCGTAAAGCGCCTGGTAAACTACCAGTGGCTCTTTTGTTTCAGAATGTCTGGCCACACATAGAATCTGATATTGTTTTCCTTTAAAATGCCGATATTTTTCTCCCGGCTTTGGTATATGTCTGTCCATAATTGTCACTTCCTTTTTATTATTGTAACACAAATTATCGAAAAAATATAGACAAAAGCACATCTGAATTTTATAATAAACAATAACGAACTGGAAAGGATGGTGCATCTGCTCTCTATGTTTACAACAATTAGTAAACGTTTCTCCGGCATGCAGCTCATAGCCGGAGGCTTTTTTATCATTATACTGATTGGCACACTTCTGCTAATGCTCCCCTTTGCAACCAGACCAGGAGAAGACACATCATTCTTCACTGCACTGTTCACCGCCACCAGCGCCACATGCGTAACCGGTCTGATTGTTGTGGACACATTTACCCACTGGACTCTGTTTGGACAAATTGTACTTTTGTGTCTGATCCAAATCGGCGGACTTGGATTTATCACAATCGGCATTACCGTTTCCATGCTCCTGCGCCGCAAAATCGGCCTAAAAGAACGGGGACTGATTCAGGAAAGCTTCAATGTCATTGAACTGCGCGGAACGGTACGCTTAACGAAACGCGTTATGTTCGGCACGCTTGTTTTTGAACTGACAGGCGCAGTGATTCTTGCCTGCTGCTTTATTCCCAGAATGGGTTTTTTACAGGGACTTTACTACGGCATTTTCCATTCCATCTCCGCATTCTGCAATGCAGGTTTTGATTTAATGGGACGCTATACTCCGTTTTCCTCTTTGACTGCGTATTATAACCACCCTGTTGTTGTAATTACCATTATACTGATGATTGTAATCGGCGGAATCGGTTTTATTGTCTGGAATGATCTGTATGAGTACCGGCTTCATTTCCGTAGATATACCCTGCATACAAAAATTGTAATTACTTCTACAGTGATTTTGATATTCGGCGGTGCGCTCGTATTCTATTGTATTGAAGGAAACCGTTTGTTTGCCGATATGAACATCGCCAACAAGATATTAAGCTCTCTGTTTTGTTCCGTTACGCCCAGAACGGCCGGGTTTAATACAACAGACGTAGGTGCTATGACAGATGCCGGCAAGCTTGTCACTGTCATCTTGATGTTTATCGGCGGTGCACCCGGTTCTACAGCAGGCGGTGTAAAAGTGACCAGTATTGTTGTTCTTTTTGTTTATATTAAAGCTACTCTGACGCGTACAATGGGATATAACATTTTTGGAAGACGCTTGGAAGATGAGGCGCTGCGCAAGGCCTCGGCTGTATTCTGCCTGAACCTGACGCTTGCCATGACTGCCGTGATTATTTTATGCGGAATTCAGAATTTTAACGGTACGGATGCACTGGTAGAAGTTTTTTCTGCAATCAGTACAGTAGGCATGACGGCAGGGCTTACTACCCGTCTGAATACAGCTTCACAGCTTATCATTATTCTTTTGATGTACATGGGCCGCGTCGGCAGTCTGTCTTTTGCCATGTCATTTACAGACAAAAAGAAAATTGCGCATGTCATGCAGCCAGCGGAAAAAATAAATATCGGATAGGGAGGGCACAGACTTGAAATCTATTTTAATTATTGGCCTGGGGCATTTTGGCACCCATTTATGTATGAATTTATCCAAATTAGACAATGAAATTATGATTGTAGATCAGCATGAGGAACGTTTAGAGGATCTGCTGCCGTACGTCATAAGCGCCAAAATCGGAGACTGTACCAATATCAAGGTCTTAGAGAGCCTTGGCATTTCCAATTTTGATTTGTGTATTGTATGTATCGGCAGTAATTTTCAGAGCAGCCTCGAAATCACCAGCCTTTTAAAGGATCTTGGCGCAAAGCGTATCGTAAGCAAAGCCAACCGCGACATACACGCCAAATTCCTGCAGCGCAATGGAGCCGACGAGGTTATTTTTCCGGATCGGGATGTTGCGGCCAAGCTGGCCGTCCGCTTAAGCGCAGACAATGTATTTGACTATATCAATCTCGCTGACGGATATTCTATCTATGAAATCACTCCCCGCCCGGAGTGGATCGGCAAAACCGTCCTGGAACTCAATTTCCGTGCAAAATACCAGTTAAGTATTATCGGTGTGAAATACGGCGACCATACGCGGATTCTGCCCGGAGCGGATTATACGTTTAAAACGGAGGAACACCTGATGGTGATTGGGCTTCAGAAGGACATTGAAAAAATCATTTACCACTGATAAATCAGAGCGTGATTGAAAATTGTTTTCTGCCAGATGTATGTACCACAGAGGAGATAACTGCCATGAAATTGACAACGCTATGCTACATTGAAAAGGACAACTGCTATCTCATGCTCCACCGCATCAAAAAAGAACACGATGTCAACCGTAACAAATGGATTGGCGTCGGCGGCAAATTCGAGCCTGATGAAACGCCGGAAGAGTGCCTGCTTCGGGAGGTAAAAGAAGAAACCGGCCTTACGCTTTTAAAATACCGCTTCCGGGGCATTTTAACCTTTATTGCCGAGGGGTGGGAAAGTGAATATATTCATTTATATACTGCAACAGAATTTAAAGGAACACTGGCCGAATGTGCGGAAGGCAATCTGGAATGGGTTCCGATTGACCAGATTGAAACACTTCCCATTTGGGACGGCGACCGAATATTCTTACGCCTGCTTATGGAAGACGCCGGATTTTTTTCGCTGAAACTGCAATATGAGGGGGATACGTTAATCCAGTCAAAACTTGTGCAGTTTTGATTTTTGGCTTGACAATTACCGGAAAAATGTTTATCATAATTACGTTAATTTGCGGAAATGACGGAATTGGCAGACGTGCAGGATTTAGGTTCCTGTGTCGCAAGGCGTGAGGGTTCGAGTCCCTTTTTCCGCACTGAATAATGATAATCTGAATCCGGTTCCAATCCGAGACACCTTCAGATTTTAGTATATCTTTAGTACCCAAAACAAAAACGGCGGTATCGTGAGTGATGCTGCCGTTTTTGTTATACGCTCCCTTTCTTGTATGTTTTCTTTGCCCTATGCACTTTCCATTCTTTAAATTCCTTCTGCCTCTCCATACTGGCCGGTATGACCCCAGGCATCCCCGTTTTTTTATCGCCCAAAGAACGAAATAAGCTATGAATCCGCTCTTTTACAAAAACGGAAATGACAGAGCCAAGCACAATTTCAAGCGCATAACAGGGAACAATCTGCCGCAGCTGCAATGTAAAGTAGCACCACAGATACACCCACTCCCTCTGTATCAGTTCTGATATTCCCATTCGAATTGCCCCTTTTTACCTTTTTAGTTTATATTATAAAAAAACAGGACTTACGAAGAAGTCTCAATTAGTTCATCAGTCAGTACTAAAAGTTATAACTGTTTCTTTTTCAATAAGAACAAAACGAAACACCAACGAATGTCTCGCTTTGTCCATTCATTTCTGCCCTGAAATTATATGCCTTGCTGCAGCCTGTAATGCATTTGGAAAACCCCATGCCCGTCAGTTTTTCTTCCATTTCCCGCATAGTTCGTGTTCCTTATATTCACCGCATTCCGTATGGAACAGCGCATAATCTATGCCGTCCAAATGAGGCATCTTCCCGGTCGTTGTCTGCAATTGCAATATTCATATTCTCATCTTCCCTCATTCACCCATATGATCCCTTTTTCTTTTTACCATACAGATCCCCACAAATACTGCCAGACAAAACAAACTGATACATCCTCCCGGCGCAAGTCCAGGAGTCACATATCTCAGTTCAATTTTATGCTCACCTGAAATCAGCGGAATCTCTATCATACTTTCCATAAAGATCCCTCCCTCTGTTTCTTTTCCGTCTACAAATATCTTCCATCCTTCTTCCTTCGGAATAGAAATAATCAGATTTCCCGGCGTCTGTACCCGAATATGCCCTTCAATCCTTGTATCGCTGAAATGATCCACCTTAAGCGTCTGCTCATTCAGCTTTGCATAAGCCTGCTCCAAAGCATTCAGATTGAGCCGGTAAACCCGAATATTAAAATTCGTGACATCCGATGTATTGGTCACCTCTACCGTATCCCCGGCCTTACCCCAGCCTAAATCCAGAATATAACCGTGGTCGCATTTGGAAAATTTCCGAACCCGTTCTTCGTTTGTAACGGTAAGATTTGTAACAGAAGTATCCGTATAAGTAGCATATAAATACCCGTCCTCTTTTATCGTTACTGTTGTCTTATCTTCCTCTACATTTACCGGGTCTGCCGCTTCGGCCAGCATTTGTTCCTGTGCCCCCAGCAGGGAAGATAACCTGTTTAAATTCTGAATCGGATAGCCGCTTTGCACATCCCAGTCAGACTCAAATTGAGCATCCACCATAAATCCCAGGGGAAGCGTATATTTATTTTGATAAATATAATTCATCCCGTCATCCGCTGCAAGCGTACGAAGCGGACTTTGCTCATACGGATTTCTCGCAATCAGATATTTTACGGATAGCATAGCCGACGTCAGAGGCGTAGACCCGCTGTAGCTGTAAAAATTCTTGCCGCCTTCCATTCCCAGGTACCGGTAGAACCGACTCACTCCGATATTCATCATCGAAGAAAAAATCGTGGAAGAAGGATACCCGTAAATTGCCGCATCGTTTTTGGTCAGACGCTCCATTTCCTCAATCCGGTAAAAAGGCATTTCGTCTGCCGCATGGACTTCTTCCAGTAACGCTTTTACGGATTCCCAGTTTTTGGTGTAGCTGGTACGGCTGGTTGTGCCCAGTCCGGTAAAAGTAAAATTGACAAACAACTCGCAGGCTGCCAGTCCAAGGAAGGCTGCACGCGCGAAAAATCTGATATCGGAATGCCCTTTCATCCACAACAGCAAAATAACTGCATACAAAGCCATAAGCAAACTGGTCAGGATAATATTGTCTGAATTTACTAACTCCACATCCATCACATACGCCGCTGCTGCAAGAAAAGCGGCAGAACCAAGCACTCCGATTCCGACATGAAGCGGTGTATTGCCGTTTCTATTGTTTAAGGCCTCGAATGCCAACACAAGCAACAAAAACACATATAAAAAAACCTGCCTGCCTGGAAGTGAATCCGGAAAATGCAGACCATGCCAGATAAAATCCAGAATATTATTGGAAAAACTAAGCCAGAAAAATACAATCAGAACTGCCCTGCTTATTTTCTTCCTCCATGGAATATTGCGGTTCAAAAAATACAATACCAGAAACAGAAAAACCGCTGCGCCACAGTAAAGATTCGGCCAGTGGTCACGCCCGGTATAGGCTTTTACATTGATACAGTGCCTGGCCAGCATAGAGAGCAAATCAAAATACCATTCCACTGTTTTAGGAAAAGAAATGCCGGATGATCCGCTGTAGCTTAAAATGATTGCTTCCGGTATGATCAGGACTGCACCCATCCCACCCGCCAGCAAAGAGTACAGCGCAAACCTGCCGAAGCTTTTGATACGATCCCTTATTCCTTTTAGCTCTTCCAGGCAATATATCACATAATAGAGCACCAGAAAAAAGCACAGCATAATTGCAATATAGAAATTAGAAAAAATGGCCAGCGCCAGACTGATGCCGTACAGCCTGCATTTTCCCTCCTTTAAAAGCCTCTCCAGGCCCAATATCACAAGCGGAGTAAGCATAATGCAATCCAGCCACATAATATTCCAGCTATATGCCGCCATGTAGCCAGACAGGGCATAGAATCCGCCAAAAACAGCGCCTTCTAAGCCCCCATAGCCAAAGTGCCCGCGAATGTATATTGCAAAATGCAAACCGCACAGCCCGATTTTCACCAAAACCAAAAGCGTCATAAATTCAATTACATGAGATGCAGGACACAAAATCAGAAAGATATTTAACGGACTTGCCAGATAATAAGAAATCAAAGATACAAAATCCGATCCCAGACCGATCCGAAAGGAGTACATCAGGCTTCCCCCATGTTTTAATTTGTCCATCAGCTCCGTAAAAAACGGTTCATACTGATGATACATATCAATATGAAGGATACAGTTTTCCCCGAACGGATATACATGGTTCCGGATACAGATCAGCACAGCGACAGTAAACGGAAATAAAAACGCACACAGATAATAGTTTCTGTTTTCTTTTAATTTGCCCATGCTCATCTCCTTTCTTCCTGAAAATCAAACAACTGGTAATACTGCAGCTTTTTATAATTCTCTATCTTATCAGCTTCTTCCACCGATCCATCCTGTCGGACAGCCGTTATCAACGGACAGCTTTCGGAAAGCTCCGATAAAAAAGACTGATAAGCAGGAAGCTTAATCCCTGCCGCTTCAAGCACCTTTGCCCCCAGATAGTTTGCACTCGTGTCAACATTCTGCGTATTGCCCTTCAGAGGAAAATTAGCCCAGATCAAATAAGGCACCTGATAGCGCAAACGCATCTGTTCTTCGGAAAGCGTACGGTAACTCATCCCGTTTAATCTCAAAATCGGTTCCGCTACCGCATCGTTCGGCTGATGATCCCCAAAAAATACAACCATCACTGGCTCACTTTCTTTTTCAAAATAAGACAAAAGAAAATGAAACGCCTCATCCGTTCTCTTTATCAAAGACAAATAAGTCGCAAGTGCATAGGATGACGTTTTATCCACCGTAATATCAGGCGTAAAATTATCGTATACGGTACTGTATGCGCCGTGATTCTGCATGGTAACATGGAACAGAAACATCGGCTTATCCTCTTTTTTCTGTTCAAAAGTGTCTATTATTTTATCCACACAGGACTGGTCGCTTACATATTCCCTGATATATTCCCTGCGTTCAAAATCACTCAAAAATTCCATATGTGAAAACCCCAGCAGCGGATATACCGTATCTCTGTCCCATCCACTTGCATAATAGGGATGCATGGCATAAGTTTCATACCCCTGCTCCTTTAAATATCCGGGCAGGGCAGGAATGGTATTTTTAATATACTGTTGATATGGAATACTGCCCTGCGGCAGAAAAGCCATGGAATTACCGGTCAGAAATTCAAACTCTGTGTTAGCCGTGTTGCCGCCGCAGACCGATACATGCAGAGCGCCGCTAATCATATTCGCGGCTGTTTTCGATTCCTCCATCAGACTGTGGAAACAGGGCATATAATCCATGGTCGGCTCAAAATCACCCAGTACGCCCAGATCCGAAAATGCTTCGTCCATAATCACTATAATATTGGGCTTTTCGGCGCTTTCCCCCTCATCTGCCTTCTCCTCATACGAGGCCAGCAATTCTTTTGCTTCTTCCCTTTGATAACCGGACGGCCTGTCTACCGCCAGATACGGCAGTTCCATTACCATGGTAAGAGCAAAGCCATTCACCTGCCACATAAAAACCGGGGTAAACAGCTTATTGTACATCATATGCCTGTTTTGAAAATCTTCCTGCTGCAATACGCCTGAAAATACGCCCAGAACAATGCTAAATGCCAGCGCCGCAGGCAGGCTGTAACGCAGCTTCCATTTTTTCGTATCAATCCTGCAAAAACCCTCCAGGATAAATACCGCCACAAACCCAAGGACAACCAGTACAACCCGTACCGACGGCGTAAAATCATAATTTCCGGCTACGCCTGCCGCTGTGCCCACAGACAACAGATCCCATGGCACAAGCGGCAGAGAGCGAAACGTATATACATAGTAGTTGACCAGGCCAAGTACCATGGCACAGGCGCCTTGTGTCCAAAGCGCCGCCCTTACGCTTCGAAAAACCAGAAATAAAATCCATGCTGTAATCTCAAATAACAGAATGTTAAAGACCTGTGACCAGTGACGCACCTCTGCAAAACCGTTATGCGTATATGCCTCCAACAGATAAAAGTGAATCACCGGACATAGAACAAGAGCACACCAGCCTTTATATTTATTTATGATTGTCAATCCCTTTTTTAATCGCTCCATCACTTTACTTCTTTACTTTTACCTTTTTTGTCTTGCTCCACGGACCATAAGATTTTTTCCCGGAAACAGATTCCTTCTGATACATGCGGACCTGTACATAATAGGTCTTTCCTTTACTCAGTTTCTTGATGGTACAGCTCGTTTCAGATATATCTTTCCGTTTTGCGCCGGACATATTTTGCTTTGTAGAATACCTGAGCTGAAAGCCGCTTGCCGTATTTACTTTTTTGATTTTAATCTTCATGGCTCTTCTGGAAGTATTTTTCACTGACGAAAGCTGTGCTTTCTTCGGATTTATCTTTGCCCAGCGTGCATAATAAGTCCTGCTGGCTGTCACGCCGGAAGACGTACTGATTTTACTTCCGCCCGTTTTTGCCGTATACCAGCCCAGAAATGCATATCCTTTACGCTTTGCGTTCTTTATCTTACCTATCGCATTGCCATGTATAATCGTACTCACGGATGATTTTACGTTTTTCTTGCCAATATAACCGCCATTCGCATTAAATGTAACTTTGTACTGCGGAGTAATGGTAGCCCCGGTAATCCCGCTGTCATAGTAACCGGTTGTAGATGCCACTGCCCGAACTACCGTCACGCCGGATAACGCAATCTCCCCTGTATATTTTTTTGACTTCGTTGAAGCAATTGAGGGGTCCGTTCCGTCCGTCGTATAATAGACATTTCCGCCCGTAGGAGCTGTAATCTTAACTTTATCGCCTGCTGCCACTATTTGCGGCGCCATAAGCGCGGCCGCAGGCGTATAAATACTTCCAATGTCCGTATCAGTAGCGCCGGAATCGTAAATCAAATCCGGCAGCTTCCCATTCCATAAGCTTTCTGTAATATGGGAGCGTACATTAGCGGCATTTTGATCCTGCATAAAAGTCTGATGGCTTCTGTTAAAGTAAAAATACGCGCTTTTCCATCCATTTCTATCTGCAATATTATCATCCCAGGTACAGTCCACATAATACCAGGTACCGTTCAAACGGATAATATTCCATTCATGCTCCTTGCTGGTCACAACAGCACAGTCAATCCCCGCCGCATTGCACAAAAGCATCATCGCCTGAGAATACCCGGCGCATACAGTTGTATCCGTACAAAATACGCTGTAAATTGTCTGATTGTATTTGTTTTGTGCAAACGTGTTATAATTGACATCATATGTAATCTTTTCACAAATCATATCGTGTATCTTTTTCTCTTTTAACAAAGCGGTCGGCTGCGCATTCACCTGTTGCATCCAGCTGTTGATGATTCCCTGGAGTTTCCTGGTTTCCGCCATCCGGACCGATCCATTTGCAAAAGAATCATTGACGCTTAATACTGCAATGCCGCCATTGCCCGCCTGTACGGCAGAGTATAATGCCTGCAGGAAATAATACTGCGGATTGGAAAATACAAACATCTGCATCGTTTCCAGGGCCGCCTGCTGGCTCAGATTCTCATATAAAACGCTTTTTGTCCTGAAATATATAAAATCAGAACCGGAAGAGGCATTGAAATAACGGTCAGATGACGTTAACGATTCTGTTCCGGTCAGATATGCATGACACATCTGATCCAGCTTATCCCAGAATTTCCTCTGAGCATCATTTAACTGATTATAATAATAATTCGTGGAATAAGCATCCCAGGCCGATAGATAAGCAGCAGACCCTTTTCTTTGCTCCCATTCTTCTGACGGCTCATAAACCTCCGGTATATCTTCCGGTGCAATCTCCACCTGAATCATATGCCCAAGACCTGTCGGCCTTTCCTCATGAAAACCCGCATCATCCTCAGTCATTAATTCCTGTTCGGTAATTTCTGCAAAATCCTCTGTCTCCGTTACAGCCTGTACGGCCCAGGTACTGTCTGTTCCTATACCAAACGTCAAAAAAAACGCTAATAAACATGATAAAATCCTTTTTTGCATGTTAATTCTCCTTTTCTGTTATTTTAAAATAATAGTTTAGCTGTTTCCCTGCTGCAATTCGTCAGAAGACAGCCGCGCTTCCTTTGTTTCTTCCAGAATTTGCAAAATAACAGCCCTTGCCAGATCCTCTGCAAAATTTCCCGCCAGACGAATTCTGCAGTACAACTTACCCTCTCCTGATTCGCCCTTACCGTTAACAGCTTCCCCGTCATATTCAGATGCGCTCATTTCTGCCACGGAAAGCCCTGCAAGCGCCGCCGCCTGAAAAACCAACGCCAGATTTTCACTTTCTTTACCGCAGGAAAATTCCAGTGCGACTTCACCTTCCCCGTCCGGAAGGCCCAGAAGACATGCTTTCCCTTCGACAAGTTTCGAATACTGATACGTCCTGCTTAACCCCATCATCTGCCTGAAAAATTCCCTGCACTCCAAAACCTGCTCTTTTTGCACTCCCTGCTGATGCAGACAGAGAATCTCCTGTTCGCGTTTTGGCACATAAACGCTTCCTCCCAACTGCTTTTTGACCTGTACTACCTGTGAAGAATACTCCATCCGTTCTAAAAACAGATCCTTCATCTGTTTGTCCACCCGATCAATTTCCTGCCTGATTCCCCCTAAATCCATATGCTTCCTCCTGCCCTCCTATTCGTAATATACACCATTCGTTTCTATCGTAACCTCTAACCCATCCTCTGAAAGCCTGCGGAAAAAACATCTCTGAACGGATGCATCCGCAAGCACTGAACTGAACGTAAACATCAGTTTGTCACTATACGAACAAATCGTCCCCTTCATCGCCTGTCCTTTCGACATGGCTAAAAACGCGCCAAACATATCAATATATGTCCTGTAAACCTCCGCAACACTGATATTGCCAATATTCGTCACCGTTGTCGTGTTCGCCAGCGCCGATCTTGTATATACAAAACGCATCGCCAGATTCTTCAAAAACAAAGGCACTGCCCTGGCCACAATATTCTTCTCATTAGAAACATTATAGGAAAACAGATCCTCCAAATGCTCCTTGGTAATCTGCTCCTGTAAACTTTTCTGTGTAATTTTCAGCACCTCATCAAACGAATACGTATTCTCTGTCGGCAAAAACTCGGCTGACACCATCACAAAAAAATTCTTTGTCGTAACCGAATGGAAAAAAGGCCTCAGATTGACCGGAACAGCCGCCCGAATCGCCTGTTTCCCCGGCATCCCGTGCATACATTCCATATAAATACTATAAATATATGCCGACACCAGATACTCATTGATGCTTGCACCATAGCGGCGCGCAACTTCCTTTAACGCCATCACCCCCATCGTCCCATGTATCACGCCAAACTCCCCGGCCCTCAGCCGTTCTCCCTTTAACTGGTATGCTTTTTTTGTCTGATATCCCTTTGCATGGCTCTTCTTATAATTCTTTAAAAAGCTGTCCTCTCTGTTTAATGAAGTATCAGTTGAAAGCTGATCCCCTACCTGCCTGGCAATCTGTGGATGCGCAATCCGCAGATACTGATACGTCAGCTCCTTTAAAAAATTAATCCCGCCCATGCCATCTGTAAGTACATGGAACACTTCCAGATTAATCCGTTTTTTATAAAAAGAAACCCGAAATAAATAGCTCCTGTTGCGGTTCTGCACAATATAACGGCAGGGATACGTCCCTTCCTGGCGCACCTTTGGAGCGGGCTTCCCATTTTCCTCAAAATAATACCAGAACACCCCCTGCCTGAGCCGTACATTAAATCCGTCAAACTTGGGAAGCACAATATCAAGCGCCTGCTGAAGCATACGTTTATCTACTTCTTCATTCAAAATAACAAAAATACGATACACATTACTCATGTCCTCCCCTGCAATCACAGGAAACAAATGTGCCGTATTATCTAATCTGTCCCAACGGATCTTCTCATCTGTACCATAGCGGTGTTCTTCTCGGAGCGCCTGCTTGTAGCGGCGTTTTTCGAGCTTCCGTTCGCGTTTTTCTCTTTGCTTTTGTTCCTTTTTTCTCGCTTTATTGAGTTCCTGCTTATTGTTTTCCAAATTCAATCCTCCCAGATAGCAGAGCATTTTTCCTCTAATATACTAACATCATATAAGAGAATCCACAAGTTTTTTATGGAATGACATCCTGTTCAAAAAAATCTCTTTTTTTTAAAAAACCATAAAACCAATACAATAATACCCACGCAAACGCAGGAAACAACCAGATACCCATACTTCCACTCCAATTCCGGCATGTTGTAAAAATTCATCCCATACCATCCTGCAATCAACGTCAACGGCAAAAACACAGTCGTCACCACTGTCAGCAGATTCATCACATTATTTTGCTGTATCGTAATCTCCGCCTGATAAACATCCTGCACCTGCATGGCATACTCTCTTAAGGACTGTGCTTCACTTTGCAATCTCTTCACCCGTTCCAGAAGATCTTCTCCTACATTCCGCCTGGCAACTAGAGTTTCCGCAACATCCGTCATCTGCCCATAATAACAGTAAAACCGTGAAATTTCTTTTTTCATTCCGAGCATCCGATAATGAAAATGCGTCGTATTCCCCTCCAGCACCGCCTCTTCCATATTTGCAATATCCCGTTCTAAAACTGCCAGATACAAAATATCCTCTTCAAGTAAAGCCATAAAAAAATCACTTATAAACTGTTCCAGAGAATAGGGTTTTTGTGCCGCCTGATTGCGAACCCGGCAAATACACTCTTCCACAAAAGAACCTTCTTCAATAAAAATCAATCTGTCCTTTAAAATATAAGCTGCAAAATCAAAATTCCGCCTCTCCCTTTTTTTGACCGGAATATGAAATGTTCCAAAAAGATATGAGGCATGGGCCTCCAATTTACAAAAAAACGAATCCTCTTCTTTTTTGCCCAGAGAATACGCTTCCTGCAATTTCAGCTCCTCGCCCCATTCATCTTCATCAAAGACCGCAATCCCACCGAAAGTCTGCTCCCAGTGCATGCGGTCTGTTTCCTGTATACCGGTTTCACCAACTTTATAATACATTCCCAAAAAACCTCTTTTTCAATAACTATGTACGGTTCTTCCAGGAATTATACCTTAAACATCCTCAATCTGCCAGTCCACAGGCTCTACCCCATGTTCTTCCAAAAATGCATTTGCCTGGCTAAAGTGCCTGCAGCCAAAAAATCCATTGTAAGCAGACAGCGGACTCGGATGAGCCGCTTTTAAAACCAAATGCTTAGGATTGTTCAACATGGGAATTTTACGCTGCGCCGGCCTGCCCCAAAGCAAATATACAATGGGGCGATCCTGTGCATTGACCGCCTCAATGATCGCATCCGTGAACTGCTCCCAACCCTTTCCCTGATGGGAATTGGCCTGATGTGCCCGCACAGTTAGAACTGTATTCAAAAGAAGTACGCCCTGATCCGCCCACTTCTTCAAATAACCGTTATTCGGAATTTTACAGCCCAAATCATCTTGCAGCTCTTTATAAATGTTCTGTAAAGAAGGCGGTATCTTCTGCGTGGCTGAAACCGAAAAGCTGAGTCCATGCGCCTGATTGACATTGTGATACGGATCCTGTCCTAAAAGTAATATCTTCACCTTACTTAAAGGTGTAAAATGGAAGGCATTAAAAATATCATCTGCGGGAGGATAGACCGTTTCCTTGCTGTACTCCTCCTTTATAAACTGATATAACTCCCGGTAATAGGGTTTCTTAAACTCACTGGATACTGCTTCCAACCAGTCATTTGTAATCATTCCCATAGCATGTCTCCTTTACTTATCGCCTTACTGACACACCTTTATCTGCAAGGTAATTTTTGAGATCTGTAATCTTAAGTTCTTTATAATGAAACAGCGATGCCGCCAGTGCCGCATCTGCCCTTCCTTCTGTCAGCGCTTCGTAAAAATGTTCCTTTGTACCTGCACCGCCTGATGCAATGACCGGAATTGATACATTCTCTGCAATCGTCTTCGTAAGTACAATATCATAGCCAGCCTTTGTACCGTCACAATCCATACTGGTAAGCAAAATCTCTCCCGCTCCCATACGATCCGCCTGCATGGCCCACTCCACAGCGTCAATACCGACATCAATCCGGCCGCCGTTTTTAAAAATATTAAAGCCGCTTCCATCCGCCCGTCTTCTGGCATCAATTGCAACAACTACGCACTGGCTGCCGAATTTGTCCGCAGCTTCAGAAATCAGCTCTGGTCGGTTAATCGCGGAGGAATTAATTGAAATCTTGTCCGCCCCTTCACGCAGCAGCGCTTTAAAATCTTCCACAGAGCGGATACCGCCGCCAACTGTAAATGGAATAAATACCTTCTCAGCCACCCGGCGTACCATATCAACTACCGTTCTGCGGTCATCCGAAGAAGCCGTAATATCTAAAAACACCAATTCATCCGCACCGGCCTTGTCATACGCCGCTGCAATTTCCACCGGATCTCCGGCATCTCTTAAATTGACAAAATTCACACCTTTTACAACCCTGCCGTCATTCACATCCAGGCAGGGAATAATCCTCTTGGTAAACATCAGCCGTTCCCTCCCTGTATTCTGGCAAAGTTCGATAAAATCCGAAGGCCTGCCGTACTGCTCTTTTCGGGATGAAACTGGCAGGCAAAAATATTGCCGCTTTCCACAGAAGCGTGAATGTGCGTGCCATATTCTGTAGAAGCCATGACAATTTCTTCGTCTTTCGCCTTTAAATAATAAGAATGTACAAAATACACATAGGTTTGTGGCGCAATGCCGGAAAACAATCTGCCGTTATGTGAAAGCGTAAGGCTGTTCCATCCGATATGAGGAATTTTAAGCCCTTCCTTATCCGGGATCTTAAGAATACTTCCGGAAAGCAAATGCAGCCCCTCAGCTCCAGGGTTCTCTTCACTCCCGTCAAACAAAAGCTGTAAGCCCAGACAAATACCCAGCAGAGGTTTTCCCTCTGCTGCTGCTTCCTGTAACATCTTATCTATTTCATATTTTTTCAGTTGCTGCATGGCAGGTCCAAATGCGCCAACTCCCGGAAGAATGAGTTTATCGGCTTTTGCTACCTCATGCCGATCCCGCGTAATCAGACTTTCCTCTCCCAGGAATCCCAAAGCCTTCTCAACGCTTCTTAAATTCCCGGCATCATAATCTAAAATTGCAATCATATGTACTTCCCCGCTGTTTCCTATTCCAGGCCAAGTGCTTTTACTATATTATAAATCCGAACCGTGTATTCCGTACGGTCTTCCAACCCATAAATCTCCCGTGCAGTCTGGGCATTGACACCGAATTTTTCCGATATCTGCGTTTCAGCCTGAGATGCCAGAACATCATATTCTGCTTCTGCACCGTAAAGAGATGCATCGCTGTAATTCGTATCATATCTGCCCAGCGCGCAGATATAAGCGTCCAACGCCATTGTATACTGTCCGCTTTCGTACAGGGCATTTCCTTTATTGATCTCCCCCTGAACACCTGCAAGCAGTGCAATCCGTGCGTTTAATTCTTCATCCTCTTCTTTCGGCTCTATACCCGCCATCTGACGGTATGCTTCTACATAATCCTGTGATTGATACGCCTGTTTCGCCGCGGTAAGGCTTGAAGAATATACCATCAGGTTTGCGCTTATCAATACAAAAGCCCCTGCTGAAATCGCCATAATAAAAATCAGTACCACCGGTACTTTCGGAAGCGGCGGCGACAAATCAACTGCCTTTGGCTTTTTAGGCTTCTCTTTTTTGGGCTTCTCTTTTTTAGGTTTTTTCACTTTTTTTGGTTTTTTCTCTTTTGGTTTCTTTTCTTTCACCTTTTTTTCTTTCTTCATTTTCTTCTCTTTTTTCTTTTTTCCCTGTTTCTGTTCCTGTTCCGGTTCTTCAGCTGCAGGAGAAGTATGAGGTTCTCCTGCCAAATCAAGATCCCGCAGGATCTGCATCTGCTCTTCATCCAAGCCTTTATATTCTTCGTCAGACGAAGCCGGCGTATCCGATGTCTGAGGACTGTCATCCTCCGGCATCTCATCATCTTCTCCGCCAAACAGAGCTGCACCCAGTTTTTTAAAAATTCCCGGCTTCTTCTCTTTCGCCGCTTTGGATGCATCACTATCCCGGTTACCGTTTTCTGCTTCTAATAATTCATCCAGCTTATCCGGATCATCTATAAATTCTACCTCCGGCTGACTGTTTTCCTGTTCCGCATCTTCTGTCCACGTATCATCGACTAAAGTGTTGACTTCAAACGGCTCTTCCGGCGGACTTTCTGCAGTATCATCCGTTGACGGCTCATTTATATTATTGATAATCCCTTCCAAATCATCAAAAAAGCTGTCGCCTGCACTCCCCGCATAATCAGAGTCTTCCATATCTGCCTGAAAATCCTGTGCAAAATCATCTGCGCCCACACCGTTTAATTCGTTCTCAAAATCTTCTTCAAAGTTAGTCTTTTTTCTCCGTTTCTTCCTCTTTGATTCTGCCTTCCTCTCCGGCGTAACATTATTCAGTAAGGAGTCAAGATAATCCTCCGTTTTGCTCACAGCAATACCTCCTGTATGAAACCCATCAAGGGATGTGATGGTTTATCACATCCCTTAATTATTCTAATACTTCTAATTCCCTGCTTCCTCTGCTTCCTTCAATGAGCCGGTCAATTGTCTTTACCAAATCTCCAATCTCCGGCTTGGTCAACTGTGCGTCTGCGCCAAGCTGTTCTCCCTTGCGGCGCATTTCTTCATTGACAAGTGAAGAAAAAATAATCAACGGTATGTGTTTTAACTCTTCATCTGTCTTCATCAGCTTTGTCAAACGATGTCCATCCATCAAAGGCATCTCAATATCTGTAATAACACAATGCACCATATCGTCCAATGTGCCCTCCTCTTTGAATTTACATACCCGATCCCATGCTTCCTGTCCATTTGCAGTAACTATCATCTTGGTATATCCTGCCTTTTTCAGACAGTCTGTGATCATCTTGCTTAAGAATGGAGAATCTTCCGCGATCAGAATCGGCACTTCCTTGCGTTCCCTGCCCTGATATTCTTCCACATCAGAAATTTTAAGGCCGGTTTCAGGACTGATATCGGTTACAATCCTCTCAAAATCCAGAATTACAATCAAATTATCCTGCAATTTCACAACACCGGTAGCAACTCCAGTGTCATTGTTAATCGTCGAATCCGGCTTAATAATACTCTGCCAGGATACCCGGTGTATTCCGAGCACCTCGTCTACGTGAAAAGCAACGTTTAATTTATTAAAGTTCGTTATGATAAACAAACCCTTTTGTTCATCTTCAGATTCCGGAATGCCAATACAGCTTTTTAAATTAATAACTGTAATCATAACTTCCCTTGGCATAAAAATGCCTTCTACGCTTGGATTCGCATGCGGTATCGGTGTAACCGGCTGATATGACAAGATTTCACGGATCTTGGCTACATTGATGCCATAGCGGTTGCCCCCCAATGTAAATTCCAGTATTTCCAGTTCGTTTGTTCCACTTTCCAATAATATGTTTGACTCCATAAGTTTTCCCTCCCGGCATACATAAAATCTTCACGTTCTCAATGTACCCATTATAACACAAATACTGCTATTGTATATTATTTTTTTTAAGTTTTTACAAATTGTTACTGCTCACTCCGTGACCAGTCACACGCTTCGCGATGCACAGGAATCGCAAAAAGATGCAATTTCGCGCTGAAAAACCCGGTATTTCCGCACAGAATGTGCAGAAACACCTCGCGGAACAGTGGCGTGTGAACAGTAACTACAAATTAATCGTATTCTGGCTGCCGTTCATTGTAATTCTTAACTGAATATCGGAAACATTTTCTATCTCCTGTGAAACCTCAAACACCAGTACCGTATCACTGGATGCGCCCGCCAGAATATTTCCCTGGTAAGTGGACAAATCGTTTGGAAGGATCGTCGTCTGTGCCGCTGCGGTACTCTCTCCGTTCACAGTCACCTGAAATGTCGGCGTCATCGCCAGTATATCAATATAAAGATCCTGAGCTGACTGATTTGTCAGCTTTACATTAAGCACCAAAAACTGGGAGCCGGGTGAAGCATCCACGGCATAGGAATCCGATTTCTGATATGTAGTGCACAGGCTGCTACCTGTATAATCCGCCTGTATGACGCCCAAATCCAGCGCCTGGCCAATCGTGGCAAAAGATCCTTCCGGTTCCGCTCCCTGGGCGTTGCCGTCATCCTGCGATGCTGCCATATCCTGCACAGGCATTTCCGTATCATCTGCAGGTATGCTCTCTTCCGGTTCTGCCTGCTGTAAGTCCGGTGTCTTTACTTCCTGCGAAGCCTCGTCGCCTTCTAAGATATCCTTTCTCACGAATATCTCTCCGTCCTTCTGGTAATTATTAAATTTTGCTACCGTATGTGAAGCATAACTTACAATCGCTGCCTGCTCTTCCGGCGTCAATTCATAAAGAGCCTCTCCACAGCCGCTTAATGTAACAGCCGCCACAAACAGCACTGCGGCAATCCTCATCCTTGAACCTTTCATCTCTGCCTCCACTGCATAAACTTTATCTATCAAAACCATCCCGTCCGGGTACACATAATTCTATCATCTTTTTAGAAATTGGGCAACCGTTAATTATTCTTTGTATCCAATTCAAACCAAAACTCTACGCCATCTGTATGATTAATGACGCCACATTCCCGGTGAAACGAATCCATAATCGCTTTTACAATGGAAAGCCCTATCCCACTGCCGCCGTATTCTCTGGTTCTGGCCTTATCCACTTTATAGAATTTGATCCAGATATTCTCAATATCCTCTGGAGGTATCGGTTTCCCTGTATTAAATACACTGACACGCACATAATCCTTCATCTGCGTATATTTAATATCAATCCGCTTTTCAAAATCTGCATGATGAATGGCATTGCTCAGATAATTCGTCACAACCTCTTCTACCTTAAATTCGTCTGCCCATACATATATCGGTATATCCGTATTAAAAGACAAGTTGATTTCATTTTGTTTTAACAAAATAGAAGAAGACGAAATAACGCCGCGGATAAGCTCTGTCAAATCGAACCTCTCCATAGCCACCGCATCATTTCCGAACTCCAGCTGGTTTAAAGTAAGCAGTTTCTTGACCATCTGATTCATTTTATCTGCTTCATCTATAATTACTTCACAGTAAAAATCCCTGCTCTCTGCATCGTCGTTGATACATTCCGACAGTCCTTCTGCATACCCTTGTATTAACGCAAGCGGCGTCTTTAATTCATGGGAGACATTGGAAAGGAATTCCTTGCGCATTTCATCAATTTTGGTTTTCTTTTCAATATCGATCTGCAGCTCATTATTCGCGCTCTTGAGCTCAGAAATTGTCTTCTCTAATGTTTCCGACATCTGATTGATATGCTTGCCAAGCAAATCAATTTCGTTTTTTCCCCTGCCCTGGTATTTGACATTAAAATCCAGACTGTTCATCCTTCTGGAGATCTCTGTCAGCTCAAGTATCGGCTTTGCAATTTTACGGGAAGCAAAAATACTGACGATAGCGCTTAAAATTACCGCCGCAATCCCAATATATGACAACAGGCGATTCGAAATTCCGGCGCTTTCCCGAATACTCTCAAGCGCCGTCCGCATCAGAATCAGATTGCCGTCTGCCAGTGTTCCACCAAGCACCAGATATTCTGACTGGTGCTTCTCATCTACCTGTTTTTCCAGAAAATAGCTGTTTGTTCTTTCCAAAACTTCTGTAGACCTGCCCTTGGAATCCAAAAGCAGTACATCCATAAACTGAAACTTCAGCGCGTCCGTATCATTGACAGAAGCTCTCACCACTGTTCCATCCGCACTGAAAATCAAAATGGCGATATTGTCATTTTCACAGATTTTACTAAATCCCATATCAAAGCCGGCGCTGTCTAACATCCCGGACTCGCTTTTGGCATTGATGGTGGCAAACCCCTCCATCATGGCATTCTTCTTGTTGTAAATATAATAATCTTCCAAAAAAGTATTGTTTAAAAACCAGCACAAAAGAACCGTACCGGCCACCATTCCCAGGATTGTTCCTGTATATTGCAGCGTAAGGGAATGCTTTACCTGCCTGTTTTCCATTTTATCCAAAAGTTCTGTTCACCTCAAAAATTGTTGCCTGTTTGACAGTATTCCTTATGTGTAACAGTGTAGCCGGAATGCTGAACTGTTACCCTTATGTTAACGTTTCACTCTCCCACCTCGAATTTGTAGCTCATTCCACCTATTATCTTTGTTCCGTTTAGTCCTTTTTCTTCCATTTCGATTCCATATTACTTATTTTATTCCATATTTTACCATATTTTCCATCTATTCTATTTCTTTTCAATTTATTTGGTAGTTTTTGGTAGTTTTTTTGGTAGTTCCCATCCTAATCCCTGCCCCAGAAACATCTTAACGCCATACTATCGGAAAGTCCAGCCTTTTTCGTATGGTTTACATCTGTTTTTAGAATCCAAACGTCCCCACAATCATATACTCCCAAACAATCCTGCGCATATTGCAAATTACTGTAAAGAATGGTATTATAATGTCGGGTGCTGCCCAAACGGCCAGCGGTTCGCCTTTCGCCAAAATGTTTACATTTTGAGAACTTCCTGTATCTTTGGAGGTG
>JAAWDZ010000040.1 GCA_022794015.1 Eubacterium sp. | reverse complement strand
CTGTTCACGGCCTGGGAGGCCGCTCACAGTAACGGTTCGGGGCGATATTTAAAGTTTTGCTTCGCAAAAATCGCCCCGAACTTGTATCATATTCTCACGGAACACGCAGTAAATGCGCGTTCCTGACCCATGAACAGTAACGCAATTTTACCTAATTATAATATCTTCTTACCATACGTAAAACAAGACAACTTTTTAGAAAAACATGTACATTTTTTTATACCCCAAAAAACAGCCGGACTGTTTTCATACTGCAAAAACCGTCCGGCTGACCGATGTGCTATTTCTTTACCCTAACCTTAACTGCACTGCTGGCAGGGCTATATTTCCCATTTTTCAAAACAATGATCTTATAATAATACTTTTTATTCTTTTTCAGATTCTTTTTATCTGTATATACCGTCGTACCCGGCTTTTTGACAGTTTTCACCACCTTATATCTGCCGTTTTTACTGTCGCCACGGTAAATAAGATACGCTGACGCTCCTTTCACCTTTTTCCAGGAAAGACGGACCTTTCTGTCCTTTTGTGCCTTTGCTTTTACATTTTTCGGTACATTCGGCAACGTAACAGACTTTGCTGACCCAAAAGCGGCATCCGTGAATTTTGTCAGATCCCCTGAAACTGCTTTTACCATATAAACAGCATTTTTGCCGCCCACAGGGTTGACGTCTGTATAGGATGTCTCCTTTACTGTCGCAATTTTCTGCAGCTTATTTCCTACTTTCCGGTAAATTTCATAAGAAGAAGCATTTTCTGTCTTGCCAAACTGTATTTTCACGCCCGCTTTCGTACTGGTTATACTTGTCACATCAGATGCCGCAAGTACTGTGGGAGACGGGTTTATAATCTGATCAGAATCCGTATTCTGTCCGGGATTCGGGTCTGGATAAAAATCCTGTACCTTTTTATCCGCAATTCCAAGAAGAGAATTTAAATATAATCCTTCCGCCGCCTTTACTTCTACCGACATTATCTTTCCTGCTTCGTTTTCTGTCAGGCGATATACCCCTTCTGTAGCACCTGCAATGACCACGCCGTCTGCCATCCACTGATATGTAAACGACCGGGCATTGCTCTCCTCCACCTGTAGCGTTATTTCCTCTCCAACCTTCATCGCTCCTTCAATGGATACGGTTCCTGTCAGAGTTTCCGGCTCCGGATCCAAAGCCTGTACCCTTTCGTCCGCAATTCCAGGAAGAGTGTTCAAAAACAACCCTTCCGCCGCCTTTACTTCTACCGACATTATCTTTCCCGCTTCGTTTTCTGTCAGTCGATATACCGCTTCTGTCGCACCAGTAATGACCACGCCGTCTGCCATCCACTGATATGTAAACGACTGGGCATTGCTCTCTTTCACCTGTGCCGTTATTTCTTCTCCAACCTTCATCGTTCCTTCAATGGATACCGTTCCTGTCAGAGTTTCCGGCTCCGGATCCGGATTCTGCACGATACTGTCAGCGGAACTATAAAGTGATTTCAACAGCTTTTGATCTTCTGCCTTTACTTCCACCGAAATCACTTTCCCCAAATCCGCTTCCGTTAACAGATAAATTTCGTCAGATGCCTCCGGAATATTTTCTCCATCGGCTTTCCACTGGTAGATAAACGCTTTCGCGTTACTGTCCTTTACACGGGCTGCTATGGTTTCCCCAACCTTGAGCGTTCCTTCAATAGAAACCGTCCCTTTCAAAACGTCATATCCGCCTGTCCCGCCATATGCAAATTTTTTATGTATAAAAGCTTCTCTTCGTTCCAGAAAATTCCTGAGATACTTCACGCTGTCAGCAAAATCTTTTCCATTCTGAACACCTGTAGACCAGTGTTTCAGCGCGTCCGGCCAGACAAGAAAATTCAGCCCGGCTGAAGCACTCAATTCCTTCTGGTACTCGGTAAGCGTCCTTAATTTCTGCGGCGAAACGTCTTCCTCCTCCTCAAGGCATACCCGGATAATCGGATAAAATATATCATTCCACTGTTCTGTAGCCAGCTTCTCTACGGATTCATATTGTATTGCCTTTGCTAAAATATTCAGCTCTTCCTTATTGTAAATTGTTGCCCGATTGGCCCACCATAATTCCGGATTGGTCAAATCCACGCCATTACGGTAACCATAATTTCCGGTTGACATATCAAAATCCCAGACCGGAGCCATATGGAATTTTCCGTCCCCTGTCGCATCTGAATCTTTATAAAGATAAAAGCTGGTAATACCTGTATCCAGATTCATGCTGTATTCCTGTAACAGATACATTTTTGCAATGGATTCTTCATCAATATACTCGGAAAAATGTTTGCCCTCTGCATTGTACCCTGTCCCGGAATAAATGGCATCTTCCATTTTCTGATACAAATCTGCAATATAATCAATCTGATTTTTAGACACAAACTCCGGCGCTTTCATCGTCACCGCCTGACCCCTTGTAGTGACAAAACCGCATGCCTCTGCGGCATAACGTTCATCCAGCTCAATCTCAATCAAGTAACCGCCGGTAATATCCGCCGGATCATTCGGAATACTGACCCACTTTCTGCCTCCGTTCTGATACCATGACTTTCCTCCTGCCGGGTAGGAATCCAAATCAGCTGAATTTACTTTTTCAGTTGCTTTTTCCATATCCGTAATATTGACCCGGTTTTTGCCAATTTCAATTTTTTCCGTCATCAGGTAGGTACCATTGTATGTTCCGTTGAGGTACAAATCAATCGATCTGCTGTCCATCGTAAACTCAATCCCGGCTTCTTCTGCCAGATTGTATATCACATGATTTCGCAGCAGGGAGGTATCCCCGTAATTGGCCAGCAGACACCATCCTTTTGCACTTCCCATGCCAAGCAAATCAGCGGATTCATCCAGTTTGATATTATAAGGCTTTTTGTCCATATTCCAGGTAGCATTTCCCCTTCCTTTGATATGCTTTAAGGTTCCCTGGTAATCCAGAGCCCCATCTCCACGCACCAGCAGAATATCTCCTTTTTCCTTATTCGACTTGTCGGCGTGAATCTGATTCATATTGCCAGACGCCGTATCAATAAACATAGAAGCTAATTTTGCCGAGCGTTTTACACCAACCGAAACTACTGTTCCGTTTCCAACTGTAATCGGAATCTTTCCGCCGTCCTGCGGCAGCCGGATAGAATCCCCGCTGTGCACACGCGCTCCGTTTATCGTTACATAACCCTCCTGCACTCCGCTGCCATCCGGGTTTTCTCCAGCCGATGCAAACCAGATTTGCACCGTATCCGAATCTATCCCTGACGGAATAAAAAAATACGGCTGTTTCGCATAACCCGAACCGGCATAGGTCCAGTGAAGCTGACGCTGCGGCGCTTCTTTAAAAAAACCGGTAATATAAACGTCGTCTAACTTCCCAATTGCTGTTTCTTCTGCTGCATCTGCCAGAAACGGACAGCATACCATGAAACAAAACGCAAAGAGCGCTATACTTATCCGGATTTTCCCGATACTTTTCTTTTTCATCTGTGTTTTTTGCATAAAATGTCCTCCTTTTTATACATTTTAACACAATTTATCCGCATTGCCTATTATTTTCTAACTAAAATACAGGATATGGAAAAACATTCCATATCCTGTACATTTTTAGTAGGTATTCGCCGTCAGTGTAACCGGTACCTCTTTTTCAATATATTCCCCGTTATTGGCAATCTGTATTGTAACCACAACGGTATCGCCTACTTTATATCCACTGATGCATTTCTTCATAGTATCCATAGAATCTATCTCTGTATCATCTATCTTTGTTATAATATTACCCACTGCAATCTTCGCTGTATCTGCTCCGCTTCCTTCTATTACCTGCGCAACATATACGCCCTTTGGCATGTTATAATACTTCCACGCTTCTTCACCGACATCATGCCCGTAGATGCCCAGATAAGGCGTTCCACTGATTGTCGTCTTGCCGTTTGCAATCAAATCCTCCACAATTGGCTTTACAGTTGCCATCGGAATTGCAAAACCCATGCCTTCTACCTGGGTATCGGAGTATTTGGATGAATTGATTCCGATTACTTCACCGTCTGAATTTAACAGAGCCCCGCCGCTGTTGCCAGGATTGATGGCTGCGTCAGTCTGAATCAGCCGGCTTGTAAGCGTTTCCCCTGTGGACTCATCCTGGAAGGTGACCTCCCTGCCCAGTGCACTGATTACACCTGTAGTCACGGACTGACCATAGCCCAATGCGTTTCCAATTGCAATCGCTGCATCTCCTACCGAAAGCTTTTCCGAATCCCCAATGGTAGCAATTTTGATTGCATTTCTCGTTTCTTCCGTCAAATCCTTCAGAGCTACCTGAACCACTGCCAGATCGTCTGCCGGGTCTGTGCCGCGCAACGTGGCCATGGCTGTCGTATCATCCGAAAACTGTACAGTCAGAGCGGTGCTGTTTTCTACAACATGATTATTGGTTGCAATATAAAGATACTGGTCGTCCTCGCTGACTAAAATACCGGAACCGCTGCTCTCACTCTCAATTGTCTGACCACGCCCGAAAAAGCTCATAATTTCCTGCTGCGTCATGCTGGTAATCGCAACGACCGAAGGCATTGCATCTTCCACCACGCCGGAGATATCTTTGGAAATGACAGGAGTCACTTTATTGACCGGCTGTATTTTCTCAGACTGGATAGTGTCGTCCGCTTCTGCTTCCTGTCCCTTTACCATATCTCCCAGAAAATAATTTACCCCGGAAAAACCTGTCCCTCCGACTATTCCAAATACCAGCGCCAATGCCGCACATTTTGTAATCCTGCTAAAAAAACTGTTTTTTTTCATGATGATAACTCCCTTCTATTTCTCTTATGGTTTTATGATTTCTCCTGTTTTCGTTTACATGGAGTAGTTTAATCCCAATTTATGTTCTGATTTTGATGAAAGTATGAAAAAAATATGTTTTTTTATCTGCCAGCTTTACATAAGCGTGGCAATTTCACCTGTATCCACATACTTTTTACAGTCAATCACGCGCTGGTTGGCAGAGCCTTTGAATTTCAACAGAATACTGTACTCTTCTTCTATATAAGGCCCGTCTACCAAAACATCTATACAGGAAAGCATCTCGTTTGTATCTTTGGTATGACATTTCCCGCCATCCGCCAAATCATGTTCCAGTACATATCCCGTATACGCCCAGACGTCTTTCGTGGGATACTTTTTTTTCATCCGGCGCAAAAATGAAAGCAGCCCCTTCTGGTTTTCCGGTTCGAACGGATCACCGCCTAAGAGCGTAAGCCCTTTGATATAAGGCGGTTTCAGGGAATCTAAAAGCTTATCTTCCACTTCTTTTGTAAATTCCTCTCCATAGTCAAAATCCCAGGTTTCCGGCTGAAAGCAGCCCCTGCAGTGATTTCGGCACCCGGAAACAAACAGGACGGTACGTACGCCCGTCCCGTTTGCAATATCACAGTATTTTATTCCGGCATATCTCATAAATGCAACACCCGATCCTTAATTTCCTGCGTCCGCCCCTGATTCCAGAACTGCGTGCCAATGTATCCGCAGGTTCTCCTGGCGACATTCATTTTATCCTGATCCTGATTGCCGCAGTTCGGACATTCCCATATCAGCTTGCCGTCGTTGTCCGTTACAATCTTTATTTCACCGTCATACCCGCATATCTGACAGTAGTCACTCTTAGTATTGAGCTCGGCATACATGATATTGTCATAAATATGCTGCATCACTGCCAGCACAGCGTCTATATTATCCGTCATATTCGGCACTTCTACATAACTGATGGCGCCGCCTGGAGAAAGCCGCTGGAACTGTGCTTCAAAGGTCAGTTTCGCAAATGCATCGATGGATTCGCTGACATTGACATGATAGCTGTTCGTAATATAGTTCTTGTCTGTCACGCCTGGAATTATGCCAAACCGCTTCTGTAAGCATTTGGCAAATTTATATGTCGTAGATTCCAACGGCGTACCGTACACACTGAATCCAATATTGGTTTCCTGTTTCCATGCTTCACAGGCATCGTTTAAACGCTGCATTACTGCCAGGGCAAACGGCGTCGCCTGCGGATCGGTATGGGATTTGCCCGTCATATACTGTGTACATTCGGAAAGCCCTGCATATCCCAGAGAAATGGAAGAATAACCTCCATATAAAAGCTTATCAATGGACTCGCCCTTTTTTAACCTGCCGAGCGCCCCATACTGCCAGAGTATTGGCGCCACATCGGAAGGCGTTCCTTTCAGGCGGTTATGACGGCACAATAACGCCTCTTTGCAGAGGGCAAGGCGTTCGTCTAAAATCCGCCAGAAGCTGTCCATATCTCCGCCGGAACTGCAGGCTGCATCCACTAAGTTTAATGTAACGACACCCTGATTAAACCTGCCATAAAATTTATAATTGCCATTTTCATCCTGATACAGATTCAAAAAGGAACGGCATCCCATACACGGATAACAGTTGCCGTCTTTTAATTCATACATAACTTTTTCGGAAATGTAATCCGGCACCATGCGCTTTGCAGTGCATTCCGCAGCCAGCTTTGTCAGCTTCCAGTATTTACTGCTTTCCGTAATATTATTCTCTTCCAGCACATAAATCAGTTTCGGAAATGCCGGCGTAATAAATACGCCGGATTCGTTTTTCACGCCGCTAATCCGCTGACGCAGCACCTCTTCAATTACAAGCGCCAGATCATCTCTGGTCCTGCCCTCCGGCACTTCATTTAAATACATAAATACAGTAACAAACGGCGCCTGTCCATTCGTGGTCATCAGTGTTATCACCTGGTACTGAATCATCTGCACACCTCGGTTAATTTCCTCTAATACGCGTGATTCCGCCACACTGTTTAACTGCTCTTCATTCAGCTCAATTCCGGCAGATTCAAACTCCTTCCGCACCTCCTTACGGAACCTGTGCCTGCTGACGTCTACAAAAGGCGCCAGGTGCGAGAGCGATATGCTCTGCCCGCCATACTGTGAGCTCGCAATCTGTGCAATAATCTGCGTTGCAATATTGCATGCGGTTGAAAAGCTGTGCGGCTTTTCAATCATCGTTCCACTGATGACGGTCCCGTTTTGCAGCATATCCTGCAAGTTCACCAGACAGCAGTTATGCATATGCTGTGCAAAATAATCCGAGTCATGGAAATGGATGATCCCTGCCTCATGCGCCTCCACAACTTCCTGCGGCAGCAGGAAACGCCTGGTAATGTCTTTGCTGACTTCCCCCGCCATATAATCCCTCTGCACACTGTTGACAGTCGGATTCTTATTGGAATTCTCCTGCTTCACTTCTTCGTTGTCACACTCCAGAAGGCTCATAATCTGCTTGTCCGTCGAATTTGCCTTACGCACCAGAGCTCTTTTATAACGATAGGTAATGTAATTGCGCGCCACGGCAAAAGCCTGCTGCTGCATAATCTGATTTTCTACCAGATCCTGTATTTCTTCTACACTCAGGGCACGTCCCATACTGCTGCAAATCTCCTCTAAATGCCTGCAGATTTCCTGCACCTGTGCATCTGTCATTTTGTCATTCTCCGGTACCGTGCGGTTTGCCTTTGCTATGGCAGCTTCTATTTTGGAAATATGAAAATCCTCTTCCGTGCCGCTTCTTTTTATAATCTTCATTCGATATCCCTCTCCTTGTCTCTGTCTTTATTATCATATTATTGTTCTATGGTACAAAAATATACCATATATAGTATCCTCTGTCAACCGAAAATCTATATATAGTATTTATTTAATTTTAAGCAAGATATCTGGAAATTATCTGATTTTTCAGGTAAAATATGGAAATTCAGACGCAGTTACAATCCCATCCTGACGGCCTTTTGAACATGCTCCATTATTCATCCTTTCAGAGAAAGATGGCGACGCCCAAAAAATATTTTCAAACTTCCGAACTTTTATTGGTTTTATGACCATACTTAAGTGAAGGGCAAACATAAGACGTCTTATCAAGGTGAATCATATGACAAAATCTGAACTGGAAAACTGCATATTGAAATACGGAACGGAAATTTATTCGTTCTGCAGAAACATTACATTCAATTTACAGGAAGCGGACGATTTATTTCAGGATACTTTTTTAAAAGCCATGGAGCTGATCGATGAAATTGATTACGAAAAGAATCCGAAAAGCTATTTGCTCTCTGTCGCATTTAAGCTCTGGAAAAACAAAAAGCGCAAGCATGCATGGAGAAACCGCATTGCTAATATCCTCCCCCTGACGGATGCGCCGGAGTTAGAAAGCATAGAACCCTTTGCGTTTTCCCCGGAACAGGAGCTTCTCAAAAAAGAAGAATCTACCCTGGTTCGCCAGGCGGTAAACGGACTGGCGGAAAAATATAAGCTTCCGATCCTGCTTTTTTACATGGAGCATTTACCGATCGCACAGATTGCTTTTGTGTTAAAAATCCCCGTCGGAACTGTAAAAAGCCGATTACATCAGGCAAAAAAAATATTAGAAAAAGAACTGGAGGCTGCTTTAGATGAAAAACATGGATAACATATTAAATCAGGCCCTTACTCCAGAGAACGAGCCGGACTACTGGTTAATCCAGAACATTCTCTCACAGGCAAAGGAGGCAACGCCTATGAAAAAAACAACACCCAAAAAATACGTAACCGCCATACTTTCCTGCATGTTAGCGGTTGTCATCACTTCCATTTCCGTCTACGCTGCATGGACCTATTTAAAACCCGATCAGGTTGTCCGGGACTGGGGCGAGTCAGAGCTGGCAGACGCGTTTTCGGGAGAAGACGCGCTCTACATCAACGAAACCCAAAGCTACGGCGGCTATAATGTCACGCTGCTTGGCTTCACAAGCGGCAAAAACCTGACCGAATACCAGTATTCTTCCTACGAAAACAACATATCCCCAAGCGGTACAAACGACAGCCAGACAGAATCCACGGGCGATTTTGTACCTTTAACTGACCGGAGCTATGCCTTTTTTGCCATCGAAGGCGAACGGTTAGAACCCTGGCTTGATTTTACAATATTTCCGGTTGTCATGGGATATGATTATGAAACCTATCGGTCGATGTTTGAACATGCAAGCGGCTCGCATCAGGAAATGAAAGGCGATACATTATATTTTATGTTCGAATGTAATAACCTGGAACTGTTCGCAGACCACGAGATTTATTTATGTGTTTCCGACGATCTTCCCGTCCTCAGCGAATATTCCTATGTCTACGACAACGATGCCGGCATACTGGAACGAAATGAGCAATATGACGGGTTAAACGCACTGTTTTCCCTCCCTTTAGACGCCACAAAAGCCGATCCAAAAGCTGTCGCCGAAAAAGTGGCAGCCTTCGAACAGCAGCAGCGTGACATTCTGGAAAATAATATCACAAGCGATACGTCTGAAATGTCAAACCAGACTGATGAAGCTTTTGCATTTGTGGAACAGATTACACCGGACAATATTGACAAATATGCAACGCCTCTTACAGAAGAAGGTTCTGTCATGACATTTGTTCCGGATTCGCAGGGGAGGATAGACGTCCGGTATGGCGACGGCAACCGTTCAAAGCCGGCAGTAAAAAAACTCTTTCCGGACGGGAAAACCGGATATGTTTCTTGTACCGGCATTTCCGGTGAAAATCCTGACAGCTTACTCATTGAATACTATACCTTAAATGAAGACGGGAGCGTTACACTGCAGCTGTATAAGCCGAATCTGCCTGAGTAAGTTTTGGTAAACGGATTCCACTCCAGCCTGTACGCATTCTCACGGACTTTGCAGCAGGTGCAAAGTCCTGGGTTTAACTATTACGATTGAGCACATGGTTACATTATAATATGCATATGGAAGAAAGATGGTCGTTTTCGTCCATCTTTTTTCTTTTTTCAAGCTCCCTTTTCATCTCCCCAATAAAATACAGCGATCCGAATGCCACTGTTTTTCTTTCGATATCCTGCCGCTTCCCACGCTCCATAAAGATCTCCATTGCTTCCCTGACACTTTGGCAGCTATCCGCGCAAATTCCTTTCTCCCGGATATACGCCGACAATTCCTCTCCGGCAAGCGCTCGTTCGCTCTCCGGCGTCACGGCGGTCACACCTGCCGCGAGCGGCAGCGCCAGATCCACCATGGTCTGATAATCCTTGTCCGCCAGAACACCTACGATAAAGTGAAACTTCTCATCCGGATATAACTCCTTTAAACTATGCATCAGCGCCGCCACACCATCTGTGTTATGCGCGCCGTCAATCAGGAGGAACGGCTTTTGACTCACTATTTCCATCCTGCCTTCCCAGACTGCCTCTGCAATTCCTCTATGCAGCGCCTGCTTAGTAACCGGATATCCCAGGCGGCCAAGTTCCCTGGCGGCCAGTATCGCCGCCATAGCATTCTCATACTGAAAATTCCCAATCATTTTCATCTGGTATGGTTGTTCTCCCGGATAGGAGAATCCATCTTCCGACGGTAGGATCTGCTCTGTTTCCACCTTCCGAAATGGAATCGCAAACTGATTGCAGCGCTTCCTTAACACCGCTTCTGCTTCAGGCTTTTGGCTGCCCAGGACGGCTCTTGTGCCCTTTTTTAAAATACCGGCCTTTTCCGACGCTATTTCCGATAACGTCTGTCCCAAAACAGAGGTATGATCATACCCAATCCCCGTAATAATGCTGACAAGCGGCGCATCAATCGCATTGGTTGCATCCAGCCTTCCGCCAAGCCCGGTTTCCAGTATCACAATCTCACAGCCCTGCTCCTTAAAATACAAAAGCGCCATTACAAAGCAATAGTCAAACATGGTAGGCTGTACTCCCACGTCAATGTCTAAAAGAAACTGCCCAAGCCTGGCCGCTTCCTGTTTTGGAATCCTCTCTCCATTGATTCGGATACGTTCCCGAAAATCCATCAGATGCGGAGACGTAAACAGACCCGTTTTCATGCCTGCTTCCTTTAAAACTGCATGCAGAAAGGCTGCAGTAGAACCTTTCCCGTTTGTTCCTGCGATATGCACAAACGCAAGATCTTTCTGGGGATTGTCTGCCGCAGCCAATAATTTTCTGCTTATTTCAACACCCGGCAAATTGCCGAACCTTCTTTTGCTTTCTATTGTATGAATAATTTCCTGATATTCCATTTTTTACTTCCCATCCAGGCGGCGTGTTATACCGAGTATGCATTTCCACAGCAATAGAACTTCTGTTTACACCGCCATAATTATACCGCCGTCATTGGCATACATACTGCTGATACCGGCCGTATCCGCAACAATAATCTGCTTGAATTTCGCCAGCTTTTCGATTTCTCCCTTTACCAGCCTGGCACGGTCCGGGCAATTGCAATGAGAAATAGCCAGGATGCGGTTTTCGCTGTCGGATACTGCCCCAAGCATTTCCTCCACCATTTTCTTCAACGCCTTCTGCATTCCGCGTGCCTGGCCCAACTGGCAAATCTGACCATCCGGCGTAGAGCCCATGACCGGCTTGATATTTAATGCATTTGCCACAAATGCCTTTAAGTTACTGAGCCTGCCGTTTTTACGCAGTGTCTCTAAAGTTTCCAGAACAAAAAAGGTATGCTGCCCACTGATATAGTTCTCTGTCCTTTTCACCGTATCCTCAAACGGCATCCCGGCTTCCTCACATTCCTGAATTTTGATGCCGATCAGAGTTTCGCCGATAGATGCGGAGCAGGAATTAAAAATATAAATCTGTTTTTCGTTTCCATGTTCCTCTTCATACAGCTTTTTGGCAAGCTCTGCGCTGTTATAAGAACCGCTTAATTCTTTGGATAACGTGACCACGTACACGTGACTGGCTTCTCCCGCAAATGCCTGCATATAAGCTTCAGGAGAAGGACAGGAAGATTTTGGCCCGGTTGGGCTTGCCTTTACCTTTGCCAGAAAATCCAGCTGATCGAACGTCTCATCATCCACGATACGACAGCCGTTTACTTCCATTTCCAGAGCAACATTCAAAAAATGCCCGTCTGATTTTAACTCTTCTGTCAATTCTCCGCAACTGTCAATGATAATTTTATACATCTGTAACCTCCGAAATCAGATTCTATATTTTATGTTATTTTTTGCCATTTCACATAGTTTTGATTACCAGATATATATTACCATAAAATCTACGTGTTGCATAGAGGGGAATTTCATTTCTTGTTACTGTTCACGCGCCGCTGTTCCGCGAGGTGTTTCCGCAAAAAAAGTGCATCCACCATAGAACAGAGTTTTATTTCCGATAGCGGTTCAGACAGGCAAATACCTCCTGCTTTCTGGGCATCGCAAGCCCGGTCGGCAGATAGCTTCCGCCGTATATTTTTTCCATTCCGTTCTTTTGAATCATTTCAAATAAAAGATTTACAATTTCACGCAGTGTCTTCCGGCCGTCGGACAGATTCTGCAGCACATATTTCAGCATATATCCTAACATTACAGTCTGTTCCATATCCGCAAGCTGCTCTACATAGCGCAGATCGACGGTCGACCGGTCAATTGATACCGCATCCTTGCCCATTGCCTTGATTTTCATCCGATCCCTGCTGCCAGACTGCTTTGCAAACAGCACGCGCTGAAACTCCAGTGCATCTGCCGGCACAAGCCTTCCCAACTCCAAGGGGAAATGCGACGCCTCTTCTTTTGCAAGCGTGGTTACATCCACCGGTACATACTGATTCATCTGCAGCACGGTATCTGCTTTATGGAAATACGAACCGCAGCTTCCTGCTACTAATACCGTTGAAATCCCAAATGTTTCATACAATTCTTCTACCCGGTCAATGAATGGCGTAATGGGTTCTGATTCTCTGTGCACAACCCGCTGCATCAATTCATCACGAATCATAAAATTCGTCGCTGACGTATCCTCATCAATCAAAAATACCCTGGCGCCTGCTTCCATGGCCTCTATCATATTTGCCGCCTGTGAGGTGCTGCCGCTGGCGTCCTCTGTAGAAAATGCCTTCGTATCCTTGCCATTGGGTAATGTTCCTATGAACATGGAGATATCTGTTTTTTTGACGCTTCTGCCGTCCTCGGCGCGGATTTTCACTGCTGTATCATCTGTAATGACATATTCCCTGCCATCTCCTGTAATATGATTGTATACGCCTGCTTCCAGAGCTTTTAACAGAGTGGATTTTCCATGATAACCGCCGCCGACTACAAGTGTAATCCCCCGCCGGATTCCCATGCCCCGAAGTTCTCCCGCATGAGGAAGCTGCAGTATGACCTCCATGGATTTTGGTGATACAAATTTTACGGCTCCATGCATCGGTTTGTCTGATACGCCGCTTTCTCTCGGAAGTACGGCTCCGTTTGCCACAAATGCCACAAGTCCCTGCCTGCCCAGTTCTTCGCGAATGAACTGCTGATCGTCCGCCAATGCGCATACTGCCAGTACTTTTTGAGGATCGTATGCCCTGAAGTATAAAGAATCGGCAATACAGTCCGGCAAAAACCGGTATAAAATTTTTTCCAGTTCTCTGGCGTTGACCGTACGGCCATTTGCAGGAAAACCGATTTCCAGGCGAAAGCAGATTTCTCCGGTTTTGCTGTCTATCTGACAGGCACTGCGTTCTAAAATTTTCTGCGCAGGGCGGCTGACGGAAATAAGGCCGCTTTTGCCGGAACCTTTTGCCTGGAAAGAGAAGTCATTTGCTTTTTTATAAAAACGACGGATAAGCATATCCTGCAGGGCAGCTTTTCTCCATGCGCTGTCATAGTATTCTGCAGGGAAGCCCGACTGTTTTGCGTTTACCAGAATACTGACCTTTGATGGAGCGGCGAAAGGATCTCCCTGCACATGGTCAATGGACAGAATGTATTTGGGAAATTGGTATTTTCCCGCGGTATCTTTGTATGCAGGATAGCTTCTGCGATCGATTCGGTTAAGGAGTTCTCTTAAATCTTCTGAACGTTTCATATATTTTCTTCCTTTCTGTTAACTGAATCTGAGTATAGCAGATGATGGTAATTATATCAAGGAATACACTCTCTCCTCTGCCATGATTTACAAAACAACTGTTACTTTGATGTCCATGTAAATGGTTACCACGACAAAAGCCCCGAAGAATGCAAAGGCAGTTGTGACAGTAGCGGAAGTTGAAAATAAATCTGTTGAGCAGGTTCTGTTGTATCTGCTGAATCCAAATACAGATATTTTAAAAATCCGTTTAGAAAAAAAGGATGTTGAGGCAGGAAATATTCTTTTTGATGACGCGATTCGTATGTATGAAAATGCAAAAAGATTATTAGCGGCAACAGCACTGGATATCTTACATCCTAAGAAGTATCATCAGGGGAGAATGGATGATTGTGTGTTAAAATTTTTATCAAATTGTAGATTTGGACAGACAGAAATAGGTAGTTATGTTGTATCAGTTGTATGCCCGTTTGCAGAACTTGATGAGAATGAGGATTACAAACAATTGAGTATTTTTTCGGATGAAGAGCAGTGTGCAAATTCATTGACACGGCAAGTAACAAGCCGCGTTATGAAAAATATTTCTTTTATTAAAAATCAGATTGATAATGGAGAAATGGATAAACTTATATTACAAGATGGGGATAAAATTATTAGTGCAAATTTTTATGAGGCGTTAGGGGGGCTTAATCTTGATTCAAATGGAGCAGATGTGGAATTTATTGCTGAATGGTCCCCAATTGTAAAAAACACTGATTGTGTTAAAAACAGGATATTACTTACACATGATTATTATCAGCCAATTGAAACAACAATTGAAAGACTGAAAGACGAAACTAATAAGTCTACAAAGATTATTGGCAGGATTAAAAAATTGGAATCTTCTCCAGATGTTCAGAAACGGAAGATTGGAAAGATTACGGTTGTTTATTTGGATGAGAACGATAAACGAAAAACTGTCACTGTTAATTTGAACAAAAATGAATATGATAAGGCTATTAAGGCACATGAAAGAGGATTCCATGTGGAAATAGTAGGAGAGATTTCGTCTGGAAGAAACGTTTCTATGTCTTGTGAATCGTTTGCAGTAATTGAATAAAGTATAAATGAATTTCAGATAAAAAATTAAAATTTTTGTTTTAAGACAGGGGCTCGTTGCCCCTGTCTTAGCATTATAGCAAAAAATTTGTTTCGTTTAGTTATATTAAACTGATTTTTCGCACAATAGAATGGGTCAGCTAATTACGATCCAGCCGTCATGGGTACCAATGTCAAATCCATGCGCTGTTCGATTTCCTCGGCGGATAGCTTGAACTGACTACTTTTTCCTCATTTTTCAGGCATTTATTCGCCATATTATTCAAAAATCGCTCTCGTATTTGTGCCAGTCAAAATTTTTAGAGCCAAAATAGAGCCAGTGTTTTCCCCTTATCTATATATTCCCAACGTAATGTCAACATCTCATATAGAATATGCTTCAAATTTTTTTATTTGATAATCTCTAATACCTAATTTCTTAACAAAATTTTTTGCATTATTTTCATCCTTTTCAGAATGATACGTAATATTCCAAACACAATCTATAGAATATTATTATTTACTATATCATATACTTTTTCCAATGTATCTGTATAATTAAAGTTAATAAAAATATTATCATTGTTAATTATTTTACGAGAAACAACAGGATTTGTTTTTATATCAATACTTTTAACCCACTCTAACAAATACTCTGATATCTTAGTAGAAAATTCCAGTTCATCTGAAATGGCCCGATCATAATTGTAATAATTATCATCATAATTCAGATATGCCGCTTCGCTCATTTCTTTTATTTCTCCATCATCAAATGAACCTAAGGCATTTTCGAAGTCATTCCACAAATCATCCTCAAAAATATATTTTGTTAATTGTTCGTAAAATTCTCTATTATTATTCCAAATATAATCTCTAAAATCGGAATATTTTGTCTGCAAATCATGTGCCAAATCAAATCCATTCCCAAGTATTATCAAATTCCTCGTATAAAGACTCTCGTTTATTATTTATCCCTCTTCCTTATGTCCTATCCACATGGCACTGGCGCAATAAAATTATTACACCAATAAGGAAAGCTATCTGCATTCCCCTAACTTCTCCAATATCTCCATAACATCCGGCTGCGTATGCGTGAATTTGATACCACGCTTCAACATGCCCATAACTTTTCTCGCTTTCTGCTCAATTTCTCTGACAGTATGCTCACTTGTCAACATCAGATGATTTCCGGCAATTGTGTATTCACGTTCTATGTATTCTTCTGTTATCGGGAACATATCCTGTATCAGAAATGCACTCTCACGGCTATCGTCCAGTTTGACGATATGGAGAATATCACAGGGTTTCCCGGCTTTTTCTTTTTTCTCCATAATCCGCCTGTATTTATCGATACGGCTGGACAACGGTATCACCCAGTATATCCCTGTACTCGAATCTTCAAAGCAGTAATAATGCGGTCTGTTTCCTGCCTTATTTCCTTTGAGATACGGATCTGGCATATCTTCAAAAAATTTATCCTTGATAATGTAAAAGCCTGTTTTCTTCATTTGCCTGTCCTCATTACGAAAAAGCCCCACGCCTTACGGCGAAGGACTATACTTTCAACCCAACCATTTATATACCGCATTTTGGTCAGCGGTAAACTTTCAACCCGACCATTTATATACCACATATCGGTCAGTGGTATTCTTTCTTTGTACATACATTCTAGCAAGCACAATCAGAAAATT
>JAAWDZ010000007.1 GCA_022794015.1 Eubacterium sp. | reverse complement strand
GTGAGGGTGCTTTCGAGGATTGTTCCAATCTGACTAGCATTAATATCCCAGATGGCGTTACTAGTATAAAAAACTATACATTCAATGGTTGTAGTAAACTGACCGGCGTTAATATCCCAAATAGCGTCACCAGTATTGGAATCTGTGCATTCGAAGATTGTAGTAGGATGACCAGTATTAATATCCCGGATAGCGTCACTAGCATTGGAGTCTCTGCATTCTATGGTTGTAGTAAACTGACCAGTATTAATATCCCGGATAGCGTCACCAGTATTGGAAACAGTGCATTTGCTGGCTGTGATAACTTGACAGATGTATATTATACGAGTGATGAAACCAGTTGGCAAAATATAGAAATTGGAGTTAGAAACAACGCATTTATCACTGCGACCATTCATTTCAACAGTACAGCTCCAGATTATGACCCTTTTAAATACAAGGTTTATACCAGTAAAGACGTTTCTCCACCTGATGGTTACGAAGGATTTGATCGCCCTCTAGAAGTATGTATGAGAAAGACAGATGCTACTGTTTATAATCCACAATTAGCTCATATGCTGATTGCTATGTGTAACTCCGTTTACGATGAAAACAATATGAAAGCTACCTTCAATAGCTTTGGCTTTAATGATTCTGATTCGATTACGGACTACAATATGTGGGATGGAATATGGGTTGGTTATGGAATGGCGAAAAAGAATCTAGATAATGGGAAAAATTTAGTATTGATTGTGGCCCGGGGCACCGAAGATGCAATAGAATGGCTCAGTAATTTAAATACTAAGATTGATATCACTACCGGTCAACATCAGGGCTTTTCGCAGGCAGCAAACGGACTCTATTATAAAATGGTTGGTTTCCTTGGAACAACAGATTTTTCCAACACGGATTTCGTAATCACTGGTTTTAGCCGAGGGGCGGCAGTGGCAAATATTTTAGCTGGGCGTTTAGTAGATAGTGGGGTTTCGCAGACTGACATTTATGCTTATACTTTTGCTTGTCCTGATGTAGGACTTTTCTCTGACAGCAAAGTAGATTCTTATGAAAATATTTTTAATATAGCCGATGCTGAAGATATTGTATCTTGGGTGCCACGGACAATTTTAGGCAATATCTGGAATAAATTTGGTCAAAGTTATTGGTATAGCAATATTTGGAATGATTATGAAGGACTAGAAATGTGTACGGGTGCCCATAATCAAGCAGCTTACCTAGAATATTTACGTGATGAAAAGGATATATCCGAGTATAAAACACAAGACGAAGCGAAAGCAGCCTTAGACAGGGCTGCAAATTGGCGACGAGTTAAACTTCTGAGTGATGTTGGAGCAAATATCTTAGGGCTTATAGGTATACACTGTCCTGTAAATGTGGAAATTTACGACGCCAAGGGGCAGCTCGCAGGTAAAATAACAAATAATATTGTAGATTATATCAATAGTGATAAAATCTACATATCCATAACTGATGGCCAGAAAGATATTTACTTACTGGATAATGACGCATATACATTTAAGATAACTGCTATTAGTGACGGTACGATGGAATACGTAGTGCAAAATATCAGAACGAGCGACCAGTCCGTAGTTAACAGTAAAACATTTGCTAATGTCAATCTTACTGAGGGCAAGCAGATGATTAGTTCTGTCCAGCCAAGAGATAATTCTCCGGAGGGTACAAGTATTCAAACATCCGAGGTCCAGCTGTTTGTCTTAAATGATAATGGGGACGCTAAAACAGAAGTAGTAGCAGATGGAAATGGGACAGAAATACCTGTTGTAGACAAAGTAGAAAATCCCGATAATCCAGACCCCGGCAACACGAACACTAACACTCCTGGCAACCCAAGCACTCCCGGAACAAGCCAGCCAAATCCAGGCAATTCCAGCAACCAGACAGATACGACCGTCAAAGTGGAGAAAATAGCTATCACCGGCCTCTCCCACAAAATAGCCACCGGTAAGAAAATCACACTGGAAGCTTTTATAACACCATCCAATGCCACAGATAAATCTATTACTTGGAAATCTAGTAACACAAAATATGCCACAGTAAATAGTAAAGGCGCTGTAACCATCAAGAAAGCCGGAGCTGGTAAAACCGTTACAATCACTGCTACAGCTAATGATGGGAGTGGAAAGAAAGCATCCTATAAAATCAAGGGCATGAAGGGTGTTGTAAAGAAGATTACTATTTCTGGACAAAAGACCCAGAACCTGAAGGTTGGCAAATCCATAAGCCTCAAAGCCAAAGTGACAGCATCAAAAGGCGCAAACAAAACCCCGCAATGGATGAGTAGTAATAAGAAATATGCTACCGTAACCAACAAAGGTAGAGTAACGGCCAAGAAGGCTGGCAAAGGTAAAACCGTCAAGATTACTGCAATGGCTACGGATGGAAGTAACAGGAAGGCGAGTGTGAAGATAAAGATTAGATAAAAGAAACACTTGCGACCGATTATTTAACCTATAAATACAAAGCTATAATTTAGATTTTCCGAAATAAATTGTTTCCCAATTATAAGGAGTCGATATACAAAACATATTGGTTCCTTTTAGGGGTCAAAGCTGGATTGATGAATCTACGAGAATTTCAACATCAGGAAGCATATTTTATATTTTTAAGTGGAATTATAGAAAAAAGAAATCCCAGCTATTGTTATACGTACTATAATTACCGACAAACATAATCGCTGTGAGCAGGATTGGAATTGAACATAAAATAGCCCCTATTACTCCGAGCACAAGCGTGAGGGTACTTGGTTTGTGATAGTTCTTTTTAAGATACACTATAGATAATATAGCCATAATTAGTCCGAGTGGGTCTGCTAAGAGAATTAAAAAAGGAAAGAACAGAAGCGCTGGGGCATTGGCTTCTGGCCCAGAAGTAGAAAAAAGTCGCGCAGCAAGAATAAAGGTAATAATACTTAAGATTAATCCGATTATGAAACTTAAACCAATAACCATCTCTTGACGAGTAGTATGCTTTTTTATCTCGTTATTATCCATAGACGACTCCTTATGATTATTTATTTGGGCATCCTTACAAAAAGCGACACCGCAAGGTGTCTTACTCCTATTCGCAATCAGATGCATTCCACTATTGATTACTATGCGATGCCGCTTTGAGCGAACCAATAGCAAAACAAAACATCTGATTATTTATAAGAGTAAGACACTCTTATTGTATCACATTCCTTGATTCTGGCTCAAATTTGACCGGCCAGAGGTCTAGAAAGATTATTATTGAACAATAAATGAAAACCTCGCCCATATGAGCGAGGTTATTTTTACTCGAAGGTATGTACCCCTTGGCGAATTTTGCAAAGATAATGTCGCCTACCTTCCGGACGATAGTATTCTAAAGTGCAATGTTCTCCCTGCATCGATGTTTCAATGACCGTAAACGCATTCCCGAGTGTGCCATCTCTGAACTTCCAGTCGTCTGCAGCCCACCAGAGCCCATATTTCTCATAAGTATCCCCTTGGCGCAATGGTACTTTTGCTACAAATTTGAGATCTTTTACAAGGTTTTTAGCCTGTCGGATATAAACAGTTCCTCCGTGTCTCTTCCTGTCACATGCATTTTTAATGCTACAATTACAATACTGAAACTTAATGCAATCAAACCAAAGTCCAATACCACATAGAATCCAATCTGCGTTTTCCCCATGCATAATACACTTATAATTTTGACGAAAAAAAATCGAATCACCATCTTCGCTACTATAATCATGGTTACTGTCATCGAATGAATGGTCGTCAATTAGACAGCTATCACAGAGGGAGGTCGGGTGATTCATACTCGAAGTTATGCAATCATATACATCAAGTTCGAAGTTCGAAAGAGTAATCGCCAATTTGCGAATCTCCTCTTTGCCTTTCTTGTCGTTATAAGAAAGGTTCATACCTTCACTCTGGATTAAATACGGGGAACATGGTTCAACGTTGTAGTCGTATCGTCTCATAATGCACCTCCAATAATAAAAATTATTACAGTATCACCAATCCTCGAAAATTGAGGATTGGCAATTTCTGTAATAATTTCCTTTGTCTGGAGGAGATATTAGGCGAACCATGGAAACCTAGTGCGTATATTAATGTTCGTAATTATCTGTTGATAACTTATATCAAGATAGCATACATAATTACTTTTGTCAATTTATTCATCATATTTCGCCTGTTTCATCGTTCTTATTTACATCATGTATACTATTCGTTGATTCTCGTATATTGGCTAATAGTCCATTAGTAATAGTGAGCCCCTCACGAGCAAGTATTTCTTGAATATATATACGGAAATTACCCTTGTTATCGTCAAATTCTTGTTCCGTAGCGTGATCAGGGGTACTTAATGAAAAAAATAAACTGGAATAAGTATCGATGATTGCGGATGTGGACTCTTCATTATATTCATCCAAATTGCGAAGTCCGACTAAATGGCCGTCATTAAGTAATATAATTCGAATAATTAATCGTAAGAAATCCAGATATAAATATAAAAGATGACGCGAATATCCCTGAAGCCCCTTAATGTGTGTGGATAAATCCATATTCAGCAAGTCGTACCCACGTTCTATTAAAAAGGTGAGAGGTATGATTATTTGGCCGTCTTTCATATTTGCAAAAAAATTTTCTATATTTTCGATTATTCTAATAGTATTCTTCATTGCTCCAGGATTTAGGCGTAAAAGTTGTATTTTTTGGTAAAGAAGTGGGAGAAGGCTTAATATGTCTTCACTAGTAAAATATGTAGTTTCACCTGTTATTGTTTTTGGCAACCAGGGTGTTATACGTGATTTATGTGGAAAAGGAGCATAAATTGTATCCCATTCTTTAGGAAAGATTGGTGGCATTTCATTCATGAGAATTTCCTGAAACAAACGATGCATGCCTAGTATTTGGTCATTGTATTCGTGGCGGTACTCGGCAGCAGAAGTCGCCACAACGTAAAAGAGTGAACGAGAAATCAATATGCGCACTAGCTTATCACACAGGGAGGAGTCATGTAAAATTTCGTTTAGCGTGGTAGAGAAATTATCGCAAAACATGGTTATGAGGTTTAAGTCAATGTTATTGGGTGGAAAATAAGCAGTTGCATAAATAAATTCTAGAACAGCCGACATGAATTTGTCTCCGTTCTTAGATTTCTCCTCAAATTCTTCAATAGAAATCATAAATGTAGCACGGACTGTCTTTCTGTAGTAATCAAGACCAATGTCGTCACTAACCTCAAAGAGCTTAACGCCTTTATTTGATAACTTCTTTAGATAATCTGAGCAGTTACAAGACGGAGTTTGTTTAATATAGGCAACCGCATAACTTAGGGCCAGAGGTAAAAACCCTAGCCGTCTTGCCAAGTATTTATCCCCTTTGATTTGGCTTTTTTCTAAATTATCTCGGATAAAGCATATTGCCTCATGTAGGGCAAAAGCGCCCACATCAATTGGGGATATACCATAAAAATCATTTCTACAGCGAGATGTTATTAATATATTCCCCTTTTTTCGGTTTTTAGGAATGTAATTGTCAAGCATCTGTTTTCTTTTTGCAGATGAAAAATCTACGTTATCATATATCAAAAGCCAATAATCCTCACATTGGTTGAAACAATCACAAAATTTGGGGGCAGTATAGTCTGAATTGGAAATATTTTTGCAACACAAAAAGGCGTTGCATGATTCTAGCATAGTGGCTTCACTCTCAGCATTGATCCACCATATGACACTGTACTCATGTATATTTTGGTATGCAAACTGCAAAGCTATCTGTGTTTTTCCGACGCCTGGCATACCCGATAAAATTTGAATATGGCTACCTTCCCAAAAATTCTGAGAGAGTTCTTGCAATATTTCTTTACGTCCAGTAAATTGAGTATTTTGAGACATTAAGTTATGAAGTGGTAAAGAAAGTACCTCTTTCGGTTTGTTTTTATGTTGAATGCAGTAAACAAATACTTCGGCCAGATACTTCGACATTGCCTCTAATGCCTCGTTTTTCTTAGTCGCTTTTGCAGTGCGTTCCTCTCTATTCTTATCACCTATTGCCATTGCAGACTTGATTAAATCTCTTGCTGCTTTGGAATAATCAGAAAATTTATTGGCTTGATCAACCTCGATAGAACCATCGTTGGAAATCAATTCATTAATCTTTTTAATCAGATTGAGGTAACTATCCTCTCCTATTTGACATAGTATATGGGACTGAAAATATTTTGCCGTCCGTTCATTGGCATATTGGTCACAATAAAATCCTACGATTGCTTTTGTTACATTTCTTACGCCAGTACGCATCTTTGATATTATAAATTTGTCCATTTGATCAATGCAGTTATAATCGCTCTCTTTCAGACCGGCTTTTAGCAGAGTCCTAGAAAACTCTTCTTTGGTACTATCCTTACAAAAACTAAAAAGAAGCTGGTCAAATTCACTATAAGATAATCCACTCAAAGTACTCATCACCTCCATGACAACTTTTTTGACAACACAAGGACAACCCGGTCCGTTTTTTTGAAACTATAATTAATCTTAAGAACAGCAGATGCAACAATAAGATTTTCCATATTATAACATACGCATTTTGTGCTGTTCAAGAAAAACTTACTAATTATGTTATCGTAGCAAACGCTACAGAAAGGAGCAAGACTTATGAAACAAGCAAACATTTATCCAAATGGCTACGAGGATGCCATCACAGAAAATCTCACTAACTACACACCAACACCACGCAACCTCAGCTGGATGGCCAGATACGAGGCTAATACCATGTTGGAGCGAGCCATGCTGGATTCCGGACGAGACAAGCTCTCAGCCCAGCTCGCCAAAGGCTCTATGGAAAACATCGGCATGTTAGCTATGACAGCCGACCAGCTCGCCAGCATGAACCCGGATGCTATTAACTGCTACAGGGCCATCATTGCAATGTACACCAAAAATGCCCTGACCAGATTAGAAAGGTGGTGATTAACTATGACATCAGAGTTAATCGCAACGGCAATAAGCGCGACGGTTATTGTTGGTAGCCTGTGCTATTGGCTCTACAAGTATTATCGCAGGAAGAAGGCTATGCAAAAACTGATGCAGCGCTTCATGCAAGATTATTTTTTGATGGAATGGGACTATATGGAATCGCACAGGGCAATGATTCGCAGGGCTTGCCAGAAGAATGTAAAAACAGAGCTTCATAATGAAGATTAAAGCTCCGGCAGAAAACAGGGCGTAAAAGGCTACATATTGCCAAGAAGAAGGCTGCAAAAGACGCCAAACAAGCTGTTGTCAACATATCCTTGATAATTTCACAGCAACGTTATTTGTTTACTCTTAATAGGCTTTTCGCCCCTGTTAGGACATGTCTAATCGCTCCAAAAGTCTAAGACATAAGAATTATGTTTTGGTGTGGTTTTGAGCTTAAATACCCTCAAAGCCACACCAAGCAAAGAAAGGAAGAATGAATGCAAAAAATAATTAACGGTACGGAAAATAAAAGCTGTTTAAGTAAACGCTACCCTACCCTGCTCATCGACCCACCATGGGATGTTATGCAGAAAGGAACCTACGGAGCAATTAATCATTATAATTTAATGACTATAAAACAAATTAAGAGTATGCCAATACAAGACTTGGCAGAAGATAACAGCCACTGCTGGCTCTGGGTCACAAATGGGACTCTACGATACGGCTATGATGTTCTGGAAGCATGGGGATTCACGCCACGTTCCATATTTACATGGGCTAAGCTTCGGATGGGGCTCGGAACCTATCTGAGAAATTGTACAGAGCACATTCTCTTGGGAACTAGAGGTAAAACACCTGTTCTGTGTAAAAACCAGATAAATTTTGGTGTCTTTCCCGTGCAGGACCACTCCCATAAACCTGAAGAAATCCATAAAATCGTCGAACGAGTCAGTCCGGGCCCTTATCTTGAGCTCTTTGCTCGCCGTCGGCAGCCCGGCTGGGACGTCTGGGGTAACGAAATCGATAGCGACATTATTATCCCCGGCTACCCTGTGCCTAAATACAGTGCTAAAGCCCTTTAAAAGGAGGAATCATGATTGGAACCACCAAAAAGATTAATCACCAAAATATTAGAGTTCGCTTTTATGCTGGCCGTAAGCGCCTTCCTCATCAATCTCGCTGCATATTGGATTCTGGAAGTATGGCCAGTACTGCTCGCCATTGCCCTGATTATCATCATCAGCATTATTATTTATCGTATTTGGAAGCACAAACATGATTCGGGGTTATGGTAGAAAGAAAAGGAAGGAGTGGGCGTTCTTGACTAAACATATCATAGAAAATCCCGTCTGGAAGCAAATCATCTGGACGAGACCTTACAAAATAGAAACCGTATGGGAAACCTTATCTCATCTGGCAGCACTGACGCCAAGGGGCGCAGTTATCTGGGAAACCAGAAGTAAAAACGGGCATATTGAGTACCTTTTATGTGCAGATAAGAAATATATTGCCAGCATAGAAGAAGCCATCAAAGCCCATGGCAACATCCAGTTCCATGCTATGGAAGAAACAGCACGTACATCAGTTGGTACTGCCCAGCAACTGAGGATTAGCCACCCGACGCTTTCCCTCAGAACTGATATTACCGACGCCGTTACCCGGGCAGGGTTGGCGGCACTCGTAGAAGACAAAGGTGGCACGGAAATAGTGGTACAGATTGTACTGGGGAGAGCTTATGCTCCATCTCCAGTACCAACTAACCTGACCGACCCAAATGCTACTTGGCTACAGGTTCTACTTGGCGACGTACAGAAAGCTTCAGCTGAGAGCCGTAAAACGGTGCGAGAAAAAGCCGAGCAACATATTTTCCAAGCCGTCATCCGTATCGGTGTGGCCGGAGAAAATGCCAATGCCCGGATACATAGTATCCTTAGCGCGTTTAAGGTACTGGAGGCAGCAGGTGTACGGATACGGGAAGAAAATATAAAGCCCGACCACATTAACAACGCTCATGTACCCTGGCACTTTCCTCTGCGACTATCGGTAAAAGAAGCTGTAAACTTCTTATGCACAGCTGCCGGGGAGGAAGAACTGCCGGGAACGCCGGGTCTGCATCCAAAACTTACCCTGCCACCTCCTTGGTATTATAGCCCAACTAACCAGAAAATGGACCGTAGTTTTGCTGTCAGCATGGATGCCATAAATCCCAAAAGACTGAGCATTTCTCCAAAAGATTCACTCGAACATACGGTCTGTTTAGGGCCTACAGGATCGGGGAAAAGCACTGCAATGTTGCACCTAATTCTGGCAGACATAAACGCCGGAAGAAGCATCCTCGTATTGGATCCGAAGGCAGAGCTTGTTAGCAGTATACTAATGAGAATTCCCGAAGAACGCGTGGGTGATGTCGTAATTATCGATCCATCAGACCCTTGCCCATGTGGGTTTAACCCACTGGCGTTTAAGGATTACGGCAACCCGTCCCTGATTGCCGATGCTATCCTCTCGGTACTTAAGGAAATTTTTAGCGATAGCTGGGGAATTTACACGCAAGATGTACTAACGGCTGCCCTATTGACTTTGGTAGAGGCAGAAAATTCTACACTTTTGTGGTTATTGCCACTACTGACCGATGAGCATTTCCGACGCAGAATCACCAGCAAGGTCAAAGACCGGATAGCACTTCGTCCTTTTTGGGAGCAGTTTGAGGCTTTGCGTGATACCGAGAAGAAACAACAGATTTCTCCAGTGCTCAACAAACTGCGCCAGCTAACTTTACGGCCAGGGCTTCGGAATGTGTTAGGACAGGCAAAGCCAAAGTTTTCTTTGACAGACTTGTTTTATAAGCGCCGGATTGTATTAGTTCCTTTGAATCGTGGGCAGATTGGAGCCAGTACGGCTAGGTTGCTGGGTAGTCTAATTGTCGGCTTAACTTGGACGCTGGCATTATCTCGCGCTGGTATTCCAGCCGAGAAACGGCACATTGTTTCTATCTTTATCGACGAGCTCCAGGACTATCTCAGCTTACCTACAGATTTGTCTGATGCTTTGGCGCAGGCCAGAGGATTAGGGGTTGGATTGACATTGGCGCATCAGTATCGCGACCAGTTGCCCATCAATATCCGTTCCGGGATAGACGCCAACTCGAGGAACAAGATAATATTCGGACTGCAATCTAAGGACGCTAAAGACATGGCAGCTATGGCGCCGGAACTCACAGCCGAAGATTTTATGGCACTGCCCCGTTACCAGATTTATACCTCGTTCCAGTCTAATGGCAGGAATACTGGATGGATACAAGGCAGGACCCTGCCACCACCTCCTGCCCTGCGCGATGCCATCGACCTTAAAGCAAAAGTCCAGGCTGCCTACGGCATCCCGGCAGAACAGGCCGAGGAGGAATATCTCAACATTTTTGCTATTAACCATAAAAACGCCGAGGAAAACCCCGGCGATACAAACATCGGGAGGAAGAAAAGACCATGACGAACCGACTGACGAACGGCGACCAGAAACCACAACCGGAAAAGCCCGGAATACGGGACTTTGCGCAGTTTAACGTGCGAGATTCCTTTAGCATACCTGCTACGGATTCTTCTATTACGGGAGGCACCCCTGTTACTGATGGACAGACACCTCAGCGTGTATCCAAGAAACAGCTACTGGAGATTGACAGCCGTTTAGGCGCGCGCGACCGGGAGCTGCTCCACGCTGTACAAAAATATCGCTATCTCATGACCGGGCAGGCGCAGAAATTGCTCTTTACCGATGCAGCCAACCCCTCTGCCGGACTCCGGGCAGCCAGCCGTACCCTCAAAAAGCTCAGTGAGTTTGGATTGGTCAGCAGCCTGTCCCGGAGGATTGGTGGAGTACGGGCAGGGTCAAGTTCTCTTATCTGGTATCTGACCCATGCCGGAGAAAGGCTACTTCGCTTAAGCAGTAATGAGACGCACCCCATACGGCGCTTCTTCGAGCCCAGCCCCCATTATCTGGCGCACTCATTAGCCGTTGCCGAGTCTGCTATCCAGCTGATAGAAATCTGCCGGGAGCATGAACCAGAAATTGCTTCCTTGCAATTAGAGCCGGAGTGCTGGAGGGCATACACGAACGTCGGCGTATCGCTCTCTCTCAAGCCAGACCTTTACGTATCGGTTGTGACCAAAGAATATGAAGACCGTTATTTTCTGGAAATTGACCTGGATACGGAATCCCCAGCCAAAGTGATTGAGAAATGCTGGAGATACCATGATTATTACCGTTCCGGCCTGGAGCAGGAAGAATCCGGGATGTTTCCACTCACCGTCTGGATTGTGCCGGACGTTACCCGGAAAGAAAAACTCATCCGACACCTCAAAGAGGCGTTCGATAAACTCCCCAAACTATTTGCAGTAATTACCTGCGAAGAGCTGGAACACCTCATCGTGGAGAGTGGCGACCGGAACATGCTGTGCTAACCCAGCGCTAATAACTAAATATTTATAAACATAAGAAAGGAAGATGCCTATGAACACAAGGAATATCAGGTTTTTTGATATGTTCGCCGGAATTGGTGGATTCCGTGCCGGTCTGGAACGTGCCGGAGGGTTTACCTGCATCGGCCATTCGGAAATCGATAAACATGCCCACAGAGCCTATCAAAACATATATGCCATTGACCCACAGGAGGTTTATTATGAAGACGCAAAAACCATCAAAGCCGAAGAAATGCCGGACTTCGACCTGCTTTGCGCAGGCTTCCCCTGTCAGAGTTTCTCCATTGCCGGAAAGCGCCGTGGCTTCCATGATGTCAGAGGCACGCTCTTTTTTGACATCACACGCGTCCTTAAAGCCAAACACCCTGCGTTTCTCCTCCTTGAAAACGTACCCGGCCTGCTTAACCATGACGAAGGACGGACGTTTACGGCCATCCTCAGCACGTTATCAGAACTGGGGTATTATGTCGAATGGAAAATTATTAACAGCAAATCTTTTGGCGTCCCACAGTCCCGGAAACGGGTGTATATTGTCGGATATCTTGACCGAAGATGTGCCGGAAAAATACTACCTCTCCGAGAAGCAGGTGGAAAAGCTCTTATACAAATCATCGGAGGGGCGCAGGGGGAAAGGGTTTACGACCCGTCCGGAGTCGCCTGCACCCAGCTCGCCAGCTGTGGAGGAGGCGGTTCCAAAAACGGGCTGTATCTAATAAAACAAAACAGCCGGAAAGACACCTCAGATAATGTCCTTCTAATTAAGGAAGCGACCAAGCGCCAGTACAGCGAAGCAAGGCCGGGGGATTCGGTAGATACTTCTTATGCTGACCAGAACCAGAAACGTGCGCGCGTCGGGCATGGCATTGCCTACACCCTCACCACGAAACCCGACAAAGCCGTAGTTGAGGCAGATATGAGAATCCGGCGCCTCACCCCACGGGAATGCTTGAGGCTGCAGGGCTTCTCAGAAACCCAGATTGACCGGCTGCTGGCAGTAACTTCCGACACGCAGGCCTATAAACAGGCCGGCAATGCCGTAACTGTGAATGTAATACACGCCATCGGCCTTCGCCTTAAATCCACCTACGAAGCGCTCATGGCAGAAGAGGAGGCAACATGACAAGTAAAAGAAAACGTGGACGGCCAATGACTGCGCATAATGTATCCGTCACACCAGAGTTTAGAGAGAGGCCGGATATTGAGAAAATAGGCAGAGTGCTGATTTCTGTTGCAATCAGCCGTGCTAAACCCGAAGAAAGCAATGACGGGATGTCTACTTTAATAGAAAGAACCAGAAAGGGGGATGCCATGACATAATGTCAAATCCCAATTTTACATCCCCCAGATAAATACAATAGGCGTCTTCCCTGGCAAAATCTGTTTCGCCAAAAGATAAGTAGTTTGGGAAGTGCCGAGAAAGGAGGCTATAAAAACAAGTAACATAAAAACCAAGTAAACATTGCGGCATGATGCGCAGCCAGATTTGGAGGGTGCATCATGCCCCCTCCACTGCCCATAGCCGTAAGGAAGGAGGGTAAATGTTTACCAGAAAGTTCGGCTTGGAAATCGAGTTTACAGGGATTACCCGGCAAAAGGCAGCAGAAACCGTATCAGAGTACCTGAACGGCACTGCCACGATTACCGGGGATTATTACGACACCCAGAAAATCACTGCGCCCGACGGACGCATCTGGAAACTGATGTACGATGGTAGCATTAAATGCCAGAGGAAAAACGGTCAGAGAGTAATCTCGACCAGTAATGACTACAGCGTGGAGCTGGTCAGCCCAATTCTGCTGTACCGGGAGGATATTGATACCATACAGGCGCTGGCTCGGAGACTTAGGAAAGCTGGAGGTTTTGCCAATAAGTCCTGTGGCATTCATATCCATCTGGACGGAGCCAGCCACACGCCCAGAAGCATCCGTAATTTTGTGAACATTATCTACGCACATAATGATTTGCTCTACAAGTCTTTGCAAATTGCGCCGGAACGGATGCGCTACTGCCAGAAAATGGACGCATATCTCGTAGAGAAAATGAACCAGCTCAAGCCAAAGACCCTAAGACAAATCGAATCGATTTGGTATGAGGGTTATACTGGCGGCCGGAACAATCACTACCATCAGAGCCGTTACCATTTCCTGAACCTGCACAGTTTCTTCCATGGAAACCATACGGTAGAGCTCAGGGGCTTTAACAGTACGCTCCACGCCGGGAAAATCCGGGCATATATCGTGTTGGCGCTTGCTCTCAACCATCAGGCTTTGACCCAGAGAAGCGCCAGCTGCCGTAAGGTACAGGAAGAAAACGAGAAGTTCGCAATGCGTGTATGGCTGAACCGTATCGGATTTATCGGCGACGAGTTTAAGGCCTGCCGGGAGCATTTGTACCAGCACTTAGACGGTAACGCTGCTTGGCGTTACGGGTCAAAAGAAAATGTCAGAAGCCATATCAATGCCAGAAATACACGGAATGGAGGTACCCAGAATGAGTAACCAGAACAAGAAACGTTTATACATCGCCTACGGTTCCAATCTCAACTTGGAGCAGATGGCAAGACGATGCCCCACTGCAAAAATAGTTGGCAAAACTTGCCTACATAATTACCAGCTGATGTTCCGGGGTAAAAACACTGCCGTAGCAACAATCGAGAAGCAGAAAGGCAGCAAAGTGCCAGTCCTCATCTGGCTATTGCAACCAAGTGACGAATATAGTCTCGATATCTATGAAGGCTATCCCAGCCTCTACCGTAAGAGAATGCTGAGAATTTCTGTAAATGGCAGACGAACCTCAGCCATGGTCTATATCATGAACGAATCCCTGCACCCATATGGTACACCTTCGCGTAGATATTTTGACACCATCCGGCAGGGTTATGAGGAAGCTGGCTTTGATAGCAAAATCCTGCGCCACGCCGTACTGGATTCGGTATGGGAAGCGTATCTCTCTAAAAAGTATGAAGGAGGCGAAACTTATGGAGAAAATGACTAAAAAAGATATTGATAAGCTCGCAAGGGAGATTATGGACTTCTTAACCCGACAAAATTTGGATGAAGATGTGTTTATCTTTTACAACGGAAAAAGGATGTGGCACAAATACGGCCATGATGAGTTCCACTGTCGCATTGGAGAGCCCGAGCTGGTTATCGAAGATGGCTTTTGCCCGTTTGATTATTTTACATACGGAAACCATCAACACATCCTAAGTATGTCTTTTGAAGGCTCCCTTTACGAAACCATCAATTACGGTGGCCGGGAATTCGGTGGCTTCGATAAAATTCTGACGGAACATGGCTTGTATTATGAACTGGGTGATTCATGGAATCTGAGCCTGTACCCTTTCGATGACAGCCAATATCCCCAAATCGAATACACGGATTACACGGACAGGATTAAACCCGACCCAATTTATATCTACGACCCGGACAGGCAGACAGAAATCCCATCAGCTTTGCAATCCATTATGCGAGAATGGCACCGGCTGAGTTCTGAGGCCGGCGACAAAGGGAGCTGTGTCATTGGCGCAGGGTTCACATTCTCCTACGACGGAGCAGAGTACCGGATGGCCCCACAGTCCCCATACCAAGGCAGCCTCTCGTGGGAAACACATATAGGGACAATAAAAGGAATGCTGGAAAAAGCCGGGGCAACCAGCATCCATTATAATTACGGAGTTTTGGACTAAACCTCCTGCACTTTATAAGCTTAAGGGCGACAATTTTGTCGCCCGGCATATGCCACTGACAGGCAGAACAGCCTAGACGTGGCACCATAAACCAACTAACTGGTGGGCAGAAAGGAGGATACCACCAACAGCTAAAAACAAAAAGGAGGCAAACATGAAACAGACCGTAAAAGAACAAATCCTTAAAGTACGCGATACCCGAGAAACCAATATGTTTGATGTGGGTGCAGTGATGCGTATTGCGCATGACAATAACTGGTATGAGCTGGTGTCTTGGCTCTCAGATGCGACAAATCGTAAAGAATACTGTCGGTTTATCTTTGGTGGTGACACGGAAACAGATAAGCCAAACGTGAGAAAAACTGCGTCTACAAGACCATCTGAGAAACCCAAAATGGAAGTATTGCAAACCACCAAAGAAGAGGCCGAGGCAAAGCTTTCTGCACTGTTTGATGAGCTTGTGCCGATGAGGGGTAAAGCAGACACGGTGGCAGGAGAAATCGTCCGTGCCATCTCCCGTATCGGCTACCGAAACTACTATGATGGCGACCACATCGGAGTCGGCTACGGCCGTGAAACCTGTAACCCTGCTGCCCGTTATCTTGCTAAAAACGTCGGGGAGGCTGTGGCAGCTGATATTTCCGACATCTGGGGCATTTATGATGACGACCGTTACGATACTATTCTGACGGTTTTGGAAACCGATGTGTTGGCTTACTTAGAAGCGCACCCGGAGCTAAAATCTACCCCAAACTATGAAGACATGTTCGATTACCGGGATGAGTCTGAAGATGTGGATGACGATGACGAAGATTGGTAGGCAATATCTCGCAGGCACATTACAATCCCCAGAAAATGTCAACACTTGATGTTTATGGCAATCAAAGTGATAGATAGTGTGTAACGAGAAGAAAGGAGCAAAAATATGAACTTCCAATATAATTACAACCTCAGTGGTAGTAACCGGAAGCCGTTAATTGAAGCCATCAGCCAGATACTGGACAAACCAGCCATTTATCAGGGTGCACCCAGCTTTGCCTATACGGTTGGGGATTATACTATAGACCGGAATGGCGTACTGTCATACGGCAACAATATCCACCCCGACTTTGCGATGGTACTCATTCGTGATTTACAGGAACGTGGGTTTGTAGCTACGACGGAAGAAACGGAATCGGAAAAGCTTGATGATGCAAAAAATAATCCGTGCGAAGAGAATGCAGAAGAAGCTACTGTAGCAGAGAATACGGCAGACAGCGAATCTTTGGATAAGTTTACAATCAAAATGCCCGATACCGGATTTACTCCAGAAACACGGGCAAACCTCAGAAAGATAGTTGCCAGTAAAGCGACACTTCTAAAGCAAGCTCTGGGAACAGACGACTTAGCTATTATAGAACATGATGGAGAAATCACTTTCCCATGGTTTACCTTACATGGACTGGATGGTGAAGCTGATGCTTACAGCCGTTTAATCGCTGCTATCTGCAAGATGGCAAAGACCCAAAAACGGGTGACAGCTATAGAAAAGCCAGAAGAAAATGCCAAATACGGTATGCGCTTATTTTTAGTCCGGCTGGGGTTTATTGGCGACGAATACAAAACTGCCCGGAAAATCCTGCTCCGTAACCTCGCCGGAAACGGCAGCTGGAAATCCGGTCATCAGCCGGAACGTCTGACGGACTTAGAAAATAAAGGTGGTGAAGAGAATGGCAATTAACAATTTCCCTAATCGAAGCACCATCAAACGTGTACAAAAAATGTACCCCATTGGCACACGGGTAGAACTCGTGCAGATGGACGACCCATACAGTCACCTTAACCCCGGCGATAAAGGCACGGTCAGCTTAGTTGATGATACGGCTACCATATTCGTCAGCTGGGACTGTGGCTCTGGTCTTGGCGTAGTGTATGGAGTCGACCAGATACGGAAGATATAGTCTTTCTGTAGTACCTTAATCACGGCAGAATAACGCCGTAAAAATACCAGTCTGCCCTGCTATGGGGCAGACTTTCCACAACAAAAAACTGATATTATTAACTTATTGATAACAAAAACTTAAACGGCTTGATGTGAGATGCAATTGGCGCTATAATCGCACAAATACCCAGAAAGGAGGACTTTTATGAGTCAAACATCAGATAATCCTTTACAGTCATTAGCGACTGCCATGACCCCGAAATTTGCCGTATCCTACCTCCGTGTATCAACACGTGGGCAGGCAGAACGTGGTGGAGGTGCAGATGAAGGATTCTCTATCCCTGCCCAGCGAGAGGCTAATAGGAAGAAGGCTTTATCTATGGGAGCAATGGTCGGCAAGGAATTTGTTGACCGGGGGACTTCTGCTAAATCTGCAGACCGGCCGGAATTACAGAAGATGCTGGAATATGTCAAAGAAAATGCTGACCGGGTGGATTACGTAATTGTACATAAAGTCGACCGTCTTGCCAGAAACCGTGGCGACGATATCGACATTATGCGCACATTGCGTGAATGTGGCATCCAACTGGTATCTGCCTCAGAAAGCATTGATGACACTCCGGCAGGAATGCTGCTCCATGGCATTATGAGTTCTATCGCTGAGTTTTATTCGCAGAATCTGGCAAACGAAGTCAAAAAAGGACTGAACGAAAAAGTCAAAGGAGGCGGGACGCCCAGTCGTGCCCCACTTGGCTACCTCAATATCCGGCGCACAGACGATAAAGGGCGCGAAGAACGGACTGTTATATTGGATGAAGAGCGCGCGCCACTGGTTAAGCTGGCATTTGAGGAGTATGCGACTGGCAACTGGACAGTACAGGATTTGGCGGAGCATTTGGCAGCCTGTGGGCTGACTACCCGTGCCACGCCCAGAATCCCATCCCAGCCCATCAATAAAAAATCTCTAAACAGCATACTGATAAACCCTTACTATAAAGGTATCGTGCCGTATCAGGGCGTAGAATACGACGGTACGCATCCGGCTCTGGTAACTCCTGATACCTGGCAGCAGGTGCAGGATATTCTGGAATCGCATGTTAATGGCGAACGTACCCGGGAACACCCACACTTCTTAAAGGGCAGCGTGTTCTGCAAAAGCTGTGGCTCACGAATGTTCATTAACTATACGAAATCCCATACAGGCACTTACTATCCGTATTTTGTCTGTGGGGGACGGCATAGTAAACGAACTGACTGCAAACAGCGCGCAGTATTAATCACGGATGTCGAACAGCAGGTGGAGCAGATTTATGACAAATACTCTTTCCCTGTGCAAATAGCCAACTATCTGGAAGACTGGCTAAAACAGAATATAGAGAAAGAACGTGATAAATACATGACAGAATTGGACGGACTGCGTCGGGAAAAAGATAAATTAGAACGGCAACGCAAGAAACTGTTGGAAGCGCATTATAATGACGCTATCCCACTTGACCTCCTGAAAAGCGAACAGCAGAAAATAGCCAAACAGCTTGCTGCGATTCACCACCAGATGAATACTTATGAAAACACATTTACTACAGTTATTGAACGACTGGATGATGCAATAGAGCTGATTTCTGATTGTGGTACAACCTATCGTTTGGCTAACGATAAAATGAAGAAACTAATGAATCAGGCTATTTTTACACGCCTGCTGGTCGGCCCTGATGGACAGGTGACGGCAGAGTTTGCCGAACCATTTACTATGTTGGTAGAATCACTGAAGGATGGATTGGCTCAATATAATTCTCAGAAAGGCAACGAAGAAGCTCGTGAGCATTTGCTCACGAGCTTCCTATCATCAATACCCAACCGTTTATCGAATTTTTTTGGTAAGGGTTGGAGTAAGAACTTTCTGGTGGAGCATATGGGATTCGAACCCACGGCCTCAACAATGCGAATGTTGCGCGCTCCCAACTGCGCCAATGCCCCGCTGATATTAAGTATAACATATTTTTTTAAAAAAGCAAGGATACTTTTTGACAAACTTCATACTGTGATCTATAATGTGTGGGAATGAATAGTATCAAGGGAAATGAAAATACTAAGTAACAGTTCAGACAGCCGCTATCCCGTGATGTGTTTTTATGCAGTATGCATAAAAATCCCAGGGTCAGTCAGCGGCAAATTGCCAGACAGGCGGTTGGTGTGCATTGCGAAGCATATAACAGGGCAGCTTGCCTGAATTGTTATAATACGAACGAGAGAAAGGAAGAACAGATGAGATTTTTTATTGATACTGTAAACCAGCCATGCCAGCACAGCGTACGGCACAACAATTATACGGATAGACAGTGAGGGAAAAAGGATATGAACATACCAGAACTTCAGAAGATGACTTTGAATGTCAGGAAAGAGATTATCAAATCGTTACACAGTGCAGGGGCAGGGCATCCAGGGGGATCTTTGTCTGCAGCGGAGCTTTTTACGTATTTATATTTCGAAGAGCTGAACGTTGATCCGAAGAATCCGAGTATGGAAGAGCGCGATCGTTTTGTACTGTCAAAAGGACATACGGCACCGGGGCTTTATGCGGCGCTTGCCTTTCGCGGATTTTTCCCGGTAGAGGATCTGATGACACTGCGTCATACGGGAAGCTACTTACAGGGGCATCCGGACATGAAACAGACGCCTGGCGTAGATATGTCGACAGGATCTCTGGGCCAGGGGCTCTCTGTGGCAGTCGGCATGGCTTTGGCAGCCAAGATGGATGGCAGGGACTACCGCGTTTATGCGATGTGCGGCGACGGCGAGATCCAGGAAGGCCAAATCTGGGAGGCAGCGATGTTTGCCGGGTATCATAAATTAGACAATCTCGTTGTAATTGTAGACAATAACCGGCTTCAGATTGACGGATACATAGAGGATGTCTGCTCTCCGTATCCTATAGATGAGAAATTCAATGCATTTCACTTTCATACCATTAACATTGACGGCCATAAATTTGAAGAAATTGCCGCAGCGTTTGCAGAAGCCAGGACTGTAAAAGGAAAGCCAACGGTAATAATTGCACGCACGGTGAAAGGGCAGGGCGTTTCTTTTATGGAGGATGAGGTAAGCTGGCACGGCAAGGCGCCAAACGACGCTGAATTTGAAATCGCTATGAAAGATTTGGAGAAAGCAGGTGAAGCATTATGACAGTAATCGGAAATATCAATGAGCTGCCCAGGGTAGCGACCAGAGAGGGTTATGGCAAAGCGCTGGCAGAGTTGGGAAAACTGGATGAGAATATTGTAGTATTAGATGCAGATCTTGCTGCAGCGACTAAGACAGGCGCATTTATGAAGGCATTTCCGGACAGGCATATCAACTGCGGTATTGCAGAGGCAAATATGGCAGGTATTGCGGCCGGCTTAGCCGCTTCCGGCAAAATACCGTTTATGAGTACGTTTGCCATGTTTGTGGCAGGACGTGCGTTTGAACAGGTGAGAAATTCGATTGCCTATCCTCATATGAATGTCAAAATCGGAGCGACACATGCAGGAATCTCTGTCGGAGAAGACGGCGCAACGCACCAGTGTAATGAGGATATTGCGTTGATGCGCATTATTCCGGGGATGGCAATTATCAACCCATGTGATGCAATAGAAGCAGAAGCGGCTGTAAAGGCAGCTTATGAGTATGATGGACCGGTTTATCTGCGACTTGGCAGACTGGCAGTTCCGGTCATGAATGACAGGGAAGATTATCAATTTGAGTTGGGCAAGGGAGTTGTTCTTCGGGAAGGGAAGGATCTGACTATTTTTGCGACCGGCTTGTGTGTGGTAGAATCACTGTATGCAGCAGAGAAACTGGCCAAGGAAGGCATTGACGCAGAAGTGATCAATATTCACACGATTAAGCCTATTGATGAGGAGTTGGTTGTAGCTTCTGCCGCAAAGACCAAAAAAGTATTTACCGTGGAAGAACATTCCGTGATTGGCGGGCTTGGCGAGGCAGTCTGCGGCGTATTGAGCGAAAAATGTCCGACAAAAGTAACGCGGATTGGAATCAATGATGTGTTTGGTGAGTCCGGCCCGGCTTTGGAGCTGTTACATAAGTATGGGCTGGATGCAGAAGGCATTTATCAGAAAATTAAAGGGACAATAGTGTAGCAGAAAGATAAATTATGCAAAAAAAGAGCCGATATATGATGCAGATAAGCAGTTCGGCTCTTTTTTTCGTGGCAACTTTTGCAGAGGCCGCAGCCGATCTGTGGGGATACAGGTAAACGGAGTTACATTATTTTTTCAAGGAGGATATAAAATGAATCAGGTGGCACAGGCAGAGACAGGTTATGCGGCGATGGCAGCCCAACATACGGCGGCAGATAAAACGAATAAGAAGGGCGAAAAGTCCAGGGTGACAAACGGAGCGACAATCGGAACGCCGGAGCTGAGCGATAAAGCGAAGAAGTATTATGAGCAGCTCAGGAAAAAATACGCCAATATGGATTTTATTCTGGTCAGTGAAGACAAGAAAGCAGAGGCACAGGCGAATGTGGGAAGATATGCGAATGCAAACCGTATGGTGGTACTGATCGATACAGAAAAAATCGAACGTATGGCAGAGGACGAAGATTATCGGAGGAAGTATGAGGCAATCATTCAGAATGCGTCTCCTCAGATGGCGCAGTTAAAGCAGAGTCTTGGGGAAAATGGAGCTTTTGTAAAAACGTATGGAATGCAGATGAAGGACAACGGCGCGGCATCTTTTTTTGCAGTCATTGATAAGTCTCTGATGGCTCAGAAGGCACGCATTCAGAAGAATGCAGCAAAGAAAGCAGAGGAGAAAAAAGAGGCGAAGAAGGCTTTAGAGGAGAAGCGGGCAGAGAACCGCAAGGCGAAACGAAAGGAGGATACAGAAAGGCCAGGCTTTGGCGATGACGCGGATACAGTGACGGTTACGGCGTCGTCGGTGGAAGAGTTAATTCAGAAAATTAACAGCATGATTTCTATGGGGATGAGCGATTACGTAAGAACCGAGGAGGAGACCTGGGTCGGAGGAAGGTTTGACTTTTCGATTTAAAGCGCATTTAAAATGAATAAGATTTTTCAGTGAAAGGGCATAAGCGAAACGATTTCGTTTGTGCCTTTTATGCATCAGTTCAGACGGTCGCTATCTGGCAAAGCGTGTAACAAGGCATCTTGTCTGAACTGTTGAGGCATCAGACGTAATTTCCAAAAATAAGTTGAACGATTCCGGGCATAGTAGTATAATAAATCGTAACAGTTCAGCCCAGGACTTTGCACCTGCTGCAAAGTCCATGAGAATGCGTAAAGGCTTAAGTAGAATCCGCCCCTTTGCCGTATGGCAAACTTTAAATGGGCGGATTCCGTAACAGTGAAGCCGGAAGACTGAACTGTTACAATAAATCTATTCCGGCAGTTTTGGCGGAATCAGAGGAGGTTGTTATGTTAGAATTGAGGAATATATCTTACGAGGTAGAAGACGATAAGGAAAGCCGTGAGATTTTAAAGGATGTCAGTCTTACGATTGACGATCATTTTGTGGCGATTACAGGGCCAAACGGAGGAGGTAAATCTACACTTGCAAAAATTATAGCAGGGATTATCACACCGACTTCCGGACAGATTTTTCTGGATGGGGAAGAGATTACAGGACTTAATATTACAGAGCGCGCAAAGGCAGGAATCAGCTATGCGTTTCAGCAGCCAGTACATTTCAAGGGACTTACGGTAAAGGATCTGGTTTCTCTTGCTGCAGGGCGTGTGATGACGATTTCAGAAATTTGTGAGATTCTTTCAGAGGTTGGGCTGTGCGCGAAGGAGTATATTGACAGAGAGATTAACAGCAGTCTTTCCGGCGGGGAATTGAAGCGGATTGAGATTGCGATGGTGACGGCAAGGGGGACGAAGCTGTCTATTTTTGACGAGCCGGAGGCAGGGATTGATCTTTGGAGCTTTAACAGCCTGATACATGTATTTGAGAAAATGCGCAGGGAAATCAATGGTATGATTTTGATTATTTCCCATCAGGAGCGAATTTTGAATGTGGCGGACAGGATTATACTAATCTCAGACGGGATGGTTTCTGCAGCGGGGAACAAGGAAGAGATTATGCCAAAGCTTATGGGTATGGAAGGAACCTGCAGCGCATTGATTGAGAAGGCTTAAGGAGGAGATACCGATGGATACGATTCAAAAGAATTTATTAGAGCAGGTGGCGGGCCTGCATGAGGTTCCGACAGGGGCCTATAATATCCGCGCAAACGGAAAAATGACGGGCAGGAATACGACGGCGAATATTGATATTGTAACAAAGGATGACAAGCAGGGCATTGATATTATCATTCAGCCCGGTACGAAAAATGAGAGTGTACACATTCCGGTGGTCTTAAGTGAAAGCGGCTATCAGGAGATGGTGTACAATGATTTTCATATTGGAGAAGATTGCGATGTGACGATTATTGCAGGCTGCGGCATACACAACTGCGGTGTGGATACGTCTAAACATGATGGAATTCATACTTTTTACGTGGGCAGGAATGCAAAGGTGCGTTATGTGGAGAAGCATTATGGAGACGGTGACGGAAGCGGGGAGCGGATTATGAACCCGATGACGGTGGTGTATTGTGAAGAGAATGCGCATCTGGAGATCGAGACAACCCAGATTAAGGGAGTTGATTCGACGAATCGGATAACAAAGGGTGAATTAAAGGCAGGCGCCAGCTTAGAAGTGCATGAAAAACTGATGACGCATGGCAATCAGTATGCAAGAACAGAGTTTGAAGTGGATTTGAATGGAGAGGGCTGCAGCGCAAATGTAATATCCCGCTCGGTAGCAAGAGATACTTCCAGGCAGGAATTTTTTTCAAAAATCAATGGAAATGCAGCCTGCGCAGGACATAGTGAATGTGATGCGATTATTATGGACCATTCCTGTGTCACGGCAAGCCCTCAGCTTACGGCGAACCATGTGGACGCCGGGTTGATCCACGAAGCTGCTATCGGTAAGATAGCCGGGGAACAGCTGATCAAGCTGATGACGCTTGGCCTGACAGAGGAAGAAGCAGAACAGCAGATTATCAGTGGCTTCCTGAAATAAAGTCCCAGAGGATGATACGAGGATCTCGGATTTTCGTATCATTTTTGTAAGAAGCGGAAGCGTTCCTCTTCTTCTGGGGATGTAAAAAGGGCATTTCCTGAGATATTTGATTTGCGCAGGCACTTACTGCATAATGATCCGAAAGAAATTGGCTCGCCGCACTCTTTGCAGTGCAGGGATTCGACGGTTGGGGTTTGAAGTTCTTTGTACTGGATTCGGCCTTCCCGAATCCATCCCTTTACTTTAAAGAGCGGAATTTCAAAATGCTGTGCGACCTGAAATTCATTGACATCGTTTTCCCGGATGTAGTCTTTGACACGGGAAAAGAGCAGGCGTTCTTTACAGGCAGGGCATATTTCTTCTGTATAATCCGGTTTTAAATCCCTGTGACATTCTTTGCAGACTTTTATATCGTTTACAAAAAGTGATTTTGAATTTGAAGTTTCCATATGTATAAATCCTCCTTTAGGATTAGTATACCACAACAGAGGGCAGAAAGGGAAGTTTTCTATGAGTTTTTTTAATTTAAATATAAAAAATAATGCGCCAATTGCTGTTTTTGATTCTGGTGTAGGCGGAATCAGTGTATTGCGTGCGCTGCTTTTGGAAATGCCAAATGAAAATTACTGGTATTACGGAGATTCTGCAAATGCCCCGTATGGCACAAAAAGCTTAGAGGAAGTGAGAAAACTGACAATAGCCCATGTGGACCGCTTTATCTTACAGGGTGCAAAAGCTGTGGTAGTGGCCTGTAATACAGCAACAAGCGCTGCCGTGCGGCTGCTGCGCCAAAAATATCCTGAAGTTCCAATTATCGGCATTGAACCGGCGCTAAAACCGGCTGCATTGTCGGGAAATCACCCAAATGTGATTGTGATGGCGACGCCGATGACAATCCGGGAGCAGAAATTCAATAATCTGATGAATCGTTATATGGGAGTAGCACATATTATTCCGCTGCCCTGTCCGGGATTGATGGAGTATATTGAGCATGGGGATATTCACAGTATGGAGCTGGAGCAGTTTTTGGAGAGACTGTTTGAGCCGTTTGATAAGCTAAAGCTCAACGCAGTTGTTCTGGGATGTACGCATTATCCGTTTGTGAGCAGGGAATTGAAGAAAGTGCTGGGAGATCGCGTGAGACTTTATGAAGGGGGGCCAGGCACGGCAAGGGAAACGAAGAGAAGACTGGCAGAGGCAGGACTTTTGAGAAAAGAGGGTGTCAAAGGTGAGGTCTGGTTTGAAAACAGTGCGTATTCTAAGGAGAAGCGCAGGCTTTGCGAGAAGCTGCTTAAGCTGGCGTACTGAATCTATGCAAAAAAGTGGATTTTTGTCACGCTGCCTGCATATAGTAGAATAAGAGCATTGGAAGTAGTGATAAAATGAAAAAAATTCGTAATTTTCTTCTATGTCTGGATCTGATGCTGGCCTGCATTTTAATGGGGGCGGCAGCGGAGGAAGGAATGGAACGTCTGGTTAAAATGCAAACGGGGATAAACAATGATCAGCCAGTCATGCAGATAAACAGAGCAAATGAGGAGTTGTCAGAGGTAAGTACGCAGGATCTTGCGAAGAAAAAGGTGGCACTGACGTTTGATGATGGCCCGAATGCGCTTTATACGGAAGGTTTGTTAAACGGCCTGAAGGAACGTGGTGTACGTGCCACGTTCTTTTTATTGGGAAAAGCTGTGGAGATATCGCCGCAGCTGGTAGAACAGATGCATGCAGACGGACATCTGATTGGAAACCATTCATATGAGCATGTCAATTTAAGCAGTTTAAACGATGAAGCCGCCATTGCACAGGTAGATATGACCAATGAAGCAATCTATAAAATTACCGGGAAATATCCGGAATATATACGTCCTCCATACGGCTGCTGGAAGAGCAACCTGGATTATGAAACAACTATGATCGAGGTACTCTGGAATGTCGATCCGCTGGATTGGAAAACAGATAATGCCGCAGCCGTCGTGGAACGTGTGTTAAGCGAAGTACAGGAAAACGACATTATTCTGCTGCATGACGCCTCAGAATCCTCAGTTAATGCAGCCTTTGAGATTATTGATAAGCTTACGGCAGAAGGCTATGTTTTTGTTACGGTAGATGAACTGTTGTTTGACTGAAGCTTTGTGCGGTATTTACCGGGAGAAGCGCAGCATTTTTATCAATGGATGCAAAATCTTCGGCAGCTGCTTACGACAGTATTCAAGCTGTGTTCGCAGGCTGCTGCCGTAAGGAATACTGGGTACTTATGGCAGAAACAAAATAATATTATAAATAGGTAGAAAACTTTGCATTTTTCATAAGAGAGCCTCTGTTTTTTTGTCTTTTTTTAAATTACAACACAGATATGAGAGAAGATTGCCAAAAATATTACCAAAATACAAAAAATAATCCATATTTTTTTGTTTAGATTTTTTATATAATATAGGAAATGCCATTTTGCACAAACTGAGATTTGGCTGTGCAAAAGTGTAAATCAGACAATTAAAAGGAGGATATGGTGAATGATAGGATCAAAGAAGATTCTAAGTAGCGTATTGGCTGTGGCTATGGTGTTTCAGGCAGGTATGGGGAATGTATCTGCGGCTGTGACGCCAGAAGTGCGGGATGCAGCTGTACAAGTTGTATCAGAACCAGAAAGAGTTTATGTAAATGCATATGGTACAGGGGAGCGTTCGGTATCGTTTAATGATCATTGGCGCTTCTATTTAGGAGAATTGAATGGGGCTGAGGCAGTAGCATATAATGATTCCGCATGGGAAGATGTTAATCTGCCGCATGATTACAGTGTTGATCAGGGGTTTAGTACGGCTGCGCCGGCAGAGCAGGAGAGCGGTTATGTGCTCGGCGGTACAGGCTGGTACAGGAAATATTTTACGCTTCCGGAGGATATGGCAGGAAAGGAAGTCAGCATTGAATTTGACGGCGTCTATATGAATGCAACGGTTTATCTGAATGGGAAACAGTTGGGGACGCATCCATATGGCTATACGCCGTTTTCGTTTACTTTGCCGGAGGAAGATTTGAATTTCGACGGCAGGACAAATGTTTTGACGGTTAAGGTAGAGCATAAGCAGCCGTCGAGCCGCTGGTATTCAGGCAGTGGAATTTATCGTGATGTTAAGCTTACGGTGACGGATCCGGTTCATGTAGCATATTATGGAACGGCTGTAACGACACCGGAGATTGCAGATGGCAAGGGTAAGGTTTCGGTAGTGACTGCCGTGCAGAATGACAGTGATAAGGATGCAGAAGTCTCTGTACGGCAGGTAGTCTACGAGCAGGATGGTACAGAGCCGGTGGCGGAAGGCGTAAAGACGGCGGCACAGACTGTGGCTGCAGGCCAGACTGCGGAAATTTCAGATACCGTAACAGTGGAATCACCGAAGCTGTGGTCTACGGAAACGCCGAATATGTATACGGTTCGTACCGAAGTGTATGTGGGGGATACACTGGTAGATTCTTATGATTCGGATTTTGGATTCCGTTGGGTATCTTTTACAGCAGATAATGGATTTTTCCTGAATGGGAAAAATGTGAAGCTTAAGGGCGTGTCCATGCACCATGACCAGGGCGGGCTTGGTTCAGAAGCATGGTATCGTTCGATTGAGCGGCAGGTAGAGAAGCTGCAGCAGATGGGTGTCAATGCTATCCGTGTAACGCACAACCCGGCTTCTCAGGTATTAATTGATATCTGCAACCGCAAGGGTATGATGCTGGTAGAGGAAGCATTTGACTGCTGGCTTTCCGGTAAAGCGGGAAATACCGAGGATTTTGGTAAATGGTTTGAAGAGCCGATAGAAGAGGGCAATCAGATTGTAGATGGCGAAGCAGGCATGCAGTGGTCTGAATTTGATTTGAAGGCAATGGTAAAACGCGGCCGCAATCATCCTTCAATTATCATGTGGAGCCTTGGCAACGAGGTGTTCCAGCAGTTGATTGACAGCAGTCAGAACAGCCGGTTCCCGGATGTGGCAAAAAATCTGATCAAATGGGTAGGCGAAGAAGATACAACACGATATGTGAGTTTTGGCGACAACCAGATGAAAGGTAATGTAAATGCAAACAACGATCCGGTGAAGACGGCGGATGTAATTGCAGAGGCCGAAAAATACGGCAGTGTTCCGGGAGGTCTTGTTGGTTTTAACTATGGTGGCGCTTCACAGATTCAAAGTGGTTATAATAAAGGCTGGATGGTATATGGTTCTGAAACGGCGTCTTCTATCAACAGTCGCGGCGTATATGACAGAAAGACAAACGGCAGCGATGGAGGCAGGGGCGACAAACGTCTCACTTCTTATGATAAGAGCTGTGTAAGTTGGGGGCATTTGGCTGCTAGTGCACTTTGGATCACAATGACTCAGCCGTTTAATGCAGGTGAGTTTGTATGGACAGGATTTGACTATATCGGAGAGCCGACTCCGGATAACTGGCAGGGGACCGGTGCAAACGGTACCTGGCCGAATATTGCCAAGAATTCTTATTTTGGTATTATTGATACCGCAGGTTTCCCGAAAGACAGCTTCTATCTGTATCAGAGCCAGTGGAATGACAGTTTACATACGCTCCATGTACTTCCGGTATGGAATGAAGATGAAATTGTAATAGATGGCAATGGCAAGGTAGAAGTAGTCGTTTACAGTGACGCTCCGGTAGTGAAGCTGTATCTGAACGGAGAAGAGGTCGGTACGGCGACGGCTGAAAGGACGAATACGCCGACAGGCGGTTATCAGAACTATACTTCGGGTACCGGCTGTTTTGATACCGGCAAGGCAAGCGGCTATACTTCTTTGTATGCGACTTTTAATGTGCCATATGAGGAAGGGAAACTGGAAGCAAAAGCATTTGAAGCGGACGGCACGACGGAAATTACGGGTACGGTTGGCCGCAGCTATGTAGAAACAACAAAGAATCCGACTAAACTCACAATAGAGGCAGACCGTAAGACAATTACGGCAGATGGAAAAGATTTAAGTTATATTACAATTGATGTAACGGACGCAGACGGTAAGTTTGTCAATGGGGCAGAGCCGGAAATAACAGTGTCTGTAGAGGGAGCCGGTAAGCTTCTGGCACTGGATAACGGTGTGCAGAATGATGTGACATCCTACAGCGAGCCGACAAGGAAAGCCGGAAAGGGCAAACTGCTTGCAATTGTACAGTCTACGGATAAGGCGGGCAGCTTTTCGGTAACAGCGAGTGCATCAGGCTATCAGAGCGTGGAAGAGAAGGTGACAACAGAAGCAGAATCAGGTGATCCGCAGGAGAAGTATGTGGTAAGCTATGAGCTGTCCCGCAATTATTATCTGAAGCCGGGTACTGTTCCGGTTCTTCCGGAGAAGGTTATGGTTTATTATTCTGATGATACATCTGAAGAAAAGGATATTGTCTGGGGTGATATTCCATCAGGAGAAAACGCATATTCTATCGTGGGTGCGATTACAGGATTGGATATAAAAGTACAGGTCAATGTAACAGAAGTCGGAAATGTAACGGCAATTTTGAATTATTCTGCGGCAATTGGTAAGGATGCAGAGATTGCCCTGCCTGCAGCCCGTCCGGCTGTTGAGGCAGACGGCAGTATCATGAAGGCGGAATTTCCGGTTACATGGGATGTACCGGAAAATTTGACGGCTTCTGTTGGTACGAAGATTGTAAAAGGAACAGCAGACGTATTTGGCGAGAGCTATGAAGTGACAGCTTCCGTACGCGTGACATCAGGCGGTTACAGGGATGGCGACGAGGCTCTGCCAAATGTACCGGAGATGTATATCAATGGTATATCAAGTGCTCAAAACAGTGGTGTGGCAGATACTTTAGCCAAACTGAGGGATAATAAAACGTCTAAAATGGACGTGGCATGGACCGGACGCGGCACATTGGATTTCCGTCTGGATACGGCAATTGAGTTAAAAGATTTTACATTATATCTGAAGGATACAGCTCCGGTTTCTACCACTATGAAGGTATATTCTTCCAATGACAACGGTGCAAACTGGGTTCCGGCAGATTGTAAAATAAGCAACCGGAAGGAAGATGGAGTAACCGTACGTACCTTAACACCGGCAAACACCATTTCCGAAACCTGGTTCCGTCTGGAATTTGAAAAGATGACGACGCTTCTGGAAGTGGAAATGAATACGCGTATCCCGACCTTTACGGTAGGATCTGAAGCTGCGCTTTCTTCTCTGAAGGTGGACGGTCATATTGCAAATGCCGCTACGCTTGAAAAGGGCTGGTTCGGTGTTATGGATACAACGCTGGACGCAGCAGATGTTCAGGCAGCGGGCAAGGACAATGCAAGCATTACAATCCTTCCGAAGGATGATAAAAATATAATCCGTATTTTGATGGAATCTGAGAATCATGCAGTACGCGGTATTTACCAGGTTCTTTTGGGAGAAGACAATACAAAGGTGGAAAATGCAAATGACGCTTCACTGGATTATCCGTATGCGAGTATGACGCTTACTGCGCCAAGCTGGCATGGAGCTGAACCTCCGGCAAAGGCAAACGATGGAGCGGCTGATACCATATGGCACAGCAGATGGGGAGACACCGGATCAGGTGAAAAGGATCTGAGAGAAAGGGAAGACCTGCGCTATCTGCAGATAGAACTGAAGGATACCAAGGCAATCAAAGGTCTGCGTTATCTGCCGCGTTCAAAGGATAAAAACGGTATTGTTATGGCATACCGGATTGAGGTCAGCACAGATGGAGAAAACTGGAGCGCAGTAGCGTCTGGCGATGACTGGAGTACGGCAGTAGAATGGAAGATGGTGCAGTTTGATGAGGTAGATGCGAAATATATCCGTCTGTATGGCGTAAGCACTTCCGATAACAGCGGCAATGTGAGAAACGAGTTTATGTCGGCAGCAGAGGTGAGGGTGCAGTGTGTCGCAAGTGAAATTCACAGTGGCAATACAACTGCGGTTCTTGCAGAAGCCGAAAAAGAGGTGGATTATACCGGTAAAGCGATTGAGCCGGAACCGGTTGTTACTTATAAAGCATCTGCAGATGCAGAAGGCGTTGTCCTGACCAAAGACGCTGATTACACATTAAGCTACCGCAATAACACAGAGCCTGGTACAGCAACCGTTGTCGTGACAGGTATCGGCAGCTATACCGGTGTAGTGGAAACAGAATTTACCATCCATGATGTAGATGTAGAAATTGAAGAATATGAAGAGACAGCTGTAACGACGGCAAGGGGTGAATATCCGGTATTGCCCGGTACAATAACGGCTAAGACGACAATTGGCGATCAGCTTGTAGAAGTCCGCTGGGACAGCGTCAGCAGCAGTTTACTGAATCGGTTCCATACTTTTACCGTATATGGTACTGTAACAGAGACAAATGCCCGCGTTGCGGCAAAGGTTACGGTCAGCGACGTGATTGGGGTAGTGCATGCGACGCTTACTACTGCAGCAGGCATTATTCCGGTTATGCCAGATCAGGTAACTGTTTACTACAGCAACGGTGATGCTGCAAAACGTGAAGTAACATGGGATATGCCGGAAAATGGTTTTGATAATGTTGGTATTGTTACCGTTATGGGTAAAGTTGGAAATGCAGATGCAAAGGCTACTGTACGTGTCGGGGAAGCCGCAGCGGATGCAAATAACACGCCGGTTGGTGCAAACCTGGCATTGAATGAGAATGGAATTAATGAGTCTACGACCTGGCCGAGAACGTTTGCCTATGTATCCTCTTCAAATGATTTGGCGCATCGTGCGACAGATGGTGTAAAAGAATTTGTCAGCGGATCGGGGAAGAGAATTTGGAGTGACTGGGAAGACGGCGTATACCACACCAACGCAGATGCAGGGGTAAATGATTCAGATCGTCAGCCGTTCGTAGCAACTGCTTTTGGTACAAAAGGAAGTACAGATAATGCGGCTCAGAAGAAATATAGTGTAAATAAGGTTTCTATTGGATTTATGGAAGAAGACGGAACAGATGAGCATAAGGTGCGTCTGCCGCAGAATTATAAAATTGAGTACTACAGTGCTTCTGATGGTGTTATTGCGGCAAACCGGCTGTTAAACAGCAGTTCCGGAGTTAACAACGGCTGCAGCGACGTAAGATCATGGGGACAAGACAATCCAATCAAAACATATGACGGTTGGACTGAAGTAACCTATATCGGCGGCAAGCCTGCAGTACCGTCTGTCAATAACTTTAAGAAAATGGTAGACGTGGCATTTGAGCCGGTAGAAACGACGGCGATCCGTATTACACTGGCGCCACAGGCAGAGAACTGGACAGGTTTGGAAGAATTTGAAGTATACTACGAGCCGGTTTCCAGATTTGACAGCTATGAAGTAAGTAAAATCAGTATCGACGGCCAGGACGTACTGGCACAGTTTGATGAAGAAACAAAGACGCTTGAAGTTACAGCGGATACAGGCGTAATTACAGCGGAAGCAACCAACAACGCATCTGTGACTGTATTAGAGGCCGTAAACGGCACAGCCAGGGTAATATTCCTCCCGGAAAACGGAGATGCTGAGAAGAAGCAGGAATACACCGTAAAATTCAGACATGAAGAAGGAAAAGAAACCTATGTAGTCGCTGCAGAAGAAGCAGAGGTGGAAATGGCAGGCTCTGCAGCAGCAGGCGATACCGTAACATTTTCTGCAAAAGCCGGATATGAATTTACAGAGATGCCGGTCATTGTAAGAAGCGATAATAACCAGGTGACAGATATCAAAGTAACACAAAACGGCAGCAGTTACTCTTTCGTAATGCCTGCCTATGCAGTAACCATCCGCGGGGCTTTAAAGGGGCAGGAGAATGTTGTCTATACCGTAACATTTGATTCCAATGGCGGTTCCGCCGTGGCATCACAGCAGGTGCCTTCGTCGACAGGTATTGCGTCAGAGCCGGCAGCGCCGACAAAACGCGGCTACGATTTTGCAGGCTGGTTTAGTGACAAAAGCTTAACAGCGGCATGGAACTTTGCTTCTGCTGTTACCGGCAATATGACGCTTTATGCAAAATGGACGCCGGCACGCATTACGGTGAATACCAAAATTCCGGCATACCTGATTGGAAATACCGGATACCGGATGCCGGAACGGATTAATATTTCCGTTACAGGCGAAACCTTCGATACGCCCGTCGTATGGAATGAAGCAGATGTAACAAAGCTTTTGGCAGCAACAGAGGTTTCTGCAAATACCGTCAGAGGTACGCTTACACAGTTTGAAAACAGAGAGATTTCCGTATCTGTAGCTGCATCTGTGGCAAATATCATCTATTTTGTAGACAGCGGCGCAAGCGAATTTACAGCCTTGGGACAGCTGCTTGCAGATGTCAACGAGGCAACGATGAAGAATAAGACGCCGGACGATGCATACAGCGAAAGCACTGGGTGGGGTTATACCAATCCAGAGACGGAGCTTGAGGTGAACGGCAGCGGAGACGCTTACGACAGTATCCGTAATTTTGTTTCTGGTGTAACCGGAAAAACCCTGACTTACCGGTTTGCGTTAGACGCAGGTACGTATGAGGTTACAGCAGGCTTCTATGACCCATGGGCACAGTGGGCAAATGATAACCGCCATGCAAAGGTTTCCGTAACAGATCTGGCGGGCAAAGAGCTGGCAGCAAAAGCGGATCATAATATCAAGGAGAAGGAACAGGTATCCTTTACCGATATTACACTGGATAAAAAGGGAAGCATCTGTTTGCATGTTGCCCCGACGAATACCGGAGATAACAGCGATACAATGATAAGCTTTATCGTAATCCGCAAAACAGCAGATTTTACAAACGAAAAAGCGGCTCTTGCATCGGCGGTTGCCATTGCAGAAAAGCTTTCTGCTGACGACTATACGGAAGAATCCTACGCAGCTCTTACGGCAGCGGTAGAAGCAGCAAAAGAGGTAATAAAAGCCGGAGATTCCACAGCAGAAGAAATTCAGGCACAGTTTGACGCGGTAGCGGCAGCGATCGCGGGTCTGAAATCCTCCCATGCAGACGATGGGGATCTGGAAGAATTGAGAAAACAGGTGGAAACTTTAGCCGGACAGTTAAATACTGCCAATGAACAGATAAAAGCATTGCAGGGTCAGATAAGCGGGAAAGATACAGAGATAAGAGGATTAAAAGACCAGGTCAGCGCTAAAGAAAGTGAGCTGACAGCAGCAAACAATCAGATAAACAGCTTAAATGGCCAGTTACAAAACGTGAACGGCCAGCTGCAAAGCTTAAAGACACAGTTAGAGGCAGCAAATAATGAAAAAACAGCTCTGGAGAATCAGTTAGCACAGGCAAGCGGTGAGAAAGATGAGCTTTTGAAACAGATTTCTGAGAAAGAAAAGGAGATCAGAACACTTCGGGGACAGATCTCTGAAAAAGATGCGGAAGTGATAACGCTTCAGGGACAGATTTCCGAAAAAGAAACTCAGATTTCCATCTTAAACAATGAGATTTCACGCCTGAATAATGAACTGGAAACAGCAGAAGGCGAAAAAGCGGATTTATTGGAAGAATTGAAAACAGTTAAGGAAGAAGCCGGTGTTCTGGATGTGAAGCTGGCTTCAGCCGAAGGACGTGTGAAAGAACTTGAGAGTTTGATGAAACAACAGCAGACAGATGCAGACAATATCAACAAGCAGCTTTCACAGGCAAAAGAGGAGATTGAAAAGCTGAAGAACCAGATAGCACAGTCTGCTGCGAAAGGCTTAAAGGTGGGCGATTATAAGGAAGTTAAGGGTGTGCTGTACCGTGTGACGAATGCAGAAAAGAAACTGGCAGAAGCATATGGTGTAACGTACAAGAGCCTGTCTTATATCCATGTGCTGTCTTCTGTGAAGATCAACGGAAAAACCTGCAAGGTAACAGCGATTGCTAAGAATGCATTTGCAAATATGAAGAAGCTGCGCAAGGTAGTTATTGGAAAGAGTGTCACATCTATTGCCAGGAAAGCATTTTATAAAGATGCAAAACTGACCAATATCACAGTAAAGAGCAAGAAGATTACGGAGATTGGCAAAAATGCATTTAAGGGAGTTTCAGCAAAAGCGAAAGTTTATGTACCGAACGGCAAAAAAATAAAGTACCGAAAGCTGTTTAAGGGTAAAGGACTCAAAAAGACCGTTGTGTTTGAGCTTATAAAATAATCATTCACGGGACGCATAATAAAATTGTGAAGGGCAAGCCTTCTCTGCGGATGCAGGGGAGGCTTGTGTTACTGTTGATAAAAGATTTTATCATGTGATTGAAACAGAAATATATTTGGGATAAAATAAAGTATAACTTATCGTATCGAAATAAGCTTCTACTGGATATAGAAAGAGGGGAATCACGATGAAATTTCTTCACATTTCAGATCTTCATATCGGAAAGCGCGTGAATGAGTTTTCCATGATAGAAGACCAGAAATATATTTTAAACCAGATTCTGAAAATTTCTGAAACCACACAGGCGGACGGAGTTTTGATTGCAGGAGATGTTTATGATAAAACAGTTCCCTCCGCAGAGGCGGTGCAGCTTTTTGATTCGTTTCTGACCAGTCTGTCAGAGCAGAAAAAGAAGGTGTTTGTCATAAGCGGCAACCACGATTCTGCAGAACGGATTGCGTTTGGATCGCAGCTTATGAGCCGTTCAGAGGTTTATGTTTCTCCGGTTTATGATGGGAACGTTTCTAAAATAACATTGGAAGACAGTTATGGAAGGTTAAATATTTACTTACTTCCATTTTTAAAGCCAGCTTCGGTGCGTCATGCCCTGGAAGGGAAAACAGACGAGATGCCGGAAAGCTATCAGGATGCCATACAGGCGGCTGTAGACAGGATATGTGTGGATCAGAGCGAGCGCAATCTTTTAGTTGCCCATCAGTTTGTGACAGGAGCGGGGAGATGTGATTCAGAAGAAGTGGCTGTTGGCGGCCTTGACAATGTGGATGCAGAGATTTTCCATGCATTTGACTATGTGGCGTTGGGGCATATCCACAGTCCGCAGTCGGTGGGGAGGAAAACGGTGCGTTACTGCGGCACGCCGCTTAAGTATTCGTTTTCCGAAGCAGGGCAGACAAAATCGGTAACAGTGGCGGAATTGAAAGAAAAGGGACAGGTAGTGACAGAAACGGTTCCGCTTGTTCCGCTTCATGATATGCGAAAAATACGGGGGACTTATCTGGAAGTAACAGCCAGGTCATTTTATGAGAAAACAGACACAGAGGATTATATAAAGGTGACGCTGACAGATGAAGAAGATATTCCGGACGGCATGCAGAAGCTGCGCATTATTTATCCGAATCTGATGCAGTTAGAATACGATAACAGCAGAACCAGGCAAAGCAGAGATGTGGAAGCTGTACGAGATATTGAGCAAAAGTCAAGGACGGAGCTGTTTGCAGAATTTTATGAGCTGCAGAATAATATGCCTATGAGTAATGTGCAGGCGGAATACATAAAGCAGATGATAGAGGGCATGGAATAAGCTTGGAGGGATAGGATGAAACCGGTAAAACTTACAATAAGCGCATTTGGGCCATATGCGGATGTGACAGTAATTGATTTTGAAAAGATTGGCGGACAGGGGCTTTACCTGATTACCGGAGATACCGGGGCGGGTAAGACGACGATTTTTGACGCAATTTCCTATGCGCTGTACGGAGAAGCCAGCGGCGACGTACGTCGGTCGGATATGTTCCGCAGCAAATATGCCAAAGCAGAAGTCCCTACTTATGTAGAATTTTTCTTTGATTACCGCGGCAGACGTTACCGTGTAAAGCGAAATCCGGAATATATGCGGCCAAAGGGGCGTGGAACGGGTTTTACGGCCCAAAAAGCCGATGCAGAGCTTACTTTTCCAGATTCGCGCAAACCGGTGACCAGGTCAAAAGAAGTGACAAAAGCAGTAACGGAACTGATTGGCCTGGACAGAAAGCAGTTTGCGCAGATTGCAATGATTGCACAGGGAGATTTTCAGAAGCTTTTGCTGGCAGGGACAGAAGAGCGCAGCAGTATATTCCGGCAGATTTTTGACACGGACTGTTATCAGAAGATTCAGGATCAGCTCAAAGCGGACGCGAAACGCCAATGGAAGGAATACGACGAGCTTCGGCGCAGCATCAATCAGTATATGGACGGTATTTCCTGTACGGAAGATACGCCTGCGACTGTCAGAATCAATAGACTGAAAGGGGAAAAGTTTGACGGTCGAATCGGGGAATGTCTGACGCTGTTAGAAGAATTGTGTAAGGAAGATAAGGCAGAGTTAAAAGAGCTGGACAGTGAACTGGAAAAACGGGACAGCCAGATTCAGGCAAAGGATCAGCTGATCGGAAATATCCGTAAAATCAAAGAGCAGCAGAAGAGCCTGCAGGAATATAAAGAGCAGCAGGCAGCATGGGAGCCGCTGTTTGTAAAAGCAAAGGATCATTATGGACAGGCAAAGCAAAGCGCTAAGCAATGCACACAGCTTGCACAGCAGATCAATGAACAACAGAAAAATCTGCTTTTACTGGAACAGCTGGAAAAAGAAAAACGGATACAAGAGGAAGAGGAGACACAGTTTAAGGAAAATGAAAAACAAAAGGAAATGCTTAAGGCGCAGAAAGCCGGATTGGAAGAAATCCTTCGGCTCAGGCGCGAAAGCCTGAAAGAACTTGCATCTGCAGGGGCAGAAAAAGAACGTCTGGAACGTGAAATGGCAAGCGCTTTGCGTGATAAAAATAATCTGCAACAGCAAAGGGAATCTTATCAAAAGGAAACCGCTGATCAAAAGATAACGAAAGAAGAGATTGCCGGAAAACAAAAAGAAACAGAAATGACAGATGCAGCGATTTGTACATATAAAAACAGTATAGAAGCTCTGAATGGAAGGGATGCGCTTCTTGCAAAGGCAAAGGAGCTGCAGAAAGAACTGAGTAAATCAGGGGAAAACCTGAGGAATGAAGAAGCGGCTTATGCGGATATCATACGTAAGTTAAATCAGGAAGAAGAGCGTCAAAATCAACTGTCCAGACAGGAGAAACAGTTAAAAGGGGAGGAAGAAGAGAGAAAGATCAGGCTGGATACGTTAAAGACAGCCGGGGAAGCGGAATGGGAATGTAGTCAGGAAGTACAGAAGACGGGCGATCGTCTGAAGGATTTTGGCAGGCAGGCAAGGGAGCTTGACAACCTGAGAGCAGAAGTGCGGAAGCAGAAAAATGCATGTGAAAAAATGCGTGTTCAGGCAGAGGAGGAGCAGAAACGCCTGCAGCAGATGAAGGCGGAAAGAGAACGTATTTTGGACGCAGAATCCTGTCTTTTAAAGCTGCAGCAAAAGGAAAAGGACTGTCTGGAACAGGATATGGCTCTGAATACATTTACGGACGCAATACTTGTTTTGGAAAATCAGTGGAACGAATTGGCGGCCTGGCAGGAAGATTATAAAAAAGCGGCGGAGCAGATGGAACGGACACACCATATCTATACGGATATGGAAAAGAGATTTCTGGACGCGCAGGCAGGACTTTTGGCAAAAGGGTTAAAAGAAGAAGAGCCGTGCCCGGTCTGTGGTTCTCTACATCATCCGAAGCTGGCAAAAATTCCGGAAACCGTGCCAAAAAAAAGCGAGCTTGACAGGCAAAAAGAACTGCTTTCAAAAGCACAGGAAGAAGCAGTCAGGTGCAGTACAAAGGCAGGGCATATCAAATCGCTTTTAATAGAACAAAAACGCGTGGTTTTGATGCAGGAGGAAAAGCTTTTTGGCAGGACAGACGACAGCGGGGCAGCCAAAAAGTATGAGGAGGGCGATTACAGTAAGCAGAGAGAAAAAGCTGCAGAAAGAAAAATACAGTTAAAAGCAGAATTACAGCATATAAAAGCAGAGGCCCAAAAAGCAGATGAAGCGTATATCCGAAAACACAGGTTGGATGAACTGATTCAACAGGAAGAGGAAACACAGAAAAACACGGGAATTCTTTTACAAAAAGAAGAACAAAAGCTTGCGGCAACAGAAGGGAAATTGTCTGAAAAAAACAGACAGTGGGATGAAACAATTTCAGGGATGCGGTTTCCGGAAAATGTGGAACATACCCATGCAGCGAGGGAAGCGTATTTAAAAAGGGCTTTTGAAACAGCGCAGGAGAACCATAAAAAAGCTGTGTCAGATAAAAAGTGTTTCGAACAGCTGCAGCGTGAAGCAGTCCAGATGGAACAAAATCTGCAGAGGCTGAAAAAACAGACAGAACAGAATAATCAGCAGGTTGCAGAGCTGAAAGGACAGGAGAAAATACGGAAAAATCAAATTGCCCAATACAGGGAACAGGCAGACAGGGATCTGACAGCGGCAGCGTTATTTTTAAAGCGCGACGACATCTGTCAGATAACAGGGCAGCAGGAGACAGTACAGCAGGTGTCAGAGCGGCAGACGGCGGCAGGCCAGATATCAGTACAACAGGCGTTGGAGCGGCAGACGGCGGCAGACCAGATATCAGCGCAGCAGGAGGCTTTGCAGCTGACGTCAGATTTACAGAGGATTACAGACTGCTGTATGGCATTGGACAACTGTGTGAAAGCGCTTCATCTGCAAATCGAAAACCGAATTCAGTTAGAAAGCAGCTTAAAACAGAAGGAAGAGCAGCAGGAAAAAATCAGGAATGAAAAACACGCGCTGGAGCGGCAGTTAGAAGGTATTATAAGCCGAAGACAGGAAAACGAAAAAGGGCTTTTGAAAAGTATTTCGTCTTATCATCCAGAATTTGCAGAACCGTATCATTCTGCTGTTTATATACCGGAAGCAGAACTCAAAGCAGCTGCGGTGCATATGGAAAATGAATTGCAGGAAAAACTGGAAATTTTAGACGCAGCTTTAAAGAAAAACCATGCCAGACAGATACGTAAAGGGGAATTGGAGGAAGAAATTCCGCAAAAGGAGGAAGAGCTTAAAATTCTGGGAAGCCAGATAAATGGCGCTGAACTTGCGTCAGCCAGGATAAAAGAACGGTGTGAAGCCAGAAAAAAGCAGATTCTGGAAATAAAAGGACAATTGAAAACAGAACAGAAATCCGAAGTACAAAATGAAATGGAATTACTTGCCGCAAAGAAAGCCAAACTCGAAGAAGCGCTTGCAGCAGCGGAAAAAGAGTATAACTCCAGTAAGACAAAGTATGAAAAGCTTACGGCGGCAATAGAAACTTTAAACGGTCAGATTGCAGCGGCAGGGGAAGCCGGTATATTATCCGAAGAGGATGTGCTGGACAAAAAACAGCAGCTTGTACAGGAGAAAAAAGAGTTGAGCCAAAAGCGCGATCAGAAAAACAGTTCATTTACCACAAACAATACAATTCTGAAAAAAGTGAAAATCCAGCAGGAGGATATCCTGAAAGCGGAAGAAAAATATAAATGGCTGAAATCCTTGTCCGATACTGCAAACGGCATGTTAAACGGCAAGTCAAAAATAGAGCTGGAAACCTATATCCAGATGGCCTACTTTGACCGCATTATCCGGCGTGCCAACCTGCGCCTGCTTGCCATGAGCAGCGGCCAGTATGAATTAAAACGGGAAGAAGTAAAGGAAGGTGCAAACAAAAAAGAAAAATCAGGTCTGGAGCTTAGTGTGATCGATCACTATAATGCAACCGAACGCAGTGTAAAAACGCTGTCCGGCGGCGAATCCTTCCAGGCTTCTCTGTCTCTGGCGCTCGGTCTTTCGGACGAAATTCAGTCGATTGCCGGAGGTATCCGGATGGATTCTATGTTTGTGGATGAAGGCTTTGGTTCCCTGGATGAAGAATCCCTTGGCCAGGCAGTAAAAGTATTGGTGCGTCTTACAGAAGGAAACCGCCTGGTGGGAATTATTTCCCATGTTACGGAATTAAAAGAACAGATTGAAAAGAAAATCGTCGTTACGAAAAAAAGGACAAAAGAGGGGGTAACAAGCCAGGCCAGGATAGAGTAGCTGTCTAACTCTCACAGAACGGGCAGTGGGTGCGCGCATCCAGCCCCTCGTGTAGCCCAGCAAACTAAAGTTCCTGTCTCCCGCACAAAAACGTCAAATTAAATTCTCAAGTGTCAAATACTATCTACAAGAGCGTGCTGTAGGATGCGGCACGTTTCCCTCTTGACCATCCCATGTCATTCCGATATAG
>JAAWDZ010000039.1 GCA_022794015.1 Eubacterium sp. | reverse complement strand
TTATAAGCTGAGTGATTCTCTGCCGGAGGATATGAAGGAAATGTTGCCGGAGCCGGAGGATATTGTGAGAAGACTGAAGATATTTGAGGGGGAATGATTATGTGGCTGGATAATGCTTCAGAGATAGATATGTTGTTTTATGAGCCTTATGCAAATATGATTTCTAATATCGCCAAAAATAAAAAATATAATCCGGTTACAATTGGAATTTTTGGTTTATGGGGGGCAGGAAAATCGACTTTATTAAAATTAATTGAAAAAAATATAAGAGAAACACAAGATGTTAAAGAAAAAATTGTATGCGTGCAAATAAATGCATGGATGTTTGAGGGGTATGAGGATTCTAAAGTAGCATTGATGGAGGCTCTATTAAGCGAATTGGATTCAGAAGAACATAAAGATTTATTTACATCTGTTAAAACAGAAATAAAATAAATGCAGACAAGCAATCAAGTAAGTAAGGTGTTGTCTGATATGGAAAGCGACATAGGAACAGGAACTATAGAGGAAATGATCGAATATTTTAATAAAGAAAAATATCAGGATGTTGCAGCATCATGATGCCGTAGAGGCGGCAGTACCACATCTGCGTAGAGCGGTGTCTGCCGTATTCTAATTTATAGTCCCCTTTCTCACACTTGTTGGAGCGTTCCACAGAAGTCCTTCTGTCATATTCCTTTTCCCATGCTTTAGAGTCCCTTGGCGGTATGTTAACGGCGGTGCGGACAGGAGTACCGTCACCGGCAAAACCCGGATGCCGGGGAACAATAATAAGTTACATTGGCTTCTTCATTTAAAATATGTATCATGTGCCATCCTTTTTCTATAAATCGTCCATGGCGCATATAGTAACACATAATTGCAGCAGTCCCGGCATAAAATACAGTAATCTTTTTGGTGCGGGTAGAAATGATGAAACGTATTTTAAGTATGATGTTATGCTTTGTGACAGGAATGGCCGTTTTAATGGGAAATGGCAGGTTATGCGCAGCAGAAGACGCAAAGACAACCCTGGATAAAAATCAGCTATACGCCCAGTCAGCAGTTCTGATGGATGCTGGCTCCGGGCGTGTTTTATTTGAAAAAGATGGAGAAACAGTTCGTCCCATGGCAAGCACGACAAAAATTATGACCTGTATTTTAACACTGGAACTCGGAAAATTAGAAGATGAGGTAGAGGTTTCCGGGTATGCGGCATCTATGCCGGATGTGCAGCTGAATATCAGAAAGGGAGAGCATTATCTGTTGAAGGATTTACTCTGTTCTCTGATGTTAGAGTCCCATAATGATTCGGCGGTTGCAATAGCGGAGCACATCGGGGGAAGCGTAGAGGGGTTTGCCGGGCTGATGAATGAAAAGGCGCAGGAAATCGGCTGCAGTAATACGCATTTTATTACACCCAACGGTCTGGATGCACAACAGGAAATTCCCGCAGAAGACGGCACTGCCACGACGGTTACACATTCTACGACAGCGCGGGATTTGGCGTTGATTATGAGCTATTGTATTAAAAAATCGCCGCAGAAGGATGCGTTTTTGGAAATTACAAGGACATCCTCCCATAGTTTTTCCAATGTAGAAGGAAACAGAAGTTTTAACTGTAATAATCATAATGCTTTTTTGCAGATGATGGACGGTGCGCTTTCCGGAAAAACAGGATTTACCGGAAAGGCCGGGTATTGTTATGTGGGAGCATTGGAGCGGGATGGAAAAACATTCGTTGTGGCGCTTTTAGCCTGCGGGTGGCCGAACAACAAGACCTATAAATGGTCGGATACAAAAAAGCTGATGTCATACGGGCTTGAAAATTTCCTGCCAAGAGATGTGTCCGGAGAAGCTGTGTCAAAAGAGTGGATGAAGGAGATTCCCGTTGAGAATGCACAGACAGATCGGCTGTATGGGCAAAAAGCAGTAGAGGTCTGTGTAAAAGATAAAGGAGAGGCGCCGGTGATTTTGATGAAGCCTGAGGAGAAGGTGGAGGTATCCTGCAGGGTAAAAAAACGATTAGAGGCGCCGGTAGTAGAAAACCAGATGGTGGGAGAAATTTTGTATAAGGTGGATGGCGAAGTGGTCTGGGAACGGGAGATTTGTACGAAGGAGGAAGCGATTAAGATAGATTACAGGTGGTTTCTGAAAAGAGTGGTAAGCTTATTTATCATGTTGTAAACAGGATGTTTTTTATAGCAGGTAACTCCTGTCCGTGGCACATTTTAGCCTTTTGTCAACCAATATGGAGATATTTTTTGCAAAAATTTAGGTTAGACTCCTGCTGAAGAATCGAACCTGATACAGAACTAACTGACATTGGCTGTGAACAGCTATTGAAGTATAATTATGTATCGTAAAAAACTTGTATGTAAAATTAGAAGCTGATATAATGAAAATATCATAAGAAAAATTAGAGTAGAAGGAGAGAGTATGAAAAAACAATAAAAAACGGTGGTTTTTGTTTCAGATTGCGGTTCTGCTGCCTGTATTGTCCAAAGGTGATGTGCAGGAGGGCATCTACGGTTAATAATCGTAAAATCAATCCCATGGCAGAGCCGTATACCATTATGCGTCCAGATATGCCGTGCCTGATAACAGGGGCAGACGATTTTATTTTACGGACAAGCAGGGCAATGGGATGTGGATTGACAATTTTGTACAGTATAACGTTACATACAGGATTTCGTTTCTTTTGGCTGCAGTCCCTGAAGTGACGGTTCTTAAAAATTAATAATGAAAGGATAACAGGTATGGAAGAAGCATGCAACCTGTCGGTATCACAGGTATTTCATAAGGATGGAGAAAAATATGCATATGTTTCATTTACCAATGGCAAAAAGCATGCAGAAGGAAAAATTCCGGACTGCAAAATCCTCTCCTATGAAGGATTTGAGGAGAGTGAGATAGCGCAGCTGGAAATCTATATGAAGCTGGAGCTTGCCAATCTGAAAAAGATGGCGGCAGGTATTCATGTAATGCGTGCATTTATGAAAAAAGAATAGGAGGAACTGTTACGCACTACCTTATGAAAGCGTGAATTTAGTGTTGACATATTCCTTTTTCCTCCTATATAATACCCTCGGATACATAAAAAATGAATGGACACAAAGAGAAGAGGAAAAGATATGGATTTGATGTATAAAAGTACAAGAAATGCAGACGAAAAAGTGACTGCTTCGGAGGCAATATTAAAAGGCCTCGCAGGAAAAGGCGGACTGTTTGTTCCGGAAGAGATTCCGGCGCTTAATATAGATATGGATGATCTGACCCGGATGACCTACCAGGAAACGGCATACGCAGTTATGAGCAGATTTCTGACGGATTTTACTGAAGAGGAGTTAAAGGACTGTATTGCCAAAGCTTATGACGGGAAATTTGATACCAAAGAAATTGCTCCGCTGACCTATACGAAAGATGCATGGCATCTGGAGTTGTTTCATGGTTCTACAATTGCGTTTAAGGATATGGCGCTTTCCATCCTGCCGCATCTTCTGATTACGTCCGCCAGGAAAAACCGGGTAAAGAATGAAATCGTTATTCTGACTGCAACATCAGGCGATACCGGCAAAGCGGCGCTGGCAGGTTTTGCAGATGTGCCGGGTACGAAGATTATTGTCTTTTATCCCAAGTACGGCGTAAGTCCTATTCAGGAGAAACAGATGGTGACCCAGAAGGGGGATAACGTCTTTGTTGTAGGAATCCATGGGAATTTTGATCAGGCACAGAGCGGTGTAAAGAAGATGTTTTCAGATCCGGAGCTGGCAGAGGTAATGGATGCGGCAGGCTATCAGTTTTCTTCTGCCAATTCTATCAATATCGGGCGTCTGGTGCCGCAGATTGTATATTACGTATATGCTTATGCAAAATTATATGCAAAGGGTGAGATAAAAAAAGGTGATCCCATCAATGCAGTTGTTCCGACCGGAAATTTCGGGAATATTCTGGCGGCGTTTTATGCGAAAAATATGGGGATTCCGATTGCGAAGCTTATCTGCGCATCAAATGAGAATAAGGTTTTGTATGATTTCTTCTCAACAGGGACTTATGATAAGAACCGGGAGTTTATCCTCACTTCTTCTCCGTCCATGGATATTTTAATTTCCAGTAATCTGGAACGTCTGATTTATCGGATTACCGGCAATGATGCAGCGCAGAATGCAGCTCTTATGAGAGCGCTTTCCGAAGAAGGCAGATATACGGTTACGCCGGAAATGAAAGCACAGCTTGCAGACTTTTATGGAAATTATGCGACAGAGGACGAAACGGCACAGCATATTCGAAACCTGTATGAGGAAACCGGGTATGTCATGGATACTCATACGGCAGTAGCAGCAGCCGTTTATGCGAAATACAGGAAAGAAACAAAGGATACAGATACAAAAACCGTAATTGCTTCTACAGCAAGTCCGTTTAAGTTTACCAGAAGCGTCATGGATGCAATTGATAAAGACAAATACAGAGATATGACGGATTTTGGATTAGTGGATGAATTGAGCAGAATTTCAAATACACCCGTACCAAAAGCGATTGAAGAGATAAAAAACGCTAAGGCGCTTCACGATACCGTGTGCGAAGCAGATGAAATGGAACGCGTTGTAAAACAGTTTTTAAAGATTGAGTAGAGCTTTGTATAGAAAAAAGAAAAGTTGCTGATTTTCCGTTAGAGTGTGTTTGAAAATTGCTTTCCGACAGATGACGGCAAAGAATTTTCAAACGCGCTCCGGGACTAACAGCTACCACATCAACATCCGCCAGACCTGTATAAACAGGAAGTGCGGTCAAGTTGGCCAGCGCCTCCAAATCTTTATTTGCGGCTGCATATTTCTTTTTATCTTATTTTGCTCCTATCTCAAATTCAATCTCTCCTGATGAGCCGGGAGCAATTTCATATTTTTCAAAAACGATAATGGGGTTGTTATTTTCATTTATATAGAAATTGACATCTTCTGTAATCCCTGTAAACCCTCCTTCCTCTGCTGTAAAAAATGTTTCTCCTGCATTCTGTCTTTCTGCAATCTGTGCTTGGATGCTCTTATTTATCCGTTCTACGTAATCGTCGCCCAACATATCTTTTAATGTAACAAATTTTCCCGTGTTTAAGTTTAAATTGTAATACTTTGAATTACTATAGGCATCCGTCCAGCTTTCCATCCCCCTTACGACAAAGGAAAGATAATCGTTACTCTGCTTCTTTATCTCATAACCTACCGTAATCTTTATATGATGTTCTGCCCACTCTTCGGGAGTTCCTCCTGTTTCCAGAAAAGCAGTTTGATACTCTTTTGCACGCAAAACGGCATCATCTGCAAACTGATTGCACAGAGCTAAAATTTCCTGATTTATTTCATCTGCTGTGATTCCAGTATCCTCAGCAATCATTTCAATTGTCGGGATTTCCACGGACACTGCGATATCGTCCTTTTCCGTTTCATAAGTGCGGAATGTCAATACCTTGGCCACTGTGCCAATGATAGGAATCTTTGCTGCTTCCTTTGCGAATACGGAACTTGTATTTAAAGCTGCTGTGAAAAGAATACATGCCGCTGCCGCTGCGGCCGCTGTACCGCGGATTATCTTTTTCAACCTGTATTTCTGACTGGTATTATTTTTCTTTGCCTGCTGCTTTCGTGATTTCGAGATCTCCTGCTGTATCCGGACATTCAGTTCCGCTGGAATAACAATATTATCATATCTTTCTTTCATTTCTTCTAATCTGCCCATAAATCTGCCTCCTGAATATTTTCTTTTAATAGCTTTAAGCCTCGATAAAGTTTCGTTTTAACCGTATTCAGTTTGAATCCGGTAATAGTGGATATTTCTTTCAATGACATTTCCTCAAAAAACCTGAGTTTTATAATTCCCTGAACATCCATCTCCAGCTTCTCTAATTCCTGCTCTATATCACCTTCCTGCTCATACCCTTTTTCATAATAAAACGCCTCCTGTCCTGCGGCATCCGCGGTCAAAACAACTTTGCTGCGCTTTTTTAGTACGGTTAAACATTCATTTATCAATATTCTATAAAACCATGTTTTGATTGCATCTGCATTCTTAATGTTTTCATGCGCTTCAAGAGCTTTGCAGACGGCGCTCTGGATAGCGTCGAGAGCGTCCTCCTGATGTTTGGTGTAACTGTAAGCTATTCGGTAAAATCGGTCTTGATTTTCAAGAATATACTGAACCAGCCTTTCGTATAAAATTTGTTTCATTGTCGGCACTCACCTTTCTTTTATTCTCTTTACTATATAGACTTTTCTGGTATCTGAAAAGTTTCAAAAACTAATAAATATGATTACAAATGAAACCAGATAAGGATAAAACTCAATATGCAGGACATTATCAAATATATAGTGATGATAAAATAGGCAGATTTATGAGAAGAAGCACAAGCTGCCGGATGTGGTGATGGCATATGTTGGCGGGGGATCAAACTCAATTGGTATGTTTGCAGATTTTATAGATGAAGAAGGTGTGGATCTGATTGGTGTAGAAGCGGCTGGAAAAGGAGTTGAAACGGGTGAACACGCAGCGGCAATGGCAAAAGGGATGCCGGGAACACTGCATGGGATGTATTCTTATCTGCTGCAGAACCCTGCAGAAGGCGCTGGATCAGGAAGACGGGGCAATATTAATCCAGGTGGTATCCCCGGTGTCCAAAACACGGCTCCCTGCCATATTAGAATGCGCCAGAGGATTTGTATACTGCGTATTTTCCATGGGGGTGACAGGACAGGCAGAAACCTTCCATAAGGAGATATTAAAATTTTTTAGCGAGGTAAAAGCGGCGTATGAAATTCCTGTGTTTCTTCCGGTTCAGGGTGCATCTTCTCATTTTTCGTTTGGATCGTCCTGATTAGCTTGTCTGCGCTGTTTTACGTAGCGGTACATGGCAATGTAAATCCAGAGCAGAACGGGGATCAGGATGGTCAGACCAACAGAAATTTTAAAAAGATCAAAAGTATGCGGATTGTCGATAAGTGCAAGAATTAACGTTATCAGATACATTCCGATTAAAACGATGACACCCAGGACAGCAAATATGCGTTTTGTGTTTTTCATAGATAATCCTTTCTTGTTTGATGGAAATAAAATAACATAAAAATATGTTTTTGTCAAAAAACGGAGTCAAAAATACAGACTTTGTTCCGGTAATTCGCAGTGCAATATGCATAATTTTCCTCACAGGATTAAGTTAAAATTAGAAATATATTACAAGAAAAAATAAAAATAATTTCTACGGAAGAGTGACAAACTATATATCAATGTTGTATAATTATTTCATACAACATCATTACAAAAAAGGAAAGGTACAAATATGAAAAGCTTTCAGTATGTTGTAAGAGATGGTGTTGGTATTCACGCAAGGCCGGCTGGGCTTCTGGCGAAAGAAGTAAAGAAATATCAGAGCAAGGTTGTTATTTTAAAAGACGGGAAAAGCGCAGAAGCGCAGAAGCTGATGGCATTGATGGGTCTTGGTGTAAAATGTGGCGATTCGATTGAAGTACAGATCTTTGGAGATGATGAAGAAATTGCCTGCGAAGAATTAAAGGCTTTCTTTGAGAATAATCTGTAAGTGATACTTATAGGAGGTAAGCACATGTTAAAATTTTCAGGAAAATCTGTCTTTAAAGGCATAGCTATGGGCAAGGTGGTGGTTTTAAAAAAGAATGACAGCCCGGTAAAACGGGATAAAATTGAAGATGCCGATGCTGAAATGGCGCGTGTACAGACGGCATTAGCACAGGCAAAAGAGCAACTTGGCAGGTTGTATGACAAAGCTTTAAGGGAAGTCGGAGAAGAGAATGCTGCTATTTTTGCAGTACACCAGATGCTGCTTGAGGATGAGGATTATCTGCAGGCCATTGAGAATACGATACGTACTGAAATGGTGAATGCTGAGTTTGCGGCAGCCACGACGGGCGATAATTTTGCAGAGATATTTGCAGGGATGGATGATGAATATATGCGGGCGCGTGCCGCTGATATCAGGGATATCTCCAACCGTTTGGTAAATAACCTCTGTGGTAATGAAGAAATTGATTTTGGTTCCATTGATTCATCTGTAATTGTAGCAGATGATTTGACACCGAGTGAAACGGTGCAGATGGACAAGGATAAGATTCTGGCTTTTGTAACAGTGCACGGTTCGACGAATTCTCATACGGCTATTCTGGCCCGTACAATGAATATTCCGGCGCTGATTGGCGTTCCGCTGGATCTTGAGACGATCCAGAATGGAACTGTGGCAGTCGTAGATGGCTTTGAAGAAGAAGTTATTTTTGATCCGACGAAAGAAGTCAGCGCAGAAGTGAAAGCCCGTATTGGGGAAGAAAATGAAAAGCTGCGTATTTTGCAGAATATGAAGGGGCAACAGACAGTTACGAAGAGCGGGCGTAAAATAAATCTGTATGCGAATATCGGAAGTGTATCAGATGTCGGTTATGTTCTGGAAAATGACGCTGGAGGAATTGGTCTGTTCCGAAGCGAATTCCTGTATTTAGGCAGAGATGATTTTCCCACAGAAGAAGAACAGTTTCAGGCTTATAAGCAGGTACTGCAGACGATGGCAGGGAAAAAGGTTATTATCCGCACACTCGATATCGGCGCCGACAAACAGGCCGATTATTTTAAACTTGGCAGGGAGGATAATCCGGCGCTTGGATATCGTGCCATCCGAATTTGTTTGAAGCAGCCTGATATTTTCAAGACGCAGCTTCGGGCGCTGTTTCGGGCTTCTGTTTATGGCAATCTCGCTATTATGTATCCGATGATTACATCTGTCAGTGAAGTAGAGCAAATTTATAAAATTGTGGAAGAAGCAGAACAGGAATTAAAGGATACAGAAATACCGTATCATGTGCCGGAACAGGGTATTATGATTGAAACGCCGGCGGCAGCTTTGATTTCTGATGAACTGGCTCAGATTGTAGATTTCTTCAGTATTGGAACCAATGATTTAACTCAGTATACACTTGCAGTTGACCGTCAGAATGCGAAACTGGATGATTTTTACAATCCGCACCACAAAGCGATTCTGAAAATGATTGAGATGGTAACGGAAAATGCGCATAAGTATGGCAAGTGGGCCGGTATCTGCGGTGAACTTGGTGCAGATATGGAGCTTACGGAAGAATTTGTACGCATGGGCTTAGATGAATTATCTGTTTCTCCGTCTATGGTACTAAAGGTCAGGAAGCGTATACGTGAATTAGAATAAACGGGAGGTAATTATGGAATGCTATGATATTACTGCATTAGGAGAATTGTTAATTGATTTTACGGAAAATGGGACCAGCGCTCAGGGAAATCCTCTTTTAGAGGCAAATCCGGGCGGTGCGCCCTGTAATGTGCTTGCGATGCTTGGCAGACTGGGACATAAGACGGCGTTTATCGGTAAAATCGGCCAGGATATGTTTGGAAACCAGTTAGAGCAGGCATTAAGAGAGACAGGGATTGATACGACAGGGCTGAAAAGGGATGAACAGGTACATACGACACTGGCATTTGTACATACCCTTTCAGATGGCGACAGAGCGTTTTCTTTTTACCGCAATCCAGGCGCAGATATGATGCTCTCCAAAGAGGATTTGGAAGTGGAAGTGATCCAAAACAGTAAGATATTCCATTACGGATCGCTTTCCATGACGGATGAGCCCTGCAAAAGCGCGACCAGAGAAGCCGTTGCGATTGCGGAAAAAGCAGGTGTTTTGCGTTCGTTTGATCCCAATCTAAGGGAGCTGCTTTGGCGCTCGCTGGAGGATGCCAGGGAGCAGATTTCATATGGCATGGAGCATTGTGATATTCTCAAAATTTCAGACAATGAAATTCGCTGGTTTACCGGGTATGAAGATTTTGACGAAGGGATTGCAGTGATTCAGAAGAAGTATCAGATTCCACTGATTCTGCTTTCCATGGGCAAGGACGGAAGCCGTGCCTATACGAAGGAATGCCGCGTAGAACAGGCGGCATTTGTACAGGAGCATACAATTGAAACGACAGGCGCAGGCGATACTTTTGGGGCATGCGTTCTGCACTATGTACTGAGCCATGGCTGGCAGGCATACAATGAAGCTCAGCTGCAGGAGATGCTTGCATTTGCGAATGCAGCGGCATCTATTATTACGACCAGGAAAGGCGCTTTGCGGGTGATGCCCACAAAGGAGGAAATAGAAGCTTTTCTGACCAATAAAAAAGCGTGATAGGAACCGGATGCCATTATGCCATCCGGTGCTTTTATACTGTTCAAAATACAATTTCAAACAGGAGGATCAGGATATGGGCTATTTAGGTGAAGAAATCAGAAAACTGGGATTTGGTTTGATGCGTCTGCCTCAAAAGGACGGTGCAATTGATGTAGAGCAGGTAAAGGAAATGGTGGATTTGTTCCTGGAAGCCGGTTTTACTTATTTTGATACGGCATGGGCGTATGCGGGAAGCGAAGATGCCATCCGTCAGGCTTTGGTAGAACGTTATCCAAGAGAACGCTATCAGCTGGCGACTAAAAATGCGGCATGGATTAACTGTAAAACGAAAGAAGAGGCTTATGCGCAGTTCGATACCTCGCTTGCGCAGACCGGGGCGGGCTATTTCGATTTTTATCTCTTACATAACCTGGGTGAAAGCAGGACACGTTATTTTGATGATTTTGACATGTGGAACTGGGCACAGGAGAAAAAGAAAGCGGGATTGATTAAGCATTTGGGCTTTTCTTTCCATTCTACACCGGAAGAGCTGGAAGAAATTTTAAACGCGCATCCGCAAGCAGAATTCGTCCAGCTTCAAATCAATTACGCGGACTGGGATAACCCTGCCGTACAGTCAGGCCGCTGTTATGAAGTGGCGAGGAAGTATGGGAAGCCGGTTATTATTATGGAACCTGTGAAAGGCGGTATGTTGGCAACACCACCGGAGAGCGTGGAGAAGATTTTAAAAGAGGCAGAGCCGCAAAGCTCAGTAGCATCGTGGGCGGTTCGGTTTGCCGCCGATCTGGAAGGCGTTATCACAGTTCTTTCCGGAATGAGCAATGTGGATCAGATGAAGGATAATCTGTCTTATATGAAATCTTTTGCGGGATTTAGTGAGAACCAGAAGGATACTTTAAAGCAGGCACAGGAGGCGTTGAAGAAAATACCATTGATTCCCTGTACCTCCTGTAATTACTGTGCGAAGGTCTGTCCGATGGGAATTGGAATTTCCGGGTCATTTACGGCGATGAATTACTTAACGCTTTATCATGATATAAATGCCGCGAAACATCAGGAGGATTGGCTGGTATGCGGCCATGGGCTTAAGCGGGCAGATGAGTGTATCAAATGCGGAAAATGTGAAGAGGCGTGCCCGCAGCATATTGCAATTCGGGATCGTCTGGTGGAAGTGAGTGGAGCGTTGCTGAAATAAAGGGAGAAATGCCATATTAGTATAATGGGTGTTTTTACATTATTATTCGCTTTATTTACGACATTGTCATACATAGACAATTATAAAAGAAAATAAGCATCCTCTACTGTCTAAAGTGCAGGATGCTTATTTTTGTTGGTTAGTTTGCGTGTTTTGGTGTATCCAGGAATATTGCACAATTGTGTCAGGGTGTTCTATTTAGAAAATGAACTGTTATTTGAAAGAGAGGAATGTTATGAGAAATAAGAAGAAAAAACAAATCATATGCTGTTTTCTTACAATGTCAGCGGTTGTTCTTTTTAGCAGTTTATCTGTAAATGCAAAATCTCCAGAAGTAAGAGCGACTGGCAGTACAGAGCAATTTTCTGTTGTCCAAAAGTTTTCTTACGATATGGTTCTGCCCGAAGTGATTCCTGTAAGCAAGACGGAGCCGGAAAGGATAAAAGGGCTGGCGGAGAAAGATATTTCGGCTGCGGCAGAAGAGATGAAAACATATGAGGATGCGGTTTTGATTCCGGTTTTAAGGGAACTTCTGAATATTTATTATGCAGACGCCGAAAATCCGGACATAAAATCCATAGATGCCTTAAAGGAGGGGCTAAAAGGCCGGGCAGAAAGTGTTTTTGCAGGGTATGATGCAGCATGGGAAGAATATTGTTTCTGTCGGGAAGAATGCGTTTGCAGGATGCGCCAGCCTGAAAGTGGTACAGATTAAAGGCAGTAAACTGAAAAACGTACAAAAGAATGCTTTCTGGAAAATCAACAAACAAGCAGTTGTACGTGCGCCTGAGAAACAGCAGGCAGCTTATCGGAGATTATTAAACCTTTAGGGAAAAACGAAAATACATTTGGGGCAGAATAAAAATAAAGAGCAGGATCAGATTTTCTGATTCTGCTCTTTCCCTGCGATAAAAAAAGTTTGACAACATAAATTGAAATAAAGAATATTTTATGATATTGTTTTAATATGCAGATGATCTGCAAAGTAAAAATAAAAGGAGAGAAAAAGATGAAAAAGAAATTTTCTATGAAAGCGCTTGTGGTTCTGCTGTTATTTGGCTTGTTAACAGTGATAAAAGTAAGCTGTGTACAGGCGGCCTATATTCCACAGGTATCAGGCTTAAGGCAGACCGAAGCGGGAAAGGATTCTGTGACAATCGCATGGGACGCGGCCGATAACGCTACGGAGTATAAAATCTCATACAAGGAAATGGGAGCATCTGAATATATATATTCCGGTAAGACAAATGGAACATCATATACAGTGTCAGGGCTGAAAGACGGAGTAAAATACTACGTGCAGGTAGTATCTTCGGACGGGACAAAAGACGGTGCGGCCAGAACTCTATATGATGCTATTACTTTGCCGGACAAAATAGAGGGCCTGCGGCAAAAATCCTGGTATTATTTTATCCATGTGCTGGAAATAGAATGGAATAAAAAATCAGGCGTACAGGGATATGAGGTATCCTTGTATAACAGCAATGGCAAACAGCTGAACAAAACGGAAACGACTTCCGGAATGGCGTCCTTTCGGAATATAAAAGACAGTGTGTATACGGTACAGGCCAGAGCATATACTACGTTCAATGGTACAAAGTATTATTCTTCTGTCAGTTCCATTAACTGTATCCCGCAGGCCAGGCTGAATAAAGTACGCTTGTCGGGCGCGAAGCTTTCTCTTTCATGGAAGAAAGTAAGCGGCGCTACAGGCTATCGAATTTATGTGTCCACAAAGAAGAACAGCGGATATAAGCTTGCCAAAACAGTCGGCAGGAAAAAAGGAAGCTGTACGATTACCAAAATAAGAGGGAAGAAGCTAAAACCTAAGAAGACGTATTATGTATACGTCGTTACTGTATGCAAAAAAGGCAAACAAAGCGGAACGTCAGGAGCTTTGTATGCCTGGAACTCAAAGAATAAGAATTATCATTATTTAAACAGATAATACGTGCATTAAATTTGTCTGACAGAATGATAAAAATGGATGAAACGGAGGAAAGCGGGGCAAAGTAGTAGTAAAGGAGGCAGACAGAGTATGCCAGACAGGACATATATTGCCATTGATCTGAAATCATTTTACGCATCGGTGGAATGTGTGGCGCGCGGGCTGGATCCGATGACGACGAATCTGGTCGTAGCGGATGAAAGCCGTACGGAAAAAACGATTTGCCTTGCAGTTTCCCCTTCGTTGAAAGCATATGGAATTCCGGGGCGCGCACGGCTTTTTGAAGTGGTGCAGAAGGTCAGGGAAATCAATGCAAAGAGACAACAGCAGGCGCCGGGACATACGTTTGCCGGTGCTTCCTGCTGTGATGCCGAGCTTAGGAATTCTCCCGAACTGTCGCTGGATTATCTGATTGCTCCGCCGCGTATGCAGCACTATATGGAATGCAGTACAAGGATTTACCATATTTACCTGAAATATATTGCGCCGGAGGATATTCATGTATATTCGATTGATGAAGTATTTATGGATGTAACGGCTTATTTGAACACATATCAGCTTACGCCGCGCGAGCTGGCTATGAAAATGATCCTGGATGTTTTAAGCCAGACCGGAATTACCGCGACGGCCGGAATCGGTACGAATTTATATCTTTGTAAGATTGCAATGGATATCTGGGCTAAACATATTCCGGCAGATAAAAATGGCGTACGGATTGCAAAATTAAACGAAATGAGTTACCGGCGCCTGCTGTGGTCTTACCGTCCGCTGACCGATTTTTGGCGCATTGGAAAGGGCTATGCAAAAAAATTGGAAGAGCATGGGCTTTATACGATGGGAGATGTGGCAAGATGCTCACTGGGCGGTCCTGGAGATTATCACAACGAAGAGCTGTTGTATAAGCTTTTTGGAGTTAATGCGGAGCTTTTAATTGATCATGCCTGGGGATATGAGCCGTGTACCATGGCAGATATCAAGGAATATAAGCCAGAGTCAAACAGTATGGGTTCCGGTCAGGTGCTGCAGTGCCCTTATGCATATGAGAAGGCAAAAATAGTTGTGCAGGAAATGACCGATCTGCTGGCGCTGGATTTAGTGGACAAGGGCCTTGTGACCGATCAGGTGGTACTGACGATTGGTTATGATATTGAAAATTTAAAGGATCCGGCAATCCGGAGAGCATACAGCGGAGAGATTACCGCAGACCGCTATGGACGTCATGTGCCAAAGCACGCCCATGGTACTGCAAATCTGGGACGTTATACGTCTTCCGCCAGGCTGATCTGGAATGCCGTATCGGAGCTGGCGGACAGGATTACTGACAAAAAACTGCTTGTCCGAAGAATTTCTGTTACAGCAAACCATGTAATCAGGGAAACGGATGCGCAGGAGGAAGAAATCTTTGAGCAGATGGATCTTTTTACGGATTACGATGCACTTTCCAGAGCGCGGGAAAAGGAAGAGGCGGAACTGGAACGTGAAAAAAGGATGCAGAAGGCTATGCTGGATATTAAGAAAAGATTTGGCAAAAACGCCGTTTTAAAGGGCCTGAATCTGCAGGAAGGCGCTACAGCCATTGAAAGAAACGGTCAGATTGGAGGGCACAGAAAATAAGGTGAAAGCTCAGACAAGCTGCCATGTTTTAAAATAAATCCGGTTTGCCGGGAAGGGATGCGTTTCTTATGCAAAATAACGACGATCTCCGCCAGTACGAAGATATTATTCATCTGCCGCATCACGTTTCAAAGATATATCCGGCTATGCCTGTCCGGGACAGGGCTGCACAGTTTGCTCCTTTTGCCGCACTGACAGGATTCGGGGAAGCCGTAAAGGAAACGGCGCGCTTAACGGATGCCAGGAAGGAATTGAGTGAAAGTGAGCAGGAAGAACTGGATGTGAAGCTGCAGCTGATCCAAAACCATAAAAAAGAACCGGCAGAAGTGTGTTTCACTTATTTTTTGCCGGACGGAAAAAAAGAAGGCGGACAGTACCAGAATGTAACAGGAACCGTAAAAAAAATCGATCCGTATCACCGCGTCATTTTCCTTTCAGACGGAACAAAAATAGGGTTCGATGATATTGTGGATATTGAGATTTCTTGACAATTCCTTAACAATGTGGTAATTTTTTGTAGGATATAGAATAAATATATTCTGTCCATTAAAACACAGGAAAAGGAGAGAAAAAGTATGATCGATTTGATTTCCGGCATAAACGGCAAAATCAACGGATTTGTGTGGGGGCTTCCCATGCTGGTGTTATTGGTGGGAACCGGTATCCTGATGACGCTTTTGACGAAGGTATTCCAGATTACGCATATCGGGTATTGGATGAAGCACACGCTGGGGAGTATTTTTACAGACAGGCATATTACAAAGCATACGGGTCATGATGATCAGTCTATTTCACAGTTCCAGTCACTTTGTACGGCGTTGGCTGCTACAATTGGAACGGGAAATATTGTCGGTGTGGCGACCGCGCTGATATCCGGCGGTCCGGGGGCTATTTTCTGGATGTGGATTGTCGCATTCTTTGGAATGATGACAAACTATTCGGAGAATGTACTGGGTATTTATTATCGTAGGAAGAATGAGAAAGGCGAGTGGAGCGGCGGCGCTATGTATTACCTGCGGGACGGTTTGGGCAGAAAACCGGGTATGAAGCAGATTGGCGCAGTTCTTGCGGTGCTGTTTTCCCTGTTCTGTCTGTTTGCTTCCTTCGGAATCGGAAATATGAGTCAGATCAATTCCATTGCCGGCAATATGTATGCTGCGTTTCAGGTTCCTCATATTGTAACGGGCGTGGTTTTGATGATTTTGGCAGCTTTGGTTGTTCTGGGCGGCATTAAACGGATTGCCAGTGTGACAGAGAAGCTGGTTCCGTTTATGGCAATCCTTTATATTGTAGGCGCTTTTGCAATCTGTATTATTAATATTGACCAGTTTGGCGCGGTATTTGGCGCTATTTTCAAGGGAGCTTTTGCGATGAAAGCCGTGGGCGGCGGTATTGTAGGCTCCGGCGTAAAGCTTGCTGTAACCTGGGGTATGAAGAGAGGTGTATTTTCCAATGAAGCCGGGCTTGGCTCTTCTGTCATGGTTCATTCCAGTTCCAATGTAAAAGAACCGGTCAGACAGGGGATGTGGGGTATTTTTGAAGTGTTTGCAGATACAATTGTAGTCTGCACCCTGACAGCGTTTTCTGTACTCTCTTCCGGACTTGTGGATTTGGAAACAGGAGCGGTTTTAAGCAGTTCACCGGATTCTGCATTGGTGGGAGAGGCTTTTTCCACTGTTTTTGGAGCAGCAGGGCCGGCATTTATTGCAATTGCGATTCTGCTCTTTGCATTTTCAACGGTATTAGGCTGGAGCCATTATGGGTCCAAAGCATTTGAATATTTATTTGGCTCAAATGCCACGATTATTTACCGTATTGTGTTTATCGTATTTATCTTGGGCGGAGCGACCATGAGTCTGGATTTGGCCTGGGATTTATCGGATACGTTTAACGGACTGATGGCGATTCCAAACTTAATTGGTGTATTGACGCTGTCACCGGTCGTGGCTCAGATTACAAAGAACTATGTAGACAGGAAAATTAAGGGCAGGAAAGAGAAACCGATGCTTTCGGCATTTCCGGAAATTCAAAGGATGCAGGAGCAGGGATTGGATGAAAGCGACTGATTTGAAATCATGGGTACATAGAGAAAGACAGATTGCCGCAGAGTATTTTCTTCTGCGGCAGCTTTTTGCAATCTATTTTGGTGATGGTTACCATATTTTGCAGAAAATGAGGTGAAAGTATGCTGAATATAGCAATCTGTGATGATGATGAAACAGTCGTTCTGGTCAATGAAACGATTACAAGGGAATGTCTGCAAAAATTGGGCATTGCAGGTAAGATAACGACCTATACACAAAGCAGTAACCTTTTGTATGATATTACACAGGACAGCTTTTTCTATGATCTGCTCCTTCTGGATATTGAAATGCCCCAAAGTTCCGGAATGGAGCTTGCCGCAACGATCAGGCCCTTTCTTCCCAATGTAAAAATAATCTTTGTGACTTCCCATATAGAATATGCAATTGATGCCTTTGAGCTGTCTGTTTTTCGCTATGTTCCCAAAAATGACAGGAAAGGACGTCTGCTGGCGGCTGTTACAGATGCTCTAAAGCTATTGGCGCTGGAAGATGGAAAGGTATACACAATACAGACGAACAGCAGACTGGAAAAAATTCCTTACAGGGAAATATTATATATTGAACGCGATGGAAAGAATGTAAAAATAACGTCTTTTTCAGGTGTATCAAAGGTACGCAGGACATTGCAGCAGATTTATGAAGAGCTGGCAGGCGAGGAATTTATTTTTATTGACAGAGGATGTATTGTGAATCTGATACATATTATGCAAATCAAAGATGGCATGGTTGTATTGAAGGATAAAACGACGCTTCCTGTCAGCCGTTCGCATTTGCAGGAGGTAAAGGAACAGATGAATCGTTACTGGGGGATGCATATATGACAGGATGGCTGATTTTAGTTTCTGCTGTGGTAAGCGAGGCGTTTCATGCTGCGGCATGTATGTTTTTGATTTACAGGCTCTTGCATACAAAACGTCCTTTTGGGGGAGCAGTGCTGGCGGGGGCGGCTGGAATCAGTATCATTGCAGCAGCAGACGTCGTTTCAAACGGGTTTCATATCAGTTGGCTGATAATGGAAACAGTCTGGCTGGTATTTTGTGTATGCCGGTTTTTACATGCAGATTTCGGTATGGGGCTGTATATCAGTATTTATTTCGGAATTGCAGTGGAATTGTGGCAGTTTTTGTTTTCGGCGGGAATGTGGATTTTGTTTGAAGACAGACATTTCTGGGATTTGACTTCCATGCACGGTCAGGCAGTGCGCTGGCTTTTGAATTTATTTTTGGCGGCTCTGGCGGTGTATGCGGCGGGTAAACCGGATATGGCAGGAAAAGAGGCGTTTCAGTTGTCCATGGTAATTGCTTTGGCCGGCTTTTTTGCTGTTATTACACTGAGTACCTGGAATGTGCAAAATGGAAGAGTGATTCCGGAGGATACGATTTATATGTGGGTGGTCCTGGCCGTTGTGCTGCTGATGGCAGTGCTGATATTTCGTATCAGTCGTCAGTATGAAATGGAAAAAGAACTGGCAAAGCTGAAATCCGAGCAGGCCAGACTTTTGGAACGGGATTATACGGCGTTAAATCGGGCTTATGCCGTAAATGCCAGGCTGTTCCATGATTTACACAATCATATCGGCGTGCTGCGTCAGTTTCTGGCCCATGAAAAATACCAGGAAGCGGTGCAGTATCTGAACGGTCTGCAAAAACCGGTACAGGAAATGGCGGATACCGTCTGGACTGGGGATGACACAGCAGATTATCTGATCAACAGCCTGGCAGCAGCAGCTGCGGCCAGTCAGATCCAATTATCAGTGCAGGTCGAGTTTCCGCGCCATACGAATATTTGCAGCGCCGATCTCTGCGCCGTATTGGGAAATTTGCTGGACAATGCACGGGAGGCAGCAGGTCAGGTGAATCCGCCTGAAAAAAGAAGGATATCGCTTACTATACGCCGGATCAACCAGATGATAGTGATCAAAGTGGAAAATAGCTATACAGGAGCTGCAAGGCAGGAGAAAGGGGAACTGAAAACGACAAAAACAGAGGATGGACTGCATGGATGGGGGTTGAAAAGCGTTCAGGCAGCCGTTCAAAAATACGATGGGATTGTACAGACATCATATGAGGGAGAGAGGTTTCTGGCAGTTGCGACCTTGTTTTTCGAAGGCCGTCTTTGAACTGGACCAGGCTATTTACAATTCGGGGACAAAAACCTGCCGTTTGCGGACAGTTTGGCAAACGGCAGGTTTTTTTGATAGAATAAAGGCAGAACAAAAAAGGAGGATTTTATTATGCGTCATATAGTGATTCGTGGGATTTTGGCTTTGGTATGGCTGGCGTCCGCTGCCTGCAGTGCGGCAGGAGGCAATTTGGAAATGGCAGGACTTTATCTGCTGCTGTGCGTTGTATTTTTGGGTTCTGCCTATATTGCGTGGAGAAACGGACAGGGTGGGAAAGGTGGAAATTAAGATGGGCAGTCAATTGTTATCAATAGAAAATCTGCAGGCGTGGTATTCCTTAAAACAGCCAGTTTTATCCGGGCTTTCTGTCGGGATTATGGATCATGCGGTGACAGGTCTGATTGGGTTAAACGGAGCGGGAAAGACGACCTTTTTAAAAATTTTATCCGGACTGCTGGATCATTTTCGGGCAGATGAAATTTTGTTTGACGGCTGCCCGGTATCATTTCGGAAGCCGGAGTTTAAGCTGTGCCGTTATACGGTGTTTGCCGAAGATGACTCTTTTGGATATTTTACATTTTGGGAATATCTGAAGTATGTGTGTATGGCATATGGAAAAAAGATGCCCGACGTTTCCGGACTGATCCGCGGCTTTCATTTTGAAGGGCATACGGATATGCTGTTAAAAGAGCTTTCAACCGGGAACAAAAAGAAAGTATTTCTGATTACTGCATTTGCATTAAAACCCAGGCTGCTTTTGTTGGATGAGCCGGTCAACGGGCTGGATTTCGAAAGTACGGAATTTTTATATCAGCTTATCGCAGGCTACAAGGAATATGGGGCGGTTTTGTTTTCTTCACACATCTTAGAGAGTATTACATTGACAGCCGACCGTGTACTGGTATTGGAAAACGGGAAAATACGACAGGATTTTGGGAGTGGGGAAATAGACGCCGCACAGATTCGGGAGGCATTGCATGAAGAAAGAAATTGATAAAGCATTTGCAAAAAAACTATTTGGAACCAGATATGAAAGGGCAGGTAAAACATTTTTGATTTGCCTGATTGTATACTGTGGATTGCACTTGTCCGGTGTACGGCTTCGGATCTCTCCTTTCGTAATATATCTTATGTCGGCAGCAGTAACGGCAGGTATCATGTGGCAGGTGCTTTGTGCCGGAACTATAAAAAATATGCTGATGCTTCCATTTGAACGTCAGGAATTTGTATTTTCTTATATCAGTATTTTGGGGTGCTATGCACTGCTGACAAAAACAGGAATCGTATGGGCTGTTGTATTTGCAGTCTCGCCGCAGAACCCCGTGGAAATTGCCGTAAGCGCTGTTTGTGCATGGAACGCCGTTCTGATGCCTGCTGTACTTTTTTCTCAGAAAAGCAAAAGGGGATACGTTTTTATCTGGGCTGTGGGATTGGCAGCAGTTCTCATCTTTTTGAAAAACAGTGTATTACTGTTGGCGGTTTTTGCTGTAAACGGTATATTTGCGGCGGCTCTGTTAAAATATGCAGATCCATACTGCTTTTGTCCACAGGAAAGTATCAGGCGTCATACAGTAAAAAGCGGACAAAAGCTCCTTATGTGGAGATATTTTTTCCGATATCTGACATCACACAGAAACTATCTGTTAAATACGGCATTCATGTGCGGTGTCGCCTGTATTCTGCCGCATTTTTTCGGGGAAGCAGAAGACGGGGCTTTTGTGCCGATTGGGTTTGCAATACTCTCTGTGAATACGCCGCTTTCTGTTTTGCTTTCCTGCGATCCGGCTTTGGAACAGGCCGTTCGTTGCCTGCCTGGACAAAAGAAAGCGTTCTGCCTGCCATATGGTATGTTTGTTTTTTCTGTGAATCTGTTGGTAGATGCTGTTTTCCTGTGCAGCTATCGGGTGCAGACAGGCGGATTTGGAGCAGATGCAGCGCTGTTTGCAGTAGTTTTTGCGCTGCTTGGGGCAATAGGTTTTGTCCTGCTGGAATGGTTTTTCCCGATTCGGGGATGGAAGATCGAAAGTGATTTGTGGCATCATCCGCGAAAATATATTGTACCGGTGTTTCTTGCAGTGATTGCAGGGGCAGTGGGTGTTGTCCGGTAATGATGCTGTGATGCGGCGTGTGATAAGGCAAATGACGGGGAACTCAAAAATTTACACTGGTTGTAAAAATTGCTGGCATATGATATACTGACTTTGACTATTTACAGGAGGAGGTATATCAATGATAGATTTGAAAATTTTAAAAAAGAAGCTGGGGATATTATGCTTTGTAACAACTATGGTTCTGGGATTTTCAGGGTGTGGAGATAAGAACCCTCTGGATCCCAAAGATCCTGTATCACTGACGGTCTGGCATTATTATAACGGCTCTCAGCAGTCGGCATTTGACAGTCTGGTGCAGGAATTTAACGATACAGTGGGACGGGAGAAAGGAATTTATGTGGAAGGCTTTTCCCAGGGATCTGTTTCCGATCTGGAAACTGCGGTACGGGATTCGATTGAGGGAAAAGTAGGCGCAGACGCCATGCCGGACATCTTTTCTTCATATGCGGACACTGCATATGAAGTGGAACAGGCAGGCGCTTTGGCTGATTTGTCCAGTTATCTCAGTGAAGAAGATCTGGAGCAGTATGTGGATTCTTATATTGAGGAAGGGCGCATTGCCGCCGACGGTTCGTTTCGGATTTTCCCTACGGCCAAATCCACGGAGATAATGATGCTCAATAAGACGGACTGGGAAAAATTTGCAGAAGCAACCGGCGCGTCTTTAGATACATTAGCTACGGTTGAAGGAGTAACCGCTACGGCCCAGGCTTATTATGAATGGACCGACAGCCTTACTCCTGATATTCCGGAAGACGGCAAAGCATTTTATGGAAGGGATGCGGTAGCCAATTATTTCGTTATTGGAATGCAGCAGCTGGGGGAAGAAATTTTTCATGTAGAGAACGGAGAAATGACCTTAAATGTACCGGAGGAAGCATTGTACAGATTATGGGAAAATTATTATATCCCTATGGTAAAAGGCTATTTTGGCGCTTATGGTTCTTTTCGATCCGATGATGTAAAGACAGGAGATATACTGGCGTATACAGGTTCTACTTCGTCCGCTATGTATTTCCCGGATCAGGTGGAGCTTGAGGACGACAGTTACAACATTGATTATATCGTAATGACGGCTCCCGTATTTGAAGGGGGAAAGCATTGCGCCGTACAGCAGGGCGCGGGTATGGTAGTCAGCAAGTCGGACGAAAAGCACGAATACGCTGCCGTAGAGTTTTTGAAGTGGTTTACCCAGGCGGAAAATAACCTGGAGTTTGGATGCGTATCCGGTTATCTGCCCGTACTCAAAGAGGCAAACAACGTGGAAAAGCTGGATCAGGTTATCGAAGAAAAACAGCTGACAGTGGCTCCTAAAACATATGACTGCCTGACTGCCGTTTTTCAGGAGATGGAGAATATCACCCTTTATACGAATAAGAGCTTTGAAAATGGTTCTGCTGCCAGGAAGATTTTAGAGTACCACATTGCCGATAAAGCAGCCGGGGACCGGGCATCTGTCGTGACTGCGCTTGGGCAGGGAAAAAGCTTAGAAGAAGCGACGGCGCCTTATGTAACCAGAGAAGCTTTTGGAGAATGGTATCGTTCTTTCTGTGACGAATTGAATCACATTGTGGGTAAATAGAGGTATGGCAAATGAGAAACGCTGAGAGTCAAAAAAAGAAAAAGCTGACGATATTCAAATTTTTTCTGATCTCATTAATTGTTATCATGCTGATACAGAGCGCCATTACCATTGGTACCCTGGTGGTCAGGCAGACTGCAAAAACGCTGGAGGAATATTCCGCGGGTATGATGAGACGATTGGTGGAGAACAGACAGGTAATCCTTCAAAACGATATGAATCAGAGATGGGCATCCATCTCTGATCAGGAAGGTTTTCTGAATAACCGGCTGCAGCAGTTTCTGATAGATGAAGACGTGAAATTGGAAGAAATTCTCCAATCAGATGAACTAAAAAACCGTTTTTTGGATCTGCTGTTTCCCGAATGCCTAAATATTTTGCAGAATAATGTCACTACTGGTATATTTTTGGTTCTGACGGGGACAGATATGGAAATGGAGGGAGATTATGCCGGTTTTTTCATCCGGGATTCCGATCCGCATACAAATCCTGTAAATTTTACGGATTTGTTGTTGGAGAGAGGGAATAAGCAGCTCTCCAGAATGTGGAATGTTCCCCTGGATTCCAATTGGACTACCCGGTTTCATATGAACGGAATCGGCCAGAATCCGAAAGATTCTTATTTTTACGAACCATGGCGCGCCGGAACGGAATATCCGGACGCAGATGTGGAGGATCTGGGATACTGGTCTCTTCCTTTTTCTCTGGAGAAGAATGATTCGGATACTTATGAGATGATTACATATTCTCTGCCACTGCGGTATGGCGGTCAGGTGTACGGCGTATTGGGGGTTGAAGTTTCCTGTCAGAATCTGTACGACTATTTTCCTGCTGCAGAGCTGAACAGCTCCCAACAGTCTGGTTATATGCTGGCCGTCAGTAAGGAAGACGGAAGTTATGTACCTTTGACAGGAAAGGGAATGCTGTACGATCTGATCCGATCCGCAAACAGGAATTTTACTTTGTTAAAGACAGGGTATCATAATCTTTCACTTGTAGAGGATATTAAAATGACCGGACAGGGCGTATACGCCGTAGCGTGTCCGTTGGAGCTGTATGGCAAAAATGTACCATATGAAAATGCAGATTGGGTACTTTTGGGCCTGAATACGGAAAAGGAGCTGTTTGGCATGAGCAGTCAGCTCTATTTTTGGATGGTTATGGCCGTTTTAGCCGGACTGATCTTTGGTGTCTTCGGTATTTATATTTTGGTGCGGCATTTGACCCGGCCTGTTCAGAACCTGATGAACTGCATTATGGAAGGAAGCGCTGGCCTGGAAAAATTTAAACCGTCTAATATCCTGGAAATTGACGCGCTCTATGATGTCATAAGCGATTTGACGAAGCAGCAGAGGAAAGCCGAAAATATTCTGCTGGAGGAAAAAGAACGGTATAAAGTAGCGCTCGAATCCTCCAAGGATATCTTTTTTACCTATGATCTGCGAAGTCAGATCTTGGATCTGGTCAACCATAAGACTATGAACGGTCAATGGCAATTTCATGAATCTGAGGGAGTTTTGATTCATCCGGATTATATCTATGAAGCGGACAGGGAAGAGGTGGCAAAAGCGTTGCAGCAGGATCCGGACAATCCATATGCGGAATTTCGAATGCGTTGGCCGGAGGAATCTGAATATAACTGGGTGGCTCTTTCGGGAAAAGCTGTCTATGATACAGATGGACAGCGATGGAAACTGGTAGGAAGTATTCATAATATTCAGGAGCAGAAAGAACGGGAAGCGGAGCAGCTTCGGCAAAACATGATGGACGGCGTTACAGGTCTTTATGTATTTAGCGCCGGCATGGAGCTTTTGTCCCAGGCCCGCAGAAAACAGCCACAGGGTCTTATGGCTAATTTATTCCTCTGCAATCTGAAAGAGATCAACGAAAAAAACGGAATTGTATTTGGAGATATGATCTTAGAGTCCATTGGCGAAAAAATTCAGGAAAAATGCCGGACACTTACCGAAGAAACCGGTTGTCCGGCTATTGCTCTGCGTTTAAACCAGGACGAATTTGTGCTGTGGCTGGAGGGATTGCCCAAAGAGGATGCCGCTGGACAAATAAAAGATTTGCTGGAGCGCATTGCCGCCGACTATGATGAAGAGGTTTTCCATATAGGTCTTTGCGCAGGCTTATGCTATGGAAAAATGAAACAGTCTGCAGAAGAACTGATATTAAAAGCGAAGCTGGCCCGCAGCCAGGCCCTTCCTTTTGGCGGACAGCAGATGCTCTTTTACAGAGATCTTCCGTCTTCTGCCCGTGATTCTCTGCCGGCGCTGCAGGGACAGGATATTAATAGTATGGGCTACGATAAGAATACGGGTCTTGTTTCCGTGGCCTTGGATCTTTTTGGACGGGGTTCTGATTTTTCAGCTCAGATGATGCTGATGCTTCAAAAGATCGGGCGTTTCTACCAGGCCAGTGATGTCCTGGTGTCTATGCTGCGGTCTGATTTTAATTCAAATTATCTGAGTTACCAGTGGCATGAACACAATAAAGCTGCGACTGAGACTGTAAAAAAATATACAGAATCGGAAAAAAATAAATTTTATGACTGGCTTGGCCAGGCGGAGGTACGCTATTTTTCCGGGGAAGATGGCGCACGGAAAGAACTTCAAAGCTTCCTGTGTATTGAACCGGAAAAACAGGGGATTCTCCTTCCCATGTATGACAGTGGGAATTATATGGGAAATATCTGCATCCTTGGAGTAGATCCGTCTCTTTTAAGCAAGCCGGATGAATATCAGAATCTGGCAGAGCTGGGCCGTGTGATACAGGGTCAGCTCAATCAGAGGCAGCATGATATCGCCAGCCGGGCGAAATCGGAATTTCTCTCACGAATGAGCCACGAAATCCGTACCCCTATGAACGGTATTATTGGTATGACGGCCATTGCCCTGCAGCAGGATCAGACGCCTGAACGGATTATGGATTGTTTGCAGAAAATCCAGTCCTCTTCTGATTATTTACTGGGTCTGATCAATGATATTCTGGATATGTCTAAAATTGAGAGCGGCAAGATGAAGCTGGATCCTTTTAATTTTAATATAGATGAAATGCTTGGTACGATTCATGAATTGATCGTGACTCAGGCCGCCGCCAGAAATATCCAGTTTATACAGGATATTGAATTGGGCCGCCATTGGTTTGTTGCAGACAGGATGCGTATCAGTCAGGTTTTGATCAATTTGCTGGGCAATGCGATAAAATTCACGCCGGAAGGCGGAACAGTTACGCTTACTGTAAAGGAAACATCCGTCTCAGAGAAGGACAGTTCTCTCTATTTTGCGGTAAAAGATACGGGAATCGGGATTGCGAAGGAAGAACAGGATCGGGTATTCCGCTCTTTTGAACAGGCTGCCAACAAAAATCCGTCTAAACAGCAGGGTACCGGTTTGGGGCTTTCTATCAGTAGCCGCCTGATACAAATGATGGGGAGCAGTATACAGTTGGATAGTGTTCCAGGAAAAGGCAGCACTTTTAGTTTTCGTATTTCCCTGGCTCTTGGAGAGGATGAAGAGGCCAAAGTGGAAAAGGAGGAGATTTCGTTCGAAGGCTGCCGTGTCCTGGTGGTGGAAGACAATGAACTGAATGTTGAAATTGCGCAGTATCTGTTGGAGGAACGAGGTTTTGAAGTGGATTGTGTTTACGATGGTTCTCAGGCAGTGGAGCGTATCCGCGCTACGTCTCCCGGAACGTATGATGTGATTTTGATGGATATTATGATGCCGGTCATGGACGGCCTGGAGGCCGCCCGCACGATTCGCGGTATGGAGAGAGAAGACTGCCATACCATACCCATTATTGCCATGTCGGCAAACGCTTTTGATGATGATTTAAAAAAATCTGTGGAATGTGGCATGAACGGTCATCTGTCGAAACCTGTGGAAGTGGATAAATTATACGAAACACTGCGTGCAGTGATCCATAACGCTTCCGTTTGTAGCCAGTAAGGGCAGATGTTTTCAAAAGAGTGAATTTTAGAGAGGATTTTTGGACATGATGAAAGTGATAACTATGCTGCTCTTCCCAAATACGCTGTAAAGGAGATAACCGCAGTTATGAAATATTTACGCCAGTTCTGTATTATTCTTTTTGTTTCTTTTCTGGGTGAAATACTTTATATGGTTCTGCCGATTCCTGTTCCGGCAAGTGTCTGTGGGCTGCTGCTCATGTTTTTGGCTTTGTGTACCGGAATTCTAAAGCCAGAGCAGATCGGTGAAACTGCTGATTTTCTGATTGAGATCATGCCGGTCATGTTTATTCCTGCCGCAGCAGGACTGCTGGATTCCTGGCCGTCGCTTCAGCCGGTCTGGCTTCCGGTTGTCCTGATTACGGTACTTACAACTGTACTCGTTATGGCAGTAACAGGACAGGTGACACAGCGTATGATTCGGAGAGAAAAACAAAGGAGAAAAGGTGAACAGGATGAACCATATGTTGACTGATTCCGTTTTTTTCGGAGCAGTAATCAGTCTTATTGCATACGAAGGCGGACTGCTTTTAAAGAAAAAATTTAAATTGGCCATTTTAAATCCGTTGTTGATTGGAACGATATGTGTTATGGCAGTGCTGTCGCTTCTGAAAGTAGAATATGCGCACTACAATGAAAGTGCCAGATACATCAGTTATCTGCTGACGCCTGCTACCGTATGTCTGGCGCTTCCGCTTTATCGGCAGATGAATCTGCTGCGGCAAAACTTAAAAGCAGTGGCGGGGGGAATTGCAGTTGGAGTGCTGACAAGCCTTGTTAGTGTATTTTTACTGGCAAAGCTGTTTGGGCTGACCCATGAACAGTATGTTACACTGCTTCCCAAATCCATTACGACTGCCATTGGACTTGGTATCTCAGAGGAACTGGGCGGCATTACAACGATAACGGTTGCTGTAATAATTGTTACGGGAATCCTTGGAAACGTGACAGCAGAATTTGTATGCAGGATGTTTCAGATTGAGGAGCCCGTTGCAAAGGGGCTTGCGCTTGGCACGGCTTCTCACGCAATCGGAACGGCAAAGGCGTTAGAGATGGGAGAAATCGAAGGAGCCATGAGCAGTCTTGCCATAGCTGTTGCCGGACTTGTAACTGTTTTTGGCGCGTCGGTATTTGCACAACTGATGTAGAGTATGGCAATGATGGAAAGGAGAACAAACAATTATGAAAGAAATCGTATATCAGGTTACGAATTCTATGGGAGTACATGCCAGACCTTGTGCTGTGCTGGCTCAGTGTTGTGTGAATTTTAAGAGTATCGTTACGGTGACGTCAAATGGAAAAACTGTTGATGGCCGTAATGTACTGGAGCTGTTAAGTTTGAGAGCTAAAAAGGGAGATACACTGATTTTGCAGTTGAACGGTGAGGATGAAGAGCAGGCAGTAAGAGCAGTCCAGGAGGTAATTAACAGAGAATTTAATGAAAAGAAAGCGGCCAGTCTGCTGAAAATTGCCTTTTTTGGTACCAAAGATTATGACAGAATCTTTTTCAGTGAGCTGACAAAGGATAAAGGAGATGGAACCTACAATTCTGATATCCGTTATTTTACCTCCAACCTGGGAATGGAAACGGTGGATCTTGCTGACGGCTTTGATGCGGTCTGTGTTTTTGTCAATGACAATGTACCCCGTCCTGTAGTAGAGCGTTTAAAGGAATGTGGCGTACGCCTGATTCTGCTGCGCTGTGCGGGGTTCAACAATGTAGATTTGGAGGCGGCCAGAGACTGCGGTATGACTGTGCTGCGTGTACCGGCTTATTCGCCGTATGCGGTGGCGGAACATGCAATGGCGATTCTTCAGGAGGCGAACCGGCGTCTCCATAAGGCATACAATAAAGTAAAGGACAATAATTTTGCTCTAAGCGGCCTTTTGGGCCTGGATTTGCACAATAAGGTGGCCGGAATCGTAGGTACCGGCAAAATAGGAATCTGTATGGCGCGGATCTGTAAAGGATATGGCATGACTGTGTTGGGCTGGGACGCGTATCCCAATGAGGAATTCGAAAAGGAAGGGCTCCTGACTTATGTGGACAAGGAAGAACTGTTTTTGCGTTCTGATTTGATTTCTCTCCATGCACCTCTGTTTCCGGGTACGTATCATATTGTCAATGAAGAGAGCATTCGTATGATGAAGGATACGGCTATGCTGGTGAATACGGCAAGAGGTACTCTGGTAGATACAGAGGCATTAATTGCCGCATTGAAAAAGGGAAAGTTTCAGGCAGTAGCTCTGGATGTTTATGAGGGGGAGGATGAGAACGTCTATACGGACCGCAGTGATAAGATTATTACAGATGATATTACGGCGCGGCTTCTGATGTTTCCTCAGGTAGTATTGACCAGCCATCAGGCGTTTTTTACAAGGGAGGCTATGCAGGCGATTGCCGTAGTTACAATGGAAAATGCACGGAATTTTAACGAAGGGAATGATTACGGCGAAGCGGAGGTAAAAGCCTGATCCCAGTCAGGTGAAATGGTAATCCATGTTACAGAAAGGAAACCGGAAAAGAATATGAATATACTGATTATAGACGCCCAGGGCGGCGGGATTGGGAAACAGCTTACTCTGGCTGTGAAAAAAAACAGACCAGATGCAGTGGTAACTGCAGTAGGGACAAATTCGGCTGCGACGACTGCTATGATAAAGGCGGGGGCAGACTATGCGGCTACGGGAGAAAATGCGGTTGTCGTGAATAGTAAAAGAGCAGATGTTATCATTGGGCCTGTTGGTATTGTAATTGCAGATGCCCTGTTGGGGGAGATTACCCCGGCTATGGCGCAGGCTGTGGCTCAGAGCAGGGCGAAGAGGATTTTAATTCCGGTGAATCATTGTGATAATATTGTGGTGGGAGTGGAGAATTTGAATATTGGGAAGCTGATTGGGGATGTGATGGCTGAGCTGCAGAAGATTAGACAGTAAGGAGATAAAAAATATAGGATATTGATTTTTAAACTCAATTGGTATACAATACCAAAGACAGCAGGAAGCTGTCCGAATTAACGCTGAAGCGTTATATTATGAAAGAAAGACAAATTTAAACATAAAATATCAGAAGAACGTATGCCAGGAAAGCACACAAATTCCCTGAAGGGAATAGGTGTGCTTTCTTTTGGGAAAATGGAGGTAACAGCTCAGTTTAAATGAACTGTTAAAAATTGAGGTGACGGTATGAATTTACAAGAGTTCTTTTTATTGCATCCGAAGGTCGCAATTGCATTTTCCGGAGGCGCAGATTCCGCTTTTTTATTGTATACAGCCAGAAAATATGCAAAAGAGGTGCAGGCGTATTATGTGAAATCTGAATTCCAGCCGGAGTTTGAAATGCAAGATGCTCTTCGGTTTGCAGAGGAGTTTGATATTCAGATGAAAATACTGCATCTGGATATACTGTCAGTTCCCTGTGTAAGGGAAAATCCTTCGGATCGTTGTTATTATTGTAAAAAAGCGATTTTTGATGCCATTGTAAAGGAGGCGGCGGCAGACGGTTTTACAGTCTTGCTTGACGGGACAAATGCTTCAGATGATGCAGAGGATCGTCCGGGCATGCGCGCATTAAAGGAGCTGTCGGTTTTGTCGCCTTTGCGGGAATGTGGTTTACGGAAGGAGCAGATTCGGAAACTCTCCAAAGCGGCTGGTCTGTTTACCTGGGACAAGCCGGCTTATGCCTGTCTGGCCACAAGAATTCCGACGCAGGAATGTATTACAAAGGATAAATTATACGCTGTGGAATCAGCGGAGAATTATCTGTTTTCGCTTGGGCTTGCGGATTTTCGTGTCCGTTCGTCGGATGGCCACGCAAGACTGCAGATGCAGGAGGGACAGATTGAGTTTATGCTTTTGCACAGAAAGGATATTTTAGACAAATTGAAACAGTATTATAAAACGGTATCATTGGATCTGGAGGTAAGAGAATGAAAGGCGGTATCAGGAATCTTTTGGAGAATGTGAAGAATGGCAGTGTTTCCGTTGAAGATGCACTTTTGAAGCTGAAAACAAAACCGTTTGAAGATATCGGTTATGCCAAAGTGGATATGCACCGTAAAGTGCGGCAGGGGGCGGCTGAGGTAATTTACGGTGCGGGAAAAACGCCGGAACAGATCACTGGAATTGTGGAAGCAATGCAAAAGAACGGGCAGGAAACGATTCTGATTACCCGTTTGTCAGAGGAATCAGCTGCGCTTGTAGGGAAGGCGCATCCCTTGCATTATGAGAAAGAGGCCCGGTGCGGGATTGTTGGGCAGATGCCGATACCTGACGGAATCGGCAGGATTGTTGTGGCAACGGGTGGGACAAGCGATATTCCGGTGGCGGAGGAAGCCGCGCTGACGGCAGCTGTGCTGGGAAATGAGGTGGTTCGCCTGTACGATGTTGGAGTGGCTGGTCTGCATCGGACGCTTGCCCATCTTGAGGATATTATGAGCGCCAGTGTAATTATTGCAATTGCCGGAATGGAGGGTGCGCTTGCGAGTGTGATTGGCGGACTTGCGGACTGCCCGGTGATTGCGGTTCCGACCAGTGTCGGCTATGGCGCGTCGTTTCAGGGGCTTTCGGCGCTTTTGGCCATGCTTAATTCCTGTGCAAGCGGCGTTTCAGTCGTTAATATAGACAATGGCTTTGGCGCCGGGTATCTCGCAAGCATGATAAATCATATGAATGGAAAAAGGAGGATGAACAGTGAAAACACTTTATCTTGACTGCTCTATGGGTGCAGCAGGCGATATGCTGGCGGCTGCGCTGCTTGAACTGATGCCGGATCCGGAAAAGTTTGTAGAAGAATGTAACCATCTTGGGATTCCAGGCGTCCATATTGGAATGGAAACGTCTGTAAAATGTGGTATTACAGGGACCCATCTTTCGGTTACAGTAAATGGGGAGGAAGAAGAGAGCCATGATGTACATGAGCATGCGCACAGTCACGGTGATGCTCATGACCACAGTCACAGCAGCCTGCATGATATAGAACACATAATCCGGGATCATCTTTTGCTGCCGCAGAAAGTGCAAAATAACGTAATGGCAGTTTATACACTGATTGCTGAAGCGGAGAGCAGGGCACACGGAAAACCAGTGGAAGAGATACATTTCCATGAGGTTGGTACCATGGACGCTGTTGCCGATATTACAATGGTATGCTTACTGATGGACAGACTTTCGCCGGATGAAGTGATAGCTTCTCCGATTCATGTGGGAAGCGGTCAGGTTTGCTGTACGCACGGTATTTTGCCGGTTCCTGCTCCAGCAACGGCGCATATCCTGCAAGGCGTGCCTATGTATGGAGGAAGTATCAAGGGGGAGCTTTGTACACCGACGGGCGCGGCGCTTTTGAAGCATTTTGCAGATCGGTTTGGTGAAATGCCAATGATGAAAACTACGGCTATCGGCTATGGAATGGGCAAAAAAGATTTTGAAGCGGCAAACTGTGTCCGGGCGATGTATGGCGAAACGGACGCGGTACAGGAGGAAATCTGTGAGTTGAGCTGCAATGTGGATGATATGACGTCTGAAGCGGTTGGATTTGCCATGGAGCAGCTTTTGAGGGAGGGAGCTTTAGATGTATATACAATGCCTGTCGGCATGAAAAAATCCAGGCCCGGTATTCTCATTCATGTGATGTGCCGTAAAGCAGACAAAGAAACTATGGTAAGATCGATTTTTAAATATACGACAACGATTGGTATTCGGGAAAACAGATTTTGGCGTTATGCGCTGGAACGGAGGATGGAAGCATTAGAAACTCCTTATGGTCTTGTGCGGTACAAGGTTTCCATTGGATACGGTGTGGAACGCAGAAAATATGAATACGAGGATCTTTCTCGCATTGCAAAGGAGAAAAATATCAGTATTTCAGAAGCGGAGATTCTGGTAAAAAAATGGGAGCTTTTGGCCGGTGCTTCGGGTATAAAAAACCCAACACAAACGGAAAGGACAAAGCTATGAGCAAAACTAAAAAAATAGGGACGATACTTTTGGCGGGAGCCATACTCTTTTCGGTGTCTGCCTGCGGCGCTGATGCTGTCAAAACAGCTGAAATAAGCGGATTCTCTGAAAAGATCGGGAAAAATAACAATACCGAAACGCCCAAAGAGATAAATTCCACAGAAGAAGCAAAAGACAGCGTAGTAATTGCGATTGGCTCCGAGCCGGAAACACTGGATCCCACACAGGGCTGGGGACACGGCAATTCGCCAATTGTGCAGAGTACGCTTGTACGATATACGGCTGATCTGACCTTTGAAAATGATCTTGCCACAGATTATAGTCTTTCCCCGGATGGTTTAACTTGGACTTTTACAATTCGTGACGATGCATTTTTTACAGATGGGGAACCGGTTCTGGCATCGGATGTTGCATTTACGCTGGAAACGGCAAAAGCTGCGCAGGGTTCGGTTGATCTGACTTATATGAAAAGCGCAGCCGCGCAGGATGATACGACTGTGGTGATTACGCTGTCGAAGCCTACTTCTGTTTTTCTTAACACATTAGCATCGGTAGGGATAGTTCCGGAACATGCTTATGATGAGAACTATGGCACAGAGCCGATTGGCTCCGGGCCTTATAAATTTGTGGAATGGAGGGCACAGGAGCAGATTCTGTTTACGGCAAATGAAAATTATTACGGCGGCGCTTGTGCTATAAAAAATGTGACGGTAGTGTTTATGTCCGAGGACGCCGCGCTTGCGGCAGTTCAGGCAGGGGAAGTGGATGTGGCTTATTCTGGAGCTACGCTTGGCGTGACAGAGGTGGAAGGTTATCATATAGAGACAATTCCTTCTGCGGACAACCGCGGATTTACACTTCCGGTTCTGCCGGACGAAGGCCAAACGACAGAAAGCGGCGCTCCTGTTGGCAATCATGTAACCTGCAATCTGGAAATCCGTCAGGCAATTGCCTGTGCCATTGACCGACAGCAGATTGCGGATACGGTTTTGAATGGTTTTGGCAGGCCGGCCTATTCTGAAAACGACGGTATGCCCTGGAACAATCCCGAAGTGGTCATAGAAACAGATCAGGAGTATGCGAAACAGCTTCTGGCAGACGCGGGATGGGAGGATGCAAACGGGGATGGCATTGTGGAAAAAAATGGTCTGAAAGCAGAATTTTCCTGTCTTTATCCTTCGGATGACCCGGTGCGCCAGGCGGTTGCTATGGCTGCCGCAGAACAGGTAAAGGAAATTGGGATTCAAATTAATGTAGAGGGAACAAGCTGGGATGAAATTACGCAGCGTATGTTTTCCGAAGCTGTGATGATGGGATGGGGTTCTGCAATCCCAAACGAAACTTATTATCTGTACCGTTCCAAAGGCGCTTTGCTGGACGATTTTTACAATCCCGAAGGCTACGAAAGTGATGTGACAGACAGTTATTTAGAGGCTGCTATGGAGGCTTTGACTGTGGAGGACGCCAATGCAAACTGGCAGAAGGTCCAGTGGGACGGCAAGACCGGTACGGCAATGATGGGAGAGTGTCCATGGGTCTGGGTTGTTAATCTGGATCATGTCACATTTGTACGAGACGGGCTTTCTATTGGCAGGCAGCCGATTCATGGACATGGTCATGGACTGCCGTTAATCCAGAATTTACATGAGTGGATTTGGGAGAAATGAGGTGTTTTATGAAAGGAGTCCCAGGGCGTCTTGTCCGAGTATTCTTTACATATGGTATCCGGATGATTTCCCTGCTGCTGGCAGTAAGCGCGATATCCTATACGCTTATCTGTGCCTCGCCGATCGAACCGGTGCAGCAGTATATTACAGGGCTTGGCACAGCTGTTTCTCCTGAGCAGCGGGCCGAAATAGAAGATTACTGGGGAGTACATGAGCCTCCCGTAAAGCGTTATTTTAGCTGGCTGTCCAGGCTGCTGCAGGGAGATTTCGGTGAATCTGCCATGTATCGCAGGCCTGTTGCAGAAATCATCCGTGAACGTTTTTTTAATTCACTGGCCCTGATGTTTTGTGCATGGCTTCTGTCCGGCGTGATCGGATTTGTGACGGGGTGTGTGATGGGACTGTATCAGGGCAGGCGGGCGGATAAAATTTTAAAAAAAATCTGTTATGTTTTAAGTTCAGTGCCCACTTTTTGGCTGGGGCTTGTGTTTCTTCTGGTATTTTCTGTCTGGCTGAAATGGTTTCCAATCGGATTTTCAGCCCCGATTGGTATGCGCAGCGAGGATATTACGGTATGGCAGAGAATCCATCATCTGATGCTGCCTGCGATTACGCTTGGATTCATGTCCTTTTCCAATATTGCGCTGCATACCCGCCAGAAGCTGACGGAGGTACTTTCAAGCGAATATATACTCTTTGCGAGGGCCAGAGGGGAAGGAAAACGCACCATTCTTTTTTCGCATGGACTGCGTAATATTTTGTTTCCGGCGCTTTCTCTGCAGTTTGCGTCTTTTGCCGAGCTGTTCGGCGGTTCGGTTCTGGCGGAAACCGTATTCAGTTATCCCGGACTGGGCAGTGCAGTAGCTGCGGCAGGACAAAATTCCGATGTGCCCCTGTTTCTGGGGGTGACGCTTTTTTCTGCCCTTTTTGTCAGTATCGGAAATTTAATTGCAAACCTGCTTTACGGAGTCATTGACCCACGGGTACGGAAGGGGGATAAATGAAAAAAATAAACCGACGTACCAGAGCCCTGATTTTGACATTTGTTTTGGCTTTGATTTTGACTGGCATTTATGCGTTGGGAATCTGGATTCCGGACGAAGCGGCAGCCGGCAGTTTTTTAAATTCCAGACAACCGCCCTCGTGGGAGCATCCTTTCGGTACGGATGCGTTGGGAAGAGATCTTTTTATACGTACTTTAAAAGGGATGGCCGTCAGCATGACAGTGGGATTTTCCGCGTCTGTAATGAGTGCGGTGATTGCCGTATTTGTGGGGATGGCAGCGGCCGCGGGTTTCCGATATGCGGATGCGTTTGTCTGCTGGCTGATCGATCTGGTGATGGGAGTTCCGCATACCGTTCTTGTAATTCTGATTTCGTTTTCTATGGGGAGAGGATTAAAGGGATTGCTTGTGGGAATTGCCGCTACGCACTGGTGCAGTCTTGCCCGTTTAATCCGTGGAGAGGTGCTTAAGCAAAAATCAGAACCGTATATAGCGGTATCCCGTAAACTCGGAAAATCAGACGGTTGGATTTTCATACATCATCTGCTGCCGCATTTGGTTCCTCAGTTTTTTACCGGACTGGTTCTTTTGTTTCCACATGCGGTTTTACACGAAGCATCCATTTCTTTCTTGGGATTTGGGCTTCCACCGGAGCAGCCTGCCATTGGAATTATCTTATCTGAAAGTATGCGCTATCTGTCGGCTGGAATGTGGTGGCCGGCGGTAATACCTGGATTTATGCTGGTGATGATTGTGCTGCTTGTGGATCAGATGGGAGAACATCTGCAGGTAATTCTGGATCCATATCGCGCGCAGGAGTAAAAGATGATAAAGGAGAATAGTCTGTTATGAAACAAAAAGATAATACTTTACTGGAAATTCATGATTTGTCCGTATCATTTAGTATGTATGAGCATGGACTTTTGCAGAAGGATTTGCAGGTGATTTCCGATTTGCACTTAAGCGTATATCCCGGAGAAGTCATTGCAGTTGCCGGTTCTTCCGGTTCCGGTAAAAGTCTGCTGGCTTCTGCTATTTTGGGCATTCTTCCCGGAAATGCGACTGTACGCGGTCATCTGCACTACAAAGGGCAGGAACTGACAGCAAAACGGCAGCGTAAGCTTCGCGGAACAGAAATTGCACTTGTGCCGCAGTCAGTTGCTTTTCTGGATCCTCTGATGAAAGTGGGAGCACAGGCAGACGGGCATCGCAGACCCAAGCCGGTTGAAAAGAGGAAAGGTATTTTTGGACGTCTGGGTTTGCCGGAAAAAACGGAGCAGCTGTATCCCTTTCAGCTTTCCGGCGGGATGGCAAGACGGGTACTGGTATCTGCTGCCCTGATAACGGATGCGCAGCTTATCATTGCAGACGAGCCGACTCCTGGTATGGGCCTTAAGCAGGCATTAGAAGCGCTGCGGCTGTTTCGGGAAATGGCGGATGAAGGAAAAGCGGTGATTTTAATTACACACGATATTGATCTGGCGTTTGAATTTGCAGATAAAGTGGCCGTATTTTATGCTGGAACTACGGTAGAAACAGCTCTGGCGGCTGATTTTAAAAGCGGTCCCGATGCCCTGCGGCATCCGTATTCAAAAGCCTTGTGGAGGGCTTTGCCGCAAAATGGATTTTTGCCTCTGGAAGGATTCCAGCCTAATGCGCAGAGCCTGCCGGAGGGCTGTCTGTTTGCGCCTCGCTGCCCGGATAAAACAAGCCGGTGTACGGCGGCAGTTCCTCCGGTACGCCAGGTACGCGGCGGTGAAGTGAGGTGTTATTATGGCGCTTGAAGCGAGAAACGTGTATTTTCGTTATGAAAAAAAACAGCCGTGGATTTTAGAAGGCTGCAATTTGAAGGTAGAAAAAGGGGAATGTCTGGTTTTGTCCGCACCAAGCGGTTATGGAAAGACGACGCTTGCTATGCTGTTAGCAGGGTATTTAAGTCCTGTGAACGGGGAAATTCTGCTGGAAAATAAGCCTTTGCCAAAGAAAGGGTTCTGTCCGGTTCAGTTGATTTTTCAGCATCCTGTAAAGGCAGTCAATCCCAGATGGCATATGCGGCGCGTGCTGGAAGAAGGCGGTGAGCCAGAAGAAGATGTGCTTGCTTCATTTGGGATTGAGCAGGCGTGGCTGGATCGTTTCCCAGGAGAATTGTCGGGCGGTGAACTCCAGAGGTTTTGTGTGGCGCGTGCGCTGCTTAGCGGAGCTGATTATCTCATTTGCGACGAAATCAGTACCATGCTGGATGTGATTACGCAGGCGCAGATTTGGAATGTAATTCAAAAAGAAGCCGCGGCCAAAAATATGGGAATCCTTGCGATTACGCACAATCGGCATCTTGCAAACAAAATTGCAACAAGGATTGTGGAGTGGCCCTGATTCATAGCCGCATATTTTAAATAATTTAAATAATCGGATGTATCTGATTCACATTTCGCCATTCTCTTGGCGGCATTCCATAAACATGCTTAAATGCTCTGGAAAAATGAAACGGGTTATCATATCCAACCGCCTTGCTGATATCGCCAATGGAAAGTTTGGTCAGCTTTAACAGCTCGGCGGCTTTTGTCATACGGTAATTTAAAAGAAATTCCTGTGGCGTCCGTCCGACGGATTTCTTAAAAATTTTTCCGAAATAACTGCGGTTTAATCCGCAGGTGTCAGCGATATCTTCAACTGAAATATTGTTTTGAAAATTTTGCTCAATAAAATTGATGGCTTCGTGGATATAAAAGTCCTGCAGCTTGCCGCTGCCGGAAAGGCGGATAGAAGAAACAGAGCGGGTCATGGCGTCGAGAAACAGATATAAATGGCCAATCAGATGGAACGGAGCCATATCTCCATGCTGGGCGATATAGAGCATCTCGTTCATCATGGTCTCACGCAGATCGTGGGAATTCGCGTGATATATAGGCGCATTTGGAGAAAGCCCTGCGATTTCTAAGGCTTCTTTGACGCGCAGGCCGTCGAACTCGATCCAGACATATTCCCAGGGAAGATTCTGGTCTGCAATGTAGGTATTGATCTGGTTCGGAAAAATCATAAATCCCTGGCCGCTTTTTACACGGTAATTACAGGTTTCTTTTTCTTTATTATCTGCAAGGAGCATCCCGCAGCCGGAAATCACGTAATGGAACAGAAAATGGTTCCTGGCGGCAGGGCCAAAGGCATGGGAGGGGGCGCAGCGTTCCCAGCCAAACTGGTAGAGGCTTAAGTCCACGAAATTTTCATTTGGAAATACCGAGAATAACAAATCTTTCATTTCTGTCACCTTTCCAAAAACTATGATAAAAGTTTTTTCGCACTATCCATAAAAACTGATTGTACGGAAAAGCTGTACATTTCATTCTTTATAATTGGCTTTCTGCCTATTATACCCTTATTTTGTGCATTGCACAATCATATATTTCAAAAACATAGCTTTTCCACCAACAATAGTGTTACTGTTTACGGCCTGGGAGGCCGCTCACAGTAACGGTTCGGGGCGATATTTAAAGTTTTGCTTCGCAATAATCGCCCCGAACTTGTATCATGTTCTCACGGAACACACAGTAAATGCGCATTCCTGACCCATGCACAGTAACACAATAGTTTCCGCTCAAACCTACCAAAATGCCACATCTCCTTTCATATACGTCAGAAACAACGCATAATGGTATAAAATTGGAAAAAATATGATATTTATAGACGCATTATGGGATGTTATAATTGTTATATCAGATAAGGATTCGAGAATCCAAAAAAAGAAAGGAGCAAAAAGGGATGAAGAAAAAATTAGTTTGTCTTCTTTTGGCAGGTACGATGTCAGCCGCAGTTTTGCTATCTGGATGCAGCGCGAAAAACAATGATGGCAAAATTGAAATTGAGCTGGTGCACTACAAGCCGGAAGCCGTGGATGTGTTTGAAGAGCTGGAAGAAAAATTTAACAGCACACATGACAACATCCGCTTAACGATCAGCTCGCCCAATGATGCAATGACAGTTTTAAAAACCAGGTTTGTCCGGGAGGATTATCCGGATATTCTGGGAATCGGCGGCGATATCAACTATTCGTATTTCATCGATTCGAACATTCTGGCAGACGTGTCGGACTATGAGGGGCTTTCCCAGATCAATCAGGGGTATGTGGATATTTTAGAGGGTTTGGAGTTTGTACCGACAGAGGGGACGTATGGCGTGCCCTATGTGGCAAATGCGGCCGGTATTTTGTATAACCGCCAGATGTTTCGGGATCACAATTGGGAAATTCCTACGACATGGGATGAGCTGATTACACTGTGCGATACGATTCAGTCGGAGGGAATCCTGCCGTTTTATTTTGGGCTTAAGGATATCTGGACCTGTCTCGCTCCGTGGAATGCCCTGGCGGTAAGCCTTGCGCCGTCAGATGTGTGTCAGCAGGTAAATGCGGGGGATACGATGTTTTCCGAGGAATACCGCGACGTAGCGGAAAAGATGTTAGAGCTGTTAAAATACGGGGAGGAAGGGCCGTTTGCCTATGGATACAACGACGCCTGTACCGCATTTGCAAACGGGGAATCTGCCATGTTTACAATAGGAAGCTATGCTGTTCCGCAGATTAAATCGGTCAATCCGGATATGGATATTGATTCGTTTGTCATGCCGGGAAGTGACAGTGCAGACGACAACACATTAAACTCTGGTGTGGATCTGATGCTTGCCGTAACGGAGGAATGTGAAAACAAGGAAGCTGCTTATGAGGTTATTGACTTCCTTCTGGAAGATGAAAATGTGCAGGCATATCTGGATGATCAGAACGCTGTACCCTGTAAATCCGGTGATTTTACACTTGCGCCGAATCTGGATGGTATGAAGGATTATATTACCTCCGGAAATATGGCCGACTTTCAGGATCATTATTATCCGGCGGAAATGGCGGTAGACGCACAAATTCAGACATTTTTAATCAATCAGGATGTAGACGCGTTTCTTTCCAAATTTGATACGGACTGGGTAAGGTATAACCGCGACATCATTCGCATGGTAGAAGAATATAACGCTAAAAATCCATAAAAGGGGAAGGAGATTTGAAACATGAAAAAGATGAATAACAGGCAGAGGACCTTTGCATTGATGACAATACCGATCCTGATACTGTTTTTTGCATTCAATACACTGCCTCTGATCAAAGGATTTATGTACAGCTTTACTAATTTTAAAGGATATGGTTCCTATGACTGGGTGGGGATTCGCAATTATATGGATTTGTTCGGAGATATCCGTGTCGGCAAATCGTATCTGTTTACGATCAAATTTGCAGTTACGGCTACCATAGTCGTTAATATCATCAGTCTTTTGCTTGCGATTGGATTAAACAGTAAAATTAAATTTAAAAGCGCGTTAAGGGGCATGTATTTTGTACCCAATATCTTGGGAGCGCTGGTAGTCGGCTATATTTTCAATTACTTATTTACCTATATCGTACCGGCTGTAGTCGGTATGTTTGGCGGAGAAGCCAGCAGTATCCTGGCCAGCACAAAATGGGCGTGGGTTGCTATCGTAATCGTGTGTGCATGGCAGGCCATTGCAATGAATACGATTATTTACATATCCGGTTTACAGACCGTACCAGAGGATGTATATGAGGCAGGCGCGATTGACGGAGCGACAGGCTGGGCACAGTTTAGGCACCTGACATTTCCGCTGATTATCCCGTTTTTCAGCATCAACATGGTACTCAGTGTGAAGAACTTCCTGATGGTATTCGATCAGATCGTAGCATTGACGAAGGGCGGCCCGGCACAGAGTACGGAGTCTATCTCTTATTTGATTTATAACAATGGTATGTCAGGCGGACAGTTCGGTTTCCAGAGCGCAAACGCAGTATTGTTCTTTATCATCATTGTCGTATTTTCTGTCGTACAGCTTACAGTAACAGGGAAAAAGGAGGAGCAGTTATAATGAATAAAGAAATCAAAGTAAAAGAAAAGGTCAACTGGCCGGTGACAATCCTTTTAATTTTAGGTTTAATTACAATTGCATTTCCACTCTATATGACAATCGTCATTGCTTTTAAGCAGCCCACGGAAATGACAAACAGTGTAGCGGGTATCCTTTCTCTGCCGAAACACTGGAGCCTGGCAAATTTTGCAGAGGCTATGCGTGTAACAGATTTCTGGCGTTCACTGTTTAACAGTGTGATGATTACGGCGGTTACCGTTGTACTTTCAGTAGTGCTGCATTCTATGATTGGTTATGCGGTTGGGCGCAACAAAGCCAGAAATAAATGGTATAACCTGGTGTATATGTATATTGTCAGCGGTATGTTTGTACCGTTTGCGATTCTGATGATGCCTTTGGTAAAACAGACGGCGCAGCTGGGAATTGCAAATATTGTTGGCGTTATCCTCTGTTATGTGGTATTCTATATGCCGATGAATCTGATGCTTTATTCCGGATATCTGGTTAACATTCCGATTGCGCTGGAGGAAGCGGCGCGCATTGACGGAGCTACGACATTTTGTACCTTCTGGAAGGTGATTTTTCCGATTATGAAGCCGATGCATGCAACCGTTGCGGTTATTACCGCGCTGAGCGTTTGGAATGATGTAATGACACCGCTTGTTATTATGTCAGGGAGTGGAATGAACACCCTGCCGTTAGCGCAGATGACATTCCAGACACAGTTTGGAACAAACTACAATCTGGCTTTTGCATCTTATCTGCTGGCATTGCTTCCGATTTTGATTTTCTATCTCATTTGCCAGAAACAGATATTGAACGGTGTGGTAAATGGCGCAGTCAAGTAGGCTGCAGGTATGTTGTTTGGGGCGTGCGGGAATGGAAAAGCCTGCACGCCTTTCGGAGTTTCGTTCCAGGGGTGCATGTTAGAGCGTGTTTGAAAAATCATTCCGGAAATATAGATTTATATGCTTTTTGACGTCCAGGCAAAATCAGGTATAAACATATTTCAGGAGTATTTAGGACGATAAAGGAGGATTAAATGGGAATTATATTCAATGAAAAAAATGACACTTTTACATTGCACACAAAAGATGCAACTTATCAAATGAAAGTAGATAAATATGGATTTCTGCTGCATTTGTATTATGGAAGGCGTACCGATGGCTGCATGGATTATTTGCTGCAATATGCAGACCGCGGTTTTTCCGGAAATCCGTACGATGCAGGAGATGACAGAACATATTCTATGGATGCCCTGCCGCAGGAGCTTCCCTGCCAGGGGACGGGAGATTACCGCAATCCCGCTGTAATTATAAGAAATGCAGACGGCTCCTATGGATGTGATTTCCGTTATCGTGGTTACCGGATTACAAAGGGAAAATATGCTATTCCAGGACTTCCGGCCGTTTATGCCGGGGAAGAGGAAGCGGAGACTTTAGAAATTGATTTGGAGGATCCGGTAACCCGGACGGCAGTGACGCTTTTTTACGGTGTATTGCCTGAGCAGAATATCATAACCCGGAGTGCGCGGATTAAAAACAACGGCAGGGAGAAGATTTATTTGAAAAAAGCACAGGCCGCATGTCTGGACTTTGTAAGCGGTGAGTATGATTTGCTCTGCTTTTACGGGCGTCATGCAATGGAGCGCAACGTTCAGCGTACTCCGGTGGCGCATGGAACGCAGGTCATCGCAAGCCGCAGGGGCACTTCCAGCCATCAGTATAATCCGATGCTCATTCTTGCAGGGCGTGATACGACAGAAGAAGCAGGGAATTGTTATGCCATGTCATTTGTGTACAGCGGCAGCTTTAAAGGCGAGGCTGAAAAGGATCAGTACAATCAGACGCGCGTTTTGTTAGGGCTTTCCGATGAGCTGTTTTCTTATCCACTGGAGGAAGGAGAGGTGTTTTTTGTACCGGAGGTAATCCTTACCTACAGCGGAGAGGGACTTGGCAAACTTTCACAGAATTTGCATTACTGTATCCGGAAGCACCTGTGCCGGGGAAAGTACCGGGACTGTATACGGCCGATTTTGTTAAACAGCTGGGAGGCATCTTATTTTGACATCAGCACGGAATCGGTCTATCAGCTTGCAAAGCAGGCAGCAGATTTGGGCGTTGAGATGCTGGTAATGGATGACGGCTGGTTTGGAAAACGGGACGACGACAACAGCGGTTTGGGGGACTGGTATGTCAACGAGAAAAAACTGGGGGGTTCATTAGACGTTTTGATTCGAAGGATCAATGAACTGGGATTGAAGTTCGGTATCTGGTTTGAGCCGGAAGGGGTGAATGAAGACAGTGATCTTTTCCGAACGCATCCGGACTGGGCGCTCAGAATTCCCGGACGCAATCCGGTGCGCGCCAGAAACCAGCTCATTTTGGATTTTTCCAGACCGGAGGTTGTGGATCATATTTTTGAAAAAATGTGTACTGTTTTAGATTCCTGCAATATCGAATATATCAAATGGGATTTAAATCGCAGTTTAAGCGACTGCTTTTCCCGCGGAACGAAAGATCAGGGCAGAGTGATGTACGATTATGTGCTTGGGCTGTATGATTTTCTGGAACGCATTGTAAACCGTTATCCACACATTCTGCTGGAAGGCTGCAGTGGCGGCGGCGGCCGGTTTGATGCGGGAATGCTCTATTATACGCCGCAGATTTGGTGCAGCGACAATACAGATGCGGTGGACCGCGTGAAAATCCAGTACGGCACTTCGTTTGGTTATCCGGTTTCTGCAGTGGGGGCGCATGTATCGGACGTGCCCAATCATCAGACCGGACGTATTACGCCGCTTTACACCAGAGGGATTACTGCTATGGCAGGAACATTTGGCTATGAGCTCAATCCTGCTAAAATGAATGAAGAAGAAAAGCAGGAGATTAGAAAACAGATTAAAACGTATCAGAAATATGCACATTTGATTTTAGACGGGCTCTATTACCGGCTTACCGATCCGTTTGCGCAGGAAACCGGGGCGTGGGAGTTTGTTTCCAGGGATGCTTCAGAGGTATTGGTCAATGTTGTGATGCAGGAAATCCATGGAAATATGACCCAGAACTATATTCGCCTGAAAGGGCTTTTGCCGGGATGCAGCTATCAGGAGCAGGAAAGCGGGAAAGTGTATGCGGCAGAGGCGCTGATGGAAGCGGGGATTCCGGTCCCGTGCCGGATGGGCGAATATCAGGCTTATCAGATGTATTTTATAAGAATGGGTCTGGATGAAAAATAAAAAGGTGTGTATGCTTGGGCAATGATGCGTCAGGTACAGGATATATATTACATATTGCATAAAAATACCCTGCCAGACAGTAATGTTTGTTACGTTACTGTCCAGACATGGTTCGTAATAAAAATAGGTTCTTTCCAAAGTTAGTTGCTTTTGCGTTTTAATTCGAGCCGTAACAGCTTCGCTTTCAGCAGTTCAAAGCTGTTGCGGCCATACATGATGCGTTTCACTACTTTCAGCTTATTGACGCTCCCCTCCGCAAGTCCATT
>JAAWDZ010000038.1 GCA_022794015.1 Eubacterium sp. | reverse complement strand
TGTACTTTTTGATCAAGGGCGCGAAGCGCCGCATTTTTTGACTGGTTTGTCAAGTGTTTTTGAGAAAAAAGTGGGTGATTTTTGAAAAATAGGTTCTGAAAGCCCCATGAAATAAGGGCTGAAGATTCCGAGAAGTTATTCAGTAAAGTAAGGAGGTCTTCTTATGCCTGGCTTTACAACGCATTATTTATTTGGCCAGCAAACCTACCAGAAGCTGCACACATCAGCTTTAAAACAGAATATACAAAAATACCATACGGTTTATTCCCTTGGACTGCAGGGGCCGGACATTTTTTTTTACGATATTTTATCTTTGGTTTTATCAGATAAAAATCCCGGATCGATTGCACATACGGCAGATACCCGTCGCTTTCTGCGGTATTTACTGCAAAGTCCCAGGATTTTTCCGGATATAAAGGAAAAGCGGATTGCAGAGGTATATATTTTGGGATATATTGGCCATTATTTGCTGGATACCGCCTGCCATCCGTATGTTTATGCTATGACGCGTTATAATGAGAAGCAGAAGGGGTATATAGGCTGTCATATCCGTCTGGAAACAGATTTGGATACGGCATTGCTGTGGTTTTACCAACGCCGTCATCCCAGTGAATTTCATCAAAATGAAACAATTGATATTTCAAAGGACCAGAGAAGAGTGGTTTCTTCTTTGCTGAATTATGCTTTTTTTAAAACGTATGCGAAGCTTGGGCCTACCAGAAAGCGGATTGTACAGGCGATTCATGGGATGCAGGTGGGGACAAGACTGCTTTATGATCCAACGGGCCGTAAGAAGGCGCTGATACGCAGAATAGAATCCATTGTTCCGGGATATCCGCTGCTTTCACCATTGATTGCAAACGATAGGCTGTTGTTTTATCAGGATCCCTGTAACACGAAGCATGCGGCGTGGAAAAACCCCTGGGATGAAACAATTGTGTCGACAGAGAGCTTTTTCGATTTGTTTGAGAAAGCGCAGGAGGAGTACAGCGGGATGCTGAACGGGGCCGCGCGGTTTCTTGCCAGGGAACGGTCAGACAAAGAATGGCGAGCTGCGATAGGGCTTACTCTTTGCGCGTTGGGGAATCGGTGTTATCATAGCGGGCTGGCGTCTGAGCCGTATAAAAAAGACAGATGGGTATAAAATTTCACAGAAAAACGTTCCAGGCCGTACGCAGTACATATGGTCAGGGACGTTTTCTGTTGCTGTTACAGCGTTGTATGAATAACGATGAATTCTGTATCCGCTACAGCGTGTTTGAAAAATTATTCCCGCCATCTGCATCCCCCACTTAGCGTGATATTTGCGCCTAATTCGGTCAACGTAGCCCGCTACGCCTCCCTCATTTGGCACAAATCTTCCACTAAGTGTGGAATACATCTGCCGGAAAGCATTTTTCAAACACGCTCTAGGACAGTATACTAAAATTTCGGGGAAATTATAAAGAGAGAAAGGATGATGGTTATCAAAAGCAGAGTTCCAAAGGATTTTTATAAGCTGTTTGCCAGCAAATATATAGAATATTATCAGTTAGCGTTAATTGCCATTTATGAAGAGGCAGGACAGTCGTATTCTCTGTTGGGTTTTACAGAAGAGGAGTGTCAGGAGATTATCCGTGAAAAAACAGAAGGGTATGTGGACGGACAGCTGTTAGGCCAGGACGAAGAGGAAGGGGAGTTTTTCACACGCGCAAACCTGCCGTCTGTTTTGCTGCGCCACCTTGAGATGTGGGGCTGGCTTCGGCGGGATTATGACGAGGTTTTGAATCAATATGTAGTTTCAATTCCGGATTACAGCCAGATGTTTATTGAGGTATTCCGGAATCTGCTGGAAGATGGCGATCGTATGGAACGCGGCAGTATACTGGCGATTTACAGCCATTTATTTACCTATTTTTCCGATTCGGAAAAAAATACGGAGATTTTAAAAAGCGCTCTGTGGACGTCAAAATCCTTACAGCAGATGCTTACGGATATGCAGGAGGGTATGCGGGGATATTTTGAGGAGCTTTCCCGGCAGAAAACCTTTATCGGCATCCAGGAAGTCCTGATTCGTGAAATGAATAACAGCGACAGCAAAAGATATGCTATTTTAACAACGACAGACAGCTTTTATAGATATAAAGAAGAAATAAAGGAATTGCTGGATAAAATTCTGGTCCAGACGGAAAAAAGAAAGCAGAAATTGATCGAGGAACGCGCAGAGCAGGACGCAGCAGCAAACAGGCAGATGAAAAAAGCAGTTTTGGAATGTGAAGAGGCAATGGATGTTTTGTTTCGGCTAAACCGTGAGTTTGACGGGATTGAAAGGCGGTATCGTCAGCTGATTGATCAGAAGCGTATTTTTGCAAAGCGGGCGGCTGCGCGTATCCATTATATTCTGGCGGAAGGGGAAGCAAAAGAGGATCCGATGAAATCGTTTCTCAGGTTTTTGGATAGCAGCCCCAGAAAAGATGAGGTGATAGATAAGCTGTCGCACAGGCTTGGACTGACGGCGCAGTTTCAGATTATCAGGGAAAAAAGCTTTGCGCGTCCAAGGAATGTGGCAAAACGTGAATTTGTGCCGCAGGAGGTTTTGCCGCAGGGGGATTTGGCGGAAGACTTTGGAGATTATGTGGTGAAACCGCTTTATACCCGCGCCGAGCTTGATGCATTCCGGAAGAAAAATGAGACGGACGGCGTATTTCGTGTAACCGAAGATACCGTTCAAAACGTGGAAGATTTAGAGAAGCTTTTGTTCGTCTGGCAGGAGGCCACGGAGATTTTGGACCATGCAAAAGAGGTGGAAACGGGAGAAGTATTTACGACAGAACAGGGTTTTCGATATTCCGGATTTTCGATAGGAAAGGAGAGGGAGGATGGTTAATTATATGGAAGGTCTGTCCGTGACGGAGGCGGACAGGCTGAGGAAAACGATAGCGGGACTGTTCCGGCAGACCTGTATTTTACAGGAAAAATACGATCCGGTTACGCTGGTTCCTACTGACAATGAGCAGTATGAGGTCTGTGTGCGGCACCGTGCGTTTATAGAGGCTTATCTGGAGGTATTGGGCTGCGAACTTTCACATGACGGGCAGGAGCATGTTTTCCGGCTGACGGGTGAGGGGGTCCCATGCGAGCAGGTTTCCAAAACAGCGACAATTCTGATTTTACTGATAAAAATGATTTATCGGGATAAAATTATGGGAAACGGTCTGGCAGCTACTGTTACGAATTTAAGCGAAATCCGTGAATATGGGAAAAATACAAATCTGCTGAATCGGAAATTAACAGAGGCGGAATGGTCGGAGGCGCTTAGCCTGATGAAAAGACATCAGATAATTGAGTATCCGGGCGCGCTTCGGGATATCGCCGACGAAACGCCAATTTATATTTACGGAACGATCAACCTGTACTGCAGTCTGGCAATGTTAAATGAACTGACGGAATTATATGGAGAGGAGAATACCGCAGATGAAACAGCCAAAGAAGATTTTTACCAGGATGCTTATGAACAACTGGGGCGGGATTAGCCACCAGGTTATTTTGTTTCATGAATATGTCAATCTGTTCAGCGGAAAAAGCGGTTCGGGCAAGTCAACCGTAATGGACGCCATGCAGGTTGTCCTGTACGGAAGCATCCGAAATGATTTTTTAAACAGGGCGGCGGATGATACCAAAAATAAAAGGAGCGCGCTCAGTTACTTAAGAGGGGCGCAGAAAGACGGCACGGCTAACCGTGAAAATCAGGATTTCTGCTCGCAGATTGTATTGGAGATGAAAGATACGGGCAGTCAGGCAGTGGCATGTATCGGCGTCGCTTTTGAGGTGGCAAAGGGCGATCAGGAGGTCAATAAATACTGTTTTTTCAGCCATGCCGGAGAATTTCCGGAGGATCTTTATCTGGCGGGAGGAAAGACGCCTTATACATACAGTCAGCTGCAGCGTCTGATACAGGAGAGGGCGGGGGAGTCAAACAGTGGTTTTCCATTGAATATTAACCGTATTTATCCGACGCAGGATGCATATTTGAATACGGTAAATGATGTGATTTTCGGTTATGTGGACGCAGGGCGCTTTAAAACAATGGAGAAGAGTGCGATTGCGCTGCGTATGGCGAACGGCACAGGGCAGTTTATTAAGGATTATATGTTTCCCCGCAGCAAGGAGGACACGATTGCGGCAATCAGCGACCAGCTTGCCGCATACCGTGAGATTAAAGAGCAGGTGGAAAATCTGGAGCATGAAATTTCGCTGCTTGAAAAAATCCATTTGCACGACGCGGCGCGAAAGGAAGCGCGCCAGGGCAGCGCTAAGGCGGAGGAAGCATTAAGGATATGGGATATAGAAGACAGAAAGGCCCACCTGGCTGCAAGGGAAGAAGAGCTTGGGAACGCAGAAAGAAAACTGGCATTTTTGGAGGAGCAGGACAGGGAGCAGAAAATCAGCTTAAAGGAAAAACGGGATGTGCTGGATGTGCTTCGGGCGGAGCTTTTGGGCAGTGATTTTGGGAAGAAAAAAGAGCAGCTTATACAGTTACAGGAAACCATACGGTTGTGCGGCCGCGAGGCAGACGACTGGAACGCGCTGTCGGACCGCTTAAAGCAGTGGGACGAAATGGAAGGCGTCAGTGATTATGTCAGCAATCCGACAAGAAATCTGTTAGAGCAGGTCTTTAGCGGGACAGTAACAGAGGAAGAGGTTTTAAAATTAAAGCGCGGATTAAAAGAAGCGTTCGATTCCGTTACGGATGAGATAAATGATTTAAGGGATGAGCTTCGAATTGTAACCGGGGAATGTCAGGAGAAAAAAGAAATACTGGATGATTTAAAAAGAGATAAAAAGCATTACCGCAGGGAGCTCAAAGAAGCAAGAAGAAAGCTTTCGGAGGAATTGTCTGCCAGATACAAAAAAACAGTTCATGTGGAAATACTGGCAGATTTATTTGACGTTACGGATGAAGAATGGCGCAATGCCGTGGAAGCAAGCCTGGGCAGAATCAAATTTGGACTGACAGTAGAGCCGAAGTATGCCAGGATGGCAGCAGAAATTTTCCGAAAGATGAAGAAAAAAGAATATGAATCCATTGATTTGATTCAGACGGAAGCTATGATAAAGGACAGGCCAGGGGCGGAGCCAAATTCCCTCTATGAGGCGGTAACAACCGAAATCCCATATGTGGACGCCTGTTTAAAACGTTATCTGGGGTATATCAGAAAATGCGGCACAGCAGAAGAATTGCAGGAGGCCGGACGCGGCGTGACGCAGGATTGTTATTCTTATGGTAATTATATGTTTCGCCATTTAAGGGAACAGGACTATTGTTATCCCAGTATCGGCAGGAAAGTTTCTCTGAAACAGATGCGTGAACTGGAAGAAGACATTTATCGGTTAAACGGGCGGATGATTGCCCTGCAGCAGGAGATTTCCGAATTAAGCCGGGTAAACGATCTGGAACGCCTGCAGTCTTATGAATATGGTAAGCTGCACCAGCTGGCAGATTCCGCGCTGCAGCTGAAAAAATATAACCGCAGGGCAGAAAAGCTGGAACAGGAATTAAAAGAGCTGGAACAGGGAACGTTAGTTACAGCACAAAAAGACCAGATACAGCAGCTGGAAGCAGAAACAGAACAGTTGGAAGCGAAAAAAGAAATGCTGCAAAAGGAAAGTGTCCACTGGGCGACAGTCAAAGGGGAATTAGAAAAAGAGGTCCTGGACAAAAGGGAAGCCCTAAAACGCCTGCAGGAAGGCTTTCTGCCGGATCAAAGCCTGCAAAAACAGGTGATACAGGCGCTAGAGGAAGGCAGGGCAGCCTCTTTTAAGAAAAAACAGGCCAATCTTCTGGAACAGTTCAAACAGACAGAAGAAAGGGAAACGGAACTGCGGGGCAGCGCCAGAATGCAGTTTATCAAAGCATTTCCTTCCAGCGATTTTTGCGGTATCGAAAAGGAGAATACGCTGTATGATGCACTGCTTGCACGCTGCCGGACAAACTTCGAGCCAAAGTACAAAGCGGAATTTGACAGCCAGTACAAGCTCATTTATAAAATGCTCCGGGAAAATGTAATTGCAGCAATTCACGGAGAGATCAAAGCGGCAAAGAGGCATCGGCGCGAAATCAATGCAATGTTGGCGAAAATCCGGTTTTCTGACAGTATCTACCAGATTGATATTTTGCCAGCGGAGGATGAAAACAGGCAGTTTTATGAAATGCTGATGGCAGAAGAGCTGGATTTAAAAATACCGGATATGCAGTCGGACGGCCAGCTTAGCCTGGGAGAGGATTTGTTTTATCAGAAATATGAGCAGCAGATCCGGCGTCTTACGGATAAGTTTATGCCCCCAAGAGATGCGGATCCTGCAGCGCGTGCAGGTTACAGGAAGGATATGGCCAGATATGCGGATTACCGGACGTATCTGAAATTTTGTATGTACGAACAGACACAGGATGCGAAAGGAAATGTCCGGAAGAATTACGTTGACGATATGGCTGGAAGGGATTCCGGGGGAGAAGGGCAGAATCCAAAATATGTAGCGCTGTTTGCTGGATTTGCAATGCTTTATATGCAGCAAAGCAGCCGGGATTCCAAAATACGTCTGGTGCTTTTGGATGAGGCGTTTTCCAAAATGGATAAAGAGCGCAGCGAGGTGTGTCTGCATTATGCCAGGCAGCTTGAATTGCAGCTGGTGGTATGCGTGCCGGATGAACGGCTGCAGTCGCTGGTGCAAAACGTGGATTGTGTTTATGCGTTTCGGAGGGAGAAGAATCAGATCTCTATGATTCATATTGACAAAGGGGAGTACATCGAAATGTTGGAGGGGATACGGCCAGTCGGATGACCAGCCCGAAGGTAAAGCTGCGCCATCAATACGTACCCTCAGTGGACAAAGGGATGTAACAGTTCAGCCTTCCGGCTTCACTGTTACGGAATCCGCCCATTTAAAGTTTGCCATACGGCAAAGGGGCGGATTCCACTCCAGTCTTTACGCATACTCACGGACTTTACAGCAGGTGCAAAGTCCTGGGCTGAACTGTTACAAAGGGATACCGGAGGGTATCTTCGCCCATTTACAAATAGGAGGTTTTACGGTAGAATATAGGACAGTTTGCAAAAGACGGGAGGCGTTACCATGGGATTTTTGCATGTGCTGTGGAAGAAAAGGACAGATATGGCGGAGGATGGGATTATGTATGTGATTGCAGGACTTGGGAATCCGGAAAGAAAGTATGAGAATACGCGGCATAATGTCGGATTTGATGTCATTGATGCATTGGCCGGAAAATATAATATCAGTATGAATGTGAGAAAACACAGGGCTGTCTGCGGGAGCGGGATCGTGGAAGGCGTGAAGGTGCTTTTGGTGAAGCCGCAGACCTATATGAACTTAAGCGGAGACAGTATTGCGGAGGTTCTGGCATTTTATAAGTGTTCGGCAGCCAAAAATCTGATTGTGGTTTTTGACGATATCAGTCTTGCACCAGGGAATATTCGGATTCGTAAGAAGGGAAGCGCCGGGGGGCATAATGGGGTAAAGAGCATTATTGCACGAACCGGGACGGATGCGTTTGCACGAATCAAGATCGGCGTAGGAGAAAAGCCTGACGGATGGGATCTGGCAGATTATGTGCTGGGGCACTTTTCGAAGGGAGAGCGTGAGATGGTGGATAAAGCGGCCGCAGATGCAATTTCGGCCGTCGGTTATATGGTAAATGGAAATACAGATCAGGCTATGAATGAATTTAATACAAAGAAACGGGAGTAATATGAGGGCATTTTTAGAACCGCTGCGCGCATTGGAGGAAATGGAACGGCTGCGGGCGCAGTTGAAAAAAGAACCGGGGATTCGGATGGTTTCCGGATGTATAGATTCACAAAAACCGCATTTGATGTATGGACTGGGCAATGATTTTAAGAATAAAATCATTGTCACTTTTAATGAGCAGAAAGCCAGGGAAATTTATGAAGAGTACCGGTTCTTTGAGAAAGAAGCGGTGTACTATCCGGCGAAGGATATTTTGTTTTATCAGTCGGATTTACGGGGAAATGTGCTGACAAGGGAACGGATTTTAGCGCTGAGAACCATTGCAGAGGGCGGGAAGGTGACAATTGTTACTACGTACGATGCGCTGATGAACCGGATACCAGGGCCAGGACGCTTTCTGGAGTCAGTAAGGGTTTTTCATGTAGGCGATATTGTGGATTTGACACAGTTGAAGAAAGAACTTGTAAAGACAGGGTATGAAGCGGCGTATCAGGTGGAAGTGGCAGGGCAGTTTGCTATCAGGGGCGGGATTATTGATATTTTTCCGCTGACAGAGGAGAATCCATACCGGATAGAGCTGTGGGATGATGAAATTGACTCATTGCGCAGTTTTGATGTGGAAAGCCAGCGCTCCATTGAAAATTTGGAGAGTATTGAGCTGTACCCGGCAGTAGAGCTGATTTTGACACAGGAGGAAAAAGAAGCAGGGCTGGCACGTCTGCAGCAGGATGCGGATAAGCTGTATGCACGTTATCGCAAGGAGATGAAAACGGAGGAAGCGGCAAGGATAAAGCATGCGGCGGAGGAAATTTGCGAACAGCTGACAGAAGGTGTGGAGACAAATGGAATAGACGCGTATCTGACGTATTTTGATGAAACTACGGTGTCGCTTTTGGATTATTTTGAGCACAAAGATACGATTGTTTTTCTGGATGAGGCAGCCAGGTGTGCGGAACGCGGACGTATGACAGAGCAGGAGTTTTCCGAAAGCATGAAGCAGCGTCTGGAAAAAGGTTATATTCTGCCAGGGCAGATGCAGGCGCTGTATTCCTGTGAGGAAACGGCAGCAAAGCTGGGGAGAATAAGCTGCGTTGCGCTTGGAGCGTTAGATCTGAAGGTAAAGGATTTTGCGGTTACAGGACATTTTGCAATTGAAGCGCGCAGCATTGGCGCTTATAACAACAGCTTTGAGCTCTTAATTAAGGATTTAAAACTTTATAAGAAAAAGGGTTATTCGGTGATTTTGCTGTCTGGTTCGAAGACCCGCGCAAAGCGGCTGGCAGAGGATTTACTGCAGGAAGGGTTAAATGCGTTTTTTACAGAGGACTACAATCATGCGGCAAAGCCCGGTGAGGTGATGGTACTTTACGGTAAGGCGCGCAAAGGTTATGAGTATCCGCTTCTGTCATTTGCGGTGATTTCGGAAAGTGATATTTTCGGGGCGGAGATCAAAAAGAAGAAAAAACGTAAACGGACTTATGAAGGGGAGAAAATTGCCAGCTTTGCGGAGCTTAGCGCAGGGGATTATGTGGTGCATGAAAATCATGGGTTGGGGATTTACCGCGGAATTGAGAAGATTGAAGTCGATAAGACGGTAAAAGATTATATTAAAATAGAGTATGATAAGGGAGGGAATCTTTACATTCTGGCAACGCAGCTTGACCAGATTCAAAAGTATGCAAGCGCGGACGCGAAGAAACCAAAGCTGAACAAACTGGGCGGACAGGAATGGCATAAGACTAAGAGCCGGGTGCAGGGTGCAGTCAGAGAAATTGCGGCGGATTTGGTTGAGCTTTATGCTAAGCGGCAGCAAAATGAAGGATTTGCATACGGTGCAGATACCGTCTGGCAGCGGGAGTTTGAAGAAATGTTTCCGTTTGAGGAAACTGAGGATCAGGAAGCGGCGATTGAAGCGACCAAACGGGATATGGAAAGTAAAAAAATCATGGACCGCCTGATCTGCGGAGATGTCGGTTATGGCAAGACTGAAATTGCCATCCGCGCGGCGTTTAAAGCAGTGCAGGAGGGTAAGCAGGTAGTTTATCTGGTGCCGACGACAATTCTGGCCCAACAGCACTACAACACTTTTGTACAGCGTATGAAGGATTTCCCGGTCGTGGTGGATTTGCTTTGCCGTTTCAAAAGCAGTTCTGAGCAGAAAAAGACGATTGAAAAACTAAAACGGGGTATGGTGGATATCGTCATCGGCACGCACCGGATGCTGTCCGGGGACGTCATGTTTAAGGATCTGGGACTTTTAATTATTGACGAGGAACAGCGGTTTGGCGTGGCGCACAAGGAGAAAATCAAAAAGCTAAAGCATAACGTAGATGTGCTGACCTTAACGGCCACCCCGATTCCCCGTACGCTTCATATGAGCTTAATCGGCATCCGGGACATGAGTGTATTAGAGGAGCCCCCCTTAGACCGTCTTCCGATCCAGACTTATGTTATGGAGTACAACGAGGAAATGGTACGGGAGGCAATTGCCAGAGAACTTGCCAGAGGAGGCCAGGTCTACTATGTATTCAACCGGGTCAATCAGATTGCAGATATTACTGCAAAGATAGCGGCCCTTGTACCAGAAGCCGCGGTGGAATTTGCCCATGGTCAGATGAAGGAACGTGAGCTGGAAAATATTATGTATCGGTTTATTAACGGGGAAATTGACGTACTGGTATCCACGACGATTATTGAAACCGGTCTGGATATTCCCAATGTTAATACCATTATTATCCACGACGCAGATAACATGGGTCTTTCCCAGCTGTACCAGCTCCGCGGCAGAGTCGGCAGATCCAGCCGTACCGCGTATGCTTTTTTACTGTACCGACGGGATAAAATGCTAAAAGAAGTAGCCGAAAAACGCCTGGCCGCCATAAAAGAATACACCGAGCTGGGCAGCGGCTTTAAAATCGCCATGCGTGATTTGGAAATCCGTGGCGCCGGCAACCTGCTTGGCGCCGAGCAGCACGGCCATATGCAGGCAGTAGGCTATGATTTATACTGCAAAATGTTAAACGAGGCCGTTAAACGCGCCAAAGGCATAGAAACTGAAGAAAGCTTTGAAACGGCAATTGATGTAGATATTGACGCTTTTATTCCGGCATCTTATATTCCGAATGAGGCACAGAAACTGGACGTGTATAAGCGGATTGCCGGGATTGAAAGTCTGGAAGAAAAAGAAGAGATTTTAGAAGAACTGATTGATCGGTTTGGAGATCCGCCGAAATCCGTGGGAAATCTCCTGCGGCTGGCAGAATATAAGGCACAGGCGCATCGGTATTATTTTACTGATGTGGCGCAGAAGGGAGACGAGGTGCGCTTTACCCTGTTTGAGCGTGCCAGAATCGATCCGGCTAAGATACCGGAATTTGTGGGGCGGTATGAGGGACGGATGAAATTTTATCCGGATAAAAAGGTGCCTTGTTTCGTATATGGACTGAAGATCAACTCCAGACAAAAAGAGAGTGCGGTGGAAGTAATAGAGATGGTGCTTAAGGATGCCGGAGATATCGTGATGAAGGAGTGAAATATCCTTTGCCGCAGAGTGTGGTAAAAAATACGTCAGACAGAGGGCAGGGCATTGCTGGGAGTTTGGGGATACTTAAGAACCACTAAAATTCCGTCACAATACCCCGTGAGTATACCCTGCCCTCTGTCTGACTACGGTTTTCCAGGCTCTAAGGTATGATTTCAGTTTGGAACCTTCCTCCATCCCTCCCACAGCCTCTTCCCCAGACACAATCACGAAAAGTTTTGAAAAAATAGTGAAAAATCTTGCGGTACTTGAAAAAAAGCACTATAATAGTGGGAGCGACCGGCCAAACAAAATGAGGATATGCCGGATATTTTAGGAGGAACATATGAGAAGTAAGAGAGTAATGGCGATACTGCTGACGGGAACAGTTCTGACAGGTTTGATGATGAGTGGTTGCGGCAGTACGATTTCGGACACAGCGGAGTTTGCAAAACTTGGAGATACAACGATAACAATGGGTGTGGCGAATTTTTTCGCAAAATACCAGCAGGCAGTTTATGATTCATACTATATGGCATATTTTGGAGAAGATATGTGGAACAGTGATCTGTACGGCAACGGCAGGACGCTTACGGAGGATATGAAGGAGAACGTCGCAGAGTCCCTGCAGGATTTATATACACTAAAGGCGCACATGGACGAGTATGAGATCTCTTTGAGTGATGAGGAAGAATCTGCAATTGCAAAGGCAGCAGAGGATTTTGCTGCGGACAATTCCAAGGAAGCTCTCAGGCAGGTTGGAGCGGAGAATATAGAAAATGTAAAAGAAATGCTTCGTTTACAGACCATTCAGAAGAAGATGCATGACCGCATGATTCAGGATGCAGATACTACTGTAACAGATGAGGAGGCGGCGCAGAGGACATTCACTTATGTCACGGTTGCGGCGGATCATACGCATGAAGAGGAAGGCGAGGATGCAGGGCATTCAGAGGAAGAGCTTACAGCGCTGAAAGCGACCGCAGATGCCATTGCCGCAGCAGAGGACTTTGACACGGCTGTGACAGATGCAGGGCTTACAGCAAGTACAGCGTCTTATGGTTCGGCGGCGGACGAGAGCAGCAGTTTTGACGTTTCTGTGTTAGAAGCGGCAGATAAGCTGAAGGAAGGTGAGGTTTCTGAAACGATTGATGTAAATGGAACCTATTATGTGCTGCGGTTAGACAGTGAACATGATGCAGAAGCGACTGAGAATAAGAGGAAGGAGCTCATTTCCCAGAAAGAGGAAGATCATTATAATGATATTTTAGACGGCTGGAAAGAAGCTGAGGATGCCGCTTTTACCATTAATGAAGAGGAATGGGCCAAGGTTGTATTTGAGGATCGGTTTAAAGCGCCGGAAGTGGAAACAGAGAGTGAAACAGAATCAGTAGAAACAACAGATACTGAGAATGTACAGGCAACTGAGGAATAGGATTTTGGAATAGAGGGAATATGTAACAGAGGGTTTTTGATCTGTTATGAGAATTATATTATGCTGCATACGGGGATGACAGATAGATACCTGTCCCCGTTTTGCAGCATTTTTCAGTAAAGGAGAACGCTTTGAAGCATTTGTTTATTTATTTAAAGGATTACAGAAAAGAGTGCGTTTTAGCCCCTTTATTTAAAATGTCAGAAGCCATTTTTGAGTTACTGGTGCCTTTGGTTATGGCTGCAGTCATAGATAAAGGGATTGCGGGGAATGATATTCCCTATATCATAAAAATGTGTCTGGTAATGGTTGCGCTTGGCATTGTAGGGCTTATCAGTTCCGTGACGGCACAGTATTTTTCGGCAAAGGCGGCAGCAGGCTTTGGAACACAGGTACGTCACGCCCTGTTTTCCCATATTCAGGCTTTATCCTTTACCAGCTTGGATCAGGTGGGTACGTCCACGTTAATTACAAGAATGACCAGCGATGTCAATCAGGCGCAGAATGGTGTAAATATGGTGCTGCGTTTGTTTTTGCGGTCACCGTTTATTGTGTTTGGCGCGATGGTGATGGCATTTACGATTGATGTCAAATCTGCGCTGTTGTTTGTAATAATTATTCCGCTTTTGTCGTTGGTGGTGTTTGGCGTGATGCGTACCAGTATTCCTTTGTATAAAAAGGTCCAGAACAGGCTGGATGCGGTGACACTGCATACGAGGGAAAATCTGACAGGGGTGCGTGTGATACGTGCATTTCATCTGGAGGATGAGGAAACGGAAGGATTTGGAGTAAGAAACCAGGATCTGACGGCAATGCAGATGTTTGTGGGAAAAATATCCGGCCTGATGAATCCGGTTACGTATGTACTGATCAACGGTATGACAGCTTATCTGATTTATACAGGCGCATTGCAGGTAGATAGCGGTGTAATTACGCAGGGCGAGGTAGTTGCTCTGGTAAATTATATGAGCCAGATTTTAGTAGAACTGATAAAGTTTGCCAATTTAATCGTAACCATTACAAAAGCAGTGGCGTGTGCAAACAGAATTCAGACGGTATTTGAAATACCGGAAGGAGAACGGGCAAATGGCTTTGGCAAAGCGGATGACTTTTCCAAATCAAAAGCATGTCCCCCTCTGGAGGAAAATGGAATGGTCGTCTTTTCCCATGTGGGGCTGACTTATGAAAATGCCGGGGCAGAATCGCTTACGGACGTCAGTTTTACGGCAAAGCGCGGTGAAACAATTGGTATTATTGGGGGTACAGGTTCGGGGAAAACTTCTCTGGTACATTTGATTCCGGGGTTTTATCCGCACACAACAGGGGAGATACGCATTGACGGCAGGGATATTTCCTCTTATTCCAAAGAAGAGCTGCGCGCAAAAGTCGGTATCGTCATGCAAAAGCCAGTGCTGTTTGCAGGCACAATCCGTGAAAATCTCTGCTGGGGCAGAGAAGATGCAACAGAAGAGGAGTTGATGGAGGCAATCAAAACAGCACAGGCAGCAGAGGTCGTGGAAAAAAAGGAAGGAAAGCTAAACGCGCGGGTCGCCCAGGGAGGCAGGAATTTTTCCGGCGGACAAAGGCAGCGGCTTACGATTGCAAGAGCTTTGGTTAAAAAGCCGCAGATTTTGATTATGGACGACAGCGCTTCTGCACTTGATTATGCAACAGACGCGGCGCTCAGAAAAGCGATTGCGGGTTTAAAAGAGCGGCCGACGGTGTTTATTGTATCCCAGAGAGCTTCTTCTATTCAATATGCAGATCGGATTCTGGTGTTGGACGACGGGGAACTGGCGGGTATGGGAACGCATGAAGAGCTGTTAAGGGATTGCAGTGTTTATCAGGAAATTTATTACTCCCAGTTTCCGGAGAAAATAAGGCAGAAAGGAGCGGCACAGCATGTCTGAGGGAAAAGAAAAACAAATTGTGATTTTGAAAAAACTGCTCGGTTATATCAGAAAATATACGCTGCTTATCGTCTTTTCTCTGTTGTTTGCAGCGGTATCAGCAGTTTTAACGCTGTATGTGCCGATTTTGACAGGGCAGGCGATTGACTGTATTATTGGACCGGGGAGCGTGGATTTTGCAGGGATTTATGTGATTCTTGGACGGATGGTGTGTATCGTACTGGTGACGGCTGCGGCGCAGTGGCTGATGAATATCTGCAACAACCAGATTACTTATCAGGTAGTGCGGGATATGCGTATGGATGCATTTGAAAAAATAGAAATACTGCCGCTGAAATATCTGGATGCCCATTCGCACGGAGAGCTGGTAAGCCGTGTTATTGCAGACGCGGATCAGGTGGCGGACGGACTTTTGATGGGTTTTACTCAGCTGTTTACAGGCGTAATTACAATTATTGGTACACTGTTGTTTATGGTGAGTATCCAGTTTAAAATTGCTTTGGTGGTTATCTGTATTACGCCTGTTTCGCTTTTTGTAGCGGCGTTTATTGCGAAACGTACCTTTTCTATGTTCCGGCTTCAATCAGAAACGAGGGGCGAGCAGACGGCTTTGATTGAAGAGATGGTGGCAAACCAGAAAATTGTGCAGGCGTTTGGACGGGAGAAAAAAGTGTTAATGCAGTTTGACGAAATCAACGAAAGACTGGAAAAATGCTCCTTAAAGGCGACATTTTTCTCCTCATTGACCAATCCCTGTACCAGGTTTGTGAATAGTCTGGTATATACAGGAGTGGGAATTTTTGGCGCGATAGCAGCAGTTATGGGGGCAATCAGTGTCGGGCAGCTTGCCAGCTTTTTAAGCTATGCGAATCAATATACCAAGCCGTTTAACGAAATTTCCGGTGTTGTGACGGAGCTGCAGAATGCACTTGCCTGTGCAGGGCGTATTTTAGAATTAATTGAAGAAGAGGCGCAGCCTGCAGAAGATACAGACGCAGTATATGCCAGGGATGTGAAGGGGCAGGTTTCTTTGGAGCATGTGGATTTTTCTTATGCAGAAGGGCAGCATTTGATTGAAGATTTTAACCTGTCCGTAAAACCGGGACAGCGTGTCGCGATTGTAGGGCCGACCGGCTGTGGCAAGACAACGCTGATTAATCTTTTGATGCGGTTTTATGATGTGGACGGCGGAGCAATTCGGGTGGATGGTACGGATATCCGGCACATGACGAGGGAAAGCTTAAGGGCTTCCTATGGTATGGTGCTGCAGGAAACCTGGCTGCGCGAAGGAACGATTTTGGAAAATATTTGCATGGGTGTACAGGATGCAGAGCGGGAATCAGTCATAGAAGCGGCGAAGGCATCCCATGCGCACAGCTTTATTAAACGTCTGCCATCCGGCTATGATACGTTCATTACCGAGGAGGGAGGGGGATTGTCCCAGGGACAGAAGCAGCTTTTGTGTATTGCAAGGGTGATGCTCAGTCTTCCGCCGATGCTGATTTTAGACGAAGCAACTTCTTCGATTGATACCCGCACAGAACTTAAGATCCAGAATGCTTTTGCCAGAATGATGGAAGGGCGTACCAGTTTTATTGTAGCGCATCGTCTTTCTACCATAAAAGAAGCGGATATTATACTTGTTATGAAAGATGGACATATTTTAGAACAGGGGAATCACGAAACTTTACTTGCCAAAAACGGATTTTATGCTACACTGTATAATAGTCAGTTTGCAGACATCAGTGGATAATATCGGGCAGTTTTGCAGATACTGTAGAGAGCTGTAAAATGCCAAAGTCATTTTTACAGTTCCTGACTGCCCGGTAAGAGTAACAAAAGAGAAAGAACAGAATATAATATAGATAGCAGAACCCGAAAAGAAATGGTTTCGCTAAATATTACCAAAATATTACACTTATTACATATGCAGAAAAATCTTGACAAATGAAAGAATTGGTCAGTATAATTAATGTTTGTATGTAAGGGTTTTTTTGGAGTTTTTAACACAGAGGTGCGATATATGGAACAATATATAATTAAAGGCGGTAGTCCGCTGGTAGGTGAAGTGGAGATAGGAGGGGCGAAAAATGCGGCCCTTGCGATATTGGCAACAGCGATTATGACAGATGAAACTGTAACAATTGAGAATCTCCCGAATGTATGCGATATCAATGTCATGCTTGACGCAATCAAGGGAATTGGCGGCAAAATAGACAGGATAGATGCGCATACGGTAAAGATCAATGGTTCCATGATCTGCGATTTGAGCGTAGACTATGAATATATTAAGAAAATCAGGGCGTCCTATTATCTTCTTGGGGCACTGCTTGGAAAATATAAAAAGGCCGAGGTTGCGCTGCCAGGAGGCTGCGATATCGGCAGCAGGCCGATTGACCTGCATTTAAAAGGGTTTCGTGCATTGGGTGCAAATGTGGACATCCGGCATGGACTCATTTCTGCGGAAGCAGAGCATTTAAAGGGGACGCATATCTATCTGGATAAGGTTTCCGTTGGCGCGACGATCAACATTATGATGGCAGCTGCTCTGGCAGAGGGCAAAACGACAATTGAAAATGCAGCCAAGGAGCCGCATGTGGTTGATGTAGCAAATTGTTTAAACAGCATGGGTGCAAGAATCCGTGGTGCGGGAACAGATGTAATCCGTATTTCCGGCGTAGAGCGGCTGCACAGGACGGAGTATTCCATTATTCCGGATCAGATCGAGGCAGGCACATTTATGTTTGCGGCGGCCGCGACCAGAGGAGATGTTACGGTCAAGAACGTGATTCCCAAGCATTTGGAAGCTACGACGGCAAAGCTGTTAGAGATTGGCTGTGAAGTAGAAGAGTTGGACGATGCAGTGCGTGTTGTAGCATCCAAGCCGTTGCATCATACACAGGTAACGACACTTCCGTATCCGGGCTTCCCAACAGATATGCAGCCGCAGATGTCCGTACTTTTGGGTATTGCGGAAGGGACCAGCACGGTAACGGAGAGTATATTTGAGAACCGCTTCAAATATGTGGATGAGCTTACGCGTATGGGGGCTTCCATCAAAGTAGAGAGCAATATTGCGATTGTTTCAGGCGCCGACAGATATACAGGTGCAAGAGTCAGCGCGCCTGATTTACGGGCCGGGGCCGCGCTTGTCATTGCGGGGCTTGCGGCAGAAGGAATTACGGTTGTAGATGATATTTATTATATAGAACGGGGATATGAAAATTTCGATGGAAAACTGGCTTTGCTTGGCGCACAGATTGAGAAAGTGTCTACAGAGAAAGAAATTCTGAAGTTTAAGCTGAAAGTTTCGTAAATATATACAGAACAAAATATAAAGAGTCCGACTTGCCGGACTCTTTGGTTTTTTATAAAAGCGCCTGGATGTGCAGATCCGGTGTGCGAGATAAATCAATACACGTACCGTCTGCCACCTGTACAATTGGTTTCGATAAGAACTGCTTATTCAGCATGATGATATTTGCGGCCCTGCCGTCAGAAAGCTGAATACGGCTACCCTGATAAGTATAGGCGATGCCTTCTAAGAACGTCAGAATAAACTTTGGATTGTACTTTTGTAAACCATCGTTTTCAAAGTCTGCAATAACGTGGAACGGACAAATCGGGGCGCGGTAGGCTCTTGCCGCAGTCATGGCATCATACACATCTGCAATCGCAATCACCTGCGCAAACCGGTCGATTTCATTTCCTTTTAGCTTCTGCGGATAACCACTGCCATCACAGCGTTCCTGGTGCATCAGGGCGGCATTTTTGATGTGTGGGTTTAGATGCGTGTATGGCAGCAGCATCAGATATCCGTGCGCGGGGTACTTCTTTACAAGTACAAGCTCATTGTCCGTGTATTTCCCTGGTTTGTCCAGAATCTCAGCAGGAATCCTAAGCTTGCCGATATCATGCAGCAGAGCGGCAACTGCTAATGTTTCCAGATCGCGTTCAGACATTTTCAGCCATCTGCCCAATACGCTTGCAATCAGCGCAACATTTAAGGAATGGGCATATATGCTGTCTTCTATAGTACGCATCGTTTGTAAAATATTGAACATTTCAAACGAGGTGGATACCTTACAAAGCAGCGGCTCTACCGTTTGGTAAAGAAGATCCGTATCCAGCCTGCCATTTTCGGCAGAAGCTTCTGTCAATATGGATTTCAATCCCTGGATTGCACGGGTATAATCATGCTGCAGGTTCTGGAATTCGGCGTAGTCTTTGATCCGTTCCAGATATGTCGGTTCAGAAATTTCTTCTGTCGATGAAGAAGCCGCTTCTGTATAATCCTGGATTTGGATAGAGTCTATACTGTAAAAACTAATTTTGGATATCAATGGTTCTGTCAGGATGACGCCTTCGTTGACGATGAGCTGTCCATGTTTGGTTACAACGGGAATGGCGGTTACCATACCCTTTTTTAATTGGTCGGTTTTAATAATCTGCATTTGGAACACTCCCTTTGATTTTATGTACTCTGGGAATCTCCCTGGCGCCTGTTTTTGTGGCTGATTTACCGCCATATGAACACAAATTGAATCAACTTCACGTATACCTCATAAATTTGTGCACATCTGATCATAAATCATCCTGCAAAATCAGGTAAAAAGAGATTCCAGAAGTACATTTATGTAGTTTAACATAAAAATGTTGGAATTATTAAAATTATAAAACGAACCCGGCAATTCTGCAATGGGTAATTGTGAAATTTTTTTTATTGTACAATAATCGTTACTGTTCATGGGTCAGGAACGCGCATTTACTGCGTGTTCCGTGAGAATATGATACAAGTTCGGGGCGATTTTTGCGAAGCAAAACTTTAAATATCGCCCCGAACCGTTACTGTGAGCGGCCTTTCAGGCCGTGAACAGTAACCAATAATCGTATTACATTTCACACCAGATGGTAAAAAATCCGTGTTGTATGGGGCTAGAAAATGGTAACAGTGAAGCCGGAAGGCTGAACAGTTATGGAAAATGATAGAAAATGGCAATACCCACTTGACATTTGTGCAAGAATGACGTACCCTATAGTAAATTCAATCATATAGCTTTCTCTTATTCAGAGTGATGGAGATACATAGGATCTGTGAAGTCACGGCAACCCCTTAAGGATTTTCCTGCAGGAAGGTGCCAACCTGAGCGAAGTATTCGAACAATAAGAGGATTTGATTTTAAATTGCCAAAATCTTTCCGCTTATTTTTATAGGCGGTTTTTTTTCGCCATAAAAAGAAAGCCGTGTTTGAATTTAGATTAAATTACAATATGTGCTTTTAGAATCTCTCTAGATCTGATGTTGAGAGATTTCGGGAGTATATCAATGCAAAAAGGAGAATTGGTGATGGAGAAAAGATTATTTACATCTGAATCAGTAACAGAAGGGCATCCGGACAAAATCTGCGATGCGGTTTCCGACGCAATATTAGACGCCTGCATGGCACAGGATCCCATGAGCCGCGTAGCCTGTGAAACAGCAGCCTGCACAGGTTTCGTATTGGTGACAGGAGAGATTAGCACAAAGGCAAATCTGGATATTCAGGCAATTGTAAGGAAAACAGTAAATGAAATTGGCTATGACAGTTCCGAAAAGGGATTTGACGGAAATACCTGCGCTGTAATGGTAGCTTTGGATAAACAGTCTCCGGATATTGCCATGGGTGTAGACAAGGCGCTGGAGGCAAAAGAGAATAAAATGACAGACGCCGAAATAGAGGCAATCGGGGCAGGAGATCAGGGCATGATGTTTGGTTATGCTGTCAATGAAACGGCAGAATTCATGCCGTATCCGATTGCGCTGGCACATAAACTGTCACAGCAGCTTACCAAGGTGCGCAAGGATGGAACACTTAGCTACCTGCGGCCAGACGGCAAATCCCAGGTTTCTGTAGAATATGATGAAAATGGTAAGCCAAGTCGTCTGGAGGCGGTTGTTATTTCTTCCCAGCATGACGAAAAAATTACACAGGAGCAAATACATAAGGATGTGAAAAAATATGTTCTGGATCCGGTCCTTCCGGCAGATATGGTGGATGCGGATACCAAAATTTTCATCAATCCGACCGGACGTTTTGTGATCGGCGGTCCTCAGGGCGACGCGGGATTGACGGGACGAAAGATTATCGTAGATACATACGGCGGCTTTGCACGCCACGGCGGCGGCGCATTTTCCGGCAAGGACTGTACAAAGGTAGACCGCTCCGCGGCTTATGCGGCGAGGTATGTGGCGAAAAATATTGTGGCTGCAGGTCTTGCAGAAAAATGCGAGATTCAGCTTGCGTATGCAATCGGAGTAGCGCAGCCGACTTCCGTTATGGTGGATACATTTGGAACAGGGAAAATTGCCGACGATAAGCTGGTAGAAATTGTCCGCGAGAACTTCGATTTACGTCCGGCAGGAATCATTCAAATGCTGAATTTAAGAAGGCCGATTTATAAAGAAACAGCGGCTTATGGGCATTTTGGACGGCAGGATTTAAATCTGCCATGGGAAGCTTTGGACAAGGTGGAAGATTTGAAGAAGTATTTATAAATGAAAAATAAAGCGGCGTAAACGGCTTGTCTGTCAGACAGAGGACGTGGTACGCTGCCGGAATTGTGTTTCCGGCGGCTGCCCGTCCTCTGTCTGCATTTTCGGGTATTAAGCCCCAAAAAACCGATCCACCTCTTTTTTTACCAGTTCTGGCGAAAGAGATTTGGACAAATATCCCTGCGGTTTCAATTCCAGCACTTTTTTGACGCTCTCCTTATCTACTCTGCTGGTCAGAAAAATAACCGGAATATCCGAAAATTCCTTTTCAGAGCGGATCATCTCTAATATCTGGTTCCCGTTACAGACGGGCATCTCATAATCCAGCAAAACCAAGTCTGGCCGGTCAAGCGTAATGCTTCTGAACGCAGACAGACCGGACGTAGCCGTCAGCACTTCATAATCACTGCCCAGAATCTGCCGCATCGCCACCAGCATAAAATCCGAATCATCCACGACAAGAACTTTCTTTTTCTTACTCACCGACATTTTTTCGGCCTCATTCTGGTTCAGATATTTTTCCAGCTTTGCCATAGCGTTTTCTGTAATAATAGAAACGCCGTTTTCGTTTGTAAGCATATCGCCCGTAGCCATACAATAGGCGAAGTATCCCTTTCCTGTATCAAACAGCAGGCTGAACTGCGGACTTCGCTTTTCAAATACCTTCTGGAACTGATCATATGTAAGAAGCTGTTCCTCCTGAACGTCTGCCTGCGTGAGAACCGGAAAATGTCCTTTCATATGCTCTACAAATTGCCTTGCGGTATAACGCGCGACATTCATTAACATCACATTTACGGTTTTGGCCTTTGTTTCCATTACGCTGCCAATCGTATTCACCAGCAGCTGCTCTTCAAACACCAGAAGAAATTCCCATTTCTTCTTTTCTTTAGTACTGTATATTAAGCGGTAATAAATGCCGTCCCCAAACTTTTCTCCGCCATAACAATTACTGATCAGACGCGAATCCAGCCGGAACATACTGTGTAGCTGACTGATAATTGCCTGCCCCATTACTGCCTGTTCTTCCTCCGGCAAGAGATTTTCCCACTGCTTCATGGTTTCTCCGCTTACAATCGCCTGATCCTCCGTCAACGTATGGCCGACCAGCCAGCCCGCGCATACGCCCAGGAAATGTTCGACGGCATTTTGTGAATAATCCGTCTGATCCAGTTCCTTCTCCAGAGCCGGGAGCGTAATTTCCCGAAAATTATCATGAATGCGCTTATGCAGCTCAAATCCGGCATAATCTACCGAAACCATATAGTCCTCTTCGTCCTGAAAATGTGCAAACGCATGATCCTTAAAATATTTCACAGCCTCCTGGCAAACCCACCGGCTTTTTTTCTCCTGCTGCCCAAAATCAAAAAGCTTATTCAGAATTCGGAACAGCTTTCTATGTTCCCTGTCAATAATCTTCACACCAGTGTTATACCGGTCATTCCATACTAACTGATTTCCCATAGATTCTCTCCTTTTTCTTTTTTACATGCCAGTGTGGCATCTCATTCACATTTTGCCAGATAACTTGCCTGAGTTTTCATCTGCTGCGTTGAGTTCACGCAACGATGCCGCCGCATCGCCTCGTTATTTGTCTGAAAGCGAATGAGACACTACACTCCAGATGTTCTGTTGGAAGGAATTATTCCGCCAAAAACGCTTCTTGCATTATACCAAATAGAAACAGAATTCTCCCGCCTGATTTTACGCATATTTAACCTGTTTTTTCGCACGGGTGTCCTGGCAGAGTGCGTTTGAAAATTTATTCCCGTCATCTGCACGCCCTATTTAGTGGGCTGCATATCTGTCAAAAGGCAATTTTCAAACATGCTCTAAAGCGCCGAATGTGAGCAAGGCGCCCTTTACATTTCCATAAAGTCGTGTATAATGCATAACCAAAGCAAATCTGAACATGACAACTGCATCTGAAAGGATTCTTATGCGACTTGTAATTTGTGATGACAATTTAAACGACCTGACAGAATTTGAACGGCTGGCGAAAAAATACAGTGTGCTTACTCCTGGCGTTCAGTTTCATATAACCAAATTTTCAGATCCTTCCCTTTTGGCCGCTCAGATACAGACAGGAAAACCGGCAGACATTTATATCTTGGATATTGTCATGTCCGGTATGACCGGAATCGATCTGGGGAATGAAATTCGCAGACACAACAGCAACAGTATCATTATCTATGTTACCTCATCTGACAGCTTTGCCTTAGACGCTTATGAAGTCCATGCCGTCAGATATCTGTTAAAGCCTGTTGGGGAAAGCAAATTTTTTGAAGCCCTGGATTATGCCCTGACTCATTTAGAAGAAAAAAAGGAAGCCGTCTATCTGGTCAAAACAAAGGAGGGCCTGGAATCTATTCCCTACGCTGAAATAGAATACATTGAAAATTCTTCGCGGAAGCTGGAGGTCCATCTGGCAGACGGTAAAAAAATAACAAGCATTTATATCCGCAAATCATTTGAAGAAGAAACAAAGGAACTGATCCATGCCAAAAGCTTTATTTATGTCCATAAATCTTTTTTGGTGAATTTATATCACGTCAGAAGGCTGAACCAAAGCAATGTGACCATGAAGAGCGGCGTGAATATTCCGATTAGCAAAAAATGCTTATTAGACGTAAAAAAAGAATACCTTTTATTTATTTCAGAGCAATACAAGTAAGGAGCCGCCATGAATTACTTTACCTACATATCGAATATGATAAGTCATATTTTTTTAATGCTGTTTATGTATCTGTTTATAGCCCATCGCTTTTCCGAAAAAATCACCGGCCTGATATGTATTTTGATTTTTCTCGCCTTAACCTCTCTCGACTTCTGTAAACTCATTCTGTTCCCGGACAGCGGCCTTTGTTATGTGCTCGCTACTGTTTTCCAGATCCTATTAGCGCAGTCTATGGTGCTTTTTATTTCCAAAAAAAGAGGCAGTCAGGCGCTGTTTGTCGGACTGAGCGCGTCAAGCTATGTAATTGCAGGTTCCATTTTTGCCGTAATTATAAAAATATATACCGACAGCTTTGTATGGGCTCTCGTTGCCAGCGCAGCGATACACCTTGCTATCCTGCTGTTTTTGTGCGCCCAAATCAGGGAAATATGCCTCAATTACCAGGAAAAGAGAACGGAAAAAAACTGGTGGGAGCTTTGTCTGATACCTGTATTTTTTTACTGTAGCTTTTCCTTTATCGCATGTTTTCCCTATACTCTTTTTGATCATCCCGAAAATGTTCCCGGAGTGATCTTTATTGTGATAACGATGTTTGTATCGTATATTGTGGTGCTCCGCTATCTGGAGAGCGAATCCAAACGAAGCGCAATCTACTGGGAGAATATGCTGCAGGAATCTTATATTCAGGGGTTAAAGAACCGGTATTATCTGGTAGAACGTGCGGAACAAAACCTGAAAATACTGCATCATGATTTACGGCACTATACGAAAATCATTGATTCGTTACTGGAACAGAAAAATTATAAAGAAATCAAAAATGTGAACGGGCATATCAGTCATATGGCAAATGAAAATAAACCGGAGGTATATTGCAGCAACCTGCTGGTAAATGCGATTCTTTCTAATTTAATGGCCGAAGCTCTTTTTTTGAATATCGAAGTGGAACTTGACGCCAGAGTTCCAAAGGAGCTGCCGGTCGACGAATATGAGTTTACTCTTGTAATTGCAAACCTGTTTGAAAATGCCATTCAATGTGTAAAAACCTTTCAAAAAGAAAAAAGATCGATTGAAGTGAAAATATATTGCATGGACAGTCAGCTGTTTATTCAGACAACAAATGCATACGAGGGAGAAATCCTGTTTGATGCCGTCTCCAAACTGCCAAAAAGCAAAAAAAATGGGAATCACGGGCTGGGAATGCAAAGCATTCTGGCTTTCTCCAAAAAAATAAACGGCACAGTCGGCTGCTATCTGGACGACGGCATGTTTCGGATTATCCTGGTTGCTAATTTTTAGAACGTCATGGGTGCTGTCCTCTCTATTTATGAAAAGTTTAGAATATATTCCATATATTTTATTCAATTTCCCCCAATCCATGTTATAATACATCATGAGACTTTTACTATCTGAAAGGAGCAGGATATGAAATTAAAAACCAGACTGACCATATCGTTTTGTATCATTATTTTCGTACCGATCCTGCTCGCTGTTTTTGTCATTTTCGGTTTCCAGAATTTCCAGATGCGCACGATTGAACGCACTTATGGAATAGAAACCGGCGATTACAATTATCTGATCAATTCTTTCCAGCTTTTAAACCAATATACAAAAGAGGATTATGCATATCTGCTGCAGCAGGCTACCGGTCATCCGGACAGATTCTTAAACGTTGCATTTTTAGATCAGGCGAACCGCCGCCTGGAAAGCAAATATTCCTATCTGATTGTGCGCAAGGAGGATGAATTTATCTATTTGGGCCAGGAGGATGCACATCTGCATGTGGAGGAGCTTCCGTGGTATCGGGAGGATGACCCGGACGAGCCGCCCGGAACCTATGTAGATGAAGAGGAAAATGTGCTGATTAAGCAGATTGATTTTCTGTTTACGGATGGAGATCGGGGGAGTGTTTTTATTGTGACGGCTTCCCGTGGGATTTTGCCGGAGGTGCAGAGTCTGCTGTTGGACGGATGTATTTCGATTCTGGTGATTCTGATGCTGACGGCGGCGATGCTGATTATCTGGATTTACCAGGGCATTATCCGGCCGATTAAGAATCTGGAAATGGCGACGTTAAATATCCAGCAGGGCAATCTGGATTTTACGATTCCGGCTGAGGGAAATGATGAAATCAGTGAACTTTGTGCGAATTTTGAAGAGATGCGCAGGCGTTTAAAGGAGTCCTCAGAGCAGCAGATGGCAAGCGAGCGGGGAAACCGGGAGTTAATTAGCAATATTGCGCACGATCTGCGTACGCCGATTACAGCGGTGAAGGGATATTCCGAGGGGCTTTTGGACGGCGTGGCGGATACACCGCAGAAGCAGGAGAAATACCTGCGGATCATCAACAGCAAGGCGAATGAAATAGACGCTTTGTTAAATGAGCTGACGCTGTATGCCAAAATTGACACAAACCGTATTCCGTATAATTTTAACAAAATCAATGTGACAGAATATTTTAACGACTGTGTGGAGGAAATCGGACTGGATTTGGAGGAAAAGCAAATTGGGCTGGCATACTTTAACTATGTGGACAATGATGTGATGATTATCGCCGATCCGGAGCAACTTAAGCGCAGCGTGAATAATATTATCGGCAATTCCGTCAAATATCTGGACAAACAGCAGGGGCTGGTTAATATCCGGATTAAGGATGTCGGAGATTTTATCCAGGTGGAGATTGAGGACAACGGCAGAGGTATTGCGGCTAAGGATCTGCCGTATGTCTTTGAACGGTTTTACCGGGCGGATGCTTCGCGCAATTCGGCGACCGGAGGCAGTGGTATCGGCCTTTCCATTGTAAAGAAAATCATTGAGGATCATGGAGGTAAGATCTGGGCGACCAGCAAGGAATCGGTCGGTACAGTCATGTATTTTGTAATACGCAAATATCAGGAGGTTATTTCGGATGAGTAAAGTGTTGATTATTGAGGATGAAGTGGCAATTGCGGATTTGGAAAAGGACTATCTGGAATTAAGCGGATTTGAGGTGGATATCGAAAATTCCGGGGATTTGGGTTTAGAGCGTGCGCTGCGGGAGGATTTTGATATGTATATTCTGGATATCATGCTGCAGGGTGTGGACGGCTTTGAAATCTGCAAGCGGATTCGGGAGGTAAAGAATACGCCGATTCTGATGGTATCCGCCAAGAAGGACGATATTGATAAAATCAGGGGCCTGGGGCTTGGCGCGGACGATTATATTACGAAGCCGTTTTCTCCGAGCGAGCTTGTGGCCAGGGTTAAGGCGCATCTGGCGCGTTATGAGCGATTAATCGGCAGCAGCCAGCAGGAGAATGACGTGATTGAAATCCGAGGGATCAAAATTGACAAAACGGCGCGGCGGGTATGGGTAAATGAGGAAGAAAAGCAGTTTACGGCAAAGGAATTTGACCTGTTGTCCTTTCTGGCCGAAAATCCGAACCATGTCTTTACCAAGGAGGAGCTGTTCCGGGAGATCTGGGATATGGAATCCATTGGGGATATTGCGACAGTTACGGTGCATATTAAGAAGATAAGGGAGAAAATTGAGATCAACACCGCCAAGCCGCAGTACATTGAAACGATATGGGGACTGGGGTATCGGTTTAAGGTCTGAGGAGCGTTGGAATGGAGCAGATTATATATGAGGACGATCAGGTGCTTGTGTTTCATAAGCCGTCCGGGCTTGCGGTGCAGACGAGCCGTTTCGGGCAGCAGGACGTCGTAAGTATTTTAAAAAATTACAGGGCAAAAAAGCGGGAGCTGCCGTATATTGCACTGATCAATCGTCTGGATCAGCCGGTGGAGGGTTTGCTGCTTGTGGCAAAGACAAAGGAGGCAGCGGCAGCGCTGACCGGACAGTTGACGGCGCACCGGCTGGACAAATGCTACCGCGCGGTGGTTCGTAACGATAGAGAAAATCCGCTTCGGGTCGGCGAGGAAGGCGTATTGACCGACTATCTGCTTAAGGATGGCAGGACAAACTGCTCTGGAGTTGTGCAGAAAGGAACGGAGGGTGCCAAAGAAGCAGTATTAAAATACGAGGTGGAGAAGGTCTGCAAAAGTATGGCAGAGCTGTATATTGAGCTTTGCACCGGCAGACATCACCAGATTCGGGTGCAGATGGCAAACGCCGCTCTTCCGATTTTGGGAGATTTGAAATATGGCAGAGGAGCGGCGGCAGAGGGCTTTGAAATGAAAACACCGCTTGCGCTTTGTTCGGTAAAAATTGTTTTTATGCATCCAAAAAGCAGGAAAAAAATGGAGTTCGAGATCGAACCGGAAAATCCGGCCTTCCAATTATTGTGCGGTTTTGAACCTGCATAGGATACAGAAAACGACATATAATTTTCCCATGAAAACGAAAATGACATGGGAAAATGGAAATAAAATTGCAAAAATACTTATTGTAGTGGCGGCAGTCTATTTCGGAATGAAGTTCCTATTCCCAATGGTGCTGCCATTTTTAATTGCTTTTGTACTGGCGCGTTTTTTGTATCCACTTGCAAAATGGCTGGAACAAAGAATGGGCTGGAAGAAATCGTTTGCCAGATGCACGGCATATGTTCTTTTTCTGGCAGGCGTGGGAGCGGCGGCGGCAGGCGTTTTATACCTCTGCTATCGGATGGGCAGCAGCTGTCTGGAAAATATGGATGGTTTTATGGAAAATGCGAACCGCATGTTCGGCAGCTGCTGCAAGCGGCTGGAGGATATTTCCGGTTACAGCATGGAGGAAATTGAACAAACCATAGGCCGGCAGGCAGAGAGCTTTACCGGGAGCGCCGTGAGCTATTCGAAGGACGCGGGATGGTATATGATAGGGCTTCTGGCAAAAATATTTGTATCGTTTATTGCTGCGTTTCTTTTTCTGCAGGATTATGAAGGGATTCTGCAGGGCATAAATAAAACCCAGATCGGAAAAAATGCCATGCATATGCTGCATGAATTAAAGGGAGCTTTCGGAGCGTATCTGCGGGCGCAGCTTTTGATTATGGGCGTGGTAACAGGCGTATGTGTGGCAGGGCTTTTGCTGCTTGGGGTTGGACATGCGGTCTGGATTGGGATTGCGATTGGGTTTTGTGATGCGTTGCCGTTTATCGGAACGGGGACGGTTTTTGTGCCGTGGGCATTGGTGGAGCTGCTGCTTGGCGGTTACCGGAATGCAGCAGGGTTTCTGGTGATCTATATTGTCTGCAGCTTTATCCGGCAGCTTTTAGAGCCGAAGCTGGTGGGAAAAAAGGTTGGAGTGCCGCCGCTTGCGGTTTTGATGAGCATTTATATTGGAATTGCTCTTTATGGGGGCAGCGGGGTTATATTGGGACCGGTGTCGGCGTTGTTGATATTCGGTATCTTAAGGGAATGGTGAGGGATACGTCCTATTTAAAGCTTGCATTTGGCAATGGGGGATTCCTGACGGGTCTGCTTTCCCGGATGCTGACTGCGCAGCTGCAGGCTGTACTGTTACCGTTTCCCTCATCTTAAATTGACCGCATATTTACAAATTTCATCTGGGATGCTATACTCGTAAACAATGGTGTTTCCGCAAAGGAAGTGAAAAGGGAATGTGGTGCAAATCCGCAGCAGCCTCTACTACTGTAATCAGGCATATTTTGATTCCAAAAAGCCATTGGATCCAATCTGAGAAGGCGAGAATGAAAAGCCTGTAAGCCAGGAGACCTGCCATAATAAAATATTTGCAGATCTGTTGGGGCAGATGCTGCAGGAATGGAGTTCTAATGAACAACTTAAAAAAGAAACTGTTGGTAATGCTTCTGGCGCTTTCTGTGGCGCTTGTGTTTCCCGGCTGCGGAGACGGAGCAGCACGGGAACAGCCGCAAGCCAAGGGCGGGGAAGGCGGCACAGAAACGCAGGAGCTGCCCCCGGATGCTTTGCTGCAGGAGGAGTCATCGCAGCAGGCAGCGTATCCGCTTACGGTTATGGATTCCAATGGAGACGAGGTCATACTGGAAAGCGAGCCGCAGAAAATTGTCTCGGTTGCGCCGAATCTGACCGAGCTTGTTTATGAGCTTGGCGCAGGGGATTTGCTGGTCGGCAGGAGCGACTACTGCGACTATCCCAAAGAGGTATCTGAAGTGGAATCTGTCGGTACAATCACGACGCCGGATATTGAGAAGCTGGTTTCCTTAGAGCCGGATCTGGTACTGATTTCCACGCACTTTGACGAGGAAAACAAGAAAAAGCTGACCGAGCTGAATACTCCGGTACTTATGCTCTATGAGGAGGACAGCATAGATGGCGTTTATGAAATGATAGAGACGTTAGGTACGGCTTTAAACCGCGGCACGCAGGCACAGGCATGCATCAGCCGGATGCAGGAAACCGTGGCAGAAGCAGAGGAACAGGTAAAAGGGCTTGAAAAGCCGACCGTATATTATGTCGTAGGCTACGGTGAGTACGGAGATTATACGGCAGGGGGAGATACCTTTGCCGGAAAAATGATCGAAGCTGCAGGCGGCGACAATATTGCAAAAGAGGTGACTGGATGGAGCATTACCTTAGAAGAAATAATAGAAAAGGATCCGTCCATCATTGTCATCGGGGAATCTATGAAGGGTGATTTTATGAACTCCCCAAATTACAGCGATTTGACCGCGGTAAAAGAAGGAAAGGTTTTCGGTATTGATAATAATTTGCTGGATCGCCAGGGTTATCGGAATGCAGAAGGGATCCGCACGCTTGCGGAAATTTTCCATCCGGAGGCATTTGAATAAAGATGAAAAAACCATTTTCCAGAATTTGTTTTCTGGCGCTGCTTACGCTGCTGTGCTTGGTGATGCTGGCGTCTGTGTCCGTCGGTTCCGCAGAGCTGTCCATGTGGGATGGCCTTCGTATTTTATTACATAAAATCCCCTTTTTCGGGGAAGCATGGGAAATCTCCGATATCGGAGATGTATATGAAACTATTATCTGGGAAGTGCGTATGCCAAGAGTGCTGCTGTCTGCATTGACAGGCGGAGCCCTTGCCATTGTAGGGGCCGCATACCAGGGGATTTTTTTAAATTCCCTGGCGGACCCGCATATTTTGGGCGTTTCCTCCGGAGCGGCCCTGGGAGCCACAATTGCTATGCTGACAGGAGCTTCTGTCCGTTTTTTGGGCCTGGGAACCGTTGGTATATTTGCATTTGGAGGGGCCATGGTGACCGTTATTTTGGTCTGTGCGGTTGCAAATACAGGCAGCGGGATGTCCGCAATGCATATGCTTTTGACCGGAACGGCGGTCAGTACCATGCTAAGCGCCGCTATTTCGCTGCTCATGACGTTTCATCACGATCAGATTGCGAAGGTTTATCTGTGGACAATGGGCAGCTTTTCAGCGGCGAGCTGGGAAAAAGCGGGGTTTCTTAGTGTGTTTGTTCTGATTGGAGCGGCGGTATTTGTGGCCGGGGCAGGAAAGCTCAATCTGATGCTGCTTGGCGTGGAGGAGGCGAAATGCCTTGGCGTAGATACTTTACGCCTGCAGCGGATTTTTATTCTGGCAAGCTCTGTTTTAGTAGCGGCTGCCGTATCGGTCAGCGGGATCATCGGATTTGTGGGACTGATTGTGCCGCACTGTGTTCGAATTTTGTGCGGCCCGGATAACCGTAAGGTGATGCCGTATGGATTATTATCCGGGGCAATTTTTCTGGTAATCTGCGACACGGCGGCAAGAACCATTGCGGCGCCTACAGAGATTCCGGTGGGCGTGATTACTTCTTTGTTTGGAGCGCCTTATTTTATTGCGCTTTTGCTGAAAAAAAGGAGGCGGCAGAGATGACGGAGGAAAAAAATGTGCAAAAAATCCGGACGGATCATCTCATCTGGCAGCCAGACCGGGACAGGAAGCCGATTTTAAACGATATCTGCCTGGAGCTTTTTGCAGGAGAGTTTTACGGGGTTTTAGGGCCGAACGGCGCCGGAAAGACGTCGCTTGCCAGGCAGATTTTGAAGCTGCAAAAGCCTAATAAGGGAACAGTAGATTTAGACGGACAAAAGGTCAGTAAGATCCGGCGTGACGCGCTGGCCAGACAGCTGTCCTTTCTTCCGCAGGCCATCCGGGGAGATGTGGAGTTTTCGGTGTACGAGGTAGTGGCTATGGGCCGGGAGCCCTATCGAAAAAGGTTTTTGGGGCCTGGCTCTAAGGACAGAGAAATTATAGAACAGGCGCTTGCGGCGGCAAACTGTACGCATTTAAAGGAGAAGCCGGTTTCCTGCTTAAGCGGCGGCGAGCGGCAGCGTGTGATGATTGCGCGTACGATAGCACAGGATACGCCTTGGATTTTTCTGGACGAGCCGATTTCCAATCTGGATGTGAAGCATCAAATGGAGCTGATGCAGACGCTCAAAAAGCTGCAGGAACAGGGAAGGACAGTGATTGCAGTTTTGCATGATATGAATCTGGCGGCTTTGTTTTGTACGGAGATGATTCTGATGAAGCAGGGAAAGGTGTTTGCGGCAGGAAAGCCGCGGGATGTGCTGACAAAAGAAAATTTGAAGCAGGTGTATGAGGTGGAATTTACGTTTTTGGAACGTGGAGAGGGGGAGATGCCTTATATAACGCCGTGTTTTTCTGCTTTCGAACCTAGTACATCGTCCAATAAATAACTGACAGGAAGAGGCTCATGTGGAGTTTTCGTCAATAAAAGAAGCCCGTCTTAATTGACGGGCTTTGTTGTAATACCTGTATCTGGCCGGGGCTGACACAAATCTGTTATTTTTCAATCGGATGATATCTGTCAAAAAACTTATCTCCGCCGCACGCGTGCCGTTCCTGATCGGATTCCGTTATAATATAGTCCCCTTCCCGCAGGAAAATAATCCCCCTCCGGTTCTGAATAAAGGGGCACACGACCATGCCGTCTTCCCGCGTAATCTGAATCAGCTTATCTGTCCGGATCCAGCCAGTTGTCACAATCGAATTCCACGGCATAAACCCGTCTTCAAGGCCCTTGCCGATTTCATATGCAATTGCTTCTACTTCAAAAGAATTTCTTGTATATTTTTTCATATTACCCACCGTCCTTTCTCCTTACTTGTAATATACCGTATAATAACAGAAAATACAACTTATTTTGTAAAATTGTTTTTAAATTTGTAACGATTTGGTTATTTTTTGCATCTGCGGCATGCCCTCTTAAGCCGAACAAAGCGGAATGAAGAAACTTCCGTCAACCCTCTTGACAAAGTAAAAGCAGGCAGTCTAAAATAGACCTGCAAATACAAAACACAAGTGATGAAGAGGATCAGTAAACCAGCTGCCATTCCCCAGAGAAAAGATCACATCCTGTCAGGATGGGCTGTAAGATCTTTGCCTGGCGCTGTTTGAACCCGCCTTGGAGCTTTCGTATGAAAATACGGCGTAACCCCGGCGTTAACGGGATTTGAGTGCATGTATGGATAAAAGGGATACATGAATCAGGGTGGTACCGCCGGAATATTTCGGTCCCTGGGGTGTGCAGACTGACAGGCGCATCCTGTATATCGGGATAGAAATGCTCCGGCGTTTTTTCGGTATATACGTCCGATGATAAAAACAGGTATCATATTCTCACGAAATGCCCCTGCTTTGTCTGGCAATGACCGGAACGGAATGTAGAAGGCCCTGTGCAGTAAATGCACATTTCTGATCCGTGAATGGAAAAAACATACAAAATAATATTCAGAAAGGACGAAAAACCATGCCAAAAGAAAAGAAATTAGTAGAAGCCATTACCTCTATGGACGAGGATTTCGCCCAGTGGTACACAGATGTCGTAAAAAAAGCGGAGCTGACCGACTATTCCTCCGTAAAGGGCTGTATGATCATCAAGCCTGCGGGGTACGCTATCTGGGAAAATATCCAGAATGAGCTTGACCGCAGGTTCAAGGAAACCGGCGTAGAAAACGTGTACATGCCCATGTTTATCCCGGAAAGCCTCTTAAATATCGAAAAAGATCATGTAGAAGGCTTCGCCCCCGAAGCGGCCTGGGTTACCCACGGCGGTTCAAACCTGCTGCAGGAGAGGATTTGCGTCCGCCCGACCTCCGAAACGCTTTTCTGTGATTTTTACAAAAACGATATCCAGTCCTACCGGGATCTGCCCAGGGTATATAACCAGTGGTGTTCCGTCGTAAGATGGGAAAAAGAGACAAGACCGTTTCTTCGTTCCAGGGAATTTTTGTGGCAGGAAGGGCACACGGCACATGCAACCGAAGAAGAAGCCGAAGAGCGTACTATCCAGATGTTAAACGTTTACGCCGACTTCTGTGAAGAAGTGCTCGCCATTCCTGTCGTACGTGGGAAAAAGACGGAGAAAGAAAAATTTGCCGGGGCAAACGCTACGTATACAATCGAAGCGCTTATGCACGACGGCAAAGCTCTGCAGTCCGGTACCAGCCACAATTTCGGCGACGGGTTTGCAAGAGCATTCGGCATCCAGTATACCGATAAAGACAACAGTCTGCAGTATGTCCATCAGACCTCCTGGGGAATGTCCACCCGTATCATAGGTGCGATTATTATGGTGCACGGAGATGACTCCGGTCTTGTACTGCCGCCGAAAATTGCTCCGATACAGGTAATGGTAATCCCGATACAGCAGCGTAAAGAAGGCATTCTGGAAAAAGCGTCCGAATTAAAAGAGCGTCTTGTGGCAGCAGGTATCCGCACAAAGCTGGATGATTCCGATAAAAGTCCGGGCTGGAAATTCTCTGAGCAGGAAATGCGCGGTATTCCGATCCGGATTGAAATCGGGCCAAAGGATATAGAAGCAGGCCAGTGCGTACTGGTACGCCGCGATACCAGAGAAAAAATCGTGGTGGCGCTGGAACAGCTTGAGGTAAAAGCTCAGGAGCTGCTTGAAAGCATTCAGGCAGACATGTTTGCCTGCGCAAAGGCACACAGAGACGCCCATATTTATGATGCTCATAATTTCCAGGAATTTGAGGAAATTATTACCAACAGGCCGGGCTTCATCCGCGGGATGTGGTGCGGAGAACAGGCGTGTGAGGATAAATTTAAGGAAGACTTTGCGGCAACGTCCAGATGTATGCCGTTTACAGACCAGGAGGAGATATCATCTGTCTGCGTTTGCTGCGGAAAGCCCGCGAAGAAACTGGTGTACTGGGGGAAGGCATATTAGAATGAAAATTGCATTGCCGGAGAAAGTGAACTATATTATAGATACTCTGATGCAGTCTGGTTACGAAGCCTATGCGGTAGGCGGCTGTATTCGTGACAGCATCCTGGGCAGGAAACCGGAAGACTGGGATATCACTACATCTGCAAAACCACAGGAAGTAAAGGCGATTTTTTCCAAAACAATTGACACGGGGGTTGAGCATGGAACGGTAACGGTAATGCTTGGACGGGAAGGGTTTGAAGTGACGACATACCGTGTGGATGGTAAATATGAAGACTTCAGACATCCGAAGGAGGTTACGTTTACCCCCAGTTTGATTGAGGACTTAAAACGGCGGGACTTTACCATAAATGCCATGGCATATAATCCGAAAGAAGGGCTTGTGGATGCATTTGACGGTATGGGAGATTTGGACAGGAAGCTGGTCCGGTGTGTGGGCCAGGCGCATCAGAGATTTCAGGAAGATGCGCTGCGTATGATGCGTGCAGTACGTTTTGGGGCGCAGCTTGGATTTGCTGTTGACGGGGCAACAAAAGCAGCTGTGAAGGAGCTTTCAGATACGCTGCGCTATATCAGTGCAGAGCGTATTCAGGCAGAACTGACAAAGCTTTTGGTGTCTGCACATCCACAGGAGATGCGTACGCTTTATGAACTGGGTATTACACGGGTGATGCTGCCGGAATTTGATGTGATGATGCAGACCGGGCAGGATAATCCGCATCATATGTATACGGTAGGAGAGCATACCATTGCGGCGCTTTTGCATACGCCGGAGGATAAAGTGCTTCGGCTGGCTGTTTTGCTGCATGACGTCGCTAAGCCCGTATGCCGTACCAGAGGAAAAGACGGCAAACACCATTTTTACGGGCATCCAAAGGCTGGCAGCCAAATGGCAGGGGAGATTTTGCGCCGGTTAAAGTTTGACAATGAAACGATTGCGAAAGTGCGCTGTCTGGTAAACGGGCATGACGATAATCCAATTCTGACAGAGAAAAATGTCCGAAAAGCAATGGTGCGTCTGGGGCTGAATGCTTATCCTGATATATTTGCAGTAAAGAAGGCAGATATTCTGGCTCAGAGCAGCTATAAGCGTACACAAAAGCTGGAGTATCTGAAACGATATGAAGCCTGTTACAGGAAGATTATCGAACAGAAGCAATGCTTAACGTTAAAAGAGCTTGCAGTAAACGGGGGAGATTTAATTGCAATGGGTATCAAGCCAGGGCCAGGGCTTGGAAAGGTGTTAAAGCAGCTTTTGGATATTGTACTGGAAGATCCTTTGAAGAATGAAAAAGAGTATCTGTTGAAAAAAGCAACTGATAATCTGAAAATTTAAGTGCATACTTTAAGAAACCTCTTCATATGTTAAAGAGACACGGAGAAATTGCGTGAACAGATTCGTATGGAGGGGTTTTTGTGTATAATCGGGAAGAAGAGATTCTGGAACAGTATGAATTGGAAATCAGAAGTACAGTAAAAGGACGCGGAGCCCTGGGCTGTGACACGGATCAGGGGACGATGCTGTTAAAGGAGTTTCGTGGATCAAAGGAACGGGCTGCTTTTTTATATGATATATTGGGTTTTCTGGCGGAAAACGGATTTGCGGCAGAAACAATTGTCGTGGCAAAGGACGGCGAGGTTCTTGTAAAGGATGAACCTGATAATACGTGTTATCTGCTCAAAAACTGGTATTTGGGCAGGGAATGTGACGTCCGCAGCAGGGATGATATTATGGTGGCCATAAAAAGGCTGGCACAGTTTCACAGTCTGGCAAAGTCCTACAGGAAAGAAATCCCTGATTTTTTAAAGGCGGATCAGGACAGCCTTTTAACGGAATACGAAAGGCATAACAGAGAACTGAACAAAGTGAAAAATTATATCCGCAACAAGAACAAGAAAAACCGTTTTGAGCTGTTATTTATGAATGTGTATGAAAGCTATCGGGAGCAGGCCAATGAGGTGACGGAGCGGTTAAAGCAGCAGGCATTGCATCTGCAAACAGGCGTGGCAGAACAGATGCGGGGGCTTTGCCACGGGGATTATAACCAGCATAATGTCCTTTTGTCTCAGGGAGAATGGGTGATTTTGAATTTTGAACAGATGACGTATGATATTATGGTGCAGGATCTGGCGAATTTTGTTCGTAAAATTCTGGAAAAATATAATTGGAATACCGGGCTTGGCATTGAAATGATTACGGAATATACCAATGTGAGAAAGCTTCTGCCGGAGGAATCGGAGCAGCTTTACCTGCGCCTGGCTTATCCCAAAAAATTCTGGAAAATTGCCAATCACTACAGCAGCTCCCGGAAATCCTGGATTTCCGGCAGGGATATTGAGAAATTGGAAAAGATTATCGCCCAGGAACCGCAGAGAAAACAATTCTTAAAAATGTTATTTTATTTCACAAGTTGAAAAGAGTGTGTTATAATAAATCCAGTTTTTTAAATGGATAGGAGATAACAGTATGAAAATACAAAAGCAGCAATATATTTTAGCAATCGGGTTTATGCTTATGGCATTTGCTTTATGCGCCTGTGGAACGCGTGACAGCGGTATCATCCAGAGCCGCAGGGGAACTGGCGTCAGATCGGACGAGGTTATGGCGCAGGAAGCAGACGCGGCGGAAAGCGTAGCCAGCACCGAAATCCAGGCGTCAGAGGTATCGGAAGAGGATTTGTATATTCTTTCACAGCTTGATATGGAGAGAAAGCTTGCCGTTTTCCGGAAGGTATCCAATGGCAGGCAGTGCCAGTATGCATATGGCACAGGAACCCGGTTCCTGGACAAATACGGCAACAGCAAGTCAATGGATTCCTTTGTACCGGGGGATGTGGTACAGATTGTAGTATCCGGGCATACCCAGCAGCTTATTAGCATACAGTGTTCGGCCGGGGTATGGGTATACGAGGATATCGTGAATTATTCCTTTGATGCAGACAGCCGCGCGCTTACGATAGGGAAGACAAAATATGCCTGTAATCCCAAGATGGAGATTTTTTCCGGAGAAGAAACAGTAGGGTTTGATGATTTAAGTGAAAGCGATGTGCTGCGTGCCGTAGTGCAGGATAAGGAGCTGATTTCCCTGTCGGTGACCAAAGGCCACGGTTACCTGGCGCTTTCCGATACAAAACTGTTTGAAGGCAGTTTTATCTGTATCGGAGACAAAATTTTCAGAGAAGTGACTAAGAATATGCAGGTGGAGGTACCGGAGGGCAAATATCTGGTTACGGTAGCCAATGACGGTTACGGCGGCAGCAGAGAGATAGAAATACCAAGGAATCAGACAGTCAGCCTGAATTTAGATGAACTAAAGGGGGAAGGCCCTAAGATGTGCAGGATTACCTTTAAAGTCGGAGTGGAAGGGGCCGTTTTGTATATAGATGGCAAGAAGGCGGATTATTCCAAACCGGTTGATGTGCGTTACGGCATCCATACCATCGCGGTTGAAGCGGAGGGATACGACACCATTACTAAAAAGCTGGTGGTCAACTCCGCAGAAACAGAGATCGAAATTGCTCTCTCCAAAAACTCTGCAGACAGTTCTGAGGATAAAGATAAATCAGGGAAAAACAGCGGAACAAATGCAGATTCCGGCAAAAATAACGCGGGAAACAACAATAACACAAATAACAATAACCAGAATAACAACGGCAATAACAATAATCAGAATAACGGCAATAATAATAATCAGAATAACAACGGTAATAATAACAACAATAATAATAACAATAATAATCCGTCACAGACCGATTATCTGACGACATTATATAATCTGCTGACATCCATTAATAACAACAGCAACAGTACCAATAATCACAGTACGGATACGACTGCAGGTACAAATGCAGGCAGCAGCAGTTATGACGATTTAAGAGATGAATGATGCAGTTTTGGCAAAAAGCATACAGTGTGGTGTTTGCATTCACTAAATAGTTCAATAGCGGCAGCCCGAAACTGTCGTCATGAATAAAAAACAAGAGGAGGAATAATATGAATTACAGAGACGTTTATCAGGAGTGGATTTCAAATCCGTATTTTGACGAAGCAACAAAGGCTGAGTTAAAAGGAATTGCAGATGATGAAAAGGAAATGGAAGACCGGTTTTACACAGAGCTGGAATTTGGTACGGCAGGACTGCGCGGCGTAATCGGCGCAGGAACAAATCGTATGAATATTTATACTGTCCGCAAAGCGACACAGGGACTTGCTAATTACATCAAAAAAGTGCAGGGTGAGAGCCGCGGTGTGGCAATCGCTTATGATTCAAGACATATGTCGCCGGAATTTGCGGATGAGGCAGCGCTCTGCCTGGCGGCAAACGGGATTAAGGCATATGTGTTTGAAACGCTTCGTCCGACGCCTGAATTATCTTATGCCGTGCGCAAGTTAAACTGCATAGCAGGTATTAATATCACGGCAAGCCACAATCCGGCAGAATACAATGGATATAAGGTTTACTGGGAAGACGGCGCGCAGATTACACCGCCGCATGATACCGGCATTATGGCCGAAGTAAAAGCGGTTACAGATTACAGTACGATGCTTACCATGGATAAGTCCAAAGCAAAAGAAGACGGATTGTATATGACAGTCGGAGAAGATATTGACCGTGCCTATATGGACGAGATCAAAAAGCTCGTGCTTCACCAGGATGCCATTGATGCAGTAAAAGATGAGCTTAAGATTGTCTACACGCCGCTGCATGGGACAGGCAATATTCCGGTTCGTACTATATTAAAGGAGCTTGGATTTACCAATGTATTTGTAGTTAAGGAACAGGAACTGCCGGACGGCGATTTCCCGACAGTCGGCTATCCAAATCCGGAAGCTGCCGCAGCCTATGAGCTTGCGCTTGCGCTTGCGAAAAAGGAAGGCGCGGATCTGGTGCTGGCAACAGATCCGGATGCAGACCGCCTCGGTGTATACGTTAAGGATGGCCAGACCGGTGAATATCATATGCTGACCGGAAATATGTCCGGCTGTCTGATTGGTGATTATATTATTGGACAGACAAAAGCGGTCAAAGGCAGCCTGCCGCAGGATGGCGCATATATCCGTTCCATTGTAACAACCAATATGGCAGATGCCGTTGCGAAATATTACGGCGTAGAGCTGGTAGAAGTTTTAACCGGGTTTAAGTTTATCGGCCAGAAGATGCTGGAGTTCGAAAAAACAGGCAAAGGGACCTATCTTTTTGGCATGGAGGAAAGCTACGGATGTCTGCCGGGCACCTATGCAAGGGATAAGGACGCTATTGCCGCCACCATGTTCTTATGTGAGGCCGCCGCATATTATAAAACACAGGGCAAGACGCTTTGGGATGCGATGTTAGACATGTATGAACGCTACGGTTATTATCAGGATCATGTGGAATCCATCACCTTAAAAGGTATCGAAGGTCTTGAGAAGATTAAAAAGATATTGGGCACATTAAGGGCAGAGCCGCTTTCTGCAATCGGTTCCTATGAGGTATTAAAGGTCCGGGATTATCAGGAGGATACGATTACCGATCTGAAAACAAAAGAAGTGAAACCGACCGGCCTTCCGAAATCAAATGTTTTATATTATGAGCTGCAGGATGATGCCTGGGTATGCATCCGTCCGTCCGGTACGGAACCGAAGGTGAAATTTTATATTGGCGTAAAGGGCAGTTCTCTTACAGATTCTGTGGAAAAAGCAAAGGTATTGGGCCAGAATATGCTTGATATTGTGCAAAAGCTGATCTAATTGATGAAAATAGATTACTTTTTCTTGACAAACATAGGCAAAACAAGTATAAATAATCATGTAGGCAATCGGGCCTCAAGTATTATGAATATCCACAGGAGGAATTTTGAATGAACAAGGCAGAATTAGTTGCAGCTATAGCTGAGAAAACAGACTTATCCAAAAAAGATGCTGAAGCGGCATTGAAGGCTTTTACAGATGTAGTTGCTGAAGAATTAAAGAAGGGCGAAAAAATCCAGCTGGTTGGATTTGGAACATTTGAGGTGTCGGAGCGTGCAGAGCGTGTCGGCAGGAATCCGCAGACCGGTGACGAGATGAAAATCCCGGCTTCTAAAGCACCGAAGTTTAAAGCAGGCAAGGCTTTAAAAGATATGATGAACGAATGAATAAGCAGCTTTTACAGAGGGCGTTTGTATGCCCTCTGTGTTTTTATAAGTACGTGTGGATAGGGAAACCTGTCAGTGAGACGCACTTTTTGGCCCGAACAGGAGGAAGATATGAGGCTGGACAAATTTTTAAAAGTGTCGCGCCTGATCAAACGACGCACTGTTGCAAATGAAGCATGCGACGCAGGAAGAGTGATGGTAAATGGAAAAGTCGCGAAAGCGTGTGTCAGCGTCAAAACAGGGGATATACTTGAAATTGCATTTGGACAGAAGACTGTGAAGGTAGAGGTACTTTCTATCGCAGAATCTGTGAGAAAGGAAGATGCGGCAGAGATGTTCCGTTATCTGTAGATTATCTTTATTTTAGGTCATAAAACCCCATACCTCTTAATATAATGTTTAGAAAGAAAAATCAGACAACCATTCCGGATAAGGGCGGTTGTAGGGCAGGAGGTAGAGGGATAAAATGGATGAAAAAACAGGAAATAAAGCACATAAGGTTCTCCTTGGCAACCGTAAGACGGGGAATTTCAGCGGGGTAGTAGACGTACTTTCCTTTGATGTCGCTGAGATCCTTCTGGAAACAGAACAGGGAATGTTATTAATTAAAGGCCATGATCTTCATGTGAACCGGCTCAGCCTTGAGAAGGGAGAGGTTGATATAGAGGGACGGATTGATTCGCTGGCCTATTCGGAGATAAAGGATTATGGTAAGCAGGCAGAATCTTTCTTTGGACGGCTGTTTAAATGAACGGAGCCGTCAGCGGAACGATTGTCAGGGAAGCAGGTCTTTTATTTGCTTCCTTTCTGTTTGGAATAGCTCTGATGCTGCTGTATGATGTCCTGCGTATTTTCAGGCATATGCGAAAACATGGAACGATCCTGACGGCAGTTGAGGATATTTTATACTGGCTGATTTGTGCCATAGGGATTTTTATCCTGCTTTATCAGGAGAACGACGGCCTGCTGCGCTGGTTTGTTTTAGGGGGCGTGGCAGTCGGTATGCTGCTTGAAAACAGCTTTATCAGTCCTTTTGTGGTTCTCCTTTCTGTCAGGTTCTTACGGTTCTGGCAGAGGATTTTTGGCAGAATTTTTGGTGTGGTAGAAAAGCCTGGGAAAAAACTTTTCTTATTTTTAAAAAAAGAATTGAAAAAAATAAAAAAAGCAATTAAGATAGGACTAAGTAAGAAATAAACAGACAGAGGTGGCAGGAAAAGAGATTATATGAGCAGAAATAAGAAAAAAAGAAACCAGGCAGGAAAAGCAGGCATTGCTTATATTGTAGTATTTTTACTTATCATAATATCCGTTAAGATAGTAATACTCTATCAGAAGGATCAGGAATACAGAGAACGGGAAGCTGAACTTGATGCGATATATCAGGAGGAAACTGAGCGGAGAGATGAGCTTTCGGATTATGAAGAATACATGGGAAGCCGCGAATACATAGAAGATACGGCCAGACGCAAGCTGGGCCTGATCTATGAGAATGAGATGATTTTCAAAGAACAGTAAGGCGAAGCTCTTTAAAAGGTCAAATGCCCTCGAATCTACAATTCGAGGGCATTTTTGGCGAAAAGTTTTTGATTGGACCTCAACAGTTTGACAAAGATTTCAAAGCAGTATGCATATAATGCCTTTTAGAAAATTTGCCCGCTTGTTTGGGGCGTAAAAAGCAAAAAGGCAGGAGGATGTATCAACATGAAAAAAACAGGATGGAAACAATTAGTAACCGGTATTGCAGGGGCATTGCTCTGTCGGATTTCAATTATGGGATGTTATCCTTTGATTCCGGCGTTTTATGCGGCAGTGTATCTGGAGGAGAGGGCAAGATGGCTTTTGCCGGCAGGAATGTTTGTCGGTATGGCAGCGTTTCTTCCCATTACAGCGATTGCAAAATATGCGATGTCGCTGTTTGTGATTACAATGACGGTGCGGCTTTCGGAATGGGTGGACAAGCACTGCTATACTGCAGCGGCAGCAATAGCGGCGTCCGGAGGTACTTTCGCGCTTTCTGTTTTCGGAGGTATTTTTGATATAAGAAATCAGGTCACATTGCTTGCAGCGGTATTTGAAGCAGTATTCGTTTTTGGATTTAGTATTCTGGCGGCAAGGGGAGTCCATCTGTTTTATGAGGACAGAGAGGTATTATATAGTCCATCTGGCGCGCCAGGCGGGCTTACGGAGCAGAGACTGTTAAATTATGCGAAAAGTTTTGAAGGGCTTTCAAAGACGTTTCTGGCTATGGACAGACGGACAGAAATGAAGCAGGAAGATATGGGGCAGATTCAGCAGGAAATTGCCGGGAGGATATGCAGCGGCTGCGATACCTGTACTATTTGCTGGGCGCCTACAAATCATACAATGTATGGCGTATTTGGCCGTCTGGTGAATAGCCTGATGCGAAATGGGGAAGCGGATGAAGAAACCAGAAAGGAATTAGAAGAGCACTGCTGTTATGCCGGGCACGTAGAGCAGGAGGCGCTCAATGTATTCGAACAGGTGCAGGTGAATAAAGCGTGGTACAATCGTCTGCTTGAAAACCGGGAGGTGATTGCGCAGCAGCTGGATGCCATGGCATTTATTATGCAGGACTGTGCAAATGAGGCGCGTCTTTTGGATGCAGAGGAGAAGAATAAGCTATCTGAAATCCGGTATCGGGCTAAAGAATGTGGGCTTACGGTGGAAGAGGTGCACTTGTACCAGAAAAACGACGGGCATATCCAGGCAATATTTAAAGTGCGTTCAAGATGGGGAAATTGTGTGGCGGTGAAAGATCTGACAAAGGTGGTGGAGGGGACTTTGGATTTACATATGAAACCTCATAAGGATGCCAGAACCTTTATCGGAAAGGAAGAAACGGAGATAATTTATGAGGAGGAGCCGGCGTTTCATGCGGTACATGGAGTGTCGCGGCTGACAAAGGACGGCGCTGCAATCTCCGGGGATAACTTTTCCTGTATAGAGAAAGATGACGGAGAGCTGGTTCTCAGTCTGTCTGACGGAATGGGCTTTGGGGAAAGGGCATGTAAGGAGAGTGAACTGGTTGTAGATCTTTTAGAGCGGTTTATTGAGGCCGGGTTTGCCAAGGAAACAGCAATTAAAATGTTGAATTCTGCAATGGTAATCCATGGAGAGGACGAGCAGTATTCTACGGTAGATATCAGTTCGGTAAACCTGTATACCGGAGAAACGGTATTTTATAAAGTAGGCGCTTCCGCCACTTTTATCCGCCACAGGGACGGTGGAGTAGAGTGCCTGCTTTCTACGTCGCTTCCAGTCGGCGTCAGTTTTGAAATAGAGATTGAGCAGGCGGTAAAGTATCTTTCGGACGGAGATTTTCTTGTCATGGTTACGGATGGTGTGTTAGAATACCTGCAGACAGATCATCCGGAAGAAACGCTGGAAGAAATGATAGCAGAGATACAGACCAATCATCCGGGACTTCTGGCAAAGCGTCTTTTGGATCAGGTGCTGATTCGTACTAACGGTGAGGTGAAAGACGATATGACGGTGCTTGCAGCAGCTCTTTGGGCGAATTAACGATAGATAGATACTGCGGAGGAAATCATGTTAAAGAAAATTGCGGCATACATGCAAAAATATCAGATGGTAAAAGCGGGTGACCATATATGTGTGGGCGTGTCCGGCGGGGCAGATTCTGTTTGTCTTTTTCTGGTTTTGGAGGAACTGCGTCATACGATGGGATTTTCTCTGTCCGTCATACATATTGAGCATGGAATCCGTGGAATGGAAAGCCTTGACGATATGTGCTTTGTAAAACGACTGGCAGAAAGCTATGGAGTTTTGTTTGTTTCAAAGTCATATCCGGTGGAGGAAATGGCAAAGGAACAGGGAATTTCTGTGGAAGAAGCAGGCAGGGCGGCCCGCTATGAAGCGTTTGAGGAGGAAAGAAAACGCTTTGGCCTTATCTGCAACACTCAGGGGGGCGCTGTAAAGACGGCTGTCGCGCACCATGGGGACGATAATGCAGAAACCATGCTGTTTCATCTGTGCAGAGGCAGCGGGCTGGACGGGCTTGCAGGGATACGCCCTGTCCGGGGAGCAATTATCCGGCCGCTGCTTTGTGTGACGAGAAAGGAAATTGAGTATTTTTTGAAAGAGCAAAAACAGGAGTACTGTACAGATGCGACCAATTCTGATATCCGCTACAGCCGCAATCGGATCCGTAATTGTATTATGCCGCAGCTTGCGGCCATAAATGAGGCAAGTACGGCGCATATGAACCTGCTGGCGCAGGATTTACTTGAAATTTCTGCATTTTTACGCAGGGAAGTGGATAAAGTTTTAGAAGAGCGTATGGAAAAAAAAGGAGAGAGGACGTTCTGTTTTCAAACGGAAGGTTTTTTTGAATACCCGTCTTTTCTGCAGAAGCAGGTGATGCTTGGGCTTATGGAAAAAGCCTGCGGCAGCAGGAAGGATATCACAAGAGAACATGCTGTGTCTTTACTTTCGCTTGCGTGTGGGCAGACTGGCAGAAGGATTTCCCTGCCGTATGGGATTGCGGCGGAAAACAGCTACGGCCTGCTTTTGCTTTTTCCGTATGCGAAAGATGAGAAAGGGGAAAGCATACGGATTCCAATAGAGGGGATTTGGGGAGAAAAACAGGCTTTGGGCAGTGTTTTGCGGTATCGTGTATTTCCTATGCCTGTAAAAAAAGATGTAAAAATTCCCAAAAACCTGTATACGAAATGGTTTGATTATGATAAGATAAAAAACAGGCTTTATTTGAGAACAAGGGAGCCTGGAGACTATTTTGTACTGGATTCAGAGGGGCACAGACAGAAATTGAAAGATTACTGGATCAATGAGAAGGTTCCTAAGTCCAGACGGGATGAGATATTGCTGCTTGCAGACGGACATCATGTTTTATGGGCTGCAGGCTATCGGATCAGTGCATATTACAAAATTACAGAACATACGAAAAGAGTGTTGGAAGTACAATTGATGGAGGAAGAAGCATGAGTGAAACAGTCCGTGTATTATTGTCAGAAGAAGAAGTAGACAAGAAAATTGCAGAAATTGCAAAGCAGATCAGTGAGGATTATAAAGGAAAACAGGTGCATATGCTCTGTGTATTAAAAGGAGGCGTATTTTTTACCTGTGAGCTTTCCAAGAGGCTGACTGTTCCGGTTTCCATGGATTTTATGTCTGTATCCAGTTATGGGGCGGATACCAAATCCAGCGGTGTAGTCAGGATTGTAAAGGATTTGGATGAGAGCATCAAAGGAAAGGATGTGCTTGTAGTAGAGGATATCGTAGATTCCGGCAGGACGTTAAGCTATCTGCTTGAGTATCTGAGAAACCGGGAACCGAAGAGCTTAAGGCTTTGTACATTGTTGGATAAACCGGAACGGCGTGTGGTTCCGGTGGATGTAGATTATACATGCTTTCACATACCGGATGAGTTCGTAGTGGGTTATGGGCTTGATTACGCGCAGAAATACCGGAATCTGCCGTATATCGGCGTAGTAGAATTAGACTAAACGAATTATGAATTAAGCCAGAAGGAGGATTCCAGTTGAAGAAACATAGTTACAGGGGCTTTGGATTTTATGTGTTGCTTATTGTTGTAGTGGTTGTTGTCTGGCTGATGCTGGATGCCAGAGAAAGCGAGGCAGACGCATATACATTAACAGAGCTTGAAACCGCATTGGACAAAGACGAAGTAATCTTTATAGAAATAGAACAGAACAGAGAAATACCGACCGGTATTTTAGAAGTCCATCTGAAAAATGCATCCGCCAGGAAATTATATGTTTCTGATGTCAATGAGGTGCAGGGCATATTGAAGGAGAAAGAATTCACCGGCTATTATCTGAAGGATGTGCCGCCGGAGAGCTGGATTTTAAATCTTCTTCCACTTTTAATTGTACTGGCTACCATGTTTATTTTATTTATGATTATGACAAATCAGGCAGCGGCAGGTAACGGCGGAAACAAGATGATGAATTTTGGAAAAAGCCGTGCGAAACTGACTACGAGTGACAATAAGATGAATTTTCAGAGTGTTGCCGGTCTGCGGGAAGAGAAAGAAGAGTTGGAAGAACTGGTGGATTTTTTGAAATATCCCAGAAGGTACAGCCGTATGGGCGCCAGGATTCCGAAAGGGGTGCTGTTAGTCGGCCCTCCTGGGACAGGTAAGACGCTGCTTGCAAAGGCGGTTGCAGGGGAAGCGGGCGTACCGTTTTTCAGCATTTCCGGATCGGATTTTGTGGAGATGTTCGTTGGTGTCGGAGCTTCGCGCGTTCGGGATTTGTTTGAAGATGCAAAGCGGAATGCGCCGTGTATCGTATTTATTGATGAGATTGACGCTGTGGCAAGGCGCAGAGGTACGGGAATGGGCGGCGGCCATGATGAGCGTGAACAGACGCTGAATCAGATGCTGGTGGAAATGGACGGTTTTGGCATAAACGAGGGTATTATTGTGATGGCCGCTACAAACCGTGTGGATATTCTGGATCCCGCGATTATGCGTCCGGGAAGATTCGATCGGAAAATTCATGTGGGCCGTCCGGATATCGGCGGAAGGGAAGAAATTTTAAATGTACATGCAAAAAATAAGCCGCTTGGCGACGACGTGGATTTAAAACAGATTGCGCAGACAACGGCAGGTTTTACCGGAGCGGATCTGGAGAATCTGCTCAATGAAGCCGCTATCAATGCCGCTAAGGAAGACCGTGCTTACATTATACAGAGTGATATACGCAAATCCTTTGTCAAGGTTGGAATCGGTGCAGAGAAGAAGAGCCGTATTATCAGCGAAAAAGAGAAGCGGATTACGGCGTTTCACGAAGCGGGGCACGCTATTTTATTCCATGTGCTGCCGGACGTAGGGCCGGTTTATTCCGTGTCTATCATACCGACCGGAGCCGGAGCGGCGGGCTATACGATGCCGCTTTCGGAAAATGACGAGATGTTTAACACGAAAGGCCGCATGCTGCAGGAGATTGTGGTAGATCTCGGCGGACGTGTGGCGGAGGAGATGATTTTTGACGATATTACAACCGGAGCGTCACAGGACATTAAGCAGGCGACCCAGCTTGCAAAGGCTATGGTAACAAAATATGGTATGTCGGATAATATAGGGCTTATTAATTATGACAGCGACGATAATGAAGTATTTATTGGCAGGGATTTGGCCCATACCAGAGGATATGGAGAAAGTGTGGCGACCAGAATTGATGAAGAAGTAAAACGGATTATTGATGAGTGTTATGCCAAAGCAAAAAAGATTATATATGAAAATGAAGATGTGTTAAATCGATGTGCAGGGCTTTTATTAGAAAAAGAGAAGATCAACAGGGAAGAGTTTGAAGCACTTTTTAGTAGTTAACAGCAGAATGTATGCAATGTGCACAAAAATAAAACACAAATTTTGTGAAGTTTGTGCACACTTATCTTGCTTGCAGTGCTATTATAATACTCGTAAAAACCCCCAATACATTATATATAGTTTTTGCTACACCCCATAGTAAAAATACCTTCTCCTAAAAAAGACAGCAGATTGAAGCTGTCTTTTTTACTTTGCATTGATTTAAACAGGAAAAGAGGATGACAACTATGAAATATAAATCTATGCATGAATTAAATAAAGTGTATCAATACATGATGCAAATGAGACCTGTTTTACGGAAAGAAGCATTATTTTCGGACGGTACGAAGGATTATCGGATTCCGCCGGAACCAAAAGAGCATGAAGATGTGACGATTCGTTTCCGGACTGCAAAATATAACGTAGATATCGTATGGCTGTGGGCAAACGGAAATTGTTATCAGATGCAGATTGTGGAGAATGACGGTACATTTGATTACTATGCCGTGCGTATTCCTTTGGGAACGGAGCCGGTTTCTTATTATTTTGAAATTTTATCCGGACAGGTACAGTGTTTTTATGATCGTTACGGAGTTTCACAGGAGGTACGCGAGGCGTATTTCTTTAAAATTGTTCCGGGCTTTTCCACGCCGGACTGGGCAAAAGGAGCGGTCATATATCAGATTATGGTGGATCGTTTTTATAATGGAGATGAATCGAATGATATATTGGATCGGGAATATTTTTATATCCGCACGCCAAGCGCCAGAGTTCCGAAAGAGCAGTGGGATAAATATCCGGAGAATTTCAGCGTAGGAGAATTTTACTGCGGAGATCTGGAGGGTGTGCGTCAGAAACTGGATTATCTGTCCGGGCTCGGCGTGGAAGTTATTTATTTTAATCCGCTGTTTGTATCTCCGTCCAACCACAAATACGATATTCAGGATTACGATCACATTGATCCGCATTTTGCTAAAATTGTAGAGGATGAAGGGGAACTTTTGCCGGAAGGAGATCAGGACAACCGAAAAGCGACGCGTTATCGCTGTCGGGTGACGAGCCAGAAGAATCTGGAGGCAAGCAATGCTTTTTTTGCAGATTTTGTAAAGGAAGTGCACAGTCGGGGTATGAAAATAATTCTGGACGGTGTGTTCAACCACTGCGGGTCATTTAATTACTGGATGGATCGGGAAGGAATTTATGAAGGGAAAGAAGGGTTTGGACCGGGCGCATTCATTACGAGGGAAAGCCCGTACCGCAGTTATTTTAAGTTCAGGGAAAATGACGAAACCTGGGAGCATAATCGGGAATACGAAGGCTGGTGGGGGCATGATACGCTGCCCAAGTTGAATTTTGAAAGTTCTGAGATTTTGTATCAGGATATTATGCGGATTGCCAGAAAATGGGTATCGGAACCTTACTGCTGTGACGGATGGCGTTTGGATGTGGCGGAGGATCTGGGACACAGCAGGGAGTTTAACCATAAGTTCTGGCGTGATTTTCGGAATGTGGTAAAAGAGGCAAATCCCGATGCCGTAATTTTAGCGGAGCATTACGGAGATCCCAAAGAATGGCTGATGGGAGATCAGTGGGATACGATTATGAACTATGCGGCGTTTATGGAGCCTGTTACATATTTTCTGACAGGTATGGAAAAGCACAGTGACGAGTTTTATCCGGAACGCATTGGTAAAATAAATGAATTTGAAGGGACTATGCGTCATTTTATGACTTGTTTTATGACACCGTCTCTGCAGTGTTCTATGAACCAGCTTTCTAACCATGACCATTCCAGATTCCTGACCAGAACGAACCACAAAGCGGGAAGAGTGGAATATCTGGGTGCAGCTGCCGCCAGTGAAGGCATTGATTACAGCGTTTTGCGGGAGGCGGTATTGATACAGATGACCTGGCCCGGAGCGCCGTCTTTATATTATGGCGATGAAGCGGGGCTGTGTGGTTTTACAGATCCGGACAACAGAAGGACTTATCCATGGGAACATGAGAATAAGGAACTGATCGATCTGCATCGGGAACTGATTCAGATTCATAAACGGTACGAGGCATTCCGCACAGGTTCTTTTCTCTTTTTGGAAGGGGAGGATCAGTTTTTATGCTATGCCAGATTTACCAGGGATCAGCAGTTTATCGTCATTGTCAATAATGATGACAGAGAACGGGGAAAGGAGCTGCCGGTTATGGCTGCGGGGATACCGTTGGAGGCAAGACTGCGCCGGTTGATTGTTACGACGGAAAACGGTTATTCGCTTATGCCAGAGGATTATGAGGTAATAAGAGGATGTGTGTATATTACAATGCAAAAGAAGTCGGCGGTGATTATGCGCAGGGTTTAGAGATTAGGTTTTTGTTACAATTCACGGCCTAACCGGCCGCGAACTGTAACGCATCCAGCCCATTGAAAAGTCACCTGACGGCGAGGGGCTGGATGCGCGCAACCCCTACTTTACTGGCCGGATGCCTTGCAGCAGGGTGCAAGGCACCGTGAACAGTAACAGGTTTTTTCCTTTTTTATGAAAAGTTCTTGAAAAAAATGAATGGATGTGTTAGAATAATTTTCTGTCAGGGTATGAAATGATTTACCTGTGAAATGGGCAGATTCCCGAGTGGCCAAAGGGGACAGACTGTAAATCTGCTGCAAATTGCTTCGGTGGTTCGAATCCACCTCTGCCCATTTAATTTTACCAGGACATAAGTTGTATAACGCCCGCGTGGCGGAACTGGCAGACGCGCAGGACTTAAAATCCTGTTGTAGCAATACAGTACCGGTTCGATTCCGGTCGCGGGCATTACGGCAGTTATATTTGTGGAAGACACGTGAGCAAGACGTGTCTGTTTTTATAATATGGTAATATGGCTGTTGTCACGGCCGCGCTCTGGCACAAATGCGCGTCAGTGCGCACGATTTTTCATAACAGGAAATTGTTCTGCAATTCCCTGTCTTTTTTTCGGTAAAATTTGTAAAGAATTGTATTTCCTTTGCCGATATTCATAGCGATACCCAAAACAATCCTCAAATTACTAGAAAGGAAAGTGAATATGAAAAGATTGATGGCAGCATTGCTCACCGGCAGTCTGGTGTTTCAGGCTTGGATAGGCGTTGCTACGCCTGTTTACGGGGCAGAAGTATCAGCGAAAACGGCTGCGGTAAGCGGCCGCTTGGATGAAACGGATGCTCTGGCGGATGAGGAAAACGGAAGCGGCGCCCAGGCTGAAGAAGGAAGCAGCATAGAGGCCGAAGTCCGTTCTATGGCAGTATCTCCTGTTACAGGCGATGTAGTAGTAAGGATTCTTGACAGCAGCAAAGCGGTTGTCAAATCCGAGACGTTGCATTTTGACGATTCGCATGCAGCGTCTCAGTCGGCTAAATTTGCTGTTTCACAGGGCGATTATACTGTAGAAATTGCGGCTCCAAAATATGCTTTATACACGCAGGATATCCATGTGGATGCAAATTGGAGCAATCGGATTTTAGTGTGTTCTGCGCTGGACGATGCAGGAAGTGAATCTGCAGCAGGCTGGTTGCGTCCCGGAGATGTGAATGGAGACGGGAAGATAAATGAAGCGGATACAGATTTGCTTCTGACCGCAGTTCGTCAGAAACCGACAGATACACAGACGGATTTAAATGGTGACGGCAGGACAGACATGGTGGATTTGCAGTATGCAGTCCAGAGCCTTGGTGAGAACAAGGAGTCTCAGGTAGAGAAAAAAGCATTGGTTCAAAATGTGCAGGCAAGCGAGGGGACTACGATTGAAGGAAATGTGGAGGATTTTTTAAATAAATCCGGTTCCATTACGCTAAAGCCGGCAAATGAAGCAGAAGAGATTTCCAAGTCCAATCCTGTAGGTATGGAGTTTGTATTGGCGTCCGAGGAGGTTACCGATCCGCAACTCATACCTGAAATCGGGGGTATTACCATCCAGGCTTCAGCTGATGTGGATGAGGATGGAACTGTAACCAGTGACATTACAGACGGGGATGCAGTTATTGTCTATGTGGACCGGGATGGCAAGGAGCAGGAAGAAACTGTATCTTTAGTTCCGGCGCAGGCAAAGCAGGGCGTCCGGTATATGTTAATGCGGGCATTGTCCGGCCGTTCAGTGGCTTCGGGCGTAAGCGTAAGCGTAGAGGCAGACGGCTCCCTGGTGTTGGATTTCGGCACGCAGATTGCGGTGAAGCGGGTTTTGATCCGTATTACCGGAACGAAAAAGACAGAGCCGCTTGTAAATATTTCAAAAGTAGAATTTGTCAACAACATGGAAGATCGGATTCCGGCGCCAAAGCTGGATATTCCAACTCTGAATACACCGGTATCCGGAGATAAGAAGTTATCTGTGTCATGGAATGCGCAGACGAATGTAACCGGTTATGAGATTTATATTTCGGGCCCGGTAAAGGGGCAGTCGGGAAATGAAACGCAGATTATCCCGGTTTCCGTCACAAGCCATGAGATTTCTGCAATTAATAATAAGAATCTGAAAAATTTTGCAAATTATACAATTAAAGTGCGTTCTGTAAACGGCGATTGGAGCAGCCCGTGGTCGAACACGCAGATCGGTACGCCGAAACCGCAGAGCCGTCCGGCGGCGCCGGATAACGTAAATGCGGTGGGAGGATACCGTGCAGTTACTGTATCCTGGAAGGATATGGATGATGCATCCGGTTATATGGTTTATTACAAAAAGACAGAAGAGGCAGACAGTGCGTTCCGTCCGGTTGTGGAAGGGTTTACGCAGGTGCCGGCAGGTACCGGCAGGTTAACCGGCACAAGCTACCAGATTTCCGGCCTGGAGGATGAAGTATCTTATACGGTTTATGTGATAGGCTGGAATGAATTGGGCTGGGGAAGTCCGTCCTTACATTCTGTTGCGCAAACGATCAGTACGGCGATGCCGCAGCTGCCGGAGTATAAGCTGCTCAATACTTCAAACGGAACAGGGCAGGTTACGGCGCATATTACTGGGGCGACTTATGGCGGCCACCAGGGTGCTACGATGGTGTCAAGTCCTCTGGATGACGCAGATCCTAATACAAGGAGTGCATGGGGAATCGTAGACAACGACTACAGTTCCTATTGGACGGTAACAGATTGGGACGACGGGGTGAGTTATCCGGCAGATGACAGGGGTATGTTTATTTCCCTGGACGACGATTATCTGATGAGCTATCTTACGTTTGCAGCGGCGAATCCTGAAGCGCAGATAGCACAGGCAAGAATTGATTATTGGAATTCGGAGAATCCGAAATCCGTACAGAGGGTAGGTGCAAGTCTGATGTTAAAGACAGATGAGCATAATAACCAGTATTACATTGTTAAATTTGCCCAGCCTATTACGGCGAACCGGATTCATCTCAGCCTTGGTAAAAATGGCGGAAGAATTAAGATGATGGTAGGGGAAATCCATTTCCATCTGTACGATACTATAGAAGAAGACATTATGGCTCTCTTTACAGATGAAATGCACACGACATTGAGGGATGACGTGACGAAAGATACGCTGGATGCACTGGAAGCGCGTTTAAATACACCGGATGCTGCAAGTGGAGAATTGCATCCGCTGTATAGTGAGCTGGAGTTGGATTTGAATGCGGCCAGGGATATTTTGTCTTTGAACCTTTCTCCGGCATTTGAAGTGGATAATACGATCACGGCTTCGAAAGACGGGCATCTGGGATTTGGCGGGCTGAATGCATGGCAGCCATTAGGCAGAGTATTGCATCAGGGCGAGACATTTGTGATTTACGTAGGACACAATACGAAGAAAATAGGAGAAATGACAAATCTGCGACTTGTCATGACGCAGCATCATGCAGAATCAAACTGTCCGTTGGATGGAGCCAATTTGAAAGTCGGGCGTAACGAGTTTACTCTGACCAAACAGCTTTCTTCCAAGGATTTTGAACACGGCGGCCAGATTTACATCCAATATCAGGCAAACGATGCAGCCGACAAATACGCAGTCCGTATTCAGGGGGGAAGTAGAATCCCGTCGCTGATTGTAAAAGACAAGACAGGAGAAAAGCGTACGGAAGCGATTCGAAACTATGTAAATGATCTGGAAAGCTTTGTAGGCACCATTGAGGCAACCCACAATGAAGTCCATGAAGGTACTCAATATGTAGATTATCCATATGATCAGACAAACTGTATTTTAAATGCAACAGATATTATGATGGATGAGATGATGTATTCCGTACCGGCTACACAGGTATGGGCAGGAATTGCGAATGCATCGGATAAGGTTGCAAAGCTGGATAATGCTCTAAAGGCAATGGAAGATACGATGACGCTGTTTTACCAGCACAAGGGCTTAAGCGATTTGGCAGGAACGGCAAGAGGCAATAACGCACGGCCTTCCCAGCATTTGAATATCCGGTATATGCGGATGTTTGCAGGAGCGTTTATGTATGCGTCCGGAAACCATATCGGAATTGAATGGGGTTCCACACCGCTCGCAAGCGCACCGAATGACTGGTCCGGTCTTGGCTGGGGTGTGGCCCATGAAATTGGACACAATATCAACCAGGGAACCTATGCGGTTGCGGAAGTGACAAATAACTATTTTGCACAGCTTCTGACTGGAAAACAACGTTATACTTATGAAAATGTATATAAAAAGGTTACCTCAGGGACAGTCGGGCGTGCTTCGAACGTCTTTACGCAGCTGGCGCTGTACTGGCAGCTTCATCTGGCATATGATAATCAGTTAGATGACAGACACATTTACGATAATTACGAGGATCAGTTTAATAACCTCTTTTTTGCCAGGGTAGATACTTATTCCAGAAATCCTAAAAACGCGCCACAGGCAGGCCTTGCAGTAAATGCAGGTGCGGAACAGAACCTGATGCGTCTGGCATGTGCGGCGGCAAACAAAAATATTCTGCCGTTCTTTGAACGGTGGGGCATGGTGCCTGACGAGGCAACCCGCAATTATGCTGCACTGTACGGCGAAGCGGAGACAAAGGCGCTTTATTATGTCAATGAGGATGCCAGGGCATACCGCATCAGTCATCCGGATGAAGCGGGAACAATAAAGGATCAGAATGCGGTAACAGCATCTGTTTCGGCGAAGCCGAATTCCAACCAGGTTGAGATCCGGATGGCAACCGACCGGGATGCTGACTTGATGTTAGGCTATGAAATCAGCCGAAGCATGATTTCAAACGGAACAAAGACAACAAAGGTAATCGGCTTTGTACCGATAGATACGGCAGCTTCTACTGTTTATGTGGATTCTGTTGCTTCTATCAATAACCGCGTTCTGGAATACGAAGTGCGCGCCGTTGACAAATATCTGAACTACTCGAAGGTAAACGTTGCGGGGTCCGTAAAGCTTGAGACAAACGGCGTTCTGGACAAAACGGAATGGACTGTAGAAACGACAATGACGTCAGAGGATGATGTGGAAATCACACCGGATGAAGATGATCCGGATAACGGCAGCGGTATTAATATCGCTGGTAAGAAGGTGCACAGTATTGACCGGATTATAGATAACGACAGGACTGACGCAGGCACCTACCATGGTACCGTAAGCGGCAACACGGCGACAATTACGTTGGATATGCACCGGACAGAGCAGGTAACTGCCCTGAAATATCAGGGAGATGCTATTGGAAGCATTACGGTTGAGGTCAGCGCAGATGGTACGACATGGACAGCAGTGAAAGCAGATTATACAGAGTTGACCGGAGAAGGCGAACAGATAATCTGGTTTGATTCTGTAAAAGAGGAAGAGCGGGAGAGCTGGATTGGTACGTACGATGCAAGATATGTACGGCTGACTATGGCGCAAACAGGGGATATTTCTATACAGGAAATCGAAATTTGCGGCCCGACAGGCGATAATCTGGAATTTATGACGGCTGAGAACGGCCAGCCAGCCATCGGCGTACTGTCTAAGGATTATCAGTATGGCAGCAAAGCGGAGGATGTCATACCGGAAGGATCTCTGATTTTTACCGGTATCTACAAAGGAAATCCGGCTTATAATGTAGTAATGCTTTATGATACAGACGGAAATGTAATCGGCGCAAAGGATGGAAATGTCGCAGCCGGACAGGTCATTTTTGCAGACGTTCCAGAGCATGGAGAGTTAGGCGAGACTTCGAACGGTACCTGGGTATATTATGTAGAAAAGGGACAATGGGATGAGGAAACCTTAAAACAAATCCAGGGCGTACGCGGTGAATTGTACCGGGTGGACGACGCACTGACGAATGCCGGGGAGCGCATTGTCAGCGATACGCTGGTGATTACAATTCCTGAGAGTTTGCCTTCGATCGAACTGACAGGTAAGATACCCGAATAAAATAAAACCGGCCGCAGCCGGATTCTAAACTGGCTGCGGTTCAAAAGAAGCATATATTGGTACGCATGCATTACATGGAGGTATAAATGAAAAACTGGATGAAATCTATATTGATGGCATTTCTCTTGGTTGCCACCATATCGGTGACAGCGCTTGCAGCGGGATCCGGCAGCGGCAGGCTTACAGCAAAAGAAAATGATGTGGCCGTGTCATTGAATATCCCGGAGGGGAAGACAATGACATCACTGCGCGTAAAGCTTAAGGTGACCCCTGAGCGCGGAAGCATGAAAGAACCTGTTTTCCAATTTGAAAATGCCATAAAGAGCGCAATAAAAGACGCTGCCGTCAGCCGGGAAGCAAACGGCGGCTATCTGGTCGATTTGATTCTTTCCGGAAAGAAGGATCAGGTGATTGTGGACAGTAAAGGAAATGTAAACCTGGGCACGTTGTCCGTATATCCGGACAGTGAAGAATATCAGATTAAAGTTGACTTTGCGGGAATCAAAGCAGAGGGTGAACAGCCGGATGTATCCTATGTAGAGGGAGATGGCACATCAGAAATATCTGTATTATTGTCAGGCGCCGAGTCGGTTGTTTTGAAAAAGATAAATACGGAGCCGCCAACGGAAGAGCCGACAGAAAAGCCAACGGAAACTCCGACAGAAACGCCGGATCCCAATCCCCCGGAACAAACACCGGCTGCTCCCCGTACACCGGAATTAAAGGCGGAAATGAAAACAGGCTCAAAAGTGGTTGTGTTTACCTGGAATAAGATAGATGAAGCAGACGGATATGAACTTTATGAGTATAACAGCAGTACGAAAGCATTTGCATTAATACAGGATTTAACAAGTCCGGCAATTACTGCTTATTCCAAATCATTTGCATACGCTACTGCCCACAGGTTCAAAATGTGTGCATATAAGATGACACAGAACGGAACGAAGATTTACAGTACAGAAAGCGCAGAAGTAAAGATAACGGTTTCACCTGCTAAGGTAAAGAGTGTTACTGCAAAATTTAAAAATTCCTCTAAAGTGACGATTACCTGGAAGAAGGTTAGCAAGGCAAAGGGTTATCAGATTTACCGCAGCAAGAAAAAGAACGGAAAGTATAAACTAGTTAAAACAATTAAAAAGGGCGCTACAAAGAAATACAATGTTTCACATAAAGAAGGCAAGACTTATTATTATAAGGTCAGGGCTTTTGTGACAAATGCAAATGGAAAGCGCGTTTACGGCACGTTTAGCACGGCGAAATCTCCTAAGAAGAAAAAGTAGAACGGCATAGTGGGAGAAGGAATTCCCCTGTATATATATGTATACAGGGGGATTTTTTGTGATAATAAAGAAATAGGAAAGCAGCATCCGACTGTATAATCGGGATGCTGCTTTCCTGTTACATGTACTAATTTTTCTTGATTTTCCCCATTTTCTTAGACTTTTCCACACAGCACCTCTGTGCGCTGATCACTGCATTGCGCAGCCCTGCTTCTTCGAGCTTCTCAACAGCGGCGATTGTAGTGCCGCCAGGGGAACAGACGGCGTCTTTTAATTCGCCGGGATGTTTGCCGGTTTCGATTACCATTTTCGCGGCGCCATATACGGACTGCGCAGCAAATTTGTAAGCCTGCGCGCGTGGCATTCCGTCGGCAACGGCAGCGTCTGCCATAGCTTCGATGAAGAGATATACATAAGCCGGAGAGGAGCCGCTGACGCCTGTCACGGCGTCCATCAAAGACTCCGGTACGACTTCTGCCTTGCCAAAGCTTTCAAAAACAGCAGTGACGGTATTCAGATCCTCCTCAGTTACAAGCCTGTTTGGCGAAAGGGCCGACATGGCTTCTAAAACCGTGGCAGGCGTATTGGGCATCGCGCGTATGATTTTGACGGGCTTGCCGAAATAGTCGTCCAGTTTGGAGTGGCTGATACCGGCTGCGATTGCTACAATCAGTTTTTCTTCATCCACATCATTCCGTATTTCCTTGATGATGCTTTTGTACATATGTGGCTTTACCGCAAGAAAAATAATATCGGAGCTTTTGGTTACCTCCCGGTTGTCGACTGTGACACGGATACCGTAGGCTTTTGACAGGCGGTCTAAGGTGGGCTGTGAGTGTGCGCTGGCCGTAATCTGGTCGGCGGCGCAAAGCCCGGAGCTTAAAATTCCGTTTGTCATGGCGCTGCCCATACTGCCGCAGCCGATAAATCCTATTTTTTTATCCATAGTCCTGCTTTAGAAATCGGTGAGGTCGGCTGCCCTTCTTTCAAGGAAAGCAGTCATTCCCTCTGTCTTGTCGTGTGTAGAGCAGGTCACGCCGAATAAGTTGGCTTCCATCTCAACCGCGTTGCGGATATCCATGTCATAGCCGTTATTGATAGCTGCTTTTGCAATGGAAACAGCGTAGCTTCCTTTGGAGATGATTTTCTTTGCCATCTTGGTTGCGGTGTCCATCAGCTCTTCTTTGGCAACGACTTTATTGACAAGGCCGATGCGGTATGCTTCGTTGGCATCAATGTTGTCGCAGGTGAAGATCAGTTCTTTGGCACGGCCCATGCCGACTAAGCGGGCAAGCCTCTGTGTGCCGCCGAAGCCTGGAATGATGCCGAGGCCTGTTTCCGGCTGTGCAAAGGTGGCGTTGTCGGAAGCAATGCGGATATCACATGCCATAGCGATTTCGCAGCCGCCGCCGAGTGCAAAGCCATTTACAGCAGCAATCGTAACCTGGCGCATATTCATTAATTTGAAGAACGGAACGGAAGCCTTCATGCCGAATGCACGCGCTTCTGCGGCGGAGAAATTTACCATTTCTGCAATGTCTGCGCCAGCAACAAAGGATTTGAATTCATTGCCCTTCTTGTCCGGGCCGCCAGTTAAAATGACAACCTTTACGTCGTCTCTGGCTTCGATTTCAGTTAAAGCTTCGTTTAATTCGTCTAATGTTTCGGAATTTAATGCATTGAGTGCCCCCGGTCTGCTGATTTTTAAGACTGCAATCTGATCAGCAACTTCTAAAACTAAATTGTTCATTGGAAAAACCTCCTGTGTTTTTTGAATGTTCAGATGATTTTGGTCATCTGGCTGTGTTTATTTGTCAGGATTATTATACACCTATTGGGAGGCTTTGACAATTAGAAATATACCCCCAAAGATTATAAATCCAGAATAAACGCACGAACGAAAAAACAGCTTCAAAGAATATCATTATTTGGCAAGTTCGTCAATTGCATCCATCATATCGTTATCGTATAATACTTTTAGAACAGCGAGGATTACAGGAATTTCTGTTTCTAGGTTTCTG
>JAAWDZ010000037.1 GCA_022794015.1 Eubacterium sp. | reverse complement strand
GGAGCTGCTGCAGGCATGCAGGCCCCTGGAGGAATATGCCTGGTTGATCTGGCGTATCCGGGAATACAGTGCAGCTATGGAAATTGAAAAATCGGTGGATCAGGCAATTGACGAGATGCCGGAAGAATTTGAAATCCGGCCGTTCCTGGTCCGAAACAAAGCGGAGGTGAGGCAGATGTGCATTACGGAATATAACGAAGCGGAAACCATGCAGATGTTTAAAGAACAGGGACGTAAAGAAGGACGCAAAGAAGGACGTGAAGAAGGACGCAATGAAGTTGCGGAGAGTATGATAAAAGCCAATGAATCAGGAGATAAGATTGTACAGTATACCGGCCTGAAAAAAGAAGATGTGGATAAACTGGCCAGAAACCTGCATATCGTTCTGGCATGGAACAACAAAAACCAATAAAGATATTTTTCCTTGCGCGGTTTCTGATATTTTTACAGTTCGGGAAAGATTTGATGGAGTGTCCATCAGGGAAATACCATATTTCTGGCGATATCACAGTTTTATCTCAAACATAAACATTTATGGAAGGGCCAGCCGAAAACTACCAGTCTGAAAATATCATTCTGGAGAAATCTACAAAGGAACCCATCATAGAAAAAGACTGTTTCCCTATATCCCGTTTTACATTGCAAGATATGAAAAAGAACTTACGGTGGAAGACAGCATTAAAAAATCGGCCTTTCTTTGAAGCAGGCAGCCGATTATTTCATACGGTATGGAAAACAACCTTTATAGTATCCTGAAATTTATATATATATCCATAATTTCTACAACAGCTCCCTTTGACAAAGGGAGCTGTTCTGACCTTTGCTATATTACCTGTAGCAGACAAAAATCCCAATCAGTTAGAAAACACTCGAATACAATCCAAAAAAATAAAAAAATTATAGAAAAAAGATAAATTCCATAAACAATTCATAAATTATTAGCACTCCATATTGACGAGTGCTAATAATCGTGTTATAACAAAGACAGAACATAGAAGACGAAAGAAATCTTAAGTTCTACAGACATAATTTATTTTCAGGAAAAGGAGCGATGATTTATGTTAATGCCAAGTATTTTCAGTGAAAATTTGTTTGATAACTTTTTCGGATTGGAGCATCCGACCCCCCGGTATCAAAGAGCAAACACAAGTGAAATTATGAAGACGGATGTTAAAGAATTTGAAGCAGGTTATGAGCTGGATATCAGTCTCCCAGGATATAAGAAAGAAGATATTCAGGCAGAGTTAAAAGACGGATATCTTACCATCAGCGCCCAGACCTCCCAGAGCGATGATCAAAAGGACGACAAAACCGGAAAATACATCCGCAGAGAGAGATATTACGGATCCTGCAGCAGAAGCTTTTATGTGGGAAGCGACGTGAAACAGGAAGATGTAAAGGCAAAGTTTGAGAACGGCGTATTAAAACTTGCCATTCCGAAAATAGAGGCAAAGAAGCCCGACGCTAAAGAAAAGAAACTGATTGCCATTGAAGGCTAACCCATATATAAAAATCGGCACGCAGTACTTATCCAAACTCGATAAGCCTGTGTGCCGGTTTATGTTTATCCTGCTCCATCAGAAATATCCGCAAAGATATCCATGCCAATCAGCTCGTCTTAAGCGCTGCCTGCAGCGCCTTTGAAATCGCACTTCCCACCACAAAACAGGCTGCTGCCTCAATTACACCGTTGATTCCGACAAGTGCAAACACAAACGTCAATGCATTAGAAGCCCCATGCGACTGTGCAATTCCCTGAATATACTCCGTACGGTAAAACAGCAGAACTAACGTTCCCATAAAAAACACTGTATTGAACACCGGCCCAATCAGATTGGCCAATACAACTGCTGCCTTTTTCATGGATTTTGTCTTCTTCAATCCCTGATAAACACATCCGGTCAGCCACCCCATCAGAAATCTCGGCACTATACAGACAATGCATGTAAACACCGGATTAATGCCAAGCAGCGCCGTACCAAGCGAGCTCATGCCAAAACATTGGATAAAACTGGTAACGCCAAATACCACGCCAAGAACCGCGCCTGCCGCAGGGCCTAACGTTACGGCTCCCACTGTTACCGGAACGACAATCAATGTTATCTCAAACCCCAGCGTCCGGATATATCCAAGCGGTGTAAACGCCAGCAGTATAATGACTGCTGTCAACAGTGCCATTTCTACAAGCTGTTTTGTTGAAAACTTCTTTGCATCCATAAACTCATCCTCTTCTTTCTATTATTTTAAAATCATCTGCATCTGTTCCAAAGCTTCATTCTCACAGCTCGGCCGCTTCACAATTCACATTTTCGTTAACGCTCTTCCTGCGGTTTCGTATCCCCGCATAAATCGTACCGGAAATATTGTGCCATACAGAAAAAATTGCACCTGGCAGCGTTGCAAGCGGATTTGCTGCAAAATTTGCCGTTGCAAGCGAAATGGCCAGTCCACTGTTTTGCATACCCACTTCAATACCGATAGCCGTCACCTTTTTCTCATCCAGCTTCAGCGCTTTTGCAGCCCCGGTGCCAAGCAAGAGTCCTACCACATTATGAATTGCCACTACAATCATCACCAGTGCTCCACAGGTTAATATTTTCTCGGCATTGCTGGCCACAATTCCGGAAATAATCATCACAATAGCGACAACTGATACCAGTGGCAATAGCTCCCGTATCGCATTGATCTGCTTTGGAAAAATACGGTAAATCAGTATCCCTGCCAAAACCGGAACAAGCACTACCTTGACGACTGACATCATCATCGTAACCAAAGATACCGATACCCACGAACCTGCCAGCAAATACACCAGCACAGGCGTACAAAGCGGAGCCGCTATTGTAGACACAATTGTCATCCCGACAGAAAGCGGCACATCTCCGCCGGCTACATATGTAATAACATTGCTCGCCGTTCCGCCCGGACAGCAGCCCACCAGTATCACGCCAAGCGCCAAATCTGCCGGCAGATGAAATAATTTTGCCAGTACAAAGGCCGTAAGCGGCATTACCGTATACTGTAACACACATCCCGCAAACAACTCTTTTGGTCTGGTGAAAACAATTCTGAAATCCTCCGCCCGAATCGTTAGTCCCATGCCAAACATCGCTACGCCCAAAAAAATCGTCGTATAATTCGTTGCCCAGGCAAATCCCCCCGGACAGAAAAATGCAATTACAGAAAATATAATAATAAACACTGCAATATTTGATGACATAAAATTACACAGTTTTTTTACCTGTTCCATATAACCTCCTATTTTACCTGTTTCTGTTTCCAAATCCCATACAAGCGATCTAACAACCGTCCGGCGCATGCCTCCTTAGACAGCATGCCCAAATCCTCTTCTCCTTCTCTGGTGATAAGCACCAGATGATTTGTATCCACACCAAATCCCGCACCATGTTCCCGTATGCTGTTAGCCGCGATCAAATCGGCATTTTTCTTTTCCAGCTTCTGTCTGGAATTTAAAAGCACATGCTCCGTTTCCATGGAAAATCCGCAAAGGCACTGGTTTGGCCTTTTCTTTGTACCAAGCTCTGCTAAAATATCCTTCGTGCGTTCCAGCTCAATCAAGAGTGTGCCGCCCTGCTTCTTAGTTTTCTCTGTATTGACCTGCTTCGGACGGTAATCTGCTACTGCCGCAGCTTTTACAATAATATCCTGCATGGCCTCGCGTTTCATCACTTCCTGGTACATATCCTCAGCCGTCGTCACAGAAACTGCCCGTACGCCTTCCGGTACGGTAAGCTGCACAGGACCTGTCACAAGTGTTGCCTGAGCGCCGCGTTTTGCAGCTTGTGCAGCAATTGCATAACCCATCCTGCCGCTGGAATGATTTGTAATAAAACGGACAGGATCCAGGCTCTCTCTGGTTGGCCCTGCTGTAACAAGGATACGTATGCCAGACAAATCCCGAAACGCCGCTTCCTGCCCGGTTCGTGCACTCTCCTGCCCTGCTAGTTTCTTTACAATGGCATCTACCAGCACCTCTTCGTTTGGAAGCTTCCCAATATCTTCCACATCACACGCCAGATGCCCGATTTCCGGTTCAATAAATTCATAACCAAATGCTTTTAAGCGGATGATATTTTCCTGTACAATCGGATTGCGGTACATGCATGCATTCATAGCCGGCGCAATAAGCACCGGGCAGGTGGCTGCCACTACCGTTGAAGTCAGCAGATCGTCTGCAATTCCATACGCCATCTTGCCCAGAATATCTGCCGATGCCGGAGCAATAAACAATAAATCCGACTTCTGCCCCAATGTAATATGCGGAATTCCAACCACATTCATCCGTTCAAACGTATCCATCAGGCACGGCTGCTTCGTCAGTGTTTCAAATGTCACCGGCGTAATGAACTGCGCCGCATTCTCCGTCAAAACTACCCGTACCTCACAATGCAGCTTCATCAGCATACTGGCCACATTTGCCATTTTATACGCCGAAATACTCCCGGTCACACCCAGCACTACCTTTTTTCCTGTCAGCATCGTCTGCCTCCTAAATCCCCGTAAGCGCACCATGCTTTTCATAACGCGCTACAGAAGTAATCTCATTTTTTTCATTCACAAATACTACCTTCGGTGAATACTCCTTTACCTCTTCCGGTGACATCTGCGCATAACTCATAATAATCACCTTATCACCGGCCGAAACCATGCGTGCCGCTGCCCCATTCAGGCAGATTATCCCGCTTCCCGCCTCTCCGGCAATGACATACGTTTCAAACCGCGCACCGTTGTCCACATCCGCAATCTGTACCTTCTCATATTCCAAAATACCTGCTGCCTCCATCAGGCCTTCATCAATCGTAATACTCCCTACATAATTCAATTCCGCCTGAGTCACAGTGGCACGATGGATTTTACTTTTCAACATTTCCAGTGTCATATTGTCACCTTCTTTTCATCTTCAAAATCAAATTTCCAAATTCCTTAGAATACTTCGAATATAAAATTATCAATCAGACGCGTTGTGCCAATAAAAACCGCTATTGCCACCAGTACTCTGCCCTCTGCCACATCCAATGGCTGTATACTGTCCGCATCCACCATTTCTGCATAATCTGTTCGTGCCAAAGGCTCTGCCGCAAGAATTTCTCGCATTTCACCCAGAATTATATCCGCCCGTCGCTCGCCCTGCTTCATCAGTGCCTCTCCGTGGAAAACCGCCTGCGAAAGCACCAGCGCCGCTTTTCTTTCTTCCACACTTAAATAAGTGTTCCTGGAACTTTTCGCCAGCCCGTCCTCCTCACGGATAATCGGACATCCGACAATCTGAATATCCATATCCAAATCCCGTACCATCCGCCGTATCACTGCAAGCTGCTGCGCATCTTTTTGACCAAAATAAGCCCGATCCGGCGTCACAATATGAAACAGCTTGCATACCACCGTACACACGCCCCGAAAATGCGTGGGTCTGCTCTTCCCGCAAAGTCCTTCACTCACCTTCTGCATTTCCACATAAGTGGAAAAATCTGCCGCATACATCTCCTCCGGTTTTGGATGAAAAATCAAATCTGCCCCTGCTGCCTGGCAAAGCTTTTTATCCGCCTCAATATCTCTCGGATACGTAGACAAATCCTCATTCACCCCAAACTGAATCGGATTCACAAAATCACTGACAACTACCCGATCATTTTCTGCAGCTGCCCGGTCAATCAGGCTCTTATGCCCTTCGTGGAGATATCCCATCGTAGGCACCAGCCCTACCGACAGTCCCCGGCGCTTCCATTCCTTCACCTGCGCCCTTACTTCCTCAATTACACCTGTAATATTCATAATGCTCCTTTCCGTCAGCCTTTTTTGCTCTCAAAACCTGTAAAACCACCCCTGGCACACTGCCTGATTGTTTATTGAGATCCAATTCCCGACACAAAAAAAGCCTGCACATTCCTGTCCAGACACACAATGAAAAATCCTTATGCTAAAATGTGCCGTCCATATGGTACAGCCATTTATTTGATAAGAATCCAAAACTTTTCACTTGTAAAAATGTATACCCTTTCGGGCATCTCATTCCGGCCACCTGGCCATTTTACAATGTATGCCATGGTACAGTTCCTCTGGATACCGTCCGCTAAAATAGTATCATATCACTGTCTGGATTGCAAGAAAATAATGTTGCAAAAGAGGGATCGCAAGGCTATAATAGTTACTGTACACACGCCACTGTTCCGCGAGGAATTTCCGCACATTTTGTGTGGAAATTCTGAGTTTTTCAGCGCGAAATCGCATCTTTTTGCGATTTCTGTGCATCGCGAAGCGTGTTACTGGTCACGGAGTGAACAGTAACCTATAATATAAAAAAATGGAGAGGATCAGGATAGAATGGAACCGCCGGAAAGATGGCAGGGTATGCTTTTTCCCCTCTCTCCATCTGCATCTACACACATCCAAAAAACAAAAAAGGAGACTCCTTTATGAGTACATTAAATTTGACCTTATTAACTGATCTCTACGAAATGACCATGATGCAGGGCTACTTCAAATCCAACAACCAGGAAACCGTTGTATTTGATGCCTTCTACCGCAGTAATCCCTGCGGAGGCGGTTATGCTATCTGTGCAGGCTTAGACCAGATCATAGACTACATTAAAAACCTGCATTTTTCAGAGGAAGATCTTTCCTACCTGAGAAGCCTTGGCATCTTTGACGAAGACTTTCTTTCCTATTTAGGAAACTTTTCATTCTCCGGCGACATCTATGCTATTCCGGAAGGCAGTATTATCTTTCCCAGAGAACCTCTGATCAAAGTCATCGCCCCTATCATGGAAGCGCAGCTCATCGAAACCGCCATTTTAAATATCTTAAACCACCAGAGCCTGATTGCCACCAAAGCAGCCCGTGTCTGCTATGCTGCAAAAGGTGACAGTGTAATGGAATTCGGACTGCGCCGCGCCCAGGGACCGGATTCTGGCATATACGGTGCAAGGGCTGCAATTATCGGCGGCTGCAAAGGCACTTCCAACGTACTCGCCGGACAGCTCTTCGACGTACCGGTACTTGGTACCCATGCGCACAGCTGGATTATGAGCTTTGCGGATGAATACACAGCCTTCAGAAAATATGCCGATCTTTATCCGTCCGCCTGCACGCTCTTAGTGGATACCTATGACACTTTAAAATCCGGTGTGCCCAACGCCATCCGCGTCTTTACGGAAATGAAAGAAGCCGGTATACCCCTGACAAACTACGGCATCCGCATGGATAGCGGCGATCTGGCGTATCTTTCCAAAAAAGTCCGCCGGATGCTGGACGAAGCCGGATTTTCTGACGCCATCATCTCTGCGTCCAACGACCTGGACGAATACTTAATCCAAAGCTTAAAATTCCAGGGCGCTATGATCACCTCCTGGGGCGTCGGTACGAATTTAATTACCTCTAAAGACAACCCCGCTTTCGGCGGTGTCTATAAACTGGCAGCCATCCAGGCCGCCGACGGAAGCTTCCTCCCCAAGATCAAGCTTTCCGAAAACACCGAAAAGGTTACCAACCCCGGCAACAAAGCCGTTTACCGTATCTACGACAACGATACTGGCAAAATCCGCGCCGACTATATTTGCCTTGTAGGAGAAACCTTTGACACCGAGAAAGACCTGATTCTCTTTGACCCAAACGAACCCTGGAAAAAAACCCGCCTCGCCGGCGGCAGCTACCATATGCGTAAGCTTCTTATCCCTGTCTTCCAAAACGGGAAATGCGTCTATACCTCCCCCAGCGTCATGGAAATCCAGGCTTTCTGCACCAGGGAAAAAGAAACCATCTGGGATGAAACAAAACGCTTCGTAAATCCCGCTAAAATATACGTAGACCTGTCCGATAAACTCTACCAGACGAAACAGCAGTTACTAAACGATATGAGCCAAATTTAACCCCAAACCGCCCGTAGTATTTCTTTTTATATAAAATCGGCTTCTTTTTCTCTGTACCACCAAAATCCAGATAATACACATAATGAAAAAAGAAGCCGATCTCCATTTATGATATACCCTCTGTCAGGCAGTCAGGAACAGTCTGTCGTATCTACCGTTCACTCTCCTTGCGCATCCGCATCAATATCCTTCTTTCCATCCGCGACACCTGCACCTGGCTCACCCCCAGCACCTTGGCCACCTGTACCTGCGTCATATCCTTAAAATACCGCAGTTCAATCAATTCCTTCTCTTTCTCATCCAATTTTCCCAAAAGCTGCTCCAACAGCAAATGGTTCACCAGCTCTTCCGTCTTTGGCATCCCTCCTCCGGACACCTGATCCACCAGGTAAATCTCACTGTCATCTGACTGATACACCGGCTGATAAATCGATCCGACCTCTCCGTTTGCCTCAATTGCCTCTACAATATCCTCCACACAAAGCCCAATTTCCTCCGAAATCTCCTGCAGCGTCGCATCCCTCCCATACCTCTGCGACAGAGTATCCGATGCTTTTTTCACCTTCCACCCGTTTTCCTTCAAAGAACGGGAAACCTTCATCATACTGCTGTCCCGTAGAAATCGCTTAATTTCTCCCATAATCATCGGAACGGCATATGTAGAAAATTTTACCTCATAAGCGGTTTCAAACTTATCAATTGCCTTAATCAATCCGATACAGCCTATCTGAAACAGTTCCTCCCGTTCATGTCCCCGGTGCTCAAACCGCCTCACAATACTCCACACCAATCCCATATTATCCGAAATCAGCTTGTCCCTCGCCTCTTTATCCCCCGCGTGTGCCTGCTTAATAAGAGCTATCACCGCATCCATCCTGATTCTCTTCTTCCTTCTGTCCGATTTTCTTTGTCATAGTTACCTTCGTCCCCTCACCAGGCTTCGACTCTACCTGTATGTCATCCATAAAAGCCTCCATAAAAGCAAATCCCATTCCGGAACGCTCCAGCTCTGGCTTCGTTGTATAAAACGGCTCCATCGCCTGTTTGACATCCGTCATGCCGACACCCGTATCTTCCACACAGATAAACACCATATCCCCTTCCAGAATACAGTTCAGATATACCTTTCCCCCCTTCTCTTCATACCCGTGTATAACGGCGTTTGTCACAGCCTCCGATACCGCTGTTTTCACATCCGCAACTTCATCCAACGTGGGATCCAGCTGCGTCAGAAAAGCAGCTACCGCCACCCTGGCAAATCCTTCATTCACTGATTTCGCATCAAATTCTATCCGCATTTCGTTTCTCATCCCTGCTCTCCCCCATTATTCTCCTCACACGCCTCTTCCATCCCATCCGAAACCCGGATCATCTTGTGCAGTCCCGATACAATAAAAATTTTCTGCATCCTTTCATTCAAATGCTCCGCCGACACTTCTCCTCCGCTGTAACCCATATTTTTACACCTTCCAATCAGTACGCCGATCCCTGAACTGTCCATAAACTCCGTCCTTCCAAAGTCAAACACCAGTCTGCGTATATGATACGCCCCAATTAACAAATCTGCCTCCCTTCGAAGCTGTTCCGCACAATGATGATCCACCTCCTTCGGCATAGAAATCCGCATACATCCATCCTTCAGCTGATATTTACAATCCATTCCTGTCCTTCCTTTCTATTTCCAAATATACCCCTGTACTACAAAACATCTTGATCCATATACTTTTCTAAAACAAAAAAGATGCTAAAATCCATCCCCTCATGGATTCAACATCTTCTGTAATCTCTATTTTTATTCTATTTTTCATTTGTTTCTACTCACTTCCGGATCCACTCCTCACGAATGCACATTTCACATTCCCGAACCACGGATTGAAACAATGCGGCAGTAAAAGGCTGTAGCAGAGGGGACTGCTAATTTTGGCAATCCCCGTTTTACGCTGCTACTCCCCCTGAGGCTCTCCCTGCTGTCCGTCCGGCTGCTGTCCATCTGGCTGCTGCCCGTCCGGCTGCTGTCCATCTGGCTGCTGCTGCCCTTCCGGCTGCTGCTGCCCGTCTGGCTGCTGCTGCCCTTCCGGCTGCTGCGTCTGCCCGCCATTAGCATCAATATACCCTTTCGCCACGCGCGCCCGCTCTGTCCCCGGATACTTCTCCAGTACCTTCTGATAATATACAAGCGCATCCGGCATATTATCCAGCCTCCGGTAAGACTGTGCCAGATAATAAATCGTATTCCCATCCTGGTACGACTCGTCCATTTCCGCTACCTTGGCCAGCTTCTCCGCTGCCGTCTGATAATCCCCTTTGGAATACGCACTATAGCCTTCCTGATACATCGCAGCCAGATACTTTTCATTCACTTTTGCACTTACATCATTGTAAATGGTTACAATATCCCCGCCAAGCTCTTCTGCCTTCACCGCCTCCAATGCTTCCCCGGCTGCATCTATATCGTCAGCCGCATAGGACGCATAAGCACGGATCAATGCCTCATAGGAACCGAATTTGGATTCTACTGCCTCAGATGCTTCCCTGGCCTGCTCTACCTGTCCGGTCAGCTCCTCCACCTGGTGCTCCAATGCTGTAATAGACTGATCCTTTGTGGAAATCGTATTCTTCGCTGCCTGGACAGCCTCATTCTCCTCGCTCTTAGACTGCTGACGTACATTCGGAAGCAGCAAAAACATCGTAATCGCAATTCCAAGAGCCACGCCAATCACAATATTCAAAATCGTCTGCCACGCAGAATTATCCTTAAACTGCGCCGGCATAATTACCGTATCGTTGCCGCTTTGATATGAAATCAAATCTTCTCTTTTGTGCTTCTTCGCTCCGCTTTCCTTTCGCCTGCTTTTGATCTCTTTTTGATAACGGAGCGTTGTCGTATTATTCTCATCTATCCTGGCAGCCTGGTGCAGGGCCCTGGCGGCCTGATCATACCTGCCCTCTTCCATATATAGCAGGGCCAAAAGCTGATGTCCTTTCACAAGCTTCGGGTTTAAGGAAAGCACCTTTTTCAACTGGATAACTGCCAGATCCCTGCTGTTCTGCCTGCAATAAACCAAAGCCTGATTATACTTCTTAATCGTCTGATTAATAGAATCCAGTCTGGACGGATTATTCTGTATCTCATTCAGATAATACCCGGCCAGATTATCCTGACCTTTGTAATTCTTGCTGATTACCCATTCACTCAAGGCCGCTACGGTATCTCCCATTTCAAAATAAACAAGCCCCAGCAGATTTCTGGCATCTATATTCATTTTATTGAGCTGTAAGCTCTTCTTGAGACTCTCAATTGCTCCGGAAAGATTGCGCACACACGCCTGATCCAGTCCCTGATTATAAAATCCATTCGAAGCCAACAATATTTTCCTGTAAACTCTGACATCCGCACCGCATTTTCTGCAATAAGAATCCGCCGTAAGCGCCGCTCCGCAATTATAACATTCCATATCTCACCTCATTTAGTTATGCTTTTCCCGCATCATCTCCATCAAAATATCTGTCATATCCGTCAAATCACGGCTGTAAATTGCCTCTTCCGCCTCTTCCACTTCCAGACTCGGCTGAAATTTTTTCAGTTCTTCTTCAAAATCAATCATATCTGCACCTCCTGCAAAAGAACCACTCTATCGTAAGTGATATGTTATCCCCGTCAAGGTTTGGGGATATCTATACCATTATAATATAGTGGTTCTAATATGCAAGTAAAAAAATATTAAGTTTTTATAATCTCACCGCAAAATACTGCACATTTCTGCAATGAAAGGCTGTAAAATACAGCAAATCCTATTTTATGTTTTCAATCTGCTTCTTTACCTGCTCCATCATTTGCTCATATTTTGCGAGCTTCTCCCTTTCTTCCTGCACCTTAGCCTCCGGCGCCTTGCTCAAAAACCGTTCGTTGCTTAACATTCCCCTGGAGCGTGCCAGCTCTTTTTCGAGCCGTACCGCTTCTTTTTCAAGGCGTTCCTTTTCCTTTGCCAGATCCACAAGCTCCTGTAATGGAATATAAACAACTGCATCCGGAATGACAATTGATACCGCGTCTTCCGCGATTTTCGCCTTATCAGCCTGCACCAAAACCATACTTGCTCCCATCAGCCCTGCGTACATATCTTTCTGGGTATCGAATATCCTGCGAATCTCGTCTTTTTCCGAAACAATGTAAACTGCAGCCTTTTTGGAAGGCGGCACATCCATTTCAGAACGGCGGTTTCTGACACTCTTCACCAATTCCTTACAGCGTTCTACCATAGCTTCTTCTGCAGTAAAATCCCATTCCTCACAAAATACCGGCCAGTCTGACAGCATAATTGTTTCTTCCCAAGGACACAGCGTACAGAAAATTTCTTCCGTAATAAACGGCATAAACGGATGCAGCATCTTAAGCGCCTGTGAAAGCACTCTCTTTAATGTCCAGAGCGCCGTATTGGCAGAAACCGGATCGTCTTCTCGATTGTAGGTACGGCGTTTTGCCATCTCAATATACCAGTCACAGAACTCATCCCAGATAAAATCATAAACCTTCTGCACTGCAATCCCCAGTTCAAATTTATCCATATTTTCGGTCATTTCCCTGGCCAGCCGGTTTACCTTTGATAAAATCCACTTATCTTCTGTCAAAAAATCCTCTTTGGATGGAACTGTAAGCGCGGTATCGCCAATATTCATCATAATAAAACGGGAAGCATTCCATACTTTGTTGGCAAAATTGCGGGACGCCTCTACACGCTCCCAGTAAAAACGCATATCATTTCCAGGTGCATTTCCGGTCACCAGTGTCAGGCGCAGTGCATCTGCACCGTATTTGTCAATTACATCCAGCGGATCGATACCGTTGCCCAGAGACTTGCTCATTTTGCGTCCTTCTGAGTCGCGTACAAGACCATGGAAAAGTACCGTATGGAACGGCGCTTCTTTCATCTGCTTGTAACCGGAAAATATCATCCGGATTACCCAGAAGAAAATAATATCGTATCCTGTCACCAATACATCGTTCGGGTAAAAATAATCCAGATCTTTTGTATCTTTTGGCCACCCCAGCGTCGAGAACGGCCACAGCGCAGAAGAAAACCAGGTATCCAAAGTGTCTTCATCCTGTTTTAAATGCGTACAGCCGCACTTCGGGCATTTATCCGGCATCATTTTAGCTACTGTCATTTCTCCACATTCCTCACAGTAATAGGCCGGAATCCGATGTCCCCACCAGAGCTGTCTGGAAATGCACCAGTCGCGAATGTTATCCGTCCAGTTGAAATACGTTTTCTCCATACGCTTGGGAAGCAGTTTAACCTCGCCGTTTTTCACGCCTTCTACAGCCGGTTTTATCAACTCATCCATCTTCACAAACCACTGCTGCTTTACCATAGGCTCTACCGTCGTTTTGCAGCGGTCATGCGTTCCTACATTATGTGAATGTGGCTCTACCTTAACCAGAAGTCCTGTTTCCTCCAGCTCTTTTACCAGAGCCTTTCGACACTCGTAACGATCCATTCCAACAAATTTTCCGGCATTTTGATTCATAGTCGCATCGTCATTTATCACTACCACTTCTTCTAAATCGTGACGCTTGCCTACTTCAAAATCATTCGGGTCATGCGCAGGCGTAATCTTTACACAGCCTGTCCCGAATTCTTTGTCTACATACGCATCCGCAATAACCGGAATCTCACGATCCGTAAGCGGCAGCTTTAATGTCTTTCCAATAATATCCTGATATCTTTCGTCCTCCGGATTTACTGCAACCGCCGTATCGCCGAACATGGTTTCCGGCCTGGTCGTCGCAATTTCCACAAATCTGCCTTCCTCACCTGCAACCGGATAATTGATATGCCAGAAAAATCCGTCCTGTTCTTCATGCTCTACTTCGGCATCCGAAATTGAAGTCTGGCACACCGGACACCAGTTAACAATCCGTGAACCCTTGTAAATATAGCCTTCTTCGTATAATTTTACAAATACCTCCAGAACCGCATCGGAACAGCCCTCATCCATTGTAAAACGTTCTCTCTCCCAGTCTGCGGAAGATCCCATTTTTTTAAGCTGCTTTAAAATACGTCCGCCGTACTCTTTGCGCCACTCCCAGCACTTTTCCAGAAAACCTTCCCTACCCAGAGAATCCTTTTCAATCCCCTGCTCTTTCAACGCTTCAATGACCTTTACCTCTGTCGCAATTGCCGCGTGATCCGTTCCTGGCTGCCAGAGCGCGTTATATCCCTGCATCCTTTTATAACGGATCAAAATATCCTGCATCGTATTATCCAGTGCATGACCCATATGCAGCTGTCCGGTAATATTAGGCGGCGGCATCACAATTGTAAATGGTTTTTTGCTTTTGTCCGCTTTTGCGCGGAAATATCCGTTTTTTTCCCACTTTTCATAGAGACGTTCCTCTATACCCTGTGGATCATAGGTTTTTGCCAGTTCTCTGCTCATTTTTCTTCTCTCCTTTTCTATAAAAAAACCCCTGAAAGCTATCCTGCCATGACAGCTTCCAAGGGCGAATTTCTGCGCGGTACCACCTTGCTTGTATCTCATTTCATCGTTAACGGGATGACCCGTGCAAGCTTACTGAAAGTTTCAGCCTGCCAGTTCAAAAGCTACCTTCCATATACCGTACCCAGGCTGCCTTTCAGCCGATGAGCCGCCCTCTCTGCTGGCCGTGTATATGTACTCCTCTTTCTCATTACCTTTTACTCTTCAATTGCTTTCCTGCTGTTTTATTCTTCTTCCTCAACATTCTTCTGTACAACCGCTGCCACTGCACTGGTCACTGCTGATACCACTGTTACCACGGCAACGATTACTACAAACAAAATTAAAATCGCCAGGAATATGAGTAAACCGCTCTCTGTCATAATCTCTACTTCCCTTTCCTAATATTTGATGCCTGTATTATAACACACATGTTTCTGTTTGTGAATAGTAACATGCTCTAATACGTTTTCATCGTATTAATCAGCTTTTTCAACTTCACTGCATAATCCGGATCCGTTGCCCAGTTGCCGCCTCCCAGATCTTCCACATGTTTTGCGGTTCCTCTTCTGGACGAAAGATATGAGAACCTGGGATCCACGCAGGCTTCGTTTAAGCTGTCTTTGGAGGCATATCCTTTTAAGTGCTGCACCTGTGCCCGGATTCCTGTTTTGACATCCGGAAATGTCGCCCCTGCGGCACCGTCATCGGTCGCTCCCAAACCGGAGAAATTACACTGTTCCACACTTACCTGTCCATAGAACTGTAAATACCCGGTTTCCAGGCAGATCTGGGCAAAGATAACCTCTGCCTTTACGCCTTCCTTTTCACTTTCCTCCAAAACAATCTCACAGAATTTCTCAATATTTTTAGCTCCTTTATCCCGATATACAGAAGAGGGGTACGTTTTGCCGGAAGCCTTGTAAAACGCTGTCATCTGATCTGCGGTTACAGCTGATTCACCCATAATCTGATAAAGCATAGAGCCGCTCTTTACTTCGGATTTGCTGCCGCTGCCCGCACTGATCATGCCTTTCTCTTCCGAATAAGCCTGTACCCGGTAATAGTATGTCTTGCCGGAAATTACGTCTTTGTCCGTATAAGTAAGATTAGAACCTTTTGACGGTACAATAGCTATTTTTTTATAAGATCCATTCCTGGAAGACGCACGGAATATTTTGTATTTCGTTGCACCCGCTACCTTACCCCATTTGATCCGAAGGTAATCATTTGCCGTCATCTTGACCGAAGAAATCTTCACCTGCTTTAACGCACGGAAGGAGGCTGTTTCCGAATAACCGCTGGTAATCCGGACACCGTTTAAGTTTCCTGTCGCCATAATCTTATAGTAATATTTTTTACCGCTTTTTACAGACTGGTCAACGTATTTGCGAGTACTGCCTTTTACGGTTGCAATTTTCCGGAATTTGCCGCCTTTTTGTGTGCCGCGGTATATCTCATAGGCCTGGGCGTTGCTTACCTTCCTCCAGGAAATCTGCATCTTCTGCGAAGAAAGGGATGTAATTGCAGTAATCGCCGTTTTTCCTATCGTGCGTCCGCGCTCTGGTTCTGAAAATGAACCAAATCCCGTATGATTCTGGTTGGTCGGACGCACTTTGTAATAATATGCTTTGCCTGGCACGACATTTTCGTCGACAAAGCTGCAGTTTGACTTGCCGGATACCCTGCCGATTTCTTCATATCTGCCCTGTGCGCTCTGCGAACGGAATATCTGATATCCGCTGCTGCCTGCAGATGCCTCCCAGGAAATCTGTATGGCCGTAGGTTTCCTGACCGTAACTTTCCTGATAGCAGCTTTCTTTGGCGCCTTTACCGTAACAGTAGCCTCGGTATTCATCATCTCTTTTCCGGTTTCCCGGCTGACAGCTGTAATTTTATAGGCATACGTCACACCGGAACTGACTCCGGTATCCCGGTAAGCAATGGCAGATACCGACGCAATCTTTTTAAATCTGCTGTCCGTAGGCCCTTTCCGGTAAATCGTATAGCTGTCTGCCTCATCCACGCTCCCCCAGTTTAATTCAATTTTACTGCTGGATACTGCAGCAGCTGTCACATATATCTTCCCCGCAGCATATGTATTCTCTGGTATACATACTACCAGAAACAGCGCACATAAGAGTATCCAAAATTCTTTCCATATTTTTCTCATCATCTTCTCCTGTTTTCTGATTTGCTGGTAACAGTTCAGACAAGCTGTCCTGTTACATTGCCACCGGATCTGTACATACCCTTACAAAGTGTCTGTGGGAGATCCGCCCATTACATTGCTTAAGCCGCTTTGAACCGTCTGCTTATAGTTCTCTACAGTTGCCTCAATTTTGTAGAAATACTGGATTCCTGCCTGTAAGCCCTGATCTGTATAGCTCACCTCTGTGCCCGAAACAGTAGCAATTTTCTGATAACTGCCATCCTGTGCCTGTGCACGGTAAATGTCATAACTCTGTGCCCCGTCTACCGGATTCCAGAATACCTGAAGGCTGTTTACCCCATTTGCAAGTACTGCCGTAATTTCCGGCGCTTTCGGTATCCATGCATTACGAGCCGTAGAATAAGAACCGTATCCGACCTTGCCGTTTACTTTATTCCTGGTACGGATTTTATAATAGTACCGCACACCCGGTGTCAGATTCTGTACTTTATAAGAATTAACTTTGGCAGAAACCTTTTTTAATTTCTTATAACTGCCATTTTTAGAGGTGCTCTGATAAATGATATATGCATCGACGCCTTTTACTTTCTTCCATTTAATCGTCTGGCTGGTTGCAGAACGAACAGAGATTTCCGTAATGGATGTTTTCTTTATCGTTTTTGCGGAAACCTTTTTCCCAAATCCGCTGTAACCTTTTGCATTACCATTATAATTATACGCCTGCACCATATAATAATAATTAGTATTTGACTTTACTCCGATATCATCAAAATAATTTACCGTCCCGCCCTTTACGGTACCGACTTTTTTGAACTTTCCGTTCGCAGATGAAGAGCGTTTGATAATATATCCGGCTGCCTTTTCATTTGCTTTCCAGGAAACACGAATGGTGTCAGAAGCCTGTGATCTGGCGGCGACGTCAGTTGGGATTTTTGCTGTCCGACCGGATACAATATCACTGTAATCACTGTAGACGGTAGTATTGTCAACCTGCCCCATGGAACGTATTTTATAATAATATTTCTTGCCGGCCTTTACATTTTTATCTGTATAATTGACGCGGTTAATTCCGGCCACCGTTGCAATTTTCTTGTAGGTTCCTGTCTTCTTCGTGGCACGGTACAGCTCATAATTAGACGCGTTGTTTACGGTAGACCAGCTAATTTGAAGCTGCTTACTGTTTTTGGACTTCACAGAAGTAATGGCGGGATTTTCCATCGTCGTCCCGGAAGCAACCGCGCTGTACTTGCTGTATGTAATCTTAGAACCGGATTTGGTGTAGGTACGTATTTTATAGTAATAAGTCGTTCCCGGCTTAAGTCCGGTATCCCTCCAGCTTGTCGTCGAAGCGGACGTGATCTTAGCCACCTCTTCAAAGCCGTCACCGCTCTTTAAACTGCGGTAAATACAATAGCCGCTCACACCTACTACAGGCGTCCAGGTCAAATCCATAGTCGTCCCATTCCTGGACTGAATGCTGTTAAAACCAAGACCCTTAACCAATCCATAATATTCTGCAATCCCGGACGCATCCGCCACACCCAGCTTTTTCAGCTGTGCATCTGTGCTCAGATAATTCTTCGCATCGGAAGCGTTAGATATAAATGCATGCTCTACAATCAGAGCCGGAATTCCATTTTCTTTACATCGTTTGATAACACCATAATAATCTGCAGAACTTCCATCCGGATATTTGGTCCCGTTCTCTGAATTGCGGATATGAATACCGCCGTTTGCAAGACCAAGTTCCGTCAGCTTGGACAAAATAACATTGGCCAGCGCCTGTCCCGTAGCGCCGCAGTTTGCATTGTAGTTGGAGTTCGGATAATATACATTTGCTCCGTGCGGTACAGAACTGGTATTGGAATTATTGTGCAGGCTGACAAATACGTCTGCCTTTTTGTCAATTGCCACCTGCGCACGCTGCGCCAGAGAAAGGTAAGTATCGTCATTTCTGGTCATATAAACTATGACGCCGGCATATTCTTCCAGTTCTGCCTTACAGTACTGTGCAATTTTCAGATTGACTGTTTTTTCCACAATTCCGTTTGCCATTGCGCCCGGATCTGAACCGCCATGACCGGCATCCAGCACAACAACCAGGCTCTTCATGCCGGTTGCATCTACGCCCGCACCTCTTCTCATATCCTGCATACCGGCCGTATCTGCCTCACAGCCTGCATTTTCCAGTGCATCAGCCAGTGTTTCGCCGGAAACGGACTTGCCTTCTTCATCCAAAGCCACAATATCCATCTCGGTTTCCGCGGCCATGGCTTCTATATCTTCATCGGTCAAAAACACATCATCCGGTTCGCCTGCGGCCTCCTGATTGATTCCAAAAGACGCATCCATTCCCATCTGCTCAAAGGTGGGCGTCATTGTTTCTCCGCCGACCGTATAAGAAATTCCTTCCAACTGATATGTATCCTTTAAACTCTCATCTTTGAATTCCATTTCAAACAGCACAAATCCTTCTAAAATCTCCGCTGCTTCTGTTTCATAAACCTGTCCAGTACTGCCGCTGCGGTAAGACAGCGTTGCTGAATCAATAACGGTATCCTCATCCCCGATGCCAATCATGACACGCTGTGTGCCCGGAGCCGTAAGCACCGGTTCTTCCACCATAAGATAATTTACCAAAGCCTGCGCCTCATTGTTCCCATCTGCTGCCAGGACGTCCAAATGTCCCGCAGCCATTGTCAAAAAACATACTAACAGCCATGCTGTTACCCTTTTAAATTTATTCATTGAAATTACCCTTTCTTTATTATTGTACCTGTTGCGCCTGCCATTGCCTCTTTGGATTTGTCAAGCCTGGTAATCAGTACTTTTTTTACTGCCGAATCTCCGATAAAATCGACTGCAGCCTGAATCTTCGGCAGAATCGTACCTTCTTCAAACTCTCCGTCCGCTATATAGGCGCGTGCTTCTTCCACTGTCATCACATCTAACGGCGTTTCCTGCGCCGTATTGTAATGCAGGCATACTTTGTCCTCTCCTGTTAAAATCACAAACATATCTGCGTCCAATAGCTTTGCAAGCCTGCCTGCGGCAAGGTCCTTCTCAATAACGGCGCTGGCTCCTTTGAGCTTGTTCGCCTGCATCAGTACCGGTATACCCCCGCCGCCACAGGCAATCACCACCTGATCCGCATCGCTCAGTGCACGGATGGCATCCATCTCCACAATATCCATAGGCTTTGGCGCCGCTACAATCCTGCGATAGCCGCTGCCATACTTTATAACGTGGTTTCCCTTTTTTTCCTCTGCCTCTGCTTCGTCCTCCGACATGACACGACCGATGACCTTTGTCGGGTGATAAAACGCATCATCATACGGATCTACGCACACCTGTGTAAGCACCGTAGATACTGTCTTATAAATACCGCGGTTTAACAGTTCAGTGCGAATCTCGTTCTGCAGATCATAGCCTATATAACCCTGGCTCATGGCAGAACATACCGACATCGGCGTCGCGGTATATTCCGGATGCAGCCTGCAAAACTCTGACATGGCGGTATGAATCATACCCACCTGCGGGCCATTGCTGTGCGAAATTACAACCTGACAGTCTGCTTCGATTAAATCCGCCACGGCCTTGGCTGTCTTTTTGGCTGCTACCTTCTGATCCGGCAGTGTAGTCCCTAAGGCTTCATGCCCTAACGCAATCACAATCCTCTTCTTCCTCATTCAAATTCCTCCTACAGGTAAGCCTTAAAAAACGATTTTATTGTAGCACAATTTGGCTTCTTCTACAATACTGCCATCATACGATACCGTCAAAAATTATTAAATTTTTTATTAAATTTTTGTTTTTTCCTGCGCCAAAGCAAAAGGAAAAGTCCCAAAAGCAATACCGCTCCCCAAAAACAGGCCCCCGCATAAGAGCGGTCCGCTGTCCTGGCTCCTTCTGTACGTACAGCCTGCGGCGCGCCGTTTGGTTCTATCCGGTTACTGGTATTTTGTCCTGTCTGAGGCGTAAGCCGTTCTTCTTGTTCTTCCTGTTTATCCAACGCGCCCAGATGACGGGTTACGGAAACGTTACAGAGTGCAAATACAGACTCGTCTGACTTTAACCATACGCGGATCATAGCATCTCCTTCTTTTTTGGCCTCTACCGTACCGGACGTATCTACATCTGCCGCCTCATATGACGAACTCCAGACAAGCTCCTCCGGATAAGCTCCCTCAGGAATCAGCCGGGCGGTCAGTGCAGCACGCTCTCCCACCTCAAGTACAAGTGATGTTTCACTTAAAACAATCTTCCTTGCCCGCTGCAAAACATTTACTTTACAGCTTACAAAAAGACCACTCCCATCTGACGTACGCCCTGTAACGACAGCCGTTCCACCCGCCACAGGCAAAAGCTTACCGCTCCCGCTTACTTCCACAACCGCGGCGTCCGATGTTTCCCAGAACAGATTTTGCCCTGCCGCCGCCGGAAGCACCGCAGCCTGCATCGTATATGTTTCATCTGTCCAGAGGTTTAAAAAATAATTGCCCTCCAGATCCTGCTCTGCCCCATACAGCAAAATCTGTTCTGCCCGCACCATCTCTCCTGCATCCGTAAACGCTTTGATCCGTGCCGTAATACCGTGCACCGCCAAATCTTCCCACTGTCCATTCTGAATACGGAAGCTCTGCCCTTCCTCCACTTCATTTACAAAAGAAATCCAGCTTCCGTTCTGGTAAGTCTTGTCCACGAAAAAATTCACATCATCGCCGCTTTCTTTTTCCAGTGTCACCACGACGGAAAAAGTTTCTCCTCCCTGTAATGTAACCGGCATATCAAGCGGCACTGTATAATATCCCGCATAGCTGGTGCTCCCTGTTACCGGAGTCAGAAACATTGCCGTTCCGGACGTAGGATCGGACGGGTTCTGTATATTTTTATATATCTGAATGTGATAGGAAACTGCCGTGTCCAAAAGCGCAAAAGAAACTGCGCGCAGCGTTTCCGTATGTAAGGCGTCCCTGCCCTGTACCGTAAATACATTTGCAATTGCATCCCCGCTGTTTACCCTTGTCAGCGGGCTGTCGGCATTCGTTGCATTATACGCCCCGGCAGAACCGTCGTACTGGTAGTTGTAATCATAATTATCCGCAGGTTCAAAATCAAACACATATGCCCTGGCCCGGTTTGCACTGGTGTTTTCAACATTTACGGCGCCGTCTTCATAGGACAGATAAAAATAACCGCCGTCTCCCCAGCTCTCTCCATAGCTGTTCTTTACAATCCACGCGCCGTCCCTCTGCGGCTGATACTGTCCGCCAAAGTTTTCTTTTGAAAACGTATCGTCCCAGCCTACAATCACCGCCGAATGATTATTCGCCTGACTGCTGTCAAGAGGAAAATAGTAAGCGCATCTGCTGTCATTATAATAACGGTTTGCCCAGTACAGATTAATTGCCGCTGCCCCATATTTCAAAATCATCTGTTTGATGACATTCGGTGCATCCGCATCTTTAAAATTAATCCAGTAGGCATTCTGCATATGAGCCGTATCTGCATATGCCAGTGAATCCGCATAAACTGTATCCGGTCCAAGTCCGTCAAAAGGAGCGGATTCTTCTGCCGCCGCCCCAATCCAGTTTGCCAGTGCAAAAGTCGAAAAAATGGTATTTGAGCCTACTTCCGTAAAATCTTTTCCGGATATATTATAATTGCCGTCGCCTTCCGTATTCCCCAGTGGATCCGTAACCGGATGATAAAAAAAATAGGTAAGCTGCGCCTCGGAAAAATCCGGCATCTGTATATCAGCGATGCCCTTATAAATCAGGGATTCCTCCCCTGCAGCCAGTGAAGCAAATGCCCAGCAGGTATTTGCCCGCTGCATGCGTACCGGGGTAACTTTTCCTGCGGGCCTCGGATCATATACGCTTTGTAGGGGCGCCGCCTCATAGGATTCCAATGCCGCATCCTTTCTGAGAATACGGTAAAGCTCTTTCATTTTTTGTGTGGGCGCATCACTGACTAACGCTTCAATTTCATCTGACAGCTCCGGTATCTCATATATATCCTGCTGCTGTGCAGACACTGCCGTCGGAGCAAGCAGACATATAAAAAATACCAGGAACACAATATATCGTTTCATTTCCCACCACTTTCTAATGCATCGCTTACAACCATTATAATATATCCGGCACCAAAAAGAAAGAAAGAGGGAAAAGAATCTTCTGCCAGTTTATCTATAATATACCAGCATTCGATCCTTCTCCCTCTTTCATTTCTGTTGCAGCAGTTCAGACACAATGCCCTGTTACACGCTTCGCTGGACAGTGGCCGTCAAAACGATACCTTCCTGTTATCTTTTTGCACCTAATGTAATTTCCAGGACCTGCTCCACATAAGAGCCGTTTTGGGCCCGTTCGACAGTTACCTCTACAACAGAACCTACCGAAAGGTATTTCATCAGCTCCTGTATTTCGTCCATAGATTTAATATTTCTGCCGTCAAACCGGGTAATAATATCGCCCTGCATAAGACCTGCATCAGCTGCACCGCTGTTTTCTACCACCTGAGTTACAAAAAAGCCCAGCGGCATATTATACGTCTCTGACATACTCTGAGTCACATCTACACCGGAAATGCCCAGATATGCTGTTTTGGGCCCTGTCACAATTTCTCTGGTAATGAGCTGCCGTATAATCGGAATCGCAGCCCCGGAAGGAATCGCATATCCCATTCCTTCTACACTGGTCTCGGAATACTTGACGGAATTGATTCCAATCACTTCTCCCCGTGCATTTAAAAGTGCACCGCCGCTGTTCCCCGGATTGATAGCCGCATCTGTCTGCAGCAGCTCATTCGTAATCGTACTGCCGTCTGTTTCATTGGTCACGACTACTTCCCGATTTAACGCACTGATAACACCTGTTGTCACGGACTGTCCGTATCCGAGCGCATTACCGATAGCAATTGCCATCTGCCCCGTCTGCAGTGTCGAAGAATCTCCAAATGTTGCCGTACGGACACTCTTTCTCGTCTCCTCATCAATATTAGACAAAGCAACGCTGACAACCGCCAGATCACTGCTTGGATCGGTTCCCTTGATCTGCGCGCCGACCGAACTTCCATCTGCAAATAATACGGTCAGCGTCTTTGCACGCTCGATCACATGGTTGTTGGTCGCAATATAGAGATTCTCCTCATCCTGGCTGACAATGATGCCCGAACCGCAGCCTTCCACTTCTTCCTGCATCTGCCCAAAGAAAAAATCGGGCACCTGAGTCATTGCAACTGTCGTAATGGATACAATTGAAGGCATAACCTCATCGACAATTCCGGACACATCTGTCACCGCGCCGCCTGCCGTACCCTCTATGACCCCTTCCGGCCGGCTGGAGATACGATCTATCGTTTCCGTTCCTTCCGCTATATCTAAATCTCCGCCGGAGAGCACTTCTTCACCGTCGCTGGCAGTTGTATCCTCGCTGGTAACTCCCGCAAAAAAATGATTTGTCCCTGCAAAGGAGGTGGCTGCCACCACTCCAAACGTCAGACCGAGCGCCACACATTTCATCAGCTTTGCACCCATGCCGCCCTGCTTCTTCGGCTTCTGTAAATCCTGAGGTTCTTCATATGGCTGGTATAATCCGTCCTCCGCTCCACAGGTACTGTCGGTTTCTCCATAGGAATAATAACCTTCCTCATTCTGATATCCTTGCATATCCCAAACTTCCTTTCTTCCTGCATGTATTTACTTTCTGTTGAAAGTATAACCCCAATATGTGTTGCTTTTGTGAAAATGGCGTGCAAAAAAGGTGAAAGATCGCAATTGGATCTTTCACCTTTCGGTCTTGCATTTATGATTCGTCCTGCTCAGGGTCATATTCCGGATCCGAGCTGGTATTGTCATCTCCGGTCAGAGGATTGTCAAACCTGCTCGTCGCTTCCGTCGTACAACCGGTATAATCCACAATATAATCACTGATTTCATTGACTGCGGGAGAAACCGTATTCTCCTCATCAAACAGATATTTATGCAGTTCCTCTACATTTGTCTTTAAATCGGTCGGAACTACAAGATCCCCTTTGGCGCCAAATACTCCCGTACAAAGTTCAAACGGCCAGCCGTGGGAATCCTCCACTTCATAGTCCATCAGGCTGCTCGCCAGCTCGATCATACCGGCAGCCGTATAGCTTGTAGAAATCTCATCGAACATCTTGTCAATCAGGCTGCTGATCGTCCCAAGCCCTGCGCCCTTGGTCTTTTCAAACATTTTCATGAGCACTTCCCTCTGGCGCTCGGTACGTTTAAAGTCAAGTCCTGTCGTATAACGGATACGGCAATATGCAAGCGTCTGTACACCATCCAGAGTGTAAGTTCCGCCGCTTACCCTTTCAGAATTTTTCTCTGCAACGCTGTTAATTTCGTCAATGTAATTGTCATTCATAATCTGCGCTTCCTGATCGGTAAGCGTAATTTCCACACCGTCAATTAAATCTACGGCATCTACCAATGCCCTGAAATCGACAGTAATATAATTGGTGATATCCAGATTTAAATTCCGGTTCAATGCCGCAACCGCTCCCTTTGCACCGCCGGTTGCATATGCAGAATTAATCTTATTGTATGTGCCCTCTTTGGTATATAAAAAGGTGTCACGGTATATAGATAAAAGTTTCACCTTCTTGGTATCATTGTTGATGCTGGCAATCATAATACAGTCGCTGTTGCCGCCGTCATACTTGCCGTTCTGGCGGTTATCCAGACCAAAAATGGCAATATTTGTGTACCCCTTCAAAACCTCCGCCGTTTCGGAATCCAGTTCGATATTTGCTTCTTTTTCTTCAATTTCACCCGTGCTGTCTACCCGGTCTGCTTTGGAATAGATATACAGTCCCGCCAGTAACGCGCCTAAGACAATCAGTTCAACTGCAAATAAAACAATCTTGTTCTTCTTTTTTCTCTTTCTGCTCATCTTATTTTTACTCCGTTCTTTCAGGCTTTCCCTTCTCCTGATGTATAATTGTGAAAACACCAAAAATACTATAGCTCTTTTTTCCAAATATGTCAATCTTTACAAACAAGATAATTTCTTAATATTTTCGTAATAATATTCGACGAAAAACCGCACAAAGCAGCACAATGCGTTTCTTTATCATCTCAGGTATTGTTCCATGGGAAAAGTCAGAAACGTTTGCCTCATGCCTGCGGTAAAGCAGCAGTTTATCCCCGATAAACGTGCTTTTGCCTCCCTTAATATCATTGAGTATTCCAATCCACTGATCATGCATTTCAATTTCATCCGGAATCGGAAGAATAACAGCTCTTAACCCCGCATCAAAGGCCATACAGCAGCCCATATAACTGTTTTTGAACAAATTGCTCAAAAATCCGGGTCTTGAGCCCCGGTAAGCAAAAAAGGATGACATCCATATTTTATTCAGGGAGTCGTCTGTTACCTGTGCGTCGTGGCAGACCAGACGGCATCCGTTCTTTCCCAGATACTTCATTACCCGCTCCACCTTATCCTCTGTCCAGACGTCATCCTGATCCGCCAGAAAAATATACTGTCCGCAGCACGCCCCAATGGCCGTTGCGATATTTTGCTTAATACCTCTCCCCGGCCCGTCGAGCAGGCGGATTTGAATTCCGCATCCCTCGTAACTTTTTATGATATCCCGTGTGGCGTCTTTGGAGCCGTCGTCCGACACTACAATTTCATCTGTACCGCTTAAATTTTTTAAAATCGAATCCATCTGCTCTTTGATATATTTTTCCCCGTTATAGGTTGCCATTGCCACTGATATTCTTGTTTTGCCCATTTTTTCACCATTTTATATATGCCGGAACAATTCTTCGTACGTCTGCGCAATTTTTTCATGACTGTATGCCGTTAATATTCTGTGCTTTGCCCGGCTTCCCAGCTGCTTTTTCTGCGCTTCGTCAAGTGTGTCCGCCTCTTTTAGCCGCGCTTTTAAACTGCCTTTTTCTTTGGTCCAGTAGAGCGCTGCAGGGCCGCCTACTTCCCGGTTAAACCCCACGTCCAAAAGCAGGTTCACATCTGTACTGCCAAGCGCTTCCAGCAATGACGGATTCGTGCCGCCCACCTCGTGCCCATGCAGATAAGCACAGGCATTCTCCCGGATTTTTTTTAAAAGCTGCTCTTCATAAACCGTACCGCAGAACACAATACGGGAATCCCGTTCAAAATGTGTCTTCGCTTTTAACCTGTGATAAAAAGGATTTTCCTCCACATTACTGATGACCGCCAGTTTTTTATCCGTCTTCGTACTCATAAATTCCCTCAGCATGGTTTCATAATTATTCTCCGGCACAAACCGGCCTACAATCAGAAAATATGCTCCTGGTTCAAGCCCCCATTTCCGATACCATGCCACAAGGGTTTCATCCGTATCGGCAAGGCTGGCTGCCTTTACATCCGCCCCATAGGCAATAAACGCCGTTTTGGGTGCATAGCGGCGATACGTATGCTGAATATAACGTTCCATATTTTTGGAATCGCAAACCAAAAGGTCCGCATGCTTTACCATAAGCTTTTCCGAAAATTTCCAATACGCCCGGATCGGCCTGCTCCATTTTGCACGCATCCACTCATGTCCGTCCGGATTTACCAGGAGATTTCCGCCATGTTTTTTTAATTTTCGCTTTAAAAATCCCGTAAACGGGCCGATCCGACAGGCCAGTACATAAACCACCGGAGCTTTTAAACGGTTTGCTCTGATATATCTTAAACAGAAAAAAAATGCAGCCAAATCATACCAGATCGCCCTCGCCGGGCCAATATCCGGTACTTTTATCTGAAAACAGTGCGCTTTCTGATACTCAAATTCGCCGTGCCCATCCGCCATACATGCCACATGGTAACGAAGCTTTCTGTCCTTTTTGTACCTTGTAAGCTGCTCTACAAATGTTTCAAATCCGCCGTATGACGCTGGAATCCCTTTGCTCCCAATAATAAATATATCCCGCATCTTATTTTTATCCTTGTCCATAACTTAACGCTGCTCTTTCATCGCATATGTGTGTCCCGGTGTGAGGCTTAAATTACGATTATAGCAGGGATCGGGCAAAGCCAGCTTCTGCTTCCATCTTTCCAGAAACCGTTTCCTTGCCTGTGGCAGGCAATCTTTTCCGCCGTCCTGTCTGCACACCGCAGTCACCTCCGGTGTCACTACGATATCGTAACCCGCTTCCTCAAGCCTGAAACACAAATCAGCATCCCTGTAAATTCCGGACATTTCCTCATCAAAACCACCTGCTTCACAAAATGCCTTGCGTTTGATCATGGCGCAGTGCAGAGCCGCTGCGCTGACATTTTTTGCAATGACCGCATGCAGAAAATATCCTTTATATCCGGCATAGATTCCGCCGCACAAAGGAATCATATTGCCCTGGCTGTCATAAACCAGTCCGCAGGAATCCACACGTCTGTTGGTCGTAAGCAGTTTTGCAGCGGCAATGCCGTTTTTTTCCTGCTGGCAGATTCCAAGCAGCCCCTCGATCAGACCTTTTGGTTTCACTCTGGTCTTTTTCCGGATATATAATATATAATCACCGATACTGCCTGATTCCATAACATTTGTCAAAGTTTCCGGCTGAATAAATTGAATTTCCAGCTTATACTCTTTTTCCGGGTAATGCTGCCTGTCGTAATATTTCTTTATCTTCCTAAGCTGCCGACTGTCTTCTGCCACAACCGTAATCGTATAGGTTCCCTTTAATTCATAAAAAACCCGGTATACGCCAAGGCTCTCTGTCACGTTCACCCTCCCCGGCTGCCCGCACCGTTTCAGATGAGCTTCAATCGCCCGGCAGCCGCTGTCAAATGCATAAAGCTTATCCCCGCTGTTGCCTGCCGTCGATCCTTCATGGATTCTCCAGTGATAAAGAATCTTCGGTACATGACGCACTACGGCGCCTGCGTCCACGCAGCGAAGCACAAAATCATAATCCTGCGCACCGTCATATTCCTTCCCAAATTCCCCCGCCGCCTGCAAAAGTGTCCGGGAAAACATCAGCAGATGACAAAAATAGTTATTGTGCCGCAAAAATTCCCGGTTAAAATCCGGCTTAAAATGCGGCCTGCTGTACACAGTCCCATCACTGTTGATTTTATCCTCGTCCGAATAGATAAGGGCCATTTTGCGCCCATCATCAGACGCCTCATTCAGACATTTCACCATTTCATAAAGCGCATTCGGCGTAACCAAATCATCATGATCCATCAAAACAATATAGCTTCCTTTTGCTGCGTTAAGCCCTCCATTTGTATTTTCAGAAATACCGCCGTTTCCGGAAAGCCTGATATAACGTATCCTCTCGTCACGCTTTGCGTATTCTGCTGCCGCCTGCTCTACCATATCGGTTTTACTGCCGTCTGCAATGCAAAGTTCCCAGTTTGGATAGCTCTGCGCCTGTACAGAATCCATCAACTGATGCAGATAAACCCTGGGTGTCTCATAGGCCGGGACAACAATGCTGACAAGAGGCGCGTAAGAAAGAGGCGTTTTCTTTTGCCCGGCAATCTCTTCTTTTGTGGGCAGATAACGCCTGTAACACGACGCATAGTTTAACATCGGCGACTGGCGGCGTTCCAGGGTTTTTAAAAAAAGCCCCAAAAAGCCATACCGGCTTAAGAGCCCTTTTATATAGTGATACTGGTATCTAATATCCGTCATCCCTATTCCGAACCTTTCCCTGTTACAACCACCTGTAATGTCTTAAACAGAATTTTAAAATCAAGCCCTAAGCTCCATTGGGAAATATAATGTGTATCCAAAGCAACCACCTCTTCAAAATCCGTAATATCACTGCGGCCGCTGACCTGCCACATCCCGGTAATACCCGGCTTCACACCCAGCCTTGCCTTGTGGTGGCTTTCATATTGCTCAAATTCCTCTACAGTCGGCGGGCGGGTGCCAACCAGGCTCATATCACCCTTTAACACATTGAAAAACTGCGGCAGCTCATCAATGGAATATTTACGCATAAACCGCCCCACAGGAAAAATCCTGGGATCGTCCTCCATCTTAAACATAAAACCCGACATTTTATTCTGGGCCATCAGAGATGCCTTCTGGGCTTCTGCATCCACATTCATAGAACGAAACTTATACAGCTTAAACTTCCTGCCATTTTTACCCATGCGTACCTGTGAAAAAAAAACCGGTCCCGGTGACTGGATTTTAATCAGAGGCCCGAATATTAAAAATGCAAATCCACATGCAACCAGCCCAAGTGCGCTTCCCACAATATCCATCAGTCTCTTGGCAAACATCTGCCGGGGAGAAGCAATCTTCATACTGGATGTCAGGACCAGATAATTGCCATATTTTTCCACTGCCTTGTTTGGCGCCAGGGCATTCATATGAACCAGATTATAATGTACGGTAAGTCCCATTCCCAGAAGTTCGTTGGCCAATGCCTGAGAGCTTTCTCTGGTATTGCCGTTAATGAATACTTCATCCACCACATTGGTGCGCAGATATTCATAACAATCGTCTGCATTTGCTACAACGGGGATGCCGCATATTTTCATGCCCTTTAGATTCTGATCCACTACAATGACGCCGGATACCACAAAATCACGGTACTGCAGATGTTCAAACTCCAACAGCACCTCTCTGGCATACTCTGCCGTTGTAAGCAGAATCATGACTGAAAGATTTTTTTCATTTGTCATGCGCTGGCGTATAATATGCTTTAACACAAAACGTTCTGCAAACACAAGCACCATGGATATCAGCCAATATGCAAAAGTAATTTTACGCGAATAAATCTCCGTCTGTTTTGTCGCCACCTCATACACGAGCATTCCGACAAAAATAATGGTGCAGAAAGTAATACTGGCATTTGCCTCCTGAAAATGCCCCCTTCTTAAAATACCGTTATACGGCTCAAAGAAGAACACGACGCAGATGTCAATCAAAACCATAATAACCGCAAGCCGCTCGTAAGGATCGCTGGCATACGGCATACTCCAGCCAAGGCGCAGTATATAAGCAATCACGAGCGCCAGCTGAAGGCATACGATATCAAAAATTGTAAAATCCAGATGCTTTAACCAACTTTTCTTTTCCCGTTTATACATAACGCCTTACCTCATTCTTTTTTGGTTCCATGTATATACAGCCATGTTTTTGCATAGTCCTGACGTTCTTTCTCAGACATATGGCCTACTTTTTCATATGTAAGCTTCGTCTGAACCATCTGTTTTTCCCCGCATTTAAAACATTCTACGTTTTTCCTTCTTGACACTACCCGAATCCAGCCGCATTCCGGACAAATGTATACTTTCATTTCTTCTTTCGTCCCCCAATAATTCATCTCTGTGCATCCGGATGGTCTGCAGGGCCAGCTCAAAATCCTGCCGGTTCTTCTGCCCCATCGTTTTCAAAATCAGTCCTGAAAAAAATGCCTGCATTGCAGCTAACATAACAAATCCACATACAATCAGAGTCGGAAAATGAGGTACCAGCCCGGTCTGCGTATAATTGATAATTACAGGTATCATAAACAGGATGGAAAGTATGGAGAGCATCGCCGCAAGTATCCCGAAAAACTTCATCGGCTTATAGGTCTGGTACATGCGTGCAATCGTTCGAAGCACTTTAAACCCATCGGAAAAAGTATTTAATTTTGACACGCTTCCCGCAGGACGGTCACGGTATTCAATGACTGCATTTTCCACCTGCATATTCTTATCTGCCGCATGAATACTCATTTCGGTTTCAATCTCAAACCCCTTTGAAAGAACCGGAAATGTCTTCACAAAAAGATAACTGAACGCCCGGTATCCTGTCATCATATCCTTAATGTCCGTTTCAAAGAGCATATTGATGCTTTTGCGCACCAACGTATTGCCAAAATTGTGAAACGCACGTTTATTTTCCGTAAAATATGTGGAAGAAAGCCTGTCCCCAACTACCATATCCGCATTCCTGCCAAACACCATTTGAATCATTTCCGGCGCAGCCTCTGCCGGGTATGTGTCATCCCCATCGGTAATGATATAACATTCCGCATCAATATCCCGAAACATCCTGCGAATCACATTGCCCTTGCCCTGTTTGTATTCATACCGGACAATCGCGCCTGCCTTTCTTGCAATTTCGTCTGTTCCATCCGTGGAGTTGTTGTCGTAAACATAAATTGCGGCCTCAGGCAAAACCCGCTTAAAGTCCTCTATTACTTTTTGAATTGTCCTGCTCTCATTGTAACAGGGAATCAGTACTGCTATTTTATCCATGCCAAACTTCCTTCCATTTTATCATCTTACGGTATACATAGTATACCTCTATTATAATCTGTACGCTCAAAGTGATCAACAGCGCAATTACTACCCCGTTCATAGAAAACTGTTTCACCAATACCATAGACACGGCAAACGACAATGCCGATCCTCCGATCCCAACCACCAGCTGTCCTTTAATTTCTTTTAACACGGTACAGACCGGAAACAGGCATGCATTGATGCTAATCAGGAGAGTTGACACAATAACAGGTACAAACAGATATGTGTACGGGCGAAGCTCTTCCCCGAATACCAGTACCAAAAACCACTCCCCAAGCAGCGCCGATACAATCAGGGCCGGAATGGAAAGCAGAACAAATGCCGCCGTTACCCGTTTTAATATCTGAATAAACCCCTGTCTGTCATTTTCCTTCAGCCGATCTGCAAGCGGACGGATCAGAGGAATAAAAATCGTCTGGGCAGCTACCTGTACAATCATACTCGGCGTTGCAACAGAAGTATAATATCCAAGCGTCGTTTCGTCATAAAACCGATCCAGAAAATATTTTGGAAAAGAAACAGACAGATTATTGGTCACCGCTACAATTACAAGAGGGATCATTGCAAGCATCAATTTTTTTAATGCTCTGGCATCCGATGTGTCCCCTTCCTGTATAAACCCTTCTGCGATATGCTTGTCATAAAAGAAAGCCACCAAAACTGACAAAACCATAATTACGCCCATTGCGCAGACCAGATTTTTTGTCAGATATAAAGTACCGCTGAAACCGGCAAGCATCAATATTCCGCGAATCACATAAGAATAACAGATATAATCCATACGCCCGTTTTTCTGATCAATCCCATGATAAACGTCTACCCATGCCTCCACACATTTAAAAACCATATACAGCAGAACAGTCCCCCACTGATACGGCGTATAATCATTAAACAACAGGGCTGCGGCACAAATTAAAAATGCAAGCGCCATCGCAAGCAGGCGTGAAGCGATATAAGTCTTATCGGAATATTCACCGTATACATCTGCCACCTGGTACTGTCTGGTATTGTATAAAGCCAAAATGGAAAACGCAGCCGTAAATGTCGTTGCAATAGAGTAAACCCCTGCATCCGTATAACCGGAAAGCCTTACGACAAGCAGTGTTGTCAGCCACTGGCAACCATAATAAAACATTGTGCCAAAGCTGTTATAAAATATATTTGCAAGTGTTGATTTCTCTTTCATATTGTTTGTCCTTTTCATTGCCGCAGGCCTATATATCCATCGAATAATCCGCCCGGTGCAGCGTCAGGTTTGGATTATAATACGGATCGCCGCTTTCAATTTCCCGCTTCCATTTTTTCTGGAAATGTTCAATCTCATTCCGAAACCTTGCCTGTTTTTCTTCCGTATCTTCATATCCTCTGGATTTGGATTCATAATGATACAGCTTCGCATACGGATTGAACAAAATCAGATATCCCGCCGCCCGCACCTTCATGCAGAAATCCACATCATTTAACGCTACCACAAACTCTTCTTCCATACCTCCCACTTCTTCGAATACCTGCCGCCTTACCATCAGACAGGCTCCTGTAACAGCGCTGACCTCCCGCTCACACAGTGAAAACGGATAATACTGTTCATCACGATCTGTTAAGCTCCAGAGCGCATGGGCTGCAAATCCTCCCATTCCAATAATCACACCTGCATGTTGAATTGTTTCGTCTGCATAATAAAGCATCGCCCCGCAGGCGCCGACACCGGGCTTTAACACGGACAGCACCAGTTCGCGCAGGGAATCTTCATTGATAAACTCCGTATCGTTGTTTAAAAACAACAGCAAATCACCCTTTGCATATCCTGCGGCAAAATTATTGATTGCAGAATAATTAAATTCTTTGTCCCAAATCACAACACGAACGCGCGGATCCTCTTCCTGAAGCTTTTCATAGTAAGCAAATGTGGCCGGATCCTCACTGTTATTCTCTGCAATAATCACTTCATAATTCCTGTAATTGCTCCTTTCGTCCAGGGATTTTAAGCACAACTGCAGATCCTCTGCATGATCTTTATTAGGAATTATAATACTTACAAGCGGTTCTTTCCGCAACTCGTATTTCAGATGGTAAAATCCGGGTACATCAGATTTTATTATACCGGCTGCCACATTTTCCGATTTCAGATAATTGTTCAGGCAATCTGCATTGACTTCGTTTTTGCTGCGGACAAACATGTCCATTGTTTCCTCCGTAACAATATTTGAAAACAACACCTTGGGAATATGGCAAATGCGCTTTGCCAGACGAAACGCCTGTACAGACAAATCGTACCAGCCGTCTTCATCCAGCTTCACTTTTACACCGCTTCTTACTATCTCCTCAAGCAGGCTTCGCCGAACCGCAAAGCACCCGCCCAGATATGGAAAATTCAAAAGCATCTGCATACTTGCATCCGGCTTAAAAAAAGGCCGAAAGCGTTTTTTGCCCAGACAGCTGTCCTCATCCGTATATATCAGATCTACTTTTGTTCCTTCTGTTTTGTCTCCTTGTGCTGCCTTTGTCACCTCATAAAGAAATTCAGGCTGTAATTTTACCGCATCGCTGCAAAATACATACAGTTCAATTTTCAGCTCCCCTAACAGATCAGAAAGATCCTGCCCTTTCTTTATCTGGCGATAAGTGGATACCAGGCTTATCTGGTTTTGCCAGACCGCACGGCTTGTTTTCTCATCTTTCCCTGATACAACCTCAACGGGACACCAATACAGAATCGAATTATCCCTCAGCTCTCTTCTCTGCCTTCGGGAAAGCGCATTCCTTCTGCACCACGCCATATATTCCGACTCCTGGCAAACCGGAAACCCAAGCTTACGCAGCGCCTTTTTTACAGTATAAACCGCTCCGTAATTTTTCAGATAATATACACATTTCTGGAATTTATTTTTTCCTTCTAAATCAAAATCACTTAACATCCTGTCTCCTGTTTCTTTTGCCAAAATCTCTCAAGAGAGAGATTCTTATTGTAGAACGGATCGCCTGCCGCAATCTGCTCCCTGTAACTCATTTTCAGCTTCTGTACATCTGCCGCGGTCAATTCCTCCCGGTATCCTGTATTTGATATCCGGCACAGTGCATACGGATTTAACACGATCTGCTTTTCCTGCTGACGCAGCAGAAAGCACACCTCAAGCATCCTTGCAAATACGCCTTTTGTGCTCCCCTGCCCCCACAGCTTTTCAAACTCCTCTTTTCCTGTCATACATGCACTGCCGGATATGGCAGAAATATTGTGGGCATAATAATTTCTCCCCATATACCCCGGCGCATCATAGCGTATTCCCAGGTTTACTTCTGTCACAGGCATGCCTCCCAGAGGATTGATGACAAGATCCGAACTTACAATCAGTCCCCTTTCGTCAAGTACCTGCATACCGCAGAGCCCGACATCCTGCCGCTGTACAAACATCAGAAGCTCCTCCGCAAATCCGGGCGTCACCGGAATAATCCCAGCTGCAAGAAACAGCAGATATTCTCCTTTCGCCTGTGCTATGGCCTCTGAAAGCTCTGTCATTGACGTGGCATAAAGCATCTCCAGATTCCCGTACGCAGAGAGTTTTTCGACTCCTGCTGCCGTCCGGGCAATTTGCTCCCTGCTCTGTGATATGGCATGAATAATTACCGAAATCATCGGCGTCCCAGTCTCGTACTGCAATCGGTAATGCGTTTTGCAAATCTGCGCACTGTGCACACTGGCCGGGTAACCCCTGCGTAATTCCGCATCTCTTACCGCCTGCCTGCCTGCCCGGACAGCATAAGACTTGGCATTCAGATTCATAGACGTAGACATCTTATGGCTACGCCAGAAATACAAAATCTTCGGAATATGGCAAACCTTATCGGCCGCATCCGTCAGCCGCATAATCATATCGTGATCCTGACTGCCGTCATACTCGGCCCGAAACATCCCGACCCGGTCAACAAGCGCTTTATGAAATACACTCAGATGGCAGATATAATTAACGCCTCTTAAATTGTCAACCGAAAAATCAGGCTTAAAATGATATGTGATGATATTCTCCAGCTCTTCACCCTCAAACGTTACCTCATCCGTGTAAACAAAGTCTGCTCCCTGCTGCTCAATGGCCTTTGCACATTCATACAGCGCCGAAGGATGCAGCATGTCATCATGGTCAAATAACGCCAGATACTTTCCGGATGCCATACGGATACAGGCATTTGTATTCTCGGCAATACCCTCATTCTTTTTTAACTTCCGATAAACAATACGGGAATCGGACGCGGCATACTCATTTACAACCTCCGCCACCCTCCCGTACGCTTCATCCGAAGCATCCGCCAGACAAAGCTCCCAGTTCTGATACGTCTGCCCCATTACCGAGACAATCATATCACGCAAAAAATTTTCCGGTGTATTGTAAAGGGGCACAAGCACGCTGATTTTCAGATCTGCATCAAATCTGCGCTCCCTCTGCTTTTGCTTCTCCTCTTCGGTAGGCATAATTTTTGTCAGATACTTTCTGGCTTCCTTTCTTCGGGTATAACGGTTATCCGTTATGGCATGCTCTGCCTTTTTGTATACGCCGGATATCCCGTTCTGATGTAAAAACTTCGCCGCATGATACCCTGCCCTCGCCGGATACAAAAGCGTCCAGACCGGCGTTCCCTTCAGCTTGCGGATACCACGGCGCGCAGGCTCTTTTTCCACATCGTCCGGTCCGTCATCATGGGTATATGCAAGAAATTTAGCGAAATTCCCCAAATCTGTGGAAATCTTCTGTTTTTCCTCGGCTATCTGCTTTTGCAATGCTTCATCCTGGTTCACATTCATATAAATGCCATCTCCTTATTACTGATAATCCAAGCTGAGAATATATCCTGCTTCGTTTTCAAATATAATCTCCACACCGTCTTTGGCCAGCGTATCCTCACCGTGCTCTTTTTCAAACTGTGTCCCCTTCATCATAACTGCATACTTGACATCCCAGTCATAATACGCCTGCCTGAGTTCTTTTTTCGTATGCCGCCATTCGTAAAAGTCCGGAAAATCATATCCGCTTGCTCCTTCATACAGATATGTCTGCCCATAGTCGTTTTCCTCTGTCATCAATGGTACCATCTTTTCCTCTGAAAGATGATCCGCCACATACTGAAACAAATCAAATACAGAATTGTCCAGTCCCTCATGCTCTCTTGTAATAAACGACCAATCGTGCTGATACAATGTAAAAAATGCCGTACTGTGCATCGCACCCGTAATTTTCTCCGTAGACGTCACAATCCGATATTCAATATTACCGTAACAGAGCGCGACGAACAACGCCACCATACTACAATATGCAGTCAGTGTTTCTTTTGCTTCCTGCAGCATAATGGCTATCGCTTTGGCTGTCAAAAGCCAGCAGAACATCCACAGCGGATAATAGGTCTTATAATAGTAATACGCAGACACATGATGCGTCAGCGCCAGAAGCAGCATTCCTCCGGTAAATGCAAAAAACGCCAGAAAGAACACCACATCCGGTGTAAGCTTCCGTTTTTTGAGGGTATATACCAGTGTAAACAACACCGGGAAAATCGTCCAGAAGAAATCCATATACAGCTCCGTATAGATTCCTCCGGCATTACCGATCACATCTGCGATACTGGTGCCGGACGAAATGAAAAAACCGTACAGGCAAAAATACAGTCCCATCGCAGTCGGAAGCAAAAATACCCTAAGAGCCAGAATTACATTCTTTTTGGTAAATACCTTTCCCTCCCGCTTTGCCACAATGATAAGATAAACAAGAACGGCTACAAATGTTACCGGCGCAAACAGCATATAGCTTGTTATGACGCCAAAACACCCAAGCATAAGCAAAAAAACCGAAATCTTACGCTCCACCTTCGCCTCTTCGTACAATCTGAGCGATACCACAAGAAATCCGACCATCATACTTCCCACAGCCCAATAACCGAACGAATAGTAAAAGCTGAAAAACGGATAACCCAAAGCATAACCAACCAGAAGCGGTACCGCAAATATCTTCGATGCCTTTGTTCTGGCATATCTGCGGATCAACGCTGTAAAGAAAAGCATTTCTATCCAGAAGAAAAAACATTCTCCCAGAATATATCCCTTATACCAGTCCGCAATACGCACAAACGGCTGTACTACCTCAATCAGCATGGCATTCTGCAAATGCCAGAAATACATATTCGTTACTTTCTGGGAACGCACAATCGCAGTGGCTTCTTTTAAATGAAGGCCGGCATCGCTGTTGTAGAAACAATACAAAAGCTGTGGTGAAAAAATCTTGATACTGACTGCCGCAACTGCCACAGTTACAAGCACAATCACCAGAAAGTCAAATTTTTCCCATTCGTATTCCTGCACCATACCTTCTCTGCGGATCTGATAAGCCGCCAGCAAAGCCAGCAGGGCATAAACCACCGCCATAGAATAAATATTGACCGGGATATGCACAAGGCTTATCACCCCTGCCATAATACTTCCCATGCAGATTGTCACAAGAAATGACAGCACCGCCCAGACAAAACCGTTCATTGGCTGACACGATTTCCGGTAACGGTAAATATTTACCGTGCAGGCAATCACTGCCGCAAGATATACTGCTGTCCCTATAATTGTCCCGTGTAACATAATTTTCTCCTTACTTTAAAATAATCTGATTTGGCGTTGTAGAAAAGCTGTACACCGCCGCTCCTTCTTCCGCCATCAGATACGTATTTTTCATTGTCGTAAAACGCCCGCTTCTGTCCTGCATCAGCCAGTCAGGCGCATCAAAGAATGCCGCCTTCGCTCCAATGGATTTATAAAAATCCTTCTTTAATCCACCGTTGCCGTGATGTCCCATCTGGATATAATCGGCCTTCAGTGCATCACCGTATGTTTCCAGCAGATAATCACTCATATGTGTCCCAACATCCGCACAAAACAGCATGGATTCTTTCTTTGCCGTCACCTTAAACATCATAGAGCCGTCATTTAACAGATCATCTGAAAGTTCGTCCACATAATTATCATACGCGTTAAACACTTCAAAAGCAAGCCCTTCTATCTCAAAAGTATCTCCTGCATGCACATATTGAAGCTGTGGAATTGTAAGCTTTAACCATTCCTCATAAACCGTCGTTTCATCCCAGGACGCATTGGCAAGGCAAAGCTCTGGCGGCGCCATATCCACCGCATAAACCTTTTTAATTTTGATCTTGCCGGGATTTTTGTAGATCTCCGTAAACGCACCCGCATGATCACTGTGGGGATGGGTAATCACCCATGCATCCACACGGTTGCCAAGCAGCTTAATTACCCGCTTTACATAGTCTGCGTCTGTCACCCAGCCGCCGTCTATGACAATCAGATGTCCTTTACTGTCCTGCAAGGTATAAAACATCAGTTGATTGCCGTCTTTGCCTCCGTACTGAGTCAGAAGCCACTTGCCATCATAAGCAGATTTCTCCTGTTCTGTACGAAATACGCTGTATGTTTCATTGCTGCCCACTTTACATAAGCCCATTGATATCAGATAATCGGTTGTTATTTCATCTGTCGGATAAGCAAAGTAATTGCAGTCTTCCATCGCAGCATACCACAAAAGCGCTTCCCAGTTCTTATTCTCACTGCCCATAATCCGAAAAATCTGAGCTGCATTTTCCGATTCGGCCTTATCGCCCACAACTACTTCATTTCCATACGGCATCCTGATCTGCGCGTCATATTGACGAATGGATATCACCAGATCGTTTGTCGTAATCAGTTTTTTATGCAAAATTCCATTCTCTGCGGCATCCCGCTCTATGATATCACAAATATCCACCGTATCCTGCGGCAGCTTATACCAGTTTTGCTTCCGGTCAAAAACCGTGCCATTGTATACAATTGTTCCGGTCATTACAACTACTGTAAGCATCACAAAAAGCAGCAGATACCTCTTTATTTTCCCATCCATCTGCAGCAGCACCTGTACTGCTGTATATGCAGTCACAATTACGGTGGGCAAAAGCCAGAACAAACGCCAGTATACCTCCTGCCCGATACACGCCATAATCACTTTTGCCGTAACCGGGAAAAAACAGATTATAAAAAACAACAGCGTGTAACCTGCAAACAGATACTGCTTTTCTTTTTCCTTTTTCTGTACAATCAGGTAAATCAGGCAGGCAAAAAACAATGCCATCTGCATTCCTGTTCCGTTATAAGAATCATACATGGACAAAACCGCCCGAACAGTTTCTCTCAAAATATCCCTCCTTAACGCATCCACAGATACAGCCCGCCGCAAAGTATATTCGGCAGGCAGCAGCATACCGAATATGCCAAAAGCCGTAAATTTTTCTGTTTCGCTGCTGCTAAAATCCCCAGGATTCCAAACATAATGGCGCCCAGTATCACGCCCATAGACGAAACCGCGCAGCAGGCGCACATCAAAAGAAACAGCAGCACCCAGTCCAAAACTCCCGCTCTGCCCGTACCATCCATAAGCCCAAGCGTTCTTACCGCCATATAAAATACCAATGGCAGCAGCACGCCTGCCAGAATTGCCTTGCCCTGCCAGAGCCGAATCAATAAGAACAGACCGCCTGTCCGTTCACTATAGGCTGAAAAAATCAGAAGTGCCGATACAAGCACCAGAAAATATCCTGTCTTCTCCATATCCTTTCCGAACAGCATACGCCCAATCAGCGTATACACGGCATAGGCCAGCAGCAAAAACACAATCATAAAAACAACATGCGCCATCACCGCGGGATGTATTCCAGTCAGCTTTGCCGCAGTCGCCGTAAATGCATGAAAGGGCGACAGCACATACCTGGCCGGAAGCTTCGTATAAGCCGCCCCTGTATACGGGTTAAACGCAAACACCGTATCCGTCGCAAGAGACGTCGTCGCCGAAGCCACAAAAAAGGCATCATCCGCATTTGCATACTGGTAACGCAGATATAAAAACACCTGTCCTAAAATCAACATAAGCTGCGCCCAGATACAAAGTGTATAGCCCTTTACCGACAATACCGTATGTGTCAGGACTTTTACCAGCCGCTTTCTGTTTGACACCAAAGAAATAACAGCTGTCAAAAGCAAAATTCCACTGTAAATCCAAATGAGAAGCGACAGAGACTGCCGCATCCAGACAAGCGGCAGCGCCACAAGCCAGAATACGCCAAACATGATAATATAACCTGTCACTACATGCAGCAGGATATTCTCCTTCTCCGGATTTACTCCCGCCCATTCAGGCACAGAAGATTTTCCATCCTCTCCCGCAAAGCCCGTATAAAAAAGTCCCAGCAAAAACGGAAGCACCACCAAAAATAACACAGCCAACGCCATACTTTTTACCATAGCTTACTCCTCTTTTTTAAATGCCCAGTATTTATTAATCAGGAAATTAACCGGCACACTAAGCAGCAGATTAAAAATCGGTCCCAGAAATTCCGATATATGAAATACCTTTACCCATACATACATCAGAATACTGTTTAAAAACAATCCCGTAAAAGAATAGGAAATATATGTCTTAACAAGCGCCTTCCACACCGATCGCCGCGCGCCCTCTTCCACGGTAAATACAAACTTATTATTCCAGAAAAAGGACCATAATACACTGAGCACAAACCCAACTGCCGTTGCTGCCAGATAATCAAATTCTTCCCACAGTCCCGCCGATTCAATCAGCAGAAGACAGAGCACATAAATCACATAATTCACCACGGTATTGCTGACTCCGACCAGACCGAATTTGACAAACTGCAAAAAAGAATCCTCCGCCTCCTGCGTCAGTTCTTTATGCCAAATCCGAAACAGCAGATTTAAGAAAAAAAGCACAACCGTCCTGATTTTCTCCCATAACAACGCTCCTATCCCCTTCATTGCGCTTCCTCACTGTCTTTTACCTGTTCCCCGGTCTTTGCCTTATTCGTTTCCTTACAAATAAAAACGGGCCGTCTTTTTACCTCAAGATAAGTCTTAGCCAGATATGAGCCTAATATACCGATGCATAAAAGCTGTATTCCCCCCAGGAACATAATAATACATACCATAGACGGCCAGCCAAACGCAGAACCGCCGTATAAAAGCTGCCTTACTATTGTAAATATAACAGCGACGGCCGAAACCGCACACATCGTAACTCCCAAAAACGCCGCAATCGAAAGCGGCATTGTAGAAAACGCTACAATCCCATCTATCGAATATAAAAACAGTTTCCAGAAAGACCACTTTGTTTCTCCTGCCACCCGTTCTACATTTTCAAATTCCAACCATTTCGTATCAAAGCCTACCCAGCCAAACAAGCCCTTTGAAAAGCGGTTATATTCGCTCATCTTCAACATGGCGTCCACAAAAGCCCTGTTCATCAGACGGTAATCCCTCGCCCCGTCCACAATATCCGCCTTGGAAATCCGATTCATCAGTCGGTAAAAGCAGCGCGCAAAAAACGACCGGATCGGCGGCTCTCCCTTACGGTTCACCCGCCTTGTCGCGACCGAATCATATCCCTCTTCCACAATCGCCTCATACATCTGAGGCAAAAGCGAAGGCGGATCCTGTAAATCGGCGTCCATAATTGCCGTCAGATCTCCATCCGAATACGTAAGTCCCGCATAAATAGCCGCTTCCTTGCCAAAGTTCCTGGAAAAGGAAACATATTTCACACGGTTGTCCTCTGCCGCAAGCTCCTTAATCACCTCAAGCGTTTTATCTTTGGAGCCGTCATTAATAAAAAGCAGTTCAAAATCCACGTACTGCATGTCCTGCATGACCTTTTGCATCTCTTCATAAAAAAAATGCAGGGCCGCTTCCTCGTTATAACATGGAACAATTGCTGTTAACTTCATATCTTCCTCCATTTACCTGTTCCCTGTAAATTATTTTATTATACCTTCAAACAGGAAGGATGTCAAATTCTGGATCTTCCCAAATTCAGATCAAAAATCCCCCTCTGCCATTTTCCGGCTTCAGGGGATATGTATATCCTGTAATCTGCTCCTGACAGCGTAACAGTTCCGATAAGCTGCCTGTCTGCTAAAAAAACGTTTATTTTGTTCTGTTTTACGTAAGCAGTCTATGAATTTTTCCGTATTTTCCTCCAGACCGCCCCTTTTCCTGCTATGCTGTGCCTATCATAACTTAGGGGGTATCTGCTATGAATCTGACCAGCGTACTTGATTATGTAATTGCAATTACAGGAATTCTGATTATCATAATCAGCTTCGTATGGAATATATACGAAGTATTCGTACACAAAACCGGACGCCATCCGGACGGACGGGAAAATCATTCCGAAGATTCCGCCATCCGGTAGCCCACGCCGGCTTCCGTAAATATGTACTTTGGCTCCGCCGGATTATCTCCGATCTTCCGGCGGATATTTGTCATATTCACACGGAGGATTTTATTGTTTCCGGACGCATACGGCCCCCATATTTTCTCTAATAGCATCTGGTAGGTTATCATCTTGCCCGAATTTCTCGCAAGATATTCCATGATCCGATATTCCACCGGCGTCATATGCACCTGCTCTCCCTGCAAAAGTACAATTCGCTTCTCAAAATCCACCTGCAGCTCCTTCCTCTGATAGCTGCTCTGGCCGCCGTATAGCTTCCGAAAACGCAATGCGCATCGGATACGCGCCAAAAGCTCCTCTGAGCCAAACGGCTTCGTCACATAATCATCCGCCCCCGCATCCAACGCAGACACCTTATCCTGCTCCCGCTCCTTCGAAGACACGACAATCAGCGGACAATCCGACAGCTGGCGCATCCTGCGAATCAAATCAATCCCGTCCATATCCGGCAAAATCAAATCCAGCAGGACCAAATCCGGACAGGTATTGGCAAGCTGAACCATTCCCTCTTTCCCGTCCCTGGCCGTATAAAATTTATACCCGTTCTGCAAAAATTTTTTCTTTAAAAAATACTGTACTTCCCTCTCTTCATCAATCGACAATATCTTGTATTTTGTCCCTACTTCCACTTTTTTAACCTCCTGTTTTGCTTGATCTCCATTATGCAAAACAAGATTTTTTCTTTCCATCCGTCCAATGTATAAAAGCCACGACATGAAACAGGCGTATCTTCTTCTCCCCCGGCCACAGCCGCCGCCTTTGGTGTTCGCAGCAGAAAAGCTGCGCGCATTCTCCTTCAAACGGCAGCGCTGTAGCCAGCTTAAACCCCTGATATACATTCTGCCCGGTGCTTCCGGCATTCGGCGCAGTCCAGAAATCGTCCATTCCCTGCAGCGTTTTCTCTGCCGTAATTCTGCCAGACATCCCCATCGGCAATATAGCGGCATCTGGTAAAAGTTCTTCTGCAAATAAACTACCATCTTCCTGTACCTGTTCTTGCGCCGCAGCCGTATCGCTCCCATCAGGCATCAGAGGGCTGCCAAACGCCAGATTCCCCAAAATCCCCACAGCAAAAAATACTGCCATCAAAGTGCAGTATAACCGCTTTCTATTATAAGCATACAGACGCATTAGCAGATTCCATTTTGTCGGCTGATGCAGCATACCTGATCCCTCCGTAAAATTCTATAACACTATCATAACACGAAATCCAAAAATAGCAATTATTTGTTTGGAGATTATGTGGAGAAGTATTGGAATGAGGCCGCAGGATACGCAGTCGGGGCCTTGTGACAGGTTTTAGGGGTTCTCAGGTATTCCATTCAGTACATAGCAATGCCCTGCCACGGATGGCAGGGCAAGCTGCAGCCGCGCCATGGACGGCGCATCTGCAGCGGTTGCGTCAGCATCAGAACATCTGTATGAGATATCTTAGAACCCCTTAACCTGTCACACAACTCCCGGCTGCGTACCCTGCCCTCTGTCTGACGTATACTTTTCGAATCTGCAAAACAGACGCCCGGAAACTGTAATTTCTATATCGTTTTCACTGCTGTCAGTTCACCGTCTGCACCAGCCCCTGTTCCCGCTTCCGGCAATTCACTTTCCGCTCCATTTTTCGTTTCTGACGATCTTTCTTCTGTTTCAGCTTCCGATGAGCCATCTCCCGTTTTCGTTTCTGACGACCCATCTTCTGTTGCAGTTTCAGCTTCTAATGATCTGTCTTCTGCTTCATTTTCCTCTTCTGACGATTCATTTTCTGTCTCTGTCTCAGCTTCCGATGGATCACCTTCCGTCTCTGTTTCGGGTTCTGATGGATCACCTTCCGTCTCTGTTTCGGGTTGCAATGATTCATTTTCCGTCTCTGCCGAAATCCCCACCGGATTTATCTGTCCGTCTATCACGATCTCAACTACGTTAGAGTACTTGCTGTAAGTCCCATCTCCGAATTCTGCCCTGACGCGGAAGCAATAACTCTCACCGATAACAAAATCCGTCATCTGATTTTGAGCATTTTTATATTGGCTGCTGCTGTATGTAAGCCCATTTACTGTTATGATACGCTTATATCCCGTTGCCGCATCTGGCTTGCAGTAGATACGGTAACGATCCGCATCCAGCCATTTAGTCCAGTTGAGAACAACCTTTCCGTCTGCAATGCTGACGGTCAGCTGAATTTTTGCAACCTGTGCGGTTGTTGCTGAAAATTCTCCGTAACAATTGGCTCCGCCTGCCTGGGCATATGCACGCACTTTATAGTAATAGGTCGTTCCTGCTACCGTGTCGCTGTCCTTATAAGACGTTTTATCTGCTGCAATGGCAGCAAGCAGCGTATAGGTGCCATTTTGTTCCATAGAGCGGTAAATCTCATATCCTGACACATCTGACATTTTCTTCCATGCAATTTTAATGGTATTGCCATCTACTTCGCAGTTCTTTTCATTAATCTCTGCTTTTGCAGCGGTAACGGACGCCCAAACCACATCAGAAAATGTGCCATAGAGCTTTTTGCCGGGCGCGTTCTTAAACATGCGTACCTGATACTGATGTGCGGAGCCTGTATTTAACTTTTTATCCGTGTAAGTTACTGTTGAGTTTCCAGTAATTGTGGCTATCTGTACTCCGTCCCGATAAATCTCGTAACCGTCTCCGGTATTAAGCTTCTCCCATGTCAGTGTAAGCGATGTAGAGGAAGCCGGGACAATTGACAAAATCGCTGCCTTCTTCAGCTTAGACGCTTTCTTTGTAAATTTAGATCTGTTAAAGCCGCTTATTTTATTCCACTTTTTCAGGTTCGTATATTTTAAAAGCGGATCCGTAAAATCAAAGGAGTTTGCTGTATCAATATACTGAAATACGCTCCAAATCAGACGTTTACTATGCCAGTTGTCACACAGCCCCCAGTTATACCCGCTCTTAATCTCATCGGGATGGTCAAATTCCCTGCCGTAAATAAACGCTTCAATCCGGCTGTTGCTCTCACTGATATAATAAGCGTATGCATATGCCGCCGCCTGCACCTCCTGGCCTCTGCTGGAATTGAAGGACTGCTCAGAGAGCATAACGGTACAGTTCTTGCCAAAATTATTTTTCGCGTAGCTGGTCAGCACTTTGATATTTTTAAAATTGATAATCGGCGTGTTTTTGGAACTGGTAGCCTGGGTATCGTCCCAGAATATAGGATCCGACATTCCCTGCGGATATGCGTGGAATGCAATCTGAAAACTGATTTTTCCCTGGGCTTTTAATTTTTCATAAAATTTGTCCACGGTCGCCTTCGCACTAAAATATTGCTTGCCTTTTCCGTCCAGATCCTTATTCCAGTTGTTGTCCAGACTGATATAAACTCTGGAATTTTTACTGACACTTTTTACGGCATTGTAGCAAATCCGGAATGCCCTTGCATAATTGACCATATATGTATCCAGGCTTTTGCCGCCTCCGTAATTCCAGATAACCGCGCTGTTTACTTCATTTCCGAGTATCCAGCCGCAGACCAGATTCTCTTTGGTCCCATAACGCATAGCCAGATATGTCATAGCTGCTTCAAAAGTACGGCAGCCCGCTGAAGTAGAAGTTTTAAAAGAAGAGAATTTCGTAATCGAAGTCCCGCCAAACTGCATGGAAGCTGTTCCGGCTGAAGCAGAATCTTTTGGCAAAAGCAGGATAACGCTTACCCGTACTCCTGCCGCATTGTATGCCTGTACCTGTTCATCGTTGCGCTGCAGCTGGTCTGCGTCAAAATAATAGGTCTTGCCCTTATATGTAAATTCTGTCTTGTGGATGGCTTTGTTATTTAAAAGCGAATTCAGCGTCCAGTTTATTACCGCATGCTGCGTTCCTATTTCCAGTGAATCGGACAGCTCTTCTACCTGCAGTCCTTTCTTGGAGGACGCCGTTGGCCCCTTTCCCGTATAGGAAGCCAGAACTTCAGGATTTGTAATATACCGGGCATCGCTGACAATGGTATATTTCTTATTCTTTTTATAAGCTACCACAAACTTCTGATACAGCATGGCATCGCTGTAATTTACCCGAAAGGTTATCGTCCCTTTTTTTGTCTTGACAGACGCCAGAGGCTTATTGCTTTTCTTCCCGCTTTCGGAAGCATTGGCGTTTAAGCCCAGAAGATACAGCTTTTTTCCCATTGCCTTCGTCTTTGTTTTTACTTTTGCCTTTACGGTAAGCTTTTTACCGCTGGCGTTTAACTTGCAGGATTTCATCGTAACATTCCGTGTGGCAGCATGTATGGGTTCCGATTTTACTGCCGCCGCAAAAATTACTGCAAGAAGCAGTAGTAGCGCCGCTTTCCATATTCGGATCTTCCCATTATTTCTTATTCGCATATTCTGTCATCTCCTCAAACTGTAATTCTGTATCAAAACAACTTTTCTTTGTAAACTCCCTGCTCAATCAATGCGCGAATGGCATCGGTTACACTCTGTTTGTCTTCCTGGTAGGTCACGCCGAACCACTTGTCCCGTGTTTCAAGCATCTTTACCTTTGCTCTGCCCTCCTGAATCAGATTATCAATAATTCCTGGCAGCAGATATTCTGCTTTAATATCCTCTGGTTTCAATTTTGAGAGGAAACGTTTGAATCCGCTTTCCAACTCATCCAAAAAACCGGGCATAATACCCCACATATTCATGGACACATGCTGATTTTCATCCAATACGACATTTGCGCCATTTTCGCCCGCTGCACATAAAACGCCGTCCACATAGCGAATATCATACGTTTCCGTCACTTTCTGCAAAAATCCGCTGTCATTTGCTTCGCAAATACCCCTTGTCACGCCGCCATTTTCACTTAATGTATTTTTCAGGATAAAACCCGCCATGCAGATATCGTATATCCCCTCCTGGCTTTCCCGATCTCCTGTCAGATAATCGTGCAGACGCACAAACGCTTCCTTGCCGTAATAATCATCCGCATTGATTACAACAAACGGATTCTCCACCAGCCCCTTTGCCGCAAGCACCGCCTGTCCGGTTCCCCAGGGCTTTGTGCGGCCCTTTGGTACGCAAAATCCTTCCGGCAGATCTGTAAGCTCCTGAAATGCATATTTTACCGGAAGCACCTTTTCAATTCGATTGCCAATCACCGTTCTGAAATCCTGCTCCAAATCGCGGCGGATAATAAACACCACCTCATCAAATCCGGCTTCTATGGCGTCGTAAATCGAATAGTCCATAATTATTTCACCGCCAGGGCCCACCGGGGCCAGCTGTTTGATGCCTCCGCCAAAACGGCTTCCAAGGCCTGCCGCCATAATCATCAGTGTCGTTTTCACCATAAATAAAGCACCTCGATTCTTTTTGTATTTTGACACGCTTCGACAAACGTTATATTCAGTATATCATATTATTCCTTTTTTAAAAAATATATCTTTATAACCACAGCTCTGACGCTTAAATTTATGCTTACTTTCTTAGAGCACATCGGATTTCATTTTTTTCATATCCTATGATCCGTACCATCCGATTTAAGCCATAAAATCCCTGTACTCTGTTTCCGTACCTTTTTCTTTATCGTCTAT
>JAAWDZ010000036.1 GCA_022794015.1 Eubacterium sp. | reverse complement strand
GGCTAAGAAAAGATGCCACCTTTGCCACATATGGATTATTTGGTTTGATAGGTATGGACTGGTTGGCTTTATTGTTAGTAGCCGCTTCTGATATTCTTATCGGAGTAATTGTTGTGGAGAGTATGTTATGGAAAATTAAAAAAATTCCAATTTCCTTGGGGTGTTACAATGACAAAAATTATTGATTTAAGCGTTAAAGAAAAAATCTATGAAAGCAAAAAAGCACGGATTTCAATCTTAAATGACTTCAAACTTGAAGTTGCAGATGGTGAAAAAATTGCCATTGCAGGCGAATCTGGAGTAGGAAAAAGCTCTTTGCTTAATGCTTAATATTATCGGATTGATAGATAGAAACTATAACGGTGAATATACTCTTTTGGGTTCGCTCACTAATTTAGAGGAAACCTTTTTCGGAAAAGATAAAGAGATCGTATACGAGAAGACATGGAATGGAAAGCATTATGATTATGTATTTGTTGAAGGGAACAACAACAAATTTAAACTCATCAAACGTATTGTATACGGAAGGGCGAAATGAGTCAACCTTTCAAAAAAATGCTTTCTTGCATTTATGTCCAAAGTGGATGGGTTTGCATTATCCAAACTGATATAGGCAAAAATTTAGGTTGGAATCGATAGCAATTCCAACCTTTAACTTTTGTTGCCTATACCCAAAGTTCAGAAAAAACCTTGCGAGTAGAGGATAGCTTTTTCTGTCTGCATGAGGTTGTTACGATTATCACTGAAAATATATAATCAAAAATTACTCGCCCTTTTCCAGGCACATCACATCCTCAACGCCGCAATCCAGATAAATACAAATCTTCTCAAGTATATCAAAACTGATCCGTGTAGTCTTATTATTTTTAAAATTTCTGATAGTTTCAACGGAAATCCCAGTGTCCTTTGCCATTTGATTTTGTGAAATCCCCCTATTCTCTAAAACATGATTCAGTGTTATTTTCATTGCAATCACTCCATATTTTTTATAGGATATAGGTTGTCCATGAGAAGAAGTAATATACGTTTTGATGTCTGATAATTTTGGCAGACATAAGAAAAAAGTCATTGCAATGTACTTATCCCTATGCGGTGTTTTCCTATAAAAAAACCCACGACATGTTATTTAAAATAAAAGGATGCACACCTTGTGGGCGGTTGTTCCTCTTTATAGCTCTATGTGCATTGTTGAATTATCAATTTTTAAGTGATGTATGATTATAATATTAACCAGAGTGTAACCGGAATAATCATTCTGTATTAGAATGGAACGGAATGCTTTTGAGTCGTTACATAAGACCGTAATAAAGAGCGTCTGCAAAATTTTAAATATAGGTACTGACATTAAATTTCTGTCTCTCTTCTGCGTCCGGTTTTCGTATACCGCTTCACGGAATTGCGTTTGCCTCTTTACAAGAATTTATGATAATGCTACAATCAATAAGAATAAGAACTTGATAACTGGTGTCTTATATCATGTCCGGTATAGATGTTGCGAAAAGTGGGACAAGGGCACCTTGGCGGACTTTGGGAGGGGAATTTATGGATGTATTGGTACAAAAGTTTAAGTCATTCACAGGCCGCCGGAATACAGAACGGGAAAGGACAAAAAAGAACGTGGATAAAGAAGATTTTTTACTGAGCCAGATTGATGAATTCAGAGAAAAAGCAAAGCAGCTGCAGGGGCTGCTTGCTACAAAAGCGAACCGGGTGCAGGAACTTTCTGATATTGTAGCAGAGCGGGAGGACGAGGCCAAAAAGCTTTCCGATATTTTAGAAGAACGGCAGGATGAGGCTGACCGTCTGGTATCCGCAGTTGCAGAGCAGATAAACGGATTGGTTTTAAAGGTTGACACCAGATTAAACGAATTAAATGAAACTTTCGCAGAGCGTTTGGCAGAAAATGCCGTAAACTGTACGGAACAGAACGAAGAAGTGCGCGCCATGATTCAAGAACAGAACGAAAAGCTGTCAGAAACAGTTGACGGCTTAAACGGTCAGTTTGACATGGTAAAGAATGAAATATGTGAGAAAGTACATAATGAAAATGTAAAATGTTATCGGAATATGCAAACTCTGATCGAAGAGTCTGATAAGAAGCTGGATGCGGTAAAAGAAGAAATTTCACAGATTTCTTCCGTAAAAACTATGACAAAAGCGGCTTTTATATTCGGTATATTTAATTTGATTGGGGTAGCTGCGATAATTGCCGCTGTATTTCACCTGATATAAGAGGAAACATTTTCTGACCGGTGAATATAATGAATCTGGAGAGATACCAAAAAAGCGATATGGCATGGCACTGGATTCGTTCTCCTTAGTTACAGGCAGATAAGGATAATTAGAGAGGTTTTACATGAGCTTAAATCAGGAAAAAAAGGTATGGATCATCGGGCATAAGAATCCGGATACAGATTCTATCTGTGCTGCGATTGCATATGCAGATTTAAAAAACAAAATAAGCGATATCTGCCATGAACCGAAGCGTGCAGGAAGCATCAATGAAGAAACACGCTATGTTCTGGATTATTTTCATCTGGACGAACCAGAGCTGGTGACCGATGTCGGAGCACAGATCAAGGATATTTCATTTCGGCGGACTGCAGGCGTGAACGAGCATATTTCCATGAAACGCGCATGGGAGCTGATGAGTATGCAGAATGTAGTTACCCTGGCAGTTACCAGTTCGGGCAACCTGCTGAAAGGCCTGATTGTAACAAGGGATATTGCAACGTCTTATATGGATGTCTATGATACGCAGATTCTGGCTACGGCCAAAACACCGTATAAAAATATTGCAGAAACGCTGGGCGGGAGTATTCTGGCCGGCAATCATCATGCGTATTTTGTAAAAGGTAAGGTCGTTGTGGCGTCGTTTGGCTATGACTGGTCCCAGGACTGGATAGCCAGGGATGATCTGGTAATTCTGGGAGATCATTTTGACTCACAGATGAAAGCCATTGAGAATAATGCAAGCTGTATGGTAGTTTGTTCCGGTTTTACGGTCAGTGAAGAGGTTATCCGGGCAGCGGACAAACGGGATTGTGTAGTGATCGGTACACCATACGATATCTTTACGGCAGCAAGATTAATTAACCAGAGTATACCAATTAAGCATTTTATGACAAAAGAAAAACTGATACAATTCCATATTGAAGATTATGTTGAAGATGTCAGAGATACGATGTCCAAAGTACGTCACAGGGACTTTCCAATTGTTGATCAGGAAAATCGCTATGTAGGTATGATTTCCCGCAGGTATCTGTTAAATACACAGAAAAAGAAAATTATTCTGGTCGATCACAATGAGAAGACACAGGCGGTGGACGGTTTTGACGGAGCAGATATTTTGGAAATTATAGATCATCACAGGCTTGGCAGCCTGGAAACGATTGCTCCGGTGTTTTTTCGCAACCAGCCGCTTGGCTGTACATCGACGATTATTTACCAGATGTACCAGGAAAAGGGAATTGAAATTCCGAAGCAGATTGCAGGAATTTTATGTGCTGCAATCATTTCGGATACTCTGATGTTCCGTTCGCCAACCTGTACATCTGTTGACAGAGCTGCGGCGGAAGAGCTGGCGATTATTGCCGGAATTGAAATTGAGGTACTTGCAAAGAATATGTTCCGGGCGGGCAGTGATTTTAACCGCAAGACGCCGGAAGAAATTTTTAATCAGGATTTTAAGAAATTTACGATTGGCAAATATGAGTTTGGTGTAGCACAGTTAAGCGCTATGAGCAGGGAAGAATTAGAAACAGTACGCGTAAAACTGAAGGATTATATTCTGTCTGTTTTAAAAGAGCATAAGCTGGATATGGTATTTGTAATGCTGACCGATATTTTAGAAGAATCTACGATGTTAATCGGGGCCGGTGAAGAGGCAGATGAAGTAATTAACCAGGCATTTTCTGCCCAGAGAGAAGATGACGGCTATTTGCTGAAAGGCGTGGTATCCCGTAAGAAGCAACTGATACCGGCGCTTATGGCAGCTTTACAGGAATAGCCTGCAGGGGAAAAAAGTGAGGATGTGATGCATGATGAAGTTTGAAAAAATGGAAAATGGTTCTCTGCGTTGCTTTTTGACGCAGGATGATTTGGAGCAGAATGGCATTGAATTGGATGATTTTTTTGCCAATACACCAAATGCCAGGGAGTTTTTAGAAAAGCTGATTCGGATTGCGGAAGACGAGGTGGGGTATAAAGCAACCGGCAACATGATGTCCATCCAGGCAGCAATTATGTCAGAGGATGAAATTGTACTCACATTTTCAGAAAGCCACGTCAGCAGTGCAGAAATTTTAGAGCATATTCGGAATATGTTCGGCGCTTCTGCGGCGAGAGAATCGGTTCCCGTTCTTTCGGATGTGAAGGACGATATTTTAAAGGAGGCCGGTGAACAGAACAAAGATCATGCGGCAGAGGGCGACAGAGAAGGATATGCCTATCTGCTTACCTTTGAAACGTTTGCAGGGGTCAGAAAATTCTGCCGGATTCTGCCGGACAGCACGGCAGCCAAAAGCAGACTGTATTATCTGGATCAGAAGAAGCAGTATTTCATCTGGGCGGATCTGAATAAGAGTACGAGAAAGTATGTATATGAGTTTGTAACGGCTTCGATGGAATATGCGAAGTCGATTGAAAAAGACAGTGCACGCAGCGATTTTCTGGAAGAACATGCGCAGGTCATTGTGAAGGATCGGGCCCTGGAAACTCTGGCCCATCTGTAAAAATAAAAACGAACCAAAGCCGCAGATTGTCGGCATGGTTCGTTTTTTTATGGCAGAAGAAGTGTGTTTTTAATGGATCAGCGAATCCATTAAGTATTCATAAATTGCTACATGCTGGCTCTGCCAGTTTTTGCAGACCGCCTGGGCCTGTGCCTTTGTTTTCACATGGATTGTCAGATCAATGACAGGAATATTACGTTCCTTGAGCTGGCATCGCACATCATATCCCGGATTGGTTGAACGGTAATAGTCGGCGATAATGGAATTTTCATTTTTCAAATTCATTTTATTTTCTTCAAAATAAATTTTCAGATCTTCCTGTATGGCCGGTGATATTTTATCTTCAAAAAAACGCAGAGTATCCTGACCCAAAGGCGTGATATAATACTGAGTATTGCTATGAGTCGATTTGGAACGGATGAGTTGGGAATCCAAAAGGCTGCTTATCATTTGTTGGACAGTAAAGTAATCTGTATAATCGTGATCCAGAAAAAAATTGGATATCTGAGTGTTGGAAAGCGGAAAGTCCACTTTGTCAATCATGGCTAAAATTGTCATTTTGTAGATGGTGTTTGGCTCTGCCATTTTATCCCTCCTCTTTCCAGCAGATGCGCACAAAGGTTTTATACATGGATATGCGCTTTCACGGCATTGCTGACTGCTTCTGCCACACGTGGATCAAATGCTTCTGGCATAATAAAATCTTCATTTAAATCTTCGCTGCTTACAAGTCCGGCAATCGCTTCTGCAGCTGCAAGCTTCATTTCTTCCGTAATGGAAGAGGCATGTCCTTCCAAAGCGCCTTTGAAAATACCCGGAAAAGCAACTACGTTGTTGACCTGGTTTGGAAAATCGCTTCTGCCCGTTCCGACAACTTTTGCTCCGGCAGACTTTGCAATATCCGGCATAATTTCCGGTACAGGGTTAGCCATGGCAAAAAGGATGGCGTCTTTGTTCATGGAAGCTACCATGTCTGCGCTTACAATTCCCGGTGCAGATACTCCTACAAAAATATCGGCTCCCACAAAAGCGTCTGCTAAAGTGCCCTGTATATTATCTAAATTGGTATATTTCGTCATTTCCTGCTGCATCCAGTTTAAATTCGGATAATCTTTACCGATAATGCCTTCTCTGTCGCACATGGTTACATGCAAAAAGCCATATTTCAAAAGCAGTTTTGTAATGGCAATACCGGCAGAGCCTGCGCCGTTGACTACAACCTTGCAGTCTTCCTTTTTTTTGCCGGTGACTTTCAGGGCATTGATGATGCCGGCAAGGACAACGATAGCCGTACCGTGCTGATCGTCGTGGAATACAGGGATGTCAAGCATTTCTTTTAGCCGCTCTTCAATTTCAAAGCAGCGCGGAGCTGAAATATCTTCTAAGTTAATGCCTCCGAATGCCGGTGCTACATTTTTGATGGTCTGTATGATTTCTTCCGTATTCTGCGTATCCAGACAAAGCGGAACGGCATTGACATTGCCAAACTCCTTAAATAATACGCATTTGCCTTCCATCACAGGCATAGCTGCCAGCGGTCCGATATTGCCAAGTCCAAGCACGGCGCTCCCGTCCGAGATAACGGCAACGGTGTTGGCCTTCATGGTATAGGTGTATGCGTCTGTCGGATTTGCCGCTATTGCCTTGCAGGGTTCTGCAACACCTGGTGTATAAGCAATGGAGAGGGCATCCCGATCTTTGATGGGGGATTTGGAAACCGTTTCCAGTTTGCCGTTCCATTCTTTGTGTGCAATTAATGCTTTTTCTCCGTAATTCATAAGAGGTATGCTCCTTTTTCGTATAATTTTTCAAAACTTCTATAATCATAGCACCTAAAATTAAACAGATCAAGGGTGGGGGGAGATTTAACGGGTTTTTTGTAAAGGTACGTCAGACAGAGGGCAGGGTATTGCTGGAGGGTGTGGGACTGGTACGACTGTTAAGCGATTACCATACTATGTGTTTTGGGAAGATTTTTTTTGCTGAAAGAAGTGGTTGAAAAATGAAAAAGGATGTGATAAACTCTTTACAATTTAACAAGGTAATGTGTCATAGAGAGCGGTTGAAAAAAAGAGATGTCTTTTTTTTTTGCCATGGCAGAAAACAGAAAGGACAGGGTGAAGATGAGAGCTTTTTTAATTCTGGAAGACGGCAATGTGTTTGAGGGAAGGAGTATTGGTTCGACAAGGGAAGTTATTAGTGAAATTGTGTTTAATACGTCTATGACGGGCTACCTGGAGGTTTTGACGGATCCATCCTATGCGGGACAGGCGGTGGTGATGACGTATCCTCTGATAGGGAATTATGGGGTTACGCCGGATATGGAATCGAAACGGGCGTGGCCGGATGGGTATATTGTTAGGGAGCTGTCACGCATGCCCAGCAATTTCCGCTGTGAGGGCAGTCTTTTGGATTTTCTCGTGAAGTATGATATTCCGGGAATCGAGGGCATTGATACCAGGGCGCTGACGAAGATTCTGCGTGAAAAGGGGACTATGAACGGGATGATTACGACAGATGCAGATTATGATGTCGGGAAAATGATACCGAGGCTGAAAGCATACCATATGGGAAATGTAGTGGAAAGGGTGACCTGTAAGGAGAAATATGTATTGGAAGGGAAAGGAAAGCGCGTCGCTTTGCTTGATTTTGGGGCAAAGGGCAATATTGCAGGGGCGCTTTGTAAAAGGGGCTGCCAGGTGACGGTGTATCCGGCGAATACTCCGGCCGAAGAGATTTTGTCGGCAGCGCCGGACGGCATTATGCTCAGCAATGGGCCGGGGGATCCTAAGGAATGTACGGGTATGATTGAAGAGGTGAAAAAGCTCTATGCTTCCGGTATTCCGATTTTTGCAATTTGTTTGGGGCATCAGTTAATGGCTCTTGCGAATGGGGCGGATACGTATAAGATGAAGTATGGACACCGTGGCGGCAATCATCCGGTCAGGGATTTGAGAACAGGCCGTGTCTATATTTCCTCACAGAACCATGGATATGTGGTGGATGCAGAGCGTCTTGATCCGAAAGTGGCAAAGCCTGCGTTTGTGAATGTGAATGACGGGACAAACGAGGGACTTTTCTATACAGACAAGCCAGTGTTTACGGTGCAGTTTCATCCGGAAGCATGTCCGGGACCACAGGAGGGCGCATATTTGTTTGATCGGTTTATAGAAATGATGGGAGGAAAATAATTATGCCAAGGAATCAGGAGATAAAAAAGGTTTTGGTAATCGGATCGGGCCCGATTGTCATTGGACAGGCAGCAGAGTTTGACTATGCAGGCACACAGGCATGCCGTTCTCTGAAAGAAGAGGGCGTAGAGGTTGTCCTTGTCAATTCTAATCCGGCGACTATTATGACAGATAAGGAGATTGCGGACGAGGTATATATTGAGCCGCTGACAGCTTCTGTTTTAGAAGAGATTATTTTAAAAGAAAAACCGGACAGCATTCTTCCAACCTTAGGGGGCCAGGCAGGACTCAATCTTGGAATGGAATTAGCGGAGTCCGGTTTTTTAGAGAAAAACGGAGTGAAGCTGATTGGGACAACTGCGGATACGATTTTCCGCGCTGAGGACCGGCAGGCATTTAAGGATACGATGGAAAAAATCAGCGAGCCCTGTGCAGCCTCTTTGGTGGTGCATAATGTAGAGGACGGAATAAAATTTACGAATACGATTGGGTATCCGGTGGTGCTTCGGCCTGCCTATACCTTAGGAGGCAGCGGCGGCGGTATTGCGCACAACGAACAGGAATTGACTGATATTTTAACGAACGGCCTTCGGCTCAGCCGCGTGGGAGAGGTTTTAGTGGAGCGCTGCATTGCCGGATGGAAGGAAATTGAATATGAGGTGATGCGGGACGGAAACGGTAACTGTATTACGGTTTGTAATATGGAAAATATAGATCCGGTCGGTGTACATACCGGAGACAGTATTGTAGTTGCGCCTTCTCAGACATTGGGCGATAAGGAATATCAGATGCTTCGGTCATCTGCGTTAAATATTATATCGGAATTGAATATTACCGGAGGATGCAATGTACAGTTTGCTTTAAAGCCGGACAGCTTTGAATACTGTGTCATTGAGGTAAATCCCAGAGTTTCCCGTTCTTCGGCGCTGGCCTCGAAGGCGACAGGGTATCCGATTGCGAAGGTGGCGGCAAAGATTGCGCTGGGGTATACACTGGATGAGATTAAAAATGCGATTACAGGCAAGACATACGCCAGCTTTGAACCGATGTTAGACTATTGTGTGGTTAAAATTCCGCGCCTTCCGTTTGACAAATTTATTACGGCAAAGCGGACATTGACAACGCAGATGAAAGCGACGGGAGAGGTTATGAGCATCTGCAGCAATTTTGAAGGGGCTCTGATGAAGGCGATCCGCTCGCTGGAACAGCATGTGGACAGTCTGATGGCGTATGATTTTGAACAGTATTCGGATTCCCAGCTGGAGGATGCATTAAAAATTGTGAGCGATCGCAGGATTTTCTGTATTGCAGAGGCGCTTCGGCGCGGAGTAAGCTATGAACATATCCATGAAATTACGGCGATTGATATCTGGTTTATTGACAAGCTGGCAATTATCGTTGAGATGGAGCAGGCTTTGAAGAAAAAAGAGCTGACAAAGGAATTGTTAAAGGAAGCAAAGCGTATGGAATTTCCGGACAAGGTAATTGCGAAGCTGACACAAAAAAGCGAGGAAGAGATCAAACAGATGCGCTACGCGAACGGCATAACGGCTGTTTATAAAATGGTAGATACCTGTGCTGCAGAATTTGAAGCAGCGACACCGTATTATTATTCGGTATTCGGCGGAGAGAACGAAGCTACAGGAAATACGGAGAAAAAGAAGGTTCTGGTACTGGGATCCGGCCCGATTCGGATTGGGCAGGGGATTGAGTTTGACTACTGTTCGGTGCACAGCACATGGGCATTTAAAAAAGAGGGATTTGAAACGATTATCGTGAATAACAATCCGGAAACGGTTTCGACAGATTTTGACGTTGCGGACAAGCTGTATTTTGAACCTTTGACGCCGGAGGATGTGGAGAGTATTGTTAACATTGAAAAGCCGGATGGCGCTGTCGTGCAGTTTGGCGGACAGACGGCGATTAAACTGACGGAAAGCCTGATGAAAATGGGCGTCAGAATTTACGGAACAAAGGCACAGGATGTGGATGCAGCTGAAGATCGGGAGCTTTTTGACCGGATATTGGAGCAGACGAATATTCCGCGTGCAGCCGGAGGTACAGTATTTACCGCAAAAGAGGCAAAAGAAGTGGCGGGCCGCCTGGGTTATCCGGTTCTGGTACGCCCCTCTTATGTGCTAGGCGGGCAGGGAATGCGGATTGCCTGCAGCGATGAGGAGATAGAAGAATTTATTGATATCATCAATCAGATTGCGCAGGATCATCCGATTTTGGTCGATAAGTATCTGCAGGGAAAGGAAATTGAGGTAGATGCAGTCTGTGACGGTACGGATATTCTGATACCGGGTATTATGGAGCATATCGAGCGTACCGGCGTACATTCCGGTGACAGTATTTCTGTTTATCCCGCACCCACGATTGCGCCGGAAATAAAAGAAACGCTGGTGGAATATACGAAACGTCTGGCGCAGGCGCTGCATGTCGTGGGCTTAATTAATATCCAGTTTATCGTAATGGACGGCAGGGTATATGTGATTGAGGTCAATCCACGTTCGTCACGCACGGTGCCCTATATCAGCAAGGTAACAGGAATTCCGATTGTGGATCTTGCGACAAAGGTGATGATCGGGAATACGCTAAAGGGAATGGGCTATCCGACCGGGCTTGCGCCGGAAGCGGATTATATTGCGGTTAAAATGCCGGTATTTTCCTTTGAAAAGCTGCGCGGTGCGGAAATTTGCCTTGGACCGGAAATGAAATCTACCGGAGAGTGCCTGGGGATTGCAAAGAATTTTGACGAAGCGCTTTATAAGGCGTTTCTTGGAGCGGGCGTGACGCTTCCGAAGTACAGACAGATGATTATGACGGTAAAAGATGCGGACAAGCCGGAGGCTGTGGATGTGGCAAGAAGATTTGAGGCGCTTGGTTATAAGATTTATGCGACCAGAAGCACGGCGAAATATTTAAATGAGCATGGCGTAAAGGCGCTTTGGGTGAATAAGATTACGCAGGAGTCGCCGAATGTAATGGACCTGATTCTGGGACATAAAATCGATCTGGTTATTGATACACCGACGCAGGGCAACGGAGATAAAAACCGCGACGGATTTTTAATCCGCAGGAATGCGATTGAGACAGGTGTGTACTGTATTACGGCAATGGATACGGCAAATGCTTTGGTAAGAAGCTTAGAGCGGGCGCATAGAAAACCGGAGCCGGTGAACATTGCAATGGTCTAAAAACGAATTGCAGAAACTATTGACTTTTCAATTGGTTGTGCTAGAATATTTTTTAGTGTGAGTGTAAAAAAAGGAAGGTTTTCTTATGAGAAGACAGGTTTTATCATTGTTAGTTGAAAATACGGCGGGTGTTACCAGCCACATATCCGGTCTGTTCAGCAGGAGAGGCTACAATATTGACAGCTTTTCTTCCGGTGTAACTGCAGATCCGAGGTATACGAGGATTACGATTGTGGCAAGCGGAGACGAGCAGATTTTGGAACAGATTGAAAAACAGCTCTCTAAGCTTGAGGATGTACTGGATATTAAGAAATTAGAGCAGGGCGCTTCTGTGACAAGGGAGCTGATTTTGGTCAAGCTTCGTGCAAAAGATACGGATCGTCAGGCAATTTTAAATGTCACGGAGATATTCCATGGCAAGGTAGTAGATGTTACGCACGATTCCATGGTGATTGAACTGACCGGACACCAGGACAAGCTGGATGCTTTTCTGGATCTGCTGGGGGGTTACGAGATACTGGAATTGGCAAGGACAGGTATTACAGGTCTTACAAGAGGCTGTGCAGATGTAAAATTTTTATAACAATCAGGAGGAACGAAGTATTATGTCAGCAAAAATTTTTTATCAGGAAGATTGTAATTTATCATTATTAGAGGGAAAAACAATAGCTATTATTGGTTACGGAAGCCAGGGACATGCGCATGCATTGAACTTAAAGGAATCCGGCTGCAATGTTATCATCGGTCTTTACGAAGGCAGCAAGTCCTGGGACAAGGCAGTAAAGCAGGGGTTTGAAGTATTTACCGCAGCAGAAGCTGCAAAGAAAGCAGATATCATCATGATATTAATCAACGATGAGAAACAGGCGGATCTTTATAAGAATGACATTGAGCCGAACTTAGAAGAAGGCAATATGCTGATGTTTGCACATGGTTTCAACATTCATTTTGGATGTATCGTACCTCCGGCAAATGTAGATGTCACTATGATTGCACCCAAAGGGCCGGGACATACCGTTCGTTCCGAGTATCAGGAAGGTAAGGGCGTTCCCTGCTTAATCGCAGTAGAACAGGATGCGACAGGAAAAGCTCAGGATTTGGCTTTGGCATATGCTTTGGGTATTGGCGGAGCAAGAGCCGGTGTGCTTGAGACGACTTTCAGGACAGAGACAGAAACAGACCTGTTTGGCGAGCAGGCAGTTCTTTGCGGCGGTGTCTGTGCGTTGATGCAGGCAGGATTTGAAACTCTGGTAGAAGCAGGATATGATGCAAGGAACGCATATTTCGAGTGTATTCATGAAATGAAGCTGATTGTAGATTTGATTTATCAGTCTGGTTTTGCAGGAATGCGTTATTCTATATCCAATACAGCAGAATATGGTGATTATATCACAGGACCGAAGATTATTACGGACGAATCAAAGAAGGCTATGAAGAAGATTTTGTCCGATATTCAGGATGGATCTTTTGCAAAAGAATTCTTACTGGATATGTCGCCGGCGGGCAGGCAGGTACATTTCAAGGCTATGCGTAAGCTGGCTGCAGAGCATCCGTCAGAAGAGATTGGCAGAGAGATCCGTAAGCTCTATAGCTGGAATAATGAAGAGGATAAGCTGATTAACAACTAAGCTCCTCTTGTGATAAACGAATAGAAAAGGCAGGTGCTTTCGAGTTTACCTGTCTTTTTCTATTCGATGGTTTTTGAAAAGACCAAAGTGCCCGCTGATAAAAAAGATTTTATGGTATCATTTGAAAAATTTCTGAAATGAAAGGAGAAAATAAATGGAACTTAAAATTATTCCCAAATCGGATATTATTCCATCATACAATCCCAACGCAGTGGCCATAAAATATATTGAAGATAATTCACATGGCAGACAATACCAGGAGGAAGAAATAACGCCGGATCTAATTGCCGGAATATTAAATGAAGTGCCCAAAGGAATCGAAATTATTTTGTGTTTAGACCCTGATGGAGAAGGATACTACGGCTGCCTGGAAGTAGTATCTGACGGGGATTGGCTGTCCCTTTGCTATGACTACGAAGAGACAGAAACTTATTTTTGCTACAATCGGGAATTTGCCGATACCATAGAGCAGCTGGAAGAGGTGGATTTGGGAGATGAAAATGTATATACTCCCATTGACTATGACGGCCAATCTCCTGTTCCTAAATGTCAGGCCATTACGGATATGGATGCTGGTGTGAAGGCTGTTGAGTATTTCATTCGAACAGGGAAACGTTATCCGGGAATTGACTGGGCATATTATTCTTAATCATTCCCACTTAACAGTGGAAAAAGCTGCAGGATATCTTGAGTGATATGGATTAGCTTATATGAAATTTTATTAAGAAACTTCAGGCCGGTTTTAATAGGAACAGCCCGAAAACTGTATAAGAAAGGAAGTTCTGTAGGGAATATTGCAGATATCCTGGATACTTATAAACCAGGTAGTCTTGATGGACTACACTATTATTTTACTAGGAGTGATAAAAATGGAATGTCTGGTAAATGCCCGTGAAATGAAGGAATGTGATAAAAATACGATTGAATATTACGGTATCCCTTCTGCTGTTCTTATGGAACGTGCAGCTTTAGCTATTTTTCATGAAATCCAATCCCGCTTTGACCCGGATTGCGGTAAAATTCTGATTGTATGCGGCGCAGGAAACAATGGCGGCGATGGGTTTGCCACAGCGCGTATTTTGCATTTGGCGGGCTACGAAGCAGAATATATGTTTCCTGTGGAAGAAACGAAAATGACACCGGAAACAAAAGCTCAATATCAGATAATAAAAAAATATATTGTGCCGGAATGTAGGAACTTTGTACAAAACAGATATGCCGTTATCGTAGATGCATTGTTTGGAATTGGACTGTCGCGCAAGGTAGAAGGAGAGCTTGGGACGCTTTTAGATCATTTAAACCGCAGTCAGGCATTTAAAATTGCCGCAGATATTGCATCCGGTATTTCGGCAGATACAGGACAGCTGCTTGGCACGGCCTTCCGGGCAGATTTAACCGTGACGTTTGCCTTTGCCAAAGTCGGACAGCTTTTATACCCTGGCGCAGCCTTTACAGGAGAACTGGTTGTGGCGGATATCGGGATTGACAAATATGGTTTTCTGGGAAATGAGTCATCGGGCTGTTACTTGAAAAATGACAGTGCAAAACAACTGCTGCCCGTACGAAAAGCCTATTCGAATAAAGGCACATATGGAAAAACACTGGTTATTGCAGGCTCTTTGGATATGGCGGGCGCGGCGTATTTTGCGGCAAAAGCAGCGTATTACAGCGGATGTGGATTAGTGCGTATTTTGACGGCAAAGGAGAATCGGGATATTCTTTTAACCAGGCTGGGGGAGGCTGTGCTTAAAACTTATGACGCACAGGCAGAACATCTGACCGGGATGATGGATTTGCTGGATGAATCTATGAACTGGGCGGATGCCGTTTTGATTGGGCCGGGGATTGGCATATCTCCGGCGGCAAAGATGCTTGTGGCGAAAGTGCTGCAGTATACGGAGAAAAAAATTGTATTTGATGCAGACGCATTGAATATTCTGGCAAGGAATATGGTATTGTTGAAGGAAAATTCCGGTTGTCGTGTTGTGACGCCTCATTTGGGAGAGATGGGCAGGCTGACGGGGCGTAGCGTTGGAGAAATTCAGGCGGATTTGATTGGGACGGCAAAGAATTTTGCAAAAGAATATCAGACGGTCTGTGTATTAAAGGATGCCAGGACGGTAATCGGACTGTCAGACGGAAGGTTTTTTGTAAATACGACCGGAAATTGCGGAATGGCTACCGGTGGGAGCGGAGATGTACTGGCAGGCTTTCTTACCGGATTTTTGGCGCAGGGGCTGTCTTTGGACGACGCAGCGATGCTTGCCGTTTATCTGCATGGAGCGGCGGGAGATCTGGCGGCGCAGGAAATCGGGGTGCGCGGGATGCTGGCTTCGGATATTCTGGAAAAATTGCCGGAAGTTATTCGATGACAGACAGCCTGGTCGTTTCAGGCGCGATTTGCGTCAGAACGCACACTTTTATTAAAGGAGATAGATGAAAATGGAACAGTATGGCAGGGTGTATGCAAGAATTGATTTAGATGCTGTTTTATACAATCTGAAATCCATTGAGGAGAAGATTTCTCCAGATACAAAGGTGATTGCGGTTGTAAAAACGGATGGATACGGACATGGTGCGGTTGAAATTGCAGGGGAAATAGAACCTTCAGAAAAAGTGTTTGGATTTGCGGTGGCGGCGGCAGAAGAGGCATATACTTTAAGACGGCATGGGATAAAAAAGCCAATTTTGATTTTGGGATATACCTTTGAAAGCGATTATGAAGAATTGGTCAGGCAGCAGATTCGTCCCGCAGTTTATTCTTATGAGATGGCAAAGGCGTATGCCAGGGCGGCGCAAAAGCGCGGAACAGATGTAAATATACACGTTAAAATTGATACAGGTATGAGCCGGATTGGATATCAGGTTACAGAGGCGGCGGCAGATGAAGTGGCAGAGATTGCAAAACTGCCCGGCATTGTAATCGAAGGGGTGTTTACTCATTTTGCAACAGCGGATGAATCGGACAAAACGGCGGCTTTAGAACAGCTTTTTAAATACCAGAAGATGCTTTCCATGTTAAAAGAAAGGAATATAGAAGTTCCATTTCGGCATGTTTCAAACAGCGCCGGGATTGCGGAGATTCCGGAGGCAAACCTGGACCTGGTGCGCGCCGGGATTATTCTCTATGGGCTTTTGCCTTCCGATGAGGTGAGGCGGGATGCTGTTTCCTTAAAGCCGGTCATGCAGCTGAAAAGTAAAATTGTTCATATCAAGGAATTAGAAGCAGGAAGGTGTGTAAGCTATGGCGGAACTTACCGCCTTAAAGAAACGCGCAAAATCGCAACGATTCCGGTTGGCTACGGAGACGGTTATCCGCGTGGGCTCTCTAATAACGGGTATGTGCTGATTCATGGAAAAAAAGCCCCGATTTTGGGGAGAGTGTGCATGGATCAGTTTATGGTAGATGTGACGGATATTCCGGGCGTGAAGCTGTTGGATACGGTGACTTTGCTGGGGGAGGATGAAGGCGCTTTTCTTGGGATGGAAGAGCTTGGCGCATTGTCGGGCCGGTTTCATTATGAATTTGCCTGCGGTATTACAAAGCGTGTTCCAAGAGTTTTTTATAAAAATGGGATGTGCGTATCGGCGAGAGATTATTTTTTGTAAAATTTTTATCAAGACAGAAATTTGTATAGAAAAAGAAAAACCGGAAATACTCTTCCTATCAGAAAACAATAAAGATATGGAGTGAGCAGAGTATGGCGATTCACAGAGGAGATATTTATTATGCGGATTTGCGTCCGGTGGTTGGTTCAGAGCAGGGTGGAGTGAGGCCGGTTTTAATCGTGCAAAATGATGTTGGAAACCGACATTCACCGACGGTTATCTGTGCCGCAATTACTTCACAGATGCATAAAGCAAAGCTGCCGACACATGTTGAGCTGGACAGTGATAAATACGATATGGTAAAAGATTCGGTTATTTTATTGGAACAGCTCCGTACGATAGATAAAAAGAGACTGAAGGACAAAGTGTGCCATCTGGACAGCAATATGCTGTTTAAGGTAGATAAGGCACTGGAGGTAAGTCTGGAATTGCTTACATAACACAGCCTTGACGAAAACGCGGGATAATGGTATATTTCAGATGTTTGTAATGAATTTCAGATATAGTAGATCAAAAGGAGAATACAAATGGAGGATGGAGCTGGGCCTCGTATCGGCCTGATTATTTTACTGCTGCTGGTTGTACTGCAAATGATTTTTTATGGATTTCTGGCGGCGCTGTCAGGCCAAAACGGGAGTAATCTGGAAAAGTTGGAAAAAGAAGGGGATAAAAGAGCATCTTTGCTGCGGAGGCTGATGAAAAAACCAGCCGGCAGCATACATAATCTGCAGTTTTTTGTGACAGGTATAAATCTTTTTGCAGGCGCTTATGTTATTTCGGTATATGAAGAACCGGTGCGCATTGCGATGCTAATGGGATATTGGGTATGTGTACTGGTAATCGGTATCATTGTCCCGTCTAAAATTGCAGGAACAAAATCAGAAGCATGGGGATTTCGTCTCTGCAGACTGATGGCTTTATTTACGGTAATCGGATTTCCGTTTGTAAAATGCATGGAGCTGGCGGCAGATATGTTTGTCCGTATGTGCGGGGTGGATCCGAATACAAATCCCGATGACTCAACCGAGGAGGAAATCATGTCCATGGTCAACGAAGGGCATGAACGGGGCGTTATTTTAGCCAGTGAAGCGGAAATGATCCACAATATTTTTGAATTTGATGACAAAGAAGCCAAGGATATTATGACGCACCGGAAGAATATTGTGGCCTTAGACGGGGACATGACTTTTGCAGAAGCGCTGGAGTATATTAAGGAGAGCGGCAATTCCCGTTTTCCGGTTTACATAGATGATATTGATAATATTATTGGTGTGCTGCATATCAAGGAAGCGCTTCGGATTTGTATTCATCAGGAGTTTTATGACAGGCAGTTGCGTACAATACGCGACCTGGTCCGCAAGGTGGATTTTATTCCGGAAACCAGAAATATCAATACCCTTTTTAAAGAGATGCAGTCGAAAAAGACGCATATGGTGATTGTCGTGGACGAATATGGGCAGACGGCTGGTATTGTGGCTATGGAAGATATCCTGGAAGAGATTGTAGGCAATATTTTAGACGAGCACGACGAATATGAAGAGACGATCCGAAAGCAGATGGACGGCAGCTTTTTGATGAACGGGATGGCGGACTTTGAGGATGTGGCAAAGGTATTGGAATTTCCGGAAGAAGAAGAGAATGTCTATGAAACGTTAAACGGATTTCTGATTGCCCAGATTGATAAGATACCAGATGAGGATGACTGTATCGAAGTGAAGTGCCACGGATACTGTTTTAAAATTCTCGCAGTGGAAAATAAAATTATCAAAAAAGTCTCTGTTACCAGGATTTTGGAAAGTGAAGAAAACGACGGGACGGATAGTTCTTGTCAGAAACCGGAAATAATGATAGAATAGAAAAAAGTGAAATGAAAAGAAAAACTTAGAAAAGAGGAGTTTACTATGTCAGGACATTCCAAATTTGCCAATATCAAGCACAAGAAAGAAAAGAATGACAGGGCAAAAGGGAAAATATTTACGATTATCGGAAGAGAAATTGCAATTGCGGTGAAGGAGGGCGGTCCGGATCCGGCGAACAACAGCAAGCTGCGCGACGTAATCGCCAAAGCGAAGGCAAATAACATGCCAAACGATACGATTGACCGCGGTATCAAAAAGGCAGCCGGTGACACAGGAAACGTCAATTATGAGCAGGTTACATACGAGGGTTACGGCCCGTCCGGAACGGCGATTATTGTAAAAGCGCTTACAGACAATAAGAATCGTACTGCTGCGAATGTACGAAATGCATTTACCAAAGGAAATGGCAGTATCGGGACACAGGGCTGCGTTTCCTATATGTTTGATGAGAAAGGGCAGATCATTGTCGCCAAGGAAGACTGTGAAATGGACGCGGATGATCTGATGATGCTTGCGTTAGACGCGGGTGCAGATGACTTTGTAGAGGAAGAGGACAGTTTTGAAATACTGACTTCTCCGGAGAGCTTTTCCTGTGTAAGGGAGTCTCTTGAAAAGGAAAATATTGCGATGGCAAACGCAGAGGTGACGATGCTTCCGCAGACGTATGTTACACTGTCTGAGGAAACGGATTTGAATAATATCCAGAAGATTCTGGATTTGTTAGACGAAGATGACGATGTCCAGGAAGTATTCCACAACTGGGACGAATAATACCAATCTAAAAAGGATACAGGGAGAAACAAAAATGGGAACAAATTATAAACCGGAGACAATCTGCATCCAGGCCGGATACAGGCCTGGGAAAGGAGAGCCGAGGGTATTGCCGATTTATCAGAGCACGACCTTCAAATACGAAAACAGCGATCAGATGGGAAGACTTTTTGATCTGGAAGAAACCGGATATTTTTATACCAGGCTGCAGAATCCGACCAATGATGCGGTAGCGGCCAAGATTACTGAGCTGGAAGGCGGCATTGCCGGAATGCTGACCTCATCGGGACAGGCAGCGAATTACTATGCTATTTTTAATATCTGCGAAGCAGGCGATCACTTTATCTGTTCAAGCGCCATTTATGGCGGTACGTTCAATCTGTTCGGGACAACCATGAAGAAGCAGGGTATTTCCTGCACATTTATCGATCCGGACGCTTCCGACGAAGAAATCGAAGCAGCTTTTCTGCCAAATACCAAAGCGCTGTTTGCAGAATCCATTTCCAATCCGTCGCTTGTGGTACTTGATATTGAGCGCTTTGCAAACATAGCGCATAAACACGGTGTACCGCTCATTGTAGATAATACGTTTCCTACGCCGATAGGCTGCAGGCCGTTTGAATGGGGCGCGGATATCGTGACACATTCCACGACGAAATACATGGACGGCCATGCGATGAGCGTAGGCGGCGCGATTATAGATTCCGGACATTTTGACTGGATGGCGCACAAGGATAAATTTCCAGGGCTTACGACGCCGGACGAGTCTTATCACGGTATTGTCTATGCTGAGAAATTCGGTAAGCTGGCCTATATTGAAAAGGCAACGGCGCAGCTGATGCGTGATTTGGGGGCGATTCAGTCGCCGCAGAATGCATTTCTGTTAAACGTAGGGCTTGAAACGCTGCATCTTCGTATGCCCAGACACTGTGAAAATGCGGCGAAGGTCGCAGAATACTTACAAAAACATGAGAAGGTTGCCTGGGTTAATTTTACAGGCTTGAAAGACAATAAATATTATTCTCTGGCACAGAAATACATGCCAAATGGAACCTGCGGTGTAATTTCCTTCGGTTTGAAGGGCGGCAGGGAAGTATCCATCCGGTTTATGGATCGGCTTAAATTAGCCGCGATTGTGACTCATGTTGCAGATGCAAGAACCTGTGTCCTGCATCCGGCCAGCCATACGCATCGTCAGATGACAGACGAGCAGCTGCTTGCAGCAGGCGTTGCGCCGGATTTGATCCGTTTTTCTGTAGGCATTGAGAATGCAGAAGATATTATTGCAGATTTAGAGCAGGCATTGGCAACCGTATAGTAAAGAATAAGGAGGGTTTTTACAATGAAGAAAATACTTTTTGCAGCATCAGAATGTGTCCCGTTTATCAAAACAGGAGGACTGGCTGACGTCTGCGGCGCGTTACCGAAGGAGTTTAACAAGGAGGAATGGGATGTACGGGTTGTGCTTCCCAATTACAGCTGCATTCCGGAGCATTTCCGGAGCCAGTTTGAGTATGTGGCACATTTCTATATGGATGCAGGCAGTTATATTAAGAACAAATATGTCGGAGTGTTAAAGTATGAGCTTGACGGCATTACATACTACTTTATTGACAATGAAGAATACTTCAACTGCTTTCAGCCCTATGGAAATATCCGTTTTGACATTGAGAAATTCTGCTTTTTTGACAAGGCAGTATTATCCATTCTGCCGCAGATCAACTTCAGGCCGGATCTCATTCACTGCCATGACTGGGAGACTGGATTTATCCCGGTATACTTAAAGAACGAATTCAGTGCAGACGGCTTTTTCTGGGGTATTAAGACCATTATGACGATCCACAACCTGAAATTTCAGGGAGTATGGGATATCCAGACGATGCGCGGCTTAACCGGCTTTGCCAACGGCCTGTTCGCACCGGATAAGCTGGAATACAAAAAGGATGCGAATATGTTAAAGGGCGGTCTGGTTTACGCCGACTATATTACAACGGTCAGCGACACCTATGCCTGGGAAATCCAGACGCCGGAATACGGCGAGGGCCTGGACGGCCTGCTTTCCGCAAGGCATTTTGATATGCAGGGAATTGTAAACGGAATTGATTATGAGGCATACAATCCGCAGACAGATCCGAAGATTTATACGCATTACGGTAAAGATAACTTCCGTCAGAAAAAAGCCCAGAACAAGCTGAAGCTCCAGAAGGATTTGGGACTTATAGAGGACAAGAAGAAATATATGATCGGCCTCATTTCCCGTCTGACTGATCAGAAGGGCTTAGACTTAATCAATTATATGATGGATTATATTGCAGACGAATTCACACAGTTTGTTATCATCGGAACCGGAGATGTGCGGTATGAAAATATGTTCCGTCACTATGCGTGGAAATATCCGGATCGCATTTCAGCGAATATCTGCTATTCCGACGATCTGGCGCACAAGCTTTATGCGGCAGCCGATGCTTTCTTAATGCCGTCCCGTTTTGAGCCCTGTGGTTTAACACAGCTGATCTCCTTCCGCTACGGTACTGTTCCGATTGTAAGGGAAACCGGCGGTTTAAAAGATACGGTAGCGCCATTTAACGAGTATGACAATACAGGAGAAGGATTCTCATTTACCAACTACAATGCAGATGAGATGATGGGAATTATCAACTATTCCAAACACATCTTCTTTGATAAGAAGCGTCAGTGGAACCAGATGGTAGAACGCGGGATGGAAAAGGATTTCTCCTGGAATTCCTCGAAAGAAAAATACCAGAATCTGTATAACTATCTGTTGGGGTATTAAAATAAACCATATGGATATACTAAACAAAAAGGAGGGTCAGATTGGCCCTCTGTTTTTGTGAGGTAAAAATATGGGCGATACAAATAACAAAGAGCAGAATCAAAACGGAATGGATATGGAAAACATTAAGGAATATGGACAGGCAGTTCTGAACAATCCCAAAACGAACCACGATATCCATTTACTCAACATTATCGGGGAAGTCGAAGGTCATGAGTGTCTTCCTTCTACCACCAAAACAACCAAGTATGAGCATGTGCTGCCTCAACTGGCCGTTATAGAGGACAGCGAAAAAGTGGACGGGCTGCTTCTGATTTTAAATACGGTAGGCGGAGATGTAGAAAGCGGCCTTGCCATTGCAGAAATGGTAGCGTCCCTGGACAAACCATCTGTATCCCTGGTACTTGGAGGCTCCCATTCTATCGGAGTGCCGCTTGCAGTATCGACAGATTATTCTTTTATCGTACCCAGCGGCACAATGGTGATCCATCCGGTACGCATGAGCGGTACAGTAATTGGAGCAAAGCAGACTTATGATTATTTTAAACAGATGCAGGATCGCATATTGGGGTTTATCGAAAGCCATTCTGGTGCAAAAAAGAAGCGGCTGGAAGAACTTATGATGAATACCGATATGATGTCTAAGGATCTGGGTACTATTTTGGTAGGGGAAGACGCGGTAAAAGAAGGATTGATCAATGAAGTAGGAGGGATCCATGATGCGGTCTGTAAGCTGCATGAGATGATCGATGCGAGAAAATAGGTTGTTTTAGAAGGTATGTCAGACAGAGGGCAGGGTATGCCGATGGGATATGTTCTGGGTTTTAGTGACTCATTTGTCAGGGGGATTTCATCTTTACGGTGAAATCCCCCAACAAGTTGGAAATGGTTCTCAGGAGCGCTCCAGTGCTTTTGTATGTTCTCTCGTCCATCTGTTCATCCGTTGAAAAATCTTGCCCAGGCTTGGAATTGCTCGTACTGTTCCAGAGTGTTGAGCCGCCGGGCGGATTTATCCTCAATATCTGGTGTCCGTTCGTCATCGGACATTGAGATGAAGCAGAAGGTTTCCGGGGCAAAGACGCCCTCCGCCTTAAGCGTCTGAAAGACCAGTGCCACCGTCTCTAGAAATTGCTCCTGGAACTGCTCATGAACCTCGTCATAGGCGCCGTCGTCTGTATCGGAGAGGGTCGCTTCCTGGTCGCAGACCTGCTGGCTGATCTGATTGAGCCTACTGTCGGTCCCGTCGGAGTAGCCCCACTCGTCGGGTATTAAAAAAGGTGTACCGCAGGTAAGTTTCATTCTTCCTTGCGATACACCTTGATGTGTAAAGTTATCAATGATTCTTTTAATTCTTTGCATCAATATTTTAAGTTTTCTTTTTCGCATGATTTATCTCCTATAACAACTCGTTTTTCACTAAATTTATCAAAAAGAAATTTACAAATTAGTTCAAAAAACGGCAGCTTTGATTTTCACAAAGCCACCGTTCCATAGGCATCCACAAGCAACTCTACTCTGCAACAGCTTTTTCTTTTACCGCCATGTGGCGATGATGTCGTGCGGCAAACATTCTTC
>JAAWDZ010000035.1 GCA_022794015.1 Eubacterium sp. | reverse complement strand
GTTCAGCCTTCCGGCTTCACTGTTACGGAATCCGCCCATTTAAAGTTTGCCCTACGGCAAAGGGGCGGATTCCACTCCAGCCTTTACGTATTCTCACGGACTTTGCAGCAGGTGCAAAGTCCTGGGCTGAACTGTTACAATAAACGTAACAGTTCATTTCTTTTCACGGGACAGGAACGCGCACTGGCCGCGCAGCTAACAGCCATGAAAGCAGAAAAGCCAGAAAAACCTCCCCGAATTTTCAAACAGGCCGGATTTAGATTTTAAAAGAAGCATACGCAATATCTTTTTTCATTTGCCGCTTCAGCTCCTCCAGTGAGCCAAATTTCATTTCATCCCTTACCTTCTCCAGAAATTCCACCTTAATCGGTTTCCCGTAAATCTGCTCACGAAACCCGATCAAATGCGTTTCCACCCCTACAGGATTATCTCCTTCTATTGTCGGTTTGCACCCAACATTGCTAATTCCGCTATATATGGCATTTGTCTCTCCATAAACGCATGTCTTTGTCAGATAAACTCCAAACGGCGGCAGCAGTTTTTCCTGAGGCAGTATCAGATTGGCTGTCGGAATCCCAAGCTTAGCTCCCCCGATTTCATTTCCATGCACAACGGTTCCCTGCACAAAATAATGATATCCCAACAGCCGGTTCGCATTTTCAAGTCTTCCAGCCAGAATCTCTTCCCGTATAAATGTACTGCTGATATCCCTGCCATTTTCTTTTAGCTTGTCCACAACCTTAAGTTCATATCCAAGCTGCCCCGATAATTTTTCCAGCAGGTGGTAATCTCCCCGTCTGTTGTACCCGAACCTGAAATCTGTCCCCACAACAAGACTTTTAATATGAAGACTTCCGACAATCTGTCTGACAAAAGCTTCCGGTTCCATCTGCATAATTTCAGCAGTAAAAGGACATTCAATCAAACAGTCAATCCCATACTGCTCAAATAACTGCCTTTTTTCTTCGTTGGTTGTAAGAAGCTTTCCTTCCTGTGGACTTTTTACCCGCCAGCCTGGCGGTATGTCAAAGGTAAAAATGACTGTTTTTAATCCTTCTTTTCTTTTGCTGTTTAAATATTCCAGCAGACGACCATGCCCTTTGTGAATTCCATCAAATTTTCCCAGGGAAACTACGGTGTCCTCCGGAATACAAAAATCTGTTGTATTTTTAATGTATCTCATGTTTTTTCCCAATCAGATGTTATAAAAAGATTTTTTCCGGGCAGAAGGCATCTGTCCTGGAACCATAGTCAAACAGACCTACAAAAATTCCTGCTGAATCATAAATCCTGTACAGCTGCCCCAAAACAAAGCCTTCCCTTTGCCTGGTTTTTTCTGCTGCAAGAATACCGCCGTTGTGTAAAAGCTTTTCCGTTCCGGGCAAAGCATCCACACGCGGATACTTCTCTAATACCCGATCGACAGGTATCAGTATATCAATAAGCCGTCGCCCATCTGGATCTTCCTCTTTTACAATAGCCTCTATTTCCTGCAGGCGGTATGCATCTTTTAATAAAAAACCTCCCGTATTTGTACGAAGCAGCTTTTCCATACAGCCGCCGCATCCTGCCGCATCTCCAATATCCTGACACAATGTGCGGATGTATGTTCCTTTGGAACAATGTACCTGCAGGGTAATCCGGGGCAGCTGTACGTGTAGTATTTCTATGGCATAAATCTCAATTTCCCGCGCTTTTCGTTCTACTTCAATCCCTTTTCTTGCCAGATCACAAAGCTTCCGGCCGTTTACCTTGAGCGCCGAATACATTGGCGGGATCTGCTGCTGTCTGCCGGTAAACTTCTGTATAAGCGCAGGAATCTCCTCTTCGGAGAATAAAACTTCCTGCTGTTTTAACACGGTACCGGACATATCCTGCGTATCAGTAGTAATGCCAAAACGAAGTACCGTTTCGTATACCTTATCCTTTTGAGTCAGGTATTCGCAGAGTTTGGTCGCTTTGCCGATACAGACAGGCAGTACGCCTTCCGCATCCGGATCGAGCGTCCCGGTATGTCCGATTTTTTTCTGTTTTAATATCCCGCGAAGCTTTGCTACCACATCAAAAGAAGTAAACCCAGCTTCTTTGTATACATTAATAATTCCATTCATATCCTGCCTCAAAGCTGCCTTTTTATCTCTGCAACAATTGCTTCAATTGCAGTATCCGCGTCGCCCTGCATGGAAAATCCGGCGGCACACACATGACCTCCGCCGCCAAAATTTACGGCAATTTCTGCCAAATCAACGAGCCCGTTCGAACGTGTACTTGCTTTTAACTGATTATCGTCTGTTTCATATAAAAATACGGCGGCTTCTACGCCTTTTGTCACGCGAAGCTGGTTTACAATACCGTCCAAATGCCTGGGCATTACGCCAAATTCCTGCATATCTTCTTTTGTAATCACGCTGGCAATGACCTTTCCATCTGCATAAAGCCTGCCATTTAGCAGCGCCCTTCCCAGAATCTTATTTTGCGAAAAAGTTTTGGTATAAAAAGTTTCGTCTATAATTCTGGGATAATCAATCCCCGTATCCATGAGTTTTCCTGCTATTTCCATAGTCTTTGCAGAGGTACAGGAATACTGAAACACCCCGGTATCATGTACAATTCCCACATAAATACACTCGGCAATTTCCCTGGTGATATATTTTTCTCCAATCAGGCCAAACACCAGCTCTGAAGTCGAGCTTGCTGTTGGAAAAATATAATTTTCATCCGCAAAACTGCTGTTGCTGATATGGTGATCTACGCAAACTGTCTTTGCCGCAGTTTTAAAATACTTTACCGCTCCGCCCAGACGTCCTTCGTCCCCGCAATCCTGTACGATAAACAGATCGTATGATTTGTTCTCTTCACAGGTGTGAGTAATTTCACCGGCCCCTGCCAGAAATTTAAAAATATTGGGAATCGGTTCCAGATAAAGGGTTACCTCAATTTGTGGAAAATACTTTCTGATATAATTATAGGTTGCAAGGCAGGAACCCACGCAGTCTCCGTCCGGCCTGATGTGGCCTGCAATGGCTGCCGATTTGATTCCTGCTAACTGCGAAGCAAAATCCCTCATAATCTTATTCCTCATCCGTATCCACCGGCATAACTGCCCGTCGATCCTCATCCATACGGTTTACCTCGTCAATCCTCTTTGACATATTGACGCCGTATTCAATGGACTGATCCAAAATAAAAGTAATTTCCGGTGTGTTGCGCAAATTAATATTTCTGGCCAGTTTCGAACGGATATACCCTTCCGCACTTTTTAAGCCGGCTAACGTATCCGCCTGCGCAGCCTCATCACCGAGTACGCTGATATAGGCCTTGCAGGTTTTTAAATCGGGGGCTACCATAACGGAAACCACACTGGTCATCGGATGTATCCTTGGATCCTTGATTCCTCCGTGGATAATATTGCTCAGTTCACGCAGGACTTCTCCGTTGATCCTGGTATTTTTAATACTGTTTTTTCTCATATTTTCTGCTCCATCCTATCTTGGAACTTCAACCATCTTATAACTTTCAATCTGGTCAAATTCCTGAATATCACTAAATCCATCCAAGACAAGTCCACATTCATATCCGGCACGCACTTCCTTCACATCGTCCTTGAAGCGCTTTAAGGAAGCCAGATTACCATCGAAAAGCTGTTTTCCTTCGCGGGAAAGGCGAACCTTGCAGCCGCGTTCAAACGTACCGTCCAGAATATAAGATCCTGCAATATTACCCACATCGGAAGATTTGAATACCTGGCGCACTTCCGCATGGCCTAATATCTTTTCCTCGAAAATCGGATCCAGCATACCTTTCATAGCTGCTTCCACATCTTCAATCGCATTATAAATGACCCTGTAAAGCCTTACGTCAACACCTTCGCGCTCTGCCGTTGCTTTTGCAGTAGCATCCGGACGCACATTAAATCCGATAATGATCGCATTGGAAGCAGACGCTAAAATAACATCGGATTCGTTGATCGCACCGACACCCCCGTGAATGGTCTTTACAATAACCTCCTCGTTTGAGAGCTTCTCCAGGCTCTGTTTAACGGCTTCTACGGATCCCTGTACATCGGCTTTGACAATCAGGTCGAGTTCTTTGACATTGCCGGACTGAATCTGACTGAACAAATCGTCAAGTGACATCTTGCTTCTGGTTTCTTCTAAGAGTTTTTCTTTACTTTCTGAAATAAAAGTTTCTGCGAAGCTTCTTGCCTCTTTGTCAGTATCTGTGGATACAAATACTTCTCCGGCATTCGGTACACCGTTTAATCCTAAAATTTCTACCGGCGTAGAGGGCCCTGCTTCTTTCACACGTCTTCCATTGTCATCAATCATGGCACGCACTTTACCGAAACAGCTTCCGCAGGCAATCGGTTCGCCTACCTTTAGTGTACCCTTCTGTACCAGAATTGTTGCAACAGCGCCGCGCCCTTTATCAAGCTGTGCTTCAATGACAAGCCCCCTTGCATTTCGATCCGGATTTGCTTTTAATTCGCTTACTTCCGCTGTCAGTAAAATCATCTCAAGAAGATTTTCAATGCCCTCATGGGTATGCGCAGATACCGGACAGAAAATCGTACTGCCGCCCCAGTCTTCCGGGATCAGCTCATATTCAGAAAGCTCCTGTTTTACACGCTCAATATTGGCGCTTGGTTTGTCTATTTTGTTTACTGCGACGATAATTTCAATTCCGGCAGCTTTGGCATGGTTGATAGCCTCTACTGTCTGCGGCATAACGCCGTCGTCTGCAGCTACAACTAAAATTGCAATATCAGTTGCATTTGCACCGCGCATACGCATTGCCGTAAATGCTTCATGTCCCGGTGTATCCAAAAATGTAATATTCTGTCCGTTGATGGATACAACAGAAGCCCCAATATGCTGTGTGATACCTCCCGCCTCACGATCCGTGACGCGTGTAGAACGAATTGCATCCAAAAGTGATGTCTTCCCATGGTCAACATGCCCCATGACGCAAACAACCGGCGGACGGGCAACCATCTTGCTCTCTTCTTCTGCCTCTTCTTTCAGTAACTCTGCAATTACGTCAATCTTTTCTTCCGGTTCCGCAATACAGTTAAATTCCAGTGCGATTTCTTCTGCCGTATCATAATCTACTTCCTGGTTTACCGTTACCATCTTGCCCTTTAAAAACAGCTTCTTAACAATCACTGCCGCCTGTATTTTCATCTTGTCAGCCAGCTCTTTAATCGTCAGCTTCTCCGGCAGTGTAATGGCCCTGATTACTTCTTCCTTTTCCTGCCTCGGCTGCTGCTGCGGTTTCTTTTTGCCGCCATGCTTCTCAAGATTGATAAAACGCTCCTGTTTCTTGCCCAGCTTATCGCGATCCTGTTTGCGGTTATTATTGTTGTTCTTGCGGTTTTCGGCGCGCTCCCTGGTTTCTTTGCCCCGAAGTTCGTCGGTAGAAGCCGCTGATTCCTTGTTAAACTTACTGATTTCGCGATCTAGTTTGCCTTTAAATTCTTTCGGGCGATTCGAATGGAATCCACGGCCACCTCGATCACCTTGAGCAGAATTGGAATTTTGTCGATTATTCTGGTAATTTTTCTGATTGTTTTTATCAAAACTCCTGCCTCCCTTTTCTCCCTGCTGGCGGTTGTCACTGCGGCCGTTTCTGTCCTGCTGCGGACGGTTATCATTTCTGCCGCCCTGAAAACGGTTTTCAGCGCGTCCGTTCTGCGGACGGTTGCTATAAGGACGATCTCCCTGGCCACGGCCATTTCGCTCCCCCTGTGAACGGCCCTGCGACCTGTCACTTTGCGGCCGGCTGCCCTGCCTGTCGCTTTGCGGACGATTATACCCTGTCTGTCCTCCCTGTGTCCGTCTGTTCTGCGGGCGATCATTTTGTATGGTTCCCCCCTGCGGCTTCTGATCGGATGAAGGCGCTGTCTTTACGCGTACCTCCTGCGCATATACGTTTTGTACCTGTTCTTTCCGTATATTGTCGGTTGATGCTGGCTCTGATGACGGCGCTGCTTTCACAGCTTCTGCCGTCTGTACATTTTGTACAGCTGGCTCCTTTGCGGACTCCTTAACATTGGCAGCAGGCCTGGATTCTGCTCTGACAGCCTGACCCAGACCAGATTTTGTTTCTGTTCCAGCCACCATACCTGAAGTCTTTGTTTCCGCTTTGACTGCAGGATTTGCAGCCGTCTTTGTTTCTTCCTGCTCTTTTGCCGTTTTGTTCTCTGCCGGCCTTACCGCCTGCCTGACCGCTGCACGCTCCTGACGTACGCGCTCTCTGTCTCTGGGACGCTTCCTGGGTTGACGTTTTAATCCCTGCTGGCTGTTCTGTGGATTAAATACTGCCGTAATGCTTGATTTTTTCTTCGGCCTTTCTACAGGTGCAGCTGCCTGATTTTCCTTTTGGGGCTTTGTTTCTGATTCTGGTTTTGTGATAGCTTTCGTCTCCTTTTTTTCGTATTTGCCACGAATCAGAGCAATGGAATCCTCTTCCAGATTGCTCATGTGGCTTTTTACTTCTATTTTCTTCTCAGATAAAAAACTTATGATGTCTTTTGAGTTAATATTCAACTCTTTTGCAAGTTCATATACTTTAACTTTTGCCATATACTTACTCCTCCATTATTCAGTTGATATCTGCAAAAGCCTGGTTTGTACCGCTTCTGCAAGTCCTTTGTCTGTCAGTGCCAGGCAAACCCTGTACTCTTTGCCAATTGCACGGCCGAGGGTTTCCCCGTCACTGTAACAGATTATCCTGGTTTTATAAAATCCACACATGTTGCGGAATTTCTTTTTGGTATTCTCTGAGGCATCTTCCGCTACGATCACAAGATATGCCCCTCCTGCTTTGACTGCGTGTTCGGTCTGATAGCCTCCGCTCACAACACCTCCTGCCTTAGCGGCAATCCCCAGCATAGACAATACATTATCTGGTTTCAAACTATATGATCTCCTTTTCAAATTCCGTATATATATCTTTGGGAACCGCCATCTTCAAAGAATGTTCCAATCCTTTGCTTTTTACTGCTTTATCCAGACATTCCTGATTCGGACAAAGATATGCTCCTCTGCCGTTTTTCTTGCCGGTTGTATCAATACACACGGTATCCTCTGCTGTCCGGATCACGCGGATAAGCTCCCGTTTTGGCTTCATTTCCCTGCAGCCGACGCATTGGCGCATTGGAATTTTTTTATTCATTTTCTTCGCCGCCTTCTACTTCTGAAATCATTTCATCAGACTCCTCTGCGCCGTCCGTATCTTCCTGATATCCATCCCCGTCATCCAGATATCCATCATCCAGATATCCATCGTCCGAATATTCGTCGTCCAGATATTCGTCATCTAAATACTCGTCATCCAAATATTCGTCATCGTAATCTTCGTCTTCATAATCATTTTCATAATCCATGAAGTCTCCGGCTTCCCTCGCCTGTGTTTCGCTCTTAATATCAATCTTAAATCCGGTCAGGCGCGCTGCGAGCCTTGCGTTCTGCCCTTCCTTGCCAATCGCCAGGGAAAGCTGATAGTCTGGCACTACTACTTTGGCGCTTTTCTCTTCTGCATCTGCGATTACGGAAATAACCTTTGCCGGGCTCAGTGCATTTTCAATTAACATCGCCGGATTGTCATTCCAGTTGATAATATCAATTTTTTCTCCGCGCAGTTCACTTACAATAGCATTGACCCTTGCGCCGTTCATGCCGACACAGGCGCCTACCGGATCGACATCCGGGTCGTTTGACCAGACCGCAATTTTTGTCCTGCTCCCGGCTTCCCTGGCAATACTTTTAATTTCTACAATTCCGTCCTTTACCTCTGTCACCTCGGATTCAAACAGCCGCTTCACCAGTTCCGGATGCGTCCGGGACACCAGAATCTTCGGTCCTCTGTTCGTGGACTTTACTTCTAAAACATATAATTTGATACGTTCCGTAGGCTGGAATACTTCGCCCTTCACCTGTTCATTTTCAGAAAGAACGGCGTCCACTTTACCAAGGTTAATACTGACAGTTTTTCCTGTATAACGCTGGACAATACCTGTTACAACATCTTTTTCTTTGCTGTAATATTCATCATAAAGGACCTTCCGCTCTTCCTCACGGATCTTCTGCAAAATGACATTCTTGGCATTCTGCGTCGCAATTCTGCCAAATTCTTTCGACTTGACCTCTATATTCACAATATCATCCACTTCATATTTTGAATCAATCAGCCTGGCATTTATCACGCTTATCTCGGTAACCGGATCCTCCACCTCTTCCTTTACCACTTTCTCCTGATATACATGGTATTCACAGGTTACGGGGTCAATCTGCACCTTAATATTTTCTGATTTTCCAAAATGATTCTTACACGCAGTGATCAGTGAGTTTTCAATGGCATCCAACAGTGTTTCCTTGGGAATATTCTTTTCCTGCTCTAAGATTGTCAATGCCTCTAACAACTCATTATTACTACCCATTTTTTAAACCCTCCTGATTCTTTTTCATTCTCAATTGTTTAAAAATCAAATGCCTGGCGGATCAGCGCAATATCTGACTTCGGAAACACCAGCTCTTCGCCTTCCTCCCGGATTATGGTAACGCTGTCCTCGTCATAGGCTTTTAAAATTCCATAAAATTCTTTCTCATGGTTTAGCGGACGGTAAGTGCGGATTTCAATCTGCCTGCCCATATTGCGGATATAGTCTTTTTCTTTCTTTAAGGGACGAAGCAGCCCCGGTGAGCTCACCTCGAAGATATAGGAGCCTTCTACATAATCTTCCTTATCTAAAATCTCATTCATTTCCCTGGCTACCAGCTCACAGTCGTCTACCGTGATACCGCCCTCCTTATCAATATAAGCCCTTAAGTACCATGTGCCGCCTTCCTTTATATATTCCACATCGACAAGTTCAAATTGATATTTCTCAAGGATTGGAAGGATAAAGCGTTCCGTCCGCTCCTCGTATTCCTGTTTCTTTCCCACATTCTCACCTTCCTTCTGTTTCTGCGGGTATACCATACTTTTACATAATTTAAGAGTGGGCTTTCACCCACTCTTTTAAATAAATCATTCTTTATTTAATATGATTAGTATAGCACCCTTTTCCATATATTGCAAGGCTTTTGTGGAGGGATTCGAAAAAATAGGTAACTGTGAAGATGCAGGGAGAATTGTTACAAAAATACGGAGGATATATGTAACTGCTTACGAGCAAGGACATGTGAATGTGAAATGCATCTCATTCATATCACTTACCTATTCCATTCCACGTCTGCAGCTTTTCGTTAATTTCAACAATCTCTGCATCTAATGTTTGAAAAATATTTTTTACAACTTCACATAAAATTCCATTACTCTCATTTAGTGTATCATTGTCTTTCAGTTTTTCTTGTCCATATTTAAAATGAGCGATTTTACATCTTGTTTCATATATATAATCCGCTACTTTTTCTGCTTTATTTCCCTCCTTGCACTGCTGTTTATTCATATTTTTCAACAGATAATCATAATATTGGTTTATAATTGTTTCTGAACAATATACAGACAGTATACTTCTTATACTGGAAGCTTCAGGAAATCTTATATTTTCGAAATTTAATAATTCTAAAATACGTTCTATAACAATACCATATTCCCGGCTTAAATATAAAGCTTTTTGAATGATAAACAAATACTCTATACATCTGTATAACTGTAAAAAAATCAAATCAGCATTTGTTGTCTGCAATATGGCGCCAAACATTGCAATAATACTTCTGCTTGATTCCAAAGTCAGTAGTTCAAAAATATCCTGACAAAACTTACTGCCATACACATCTGATCTCTGATTTATTAATAGCATGCATAGTATACGGTTTAAATCCTCATGGTATTCTATCGAAAAATCCTCTTCTGTAAGCTCAAATACAAGATATTCTTCAAACATTCCAAAAACATCCCGACAGGAAAAAATATAATTTTCAAATGCAAATAGTGTATCGTAAATCTGATATCCTGAAATCTGAGCTTTTATCTTTACAATTTTCCTATTTGCAAGCAACACCCCTATCCCATATAATAAATCTTTATTTTCAATCTCACTTTCCGCCTTCAAAATCCCAGCAGTAAACAGATCCGTTTTCATGCATATATGTACTGTTCCACCATATCTTATCAGCGCAATGCATGTCCCGTTAATCTCATCACTTATAAAGATATTTGATTTTTCTATTACTTCGTATGTTTCTTCTGAAAAATGAATCCGTCTTTTCATCTGAACAGCCTGGGTGACCCGTTCCTCCGGAATTCGCTCTTCTAAAATATGCAGAATATTTTTTTCTTCCTCACGTACTTTTCTTGACATACTTATTCCTTCCAAAAATCTTCCAATGAACTAACCTCATCTATAGCATCATATTTTAACAGACTCATAAAAACGTCCTTAAACAACCTGCGCATCTCATCACCGATTCTTGATTTTGACAATCCTGCACATACTGAATTTAGGATATCAAGACTCAAATAATTGCTATTCTCCGGCAAACTCTCATCCAATTTTTTTAATATATTCTGCATTTGATTTTGATACTTTTCTTTTTTGCGACTTACCTCCTCTTTCTTTCGTTCAACAGAAACTTTCCCCATAATGTATTCCGCACTGGCAACAACAAATCCAGTACATGCCGGAGCACTTCCAAAAATATCCTTCCCTTCTGAAAATTGCCCTGAAATTTCACTCTTATTTTTAAATTTTGCAAATGCCAGATCTAACTTGCACATCATTCCTAAAATACAGATAAAATTGGGGAAGGATTCTTCTCTGTCAATAGATTCCATCATATCAAATCTTTGATATTCTTCTGCCAATTCATCCGAAACATTTATTTTAACATTACGAATATTAAATCCTAAATACAACTCTATAATAGATGATTTGTGATATTTACCTGCCTGAGTCCTTCTCTTTCCGTCATCAATTCCATATATATCAATTTTACCCATCAGCTCTGGATATTGTTGATACAACTCAGACTCTATATTTTCTGAAAGATTGCCAAATATCACTTCAATCTGTCTTCTCGTATTCCAAGGAGTCTGCCCTGTATTTAAAACGAGCATCCGATATAATAGCTTTTCTCCATTATTTGCTATCCAAAATTCTACTCGAATTTTTCTTGTTTCATTTCCACTGTAATTTTTAAAATAAATATTGCTTCGCTGCATTCCGTCAATAATCGAAATAATGCAGCCTGCAAATATTTCTTCGCTGTCATAGTACTCTCCCTCTTTTAACATTTTCGTAAAATCTTTTTCGCTTTGAATTCCCAAAACAACCTGAGGAAAAATTGCCCCTTTACAAAAATCCTCCTGCATCCGCTTTCTGATTCTAACAGCTGCTGCGGATTTTGTAATCACACCTCTTTGTCCATTAAGATTCCCATTTGCATCAAAAGATTTTTTTGTTAATTTCTGATATTCTTCCAATTCCATATCTGTCAATATAGAAATACATTTACTTCTTTCATCTCTATCAATCGCAATAATTCTCATCTTTACCTCCAAATTCAGGAACAGCTTTCTGCATTCTACTTCCATATAGCATATATATTATCATATTATTAAATTATAAGCAAAAAATGGCTGTTAAGCTTTTATAAATATTTTGTAAATTCATTTCTCTTCCACCACCGGAAACGCCACGCGAATCTCTGTGCCTTTTCCCCACTCTGATTCCACTGTAAGAGTAAGCTTTAAATCTCCTGCCATCTCCTTCGCCAGGTAAAGTCCCATCCCTGTCGCCTGCTTCCGGCCCTCGCCGGAATCTCCGGTAAAGCCCTCCGCAAAAATATAAGGCAGATCGCACACCTTGATTCCAATCCCGTTATCCCGTACCAAAAGCACATCCACTCCGCCCTGCCGCACAAATGCAAATCGGATTTCAGGATCTATTCCGCTGTATTTTACGGCATTGCTGACCAGCTGTCCCAGAAGAAACCGAAGCCCTCTGCAATCCGAATACACAGACGCGTCCTCTGATACCTGCATAAAAACCCGAATCCGCTTTTCCTCCAGCAGCGGACGGTAATCTTCCAATACCTCCTCTATACATTCCAGAACCGGCATATGCTCAAATAAATAATCCTTCTGCATGCCTTTTAAACGCGCATAAAACAGCATCTGATCGATATATCCCTGCATCCGGTTCCGGATATAGTCCAGCTTACGGCTTACCGTTTCGGGCAGCTCGTCTCTTCTGTTATCCAAAAGAAAGGTCAGAAGTGAAAGCGGCGTTTTGATTTCGTGTGCCCAGGACTCTACGTATTTCTCATACTCTGTGAGCTTTGCCCGCTCCTTCCCGCAATCATCCTCCTTCTGGCGCAGAACATCCGCCAGAGCCCGTACGGCGTCGGCCTGCACGGTATTTAGCATTTTTTTAAGTGTTTCCTCCTGATACACATTCGGATTCTGCAGCAGGGCAAAAAACTCAGCCTGCCTGTTTTTCTCCCGCTGTACCAGCACAATACAGATTCCTGCAAAGAAAAGAAGGCTTGCCAGTAAAATCGCGGTAAGCAGTGCAAAAAAAGCTTTTGCATCCGAAAGCCAGAGCAGAAAGGCGGCAAAGCAGTCCACTGCAGCTATAAGCAGCAGCCAGGGCAGATACTGTATCAGCAGCTTAAAATTCTGTTTCATGTTCCTGTTCCTCCGGGGCAAGCCGATAGCCGACACCGCGTACAGGGAGAATACGCCGGTGTATATTTTGCTCCTTCATGGTCTTTTTTAAACGTGTCAGGTTGACCTGCAGGGCATTTTCATCAATAAATTCCGTTGTGCCCCAGAGCGCCAGACACAGCTCTTCTTTGGAAACAATACCGTCGCCGCGGGCTAAAAATACCGCTAAGAGCTTCCCCTGGTTTGGAGGGAGCACGGTAGAGCTGCCGTGAATGTAAAGCGTGTATGTCTGACGGTCCAAAAGAAAACCTGGCCCTTCTAAAAGATTGGAACGGCCCTCATAGCGTTTCAAAACATTTGTGATGCGGGCCAGCAGACGTTCCTTCCTGCAAGGCTTTGTCAGATATTCATCTGCGCCCAGATCCAGCGCATGCAGCTCATCCCGCATCTGATCCCTGGAAGTAAGCACTAAAATGGGCAGCGCGCTTTTCTGCTTTAAATCGCGGCAGATCTGAAAGCCGCTTTTTCCTGGCAGGTTCAAATCCAGCAGCACAAGATCGGCAGAAAGCGCCAGAATCTGTTCCGTTACCTGTTCAAATGTCTGGATTTCTTCTGTCCGATAGCCTGCTTTTTTCAGCATATCCGCCAGCTCTTCCCGCGCAAAAGCTTCATCCTCTACAATTACAATGCATTTCACAAAAATTACTCCTCCCGTTCCGGTATCATAAGCGTCAGCAGATACCGGCTGCTCATGTGCCGTACCGCTGCAATATAAATGTATTCTAACACACAAAGTACAGCAATCATAGCCGCAGAAACGAAAAGCATTGCGAAAGAATTTCCTCTTGCCTCCGCAGACAGCACGCCCTCCAAAAGGGAGCGGACACCGAACAGACTGCTTAAAGCAGCAACTGCTGCGGGAATACCAAAGTACCAGTTGATCTGCTGCGCCGTCGAACGGCAAAGCATTTGGTAGGAAGCCCCCAGACGCACCAGCGTCTGATACCGGCGTCTGGATTTTTGTTGCCCCATCAAAAACTGTACTCCGATTACGGTATTTGCAATGACAAAAAACATAATTGCCAGATAAATTGTAATATAGCCTGCGGCTACAATATAAAACAGCTGCCGTCCCATATTCTGCAGATAACTCTCATAAGAAATACCCGCTTGATCCAATCTCTCATTCATATCCGAAATGGCAGTCAAAAGGCTTTGTTCCTTAGATGTATTCCGGTTTAAAACAGCATCCAGATATGTCTCATACTCACCTTTTGTATGGTACTCAAACACTTCGTCCGGCAGAATCAGGGCAAAAGAAAGCGTAAGCAGGCGATCGGTCACAAGATTTACCGCCTGAACCTCTTCCGTCAGATAACAGTCTGTTCCGGCCAGCTCTGTTTTTGGCCTGGTCTTTAAAATACCATTTAATAATTCCCGCCTGGAATCCGCTGTGATTCCTCCATCCATATATACGGCAGCCTCATCCGCCTCAAGCTGTAACTTTGGAATGCCTGCCGCCGCCAAAAGACTATTATAACTGCCAAGAGAAATCAAATACGGATTATAGGTGTACTGAAAATTGTTGAGCAGCACATCCCTGTCCTCTGATTTCGGCAGCTCCTTTAACGCTGCCAGAACCGAATCCATTTGATAAGCAGTTTTATCATCCTCTGCTGATCGAATATGCCCGGCCTTCATCTCAAATAAATTCGAAAATTCTGCTATAAGACCCTGTTCTTTTAACACACTGCGGACAGCAGCGGGATTTGTTTCCTCCCCGTAAAAGGTATAATCCAGCACATGAGGCTCCGACTGGCCGTAAAAACATGCAATTGCCGTTCCGGCGCCAAAGAAACACAACGCTGCCAGAATTAACAGTGAGCTAATGGCAAGCGTATTGGATCTGCATATCACAATTTCCTGAAGCTGGCGGAAATTAAAAACCGACAGATTGCGGTTTTTTCTGGTATGCATTGCCAGAAACCCGATCGTCAGACGCAGTCCAAAGAAGAAAAGCATGGTTCCCAAAACCCCAAGAACAAGCGTAATCCCCATCTGTCCGACGCCCTGCCATGCATTCCCGCTGATGGCCATAGCGTATGCTGCCACAAGGCTGCATATCCCAAAAACAAGCGTTCCTGCATAAATCCCGGCGCTAAGCTGCCTGTTTATCCCCTCTGGCACATCTATTAACAGTGTTCCAATTTCCTGTCCTGTAATTTTCCCGCTCAATATCAAAAAAGCCAGAAGCTTAATCAAAAGAAATCCCGCTGCCGTCCACAGCGCAGCCTCTGCCGAAGCAGTCACCTGATGCCCGATAATTCCAAGCCCCGTCAGATGCGCCGTTACCAGGCTTACCAGCTCTGATAGCAATAAAGCTGCCGGAAGCCCTATGATAAGCGCCAGTATGCTGCTGCCGAGATCCTCGGTCAAAAGCAGGGCAAACAGCTTCGCCCGGCGCATTCCCATCATCAGATAAACGCCGAATTCATGCCTGCGCCGCTCCAGCTGGAATTTACTGGCATAATAAATCAGAAAAAACAAAATAAACAGTGTTATACCATAAAATACGGGAATCATGCCAAGCAGACGATCCACAGCATCGCTCTCCATATCTGCCAGAAACAGCATTACATCCTGACGGGACAGGGAAAGAATCATATAAAAAGCCACAACAGAAATAAGCAGAGAAGCAAAGAACAGCCCGTTTTCTTTTCTGCTGCGTCTGCTGTTGCGCAGCGCCAGATTAAAGAACATTTGCACTTCCACCCCCTAACTGTGCCATCACCTGCAGGATCCGTCCGTAAAAAGACTCTCTGGATTCCTGTGGAACATCTCTTCTGATTTCATGAAAAATTACACCGTCCTGAATAAATAAAATCCGTTTGCAGTAGCTTGCAGCATTAGAATCATGTGTCACCATCAGAATTGTCGCATTCTCCTGTCGGTTTAAGCCCTCCAGTTTTTCCATCAGCGCCTTTGCGTTCTTCGAATCCAGCGCCCCAGTCGGTTCGTCTGCCAGAATAATTTTGGGATTCAAAATCAGTGCCCGCGCCGCCGCTACCCGCTGCTTTTGCCCGCCGGACATCTGTGCCGGAAACTGATGCAAAACCTCCGTAATTTCCAGATAGGACGCAAGTTCCGTCAGACGCCTCCTTCCCTCTGCCTGCGGCACATTGTGTAAAGACAGCGGAAGGAATATATTTTCCTGTCCGGTCAGATTGTCCAAAAGCTCAAAATTCTGAAACAGATAGCCGATACTCCTTCCGCGGTACTCGGAAAGCCTTCTGCCCTTTAAGCTCTGCACATCGGTTCCTTCCAAGATCATTTCTCCGCTATCCGCCCGGACAACGGTAGCAATACAGTTTAAAAGCGTAGATTTCCCTGATCCGCTGCTTCCCATAATTCCAAGAAATTCTCCGGGCATCACCTCCATCGTAATGCCGTCAAGCGCCTTCACCTGGTTGGGAGATTTGCCGTAATATTTCCGTAAGTACTGCATTTTTAAAATCGGTTCCATTGATATATCCTCCTTTTTCCTTCTTCTGATATACTATCACAGGAAAAACGCAAAATACACTTACAGTACATGAAAGGTTTTCCGGACGCATAAAAAAGGGGCTGTCTGGAATCGTAAAGGCATATAAATATGGTTGTAATAGCCTGACAGAAACCGCGGAATATTTGAATGTAACAGAGGATTTTCTGTCAGACTCCTTAAAAAGTACGAAAGTAAATACGGGACAAGCGTCGTATATGGGAATGTGAGATTTCCTTTACGCCGACGCTGGAAGTCAAATTGAAATAAAAGCATAAGATTTTTACTGAATATATCTATAAAAAATATTAGGAATCTGCAGAAACGTAAGAAACGGAGGAAAAAATGGTCGATTATTCACAATTTGAGGCAAGTGTAAAATCCGGCATCCATGCAGATGTGAGCCGGATACGGCAAAAGGATGAAATAATAAAAGCCGTCGTCAAAAAGCGGAGAAGC
>JAAWDZ010000006.1 GCA_022794015.1 Eubacterium sp. | reverse complement strand
TTACATTATAACATGTAACGGAGAAGAGATGGTTGTCGTTAGCCATCTTTTTCTCTTTTTATAGAAAAGTTTCAGGGGCAGGTGTGATTCATGTGAATCACACCTGCCCCTGTGTAGAGCTATCTATTTCCCGACAGCCCCATGTTGTTTTAACATCCCTGTTTAAGCATGTACTCTAATATCTGCTTCTGTTCCTCCAGCTTTTCTATTTCCGTCCTGTGCCCTGCAATATCTTTGATTTTCCCAGGAATAAAAGTTTCAATGTGGTAAGCGTCATATGCAGCTGCCGCCTCTTTAAAGTCTTCCACAGCCTTGCCAAGGTGTTTTTGTTCCCACCCAATCCTCATTTCAATGTTTTTAATCCCTTCCCTAATCTTTCCTTCCATATTTTACGCCTCCTGCTTTTTTATCTGGATTTCATTTTAACGCTGCCAGAACTGTTTGTCTGTGGCGAAAATGCAAGGAATTATTGTTCGGATTTTATGCGGTATGCAAAAAAAGTAAATTTCTCTTTACTTTTTCCACTGTCCCAAAAAGTTGAAACATTTGAAACAAATCCTAAACCTAAATGAAGCGCATTTCTTTCTGCTTGTCTGTTTTTATCTGTCTTTGTCTGCCATTCCCCAAATTTGAGTCAAAATTTGAGTCAGGGCTTGACTTTTTCATATTTTCCGGTATAATAAATCTTCGGAAAAGCCTGTAAAATCAAGGTTTTCCAAAAATAAAACGGTGAGTTCGAAACCTTCCTCACCTAAAACAAAACTAAAGGAGACAAAAGAATATGAGAGACAAAAAAGTACTTCTAACCACTCAGGCAGCTATGATTGCTGCGCTGTATGTAGTCCTAACTCTGCTGGCAAATGCCCTGGGACTCGCAAATTATGCTGTACAGGTGCGTTTTTCTGAAGCGCTGACGGTATTGCCGTTTTTTACGCCTGCAGCAATTCCCGGGCTTACGGCCGGATGTATCCTGAGCAACCTTCTGACAGGCTGTATGCCGCTGGATATCGTGTTTGGCAGTCTGGCAACTCTGCTTGGGGCAGTCGGGACATATCTGCTCCGTAAGCATATGTGGGCGGCGCCGCTTCCGCCAATTGCGGCTAATACGTTGATTGTTCCGTTTATTCTGGCATACGTATATCAATTTGAGGGATCTATTCCATATTTTATGTTGACAGTAGGAATTGGGGAACTCATATCCTGCGGAATTTTAGGAATGATCCTGATAGGAGTGTTGAACAAATACAGAAATGTGATTTTTATTAAAACCGTATAAACGATATAATAGAAATCGACCTGAATATGGAAACCTTACAACAAAGCCTGCCAATGATGGTGGGCTTTTGTTTTGGGCTATGAATTATCTGATGAAGTCAGACTTCGCTCAAATACATATTCCGATTCCGAAGACAGTTGGGCACTGTACCTGTAATGCAGTCTGTCAAATTTCTTTAAATCTTCTGGCTGTTCGATCTGATTTTCCGCCATATACCGAACCATTTCACCTCTTGCCATTTTCGCATACGTGCCCTTTGTGACAAATTTGCCCTTTACCGTTTCGCCAAATACGCAGGTAATATAAGTATCCGCCGGGGCCAGATACGATTCAATGCATTTGGAATACTCTTTTGAAGCCAGATTAACGATAATCCCCGATGTGTCTCTGACCTCCCGGTAAAGCCTGTCGCCCCAGAACTCATATAAATTCCGGCATCCGGAGATTTTTGCCTTCGCCTGCATTTCCAGACGATATGGGGTCACGCCGTCCATGGGCTTTAACACACCGTAAAATGCGGAAAGAATGCGCAGCCGCTCTTTCAGGTACGAAAGCTCCGCATCCTTTAGCACTGTCGGAGCCAGATACTGATACGCGATACCCTCATAGGAAAGAATGGCAGGCGTAAGATTTTTATTCAGGCACATGGTTTTTAATCTTTCAACGTTTTGTTCCGCTATTTTATCGCTGCACTTCCATAGCTCCCTCAGTTCTGCGTACGATTTTGTGCGAAGCCACGTTAAGATCTCTTCTGCCTGCTCTGTCAATACCGGCAAATCTGCAGCTATAAACGTATCATAATCTTCCTGCATTTTCTTAGCCGGAGATAAAATAATTTTCATTCCAGTTCACCTAACATCTTTTCGGGATCCTCTGCCGCTTTAACTTTGTCATTTGCCATTCGGATAATGCCCTCTTCGTCGATCAGATAGGTCGTCCTTACCACTCCCATCGAAACTTTCCCGTAATTTTTCTTTTCCTTCCACACGTCGTAGGCTTCGAGCACCGTATGTTGCGGATCAGAAAGCAGCGTAATGTTAAGCCCGTGCTTTTCCTCAAATTTCTTATGCGAAGCAATGCTGTCCTTGCTCACGCCCAGAACAACCGCTCCTTTTTCCTGTATTTGCGGAACCCTCTCGGAAAATCCACACGCCTGCTTCGTGCAGCCGGCGGTATTGTCTTTTGGGTAAAAATACAAAATCACTTTTTTTCCGCGATAGCTTTTCAGGGAATGTATTTCCCCATTCTGATCCGGCAGTTCAAAATCCGGTGCACTTATTCCAACTTCTAACATATCAACACCCTCCTAATCTTCTGATATACGGAATGTTCCGATACTGCTATGACAAATCCTGCCGCCCAAATGCGGCAAGGCATCATCCAAACATTCTGTAAAATACAGATACTGCAATGATCATATGAATGATACAAATTGCAGGCATACCAATCACAAAATACCAGTGCTTTGTTTTATGGTGAAACAGGTACATCCCTGCCCACGTTCCGATGCTGCCGCCTAAAAGGCTTACCAGAAACAGGGATGTTTCCGGTATTCTCCATGCATGGCGTTTCGCCCTGCTTTTATCGGTTCCCATCAATGCAAGACCCGTAAGGTTCATGATCAGTATGTAACAAAATAAAATTCTGAGCCCGTTCAAACCCGACCTCACTTCCCCTCTGCAAACCTATTCTGTAATCTATTATACCCCAGTCGTCTTTTTTTCACAATCCAATATGTAAAATAGGAAACTCGTATTGTAACAATTTAGTTACTGTTCACACGCAATGTCAGTTAGTTAAGAACTTTGAAAATCGAATAAACAGTCTGAATATAGGAATAAAATATCATTCGGAAATGAATCCTGGAGCAAATGGCGTGGATCATGCCATTTGCCGGACAGTGCTTTT
>JAAWDZ010000034.1 GCA_022794015.1 Eubacterium sp. | reverse complement strand
GTTCAGCCTTCCGGCTTCACTGTTACGGAATCCGCCCATTTAAAGTTTGCCCTACGGCAAAGGGGCGGATTCCACTCCAGCCTTTACGTATTCTCACGGACTTTGCAGCAGGTGCAAAGTCCTGGGCTGAACTGTTACAATTTTCTTTCACTATATTTGAAAAACCAGTTGACGAATGGAAAAATTATGCTATAATATTTGTTAGTGCAGTAAAATATTACCCAAACAGTTGAATATGCACAATACGCAACTGGAGGGAGGTTAGGTGTGAGACTATGTCGAATGTAATCGTAAAAGAAAACGAGACTTTGGATAGCGCTTTACGCAGATTTAAACGGAATTGTGCAAAAGCCGGAATTCAGCAGGAGATTCGTAAAAGAGAGCATTACGAAAAGCCAAGCGTAAGACGTAAGAAAAAGTCAGAAGCGGCAAGAAAGCGTAAATATAACTAATATTTAGCGATTGAAAACGGATTAAGGAATGAGAAGAAGTTCATGACGAACTTCTTCTTTTTATACAGTAAAAATGGTAAGCAGAAGAGGCGTCCGGTTAAAAAATATCCCGTGGAATATCTGTATAGAAAAACAGTAGATTCCACGGGATGTTCTTATTTTTAGATAAAAGGAGTAAAAATTTAATCAAATAATTCTTTCATTACAATGTGCCTTGGAAGGCCGTCTACAAATACCGGTGTCAGTTCACCCATAATCAATGGACGTGCATACTGAACATATTTCTCATTGAGGTTTGTTCCATCCTCTGTAAACCATTCGTCCGGTACATGGCGTTCTACATTGGCGATTTCATGGATATCATAGGAGCTGGTACCGCACTCATATGGATCTTCCCCGTCTCTTGTGAAGATGATCATTTTGCCGGTTTCTCCTGCAGCGGCAGCCTTCATAGCATCTGCGCCTGCCTGGAATGCTTCGTTGATATCAGTTAAGGATGCTAAGTGGGTAGCGGCTCTTTGTAAGGTAGAAAATTCAATTGCACGTGTCTTTAAGCCGGTTTCTTCCGCAACTAACTGTGCAAGATATGCGGCTGTTCCGGACATCTGTTTGTGGCCGAATGCGTCTACAGCAACGTTCTCATTGGCAAGCTCGCATACATAGCGGCCGTCTGCAATCTTAACGCCTTCAGATACGGCAATCACAACGGAACTCTTTGTTTCGGCAAGTTCTTTTACCTTTGCCATAAATGCATCCATGTCGAAGGTCTTCTCCGGCAGATAAATGGCGTCTGCGCCGGAGCAGTCGTCTCCTTTGGCAAGTGCTGCGGCAGCGGTAAGCCAGCCTGCGTTACGTCCCATAATTTCAACGATGCATACGGTCGGTTTCTTTGCGCCGAAGGATTCGTTGTCACGGATAACTTCCTTTAAAGAAGCTGCAATATATTTAGCAGCGGAGCCGTAGCCCGGACAGTGATCTGTGATTGGCAGATCGTTGTCAATGGTCTTTGGCACACCCATAAATCTCTGGGATTTGCCGTGTGCAGCAGCATAGTCGGATAACATCTTTACGGTATCCATAGAGTCGTTGCCGCCGGCATAGAAGAGACATTCAATATTATGTTTTTCCATGATTTCAAATACTTTCTCGTATACGTCCTCATGGCCTTCGATCTTGGGCATTTTAAAACGGCAGGAGCCTAAGAATGCAGAAGGTGTTCTCTTTAAAAGCTCTACGTTGATCGAATCGGAGAAATACTGGTCCATATCACACAGCTTGTCCTCTAAAAAACCTTCGATGCCATGTACCATACCATATACTTTTTCTACGCCCAGCTTCTTCGCCTGTACATAAACGCCGGCGATGGATGAATTGATTACGGCGGTAGGGCCGCCAGATTGTCCAACAACAATATTTCCTTTCATTTTGACATCTCCTTGTAAAATTTGTTTTGTTTTCTGATTATAACAGATAGGGCGGGGCAAAACAAGCAAAAATAGTAAAATTATCCTTTATTTGTAACAGTTCAGCCTGCGGCTTCGCTGTTACAGAATCCGCCCCATTTGAAGTCTGCCTATGACAAAGGGGCGGATTCCTGGCTTTTCTGCTTTACTGGCTGCTCACTGTACAGCAAGTACGCAGCTGCAGGCCGGGCTGTTACCTTTATTTTGTAATAGTTCATTATTTTGTCAAACAGCGCCAGAGGACGCGCGTTTCGCCCGGAAAGCGCCGGCTCCCTGTTGAAAGATGACTTTTAACTGAGCCGGAGCTATTTCCGTGGGTAGATTTTCAATTTCGTCATTCGTCAGAAAAGAAGAGATCGATTTGCGTTTTGACTTGCTCCGGCGAAAGGGATTTGGACAAATATCCCTGCGGCTTTAGCTCCAAAACCTTTTCCACGCTTTCTTTATCTACTCTGCCAGTCAGAAAAATAACCGGAATATCTGCAAAACCTTTTTCGAAGCGGATCATTTCCAGTACCTGACTTCCATTGCAGACAGGCATTTCATAGTCTAAAAGTACCAGATCCGGTTGTTCGAGCGCAATGCTTCTGAATGCGGACAGGCCGGACGTCGCCGTCATCACTTCATAATCGCCGCCCAGAAGCTGGCGCATGGCAATTAACATAAAATCGGAATCGTCTACAACCAGTATCTTCTTTTTTTTACTTATTGCGATTTTTTTCGTCTGGTTCTGATTTAGATGTTTTTCGAGATCTATAATTGCATTTTCTGTAAGGATGGAAATGCCGTCCTCATCTATGAGCAGGTCGCCTGTCGTCATACAATAGGCAAAGTAACCCTTTCCGGTATCAAACAGCAGGCTGAATTGAGGGCTGCGCTTTTCAAATACTTTCTGGAACTGTTCATAGGTTAAAATCTGTTCCTGGCTGACTTTCGCCTGAGCAAGAACCGGGAAGTACCGTTTCATGTACTCCAAAAACTGCTTTGCAGTATATCGGGCGACATTTATCAGCATTGCGTTTACCGTTTTGGCTTTCGAGTCCATTACGCCGCCGATGATATTGACCAGCAGCTGTTCCTCGAAAACCAGCAGGAACTCCAGGTTCTTTTTTTCTTTTGTGCTGTAAATCAGGCGATAATAGATGCCGTCTCCAAACTTTTCGCCGCTGTAGCAGCTGCTGATCAGATGCGAGTTCAGCTGAAACATGCTATGCAGCCAGTGGATAACTGTCTGTCCCATGACTGCCTGCTCTTCTTCCGGCAGAAGCTGTTCCCATTGATGGATCCGTTCTCCCGTTCCAATTGCCTGATCCTCCGAAAGCGTATGACCGACCAGCCATCTTGCGCATATACCCAGAAAGTGGTCGACAGCATGCGCCGAATAGTTTGTCAGCTCCAGCTCCTGCTCAAGAGCCGGCAGCATGCGCTCACGGAAATTATCATGGATGCGTTTATGCATTTTGTATCCGGCATATTGAATGGAATTCATATATTCTTCTTCATTTCGGAAATGCTGTAAAGCATGATCTTTAAAATATTTTACCGCCTCCCGGCAGACCCACTGGCTTTTCTTTTCCTGCTGCCCGGATTCAAACAGCCTGTTCAGAATATGGAACAGCTTTTCATGCTCTTTGTCAATACTTTTAATACCGATTTTATATTGGTCATTCCATACTAATTGATGTCCCATAACGTACTCCTTTCTTTTTTCTATATCTTATGCAGTCCGGTCTTATTTCGCTAAAAAAGCGGCAGGAGGATACCTCACAGAAGGACATTTGCTTTACGCCGGCCGAAGAGGAACGCAGAAAACATAAAAATTTGATTGCAAATTTGTCGGTAAAATCGTAAAATAAGAGAGAAATGCTATGTTCTGTCAGGAAAACAGAAAGTGAATCTGACAATTGGATAACAGTAATTTAAAAGTGGAAGAGAGGTTGTATTATGAATCGGAATTTTCGTATAATTTTAGCGGCGGCTATCTATATGCTTGGCATTGTGGCCTGCGTTTATGTTGGCGGCTGGGTGATGCTGCTTAAGCCGGTGAAGGAAACGATAGCAGCATATACTCTTGGCACTCTGACATGGCCACAGCTTGTGGTATCCGTCATTAAATGTATTTCTTCTATGACAGTTGCAGGCCTTATCTGGTGTCTGGGATATATTGCAAGCAACCATATATTTGACAGCCGTGATGAGTAAACGCATCGTAACAGTTTAGATGGCTGTTATCCGGAGAAGTCATCGCAAAATGCCGAACAGGCGATATGTGTGTATGGCGAAGCGTGCGTGTAACAGGACGGCAGGTCTGAAGTGCCACAACGCATATGAATGGCGTAAGGAACTGTCGCAAAATAGCCTGTATGGACAGCGCAGGTTATTCTGCGGCAGTTCCTGTATCTGCAGATCTTTAGGTTGGTTTCAATTTAGCTTTAACCGGAAATTGAAAGGAGAAAAATAAATATGAAAAATGCAGTGTTTTTTGATATTGACGGCACATTGTGGGACGAAAAAATGTATATTCCAGAGAGCACCGCGAGCGCTATTCGTAAATTAAGGGAGAATGGGAATTATGCTTTTCTCTGCAGTGGAAGAACCAGAGCCAACATATATGCGAAGGAATTGATGGAGGACATCGGTTTCGACGGAATTATTGCCGGGTGCGGTACTTATATTGAATATCACGGAGATGTTGTATTTGAAGAATTGATTTCGGAAGAAGCGGCAGAGCGCCTGCTTTCTTTTCTTCAGGAATGCAAAATTCCGGTCGTTCTGGAAGGTCATAGCTGCCTGTATGCGGATATGGAGGATTTTTTGGACGATTTATATATTTTGAATCTAAAGCAGCAGCTGGGGGATCTCTTTTTACCGCTGGCTGATTATAAATACATCAATAAATTTACTGCAAATTTGAAAAACGGTATAAAGGAGCAAATGATAGAAAGGCTGTCCGGAGAATATGAGCTTTTGTTCCATGAGGGACAGTATGTAGAAGGAATCCCAAAAGGTTTTTCCAAAGCGAGCGGCATCCGGTGGATTTGTGACTATCTGAACATAGCGCATAAGAATACGTATGCATTTGGGGACAGTGTCAACGATTTGGATATGCTTGCTTATGTGCAAAACGGAGTTGCTATGGGAAATGCAGCGGACTGCGCCAAAGAGGCGGCCGATTATGTAACAGCAGGACTGCATGAGGATGGGATTTTCCTGGGATTAAAGCATTTTTCCCTGATTTAAAAAGACAGGAGACAAGATTATGGCAAATATGATGGATTATCTTTTGTGGAGGGGCGATCTGCTGTTTGAGCAGGCAGAGTTTAATGAAGTGGACAATCTGATTTTTTCAGAGCTTATCTATGTGGATTTTGCAGGTATTGTGCCAGGACTTAATGAAGAAGAGAGCGTTTTGTTAAGAGATGCTTCCGATGCATTTTTTAAAAAGCATACCGATGAGGAAATTGAAGCGAAGGTGTCAAGCACGAAAGCAGCGGCTTTTCTGATGCGGGAAATGGCAAAGACGAAACGGTTTGGAGATGTGAAACTTTCCCATTATGTAGATCACGTGGATTTTAGAGAGCAGTCGCAGTTTTGCGCTGCAACGGCAGAGTTGGATGACGGCAGTCTTTTTGTCGTTTACAGCGGGACGGATAATACGATTGTCGGGTGGCGGGAAAATTTTAACATGAGCTTTTTGACAGAAACACCGGGACAGTTAAAAGCCGTGGAATATTTAAACCGTGTAGTTTCGCCCAGACAAAAGCAAATCCGGGCAGGAGGACATTCCAAAGGCGGTAATCTGGCAGTCTATGCCGCTGTATACTGCAGGGATTCCATCCAAAAAAAGATAGTGGCCGTTTACAGTAATGACGGACCAGGCTTTACGGATAGTATGGTTTCCGGTCAGGAATACCTGAAAATGCTTCCGAAAATTCATACGTTTGTGCCGGAAGATTCTATTGTCGGCATGCTTTTAGAGCGAAAAGAGCCTTACCGCGTAGTCAAAAGCTCACGCAGCGGCCCGGTGCAGCATGATGCTATGACCTGGGAAGTGTTGGGAGGCTCGTTTATTTATCTGGAAGGTGTGGCGCAGAGCAGTATTTTGTTGGATAAAACCTTAAAAGCCTGGATTGCCAAGCTTGACGACGCTCAGAAAGAGGAATTTGTGGATACCCTGTTTGCGATTTTAGAGGAAGGGGACATATATACCATCGACGATCTGGTTAATATGAACGGAAAAAAGTTTATCGAACTTTTTAAATTGGGCAGCATCTTTGAACATGAAAACGAGGAGATTTTAAAAAAGACATTAAAGGTGCTTTTCGAAGAGAGTAACCGGACTATAAAAGAAAACGTCATCAAAAGGGAAAATGAAATTTCTAAAAAAAGTATTAAAAAGCCAAAAATCGGAAAAAATATGAAAAAGTGAGAAAAAAAGAGTATATGGGAGAAAATAAAAGCATAGTATAGTTAAAAATGAAAAAAGTCCGCTTGCAGAAATGCTCTGCAAAACATATGATATGACTATCAGTTAGCACTCAAAACAAATGAGTGCTAATAATAAGAAAAAGCAGAAAATATAAGGAGGCATTTGAAATGAAGTTAGTACCTTTAGCAGACAGAGTTGTTTTAAAACAGTTAGAAGCAGAAGAAACAACCAAATCAGGAATTATTTTAACAAGCAAATCCCAGGAGAAGCCGCAGGAAGCAGAAGTTATTGCAGTAGGACCAGGCGGAATAGTAGATGGTAAAGAAGTTTCCATGCAGGTAACCGTCGGACAGAAGGTTATCTATTCAAAATACGCCGGAACAGAAGTCAAATTAGAGGATGAAGAGTATATCATTGTAAAACAGAACGATATTTTAGCAGTTGTAGAATAAAAATAATAAATAGAAGAAAGAGGTAGAAGATCATGGCAAAGGAAATCAAATACGGATCAGAAGCAAGGGCAGCATTAGGCGCCGGTGTGGATAAATTAGCAGATACGGTCAGCGTGACTTTAGGACCGAAAGGAAGAAATGTCGTACTTGACAAATCTTTCGGCGCTCCGCTTATCACCAATGACGGGGTGACAATCGCAAAAGAAATTGAGTTAGAAGATGCATTTGAAAACATGGGCGCTCAGTTGGTAAAAGAAGTCGCCACCAAGACAAACGATGTAGCCGGAGACGGTACTACAACTGCAACCGTCCTCACACAGGCTATGGTACACGAAGGCATGAAGAACTTAGAAGCAGGCGCGAACCCAATCGTACTGCGCAGAGGAATGAAGAAAGCGACCGACGTTGCTGTAGAAGCCTTGAAAACCATGAGCCAGAAAGTAAAAGGCAAGGATCAGATTGCAAAGGTGGCTGCGATTTCCGCAGGCGACGATGAAGTCGGCACACTGGTATCCGATGCAATGGAAAAAGTGACAAATGATGGCGTTATTACCATTGAAGAGTCCAAGACGATGCAGACAGAGTTGGATTTGGTAGAAGGTATGCAGTTTGACCGTGGTTATGTTTCCGCATATATGTGTACTGATATGGATAAAATGGAAGCAACTTTAGATGATCCGTATATCCTGATCACTGATAAGAAGATTTCCAATATTCAGGAGATTCTCCCGTTATTAGAGCAGGTGGTACAAAGTGGCGCAAGGCTTTTGATTATTGCAGAAGATATTGAAGGCGAAGCGCTTACAACCCTGATTGTCAACAAGCTGCGCGGTACGTTTAATGTGGTAGCCGTAAAAGCTCCCGGCTATGGCGACAGGAGAAAAGCAATGTTAGAGGATATTGCAATCTTAACCGGCGGCACAGTTATTTCCGAAGAAGTAGGCCTGGAATTGAAAGATACCACTATGGATTTGTTAGGACGTGCAAAATCCGTTAAGGTACAGAAAGAGAATACGGTTATCGTAGATGGCGAAGGCGAGAAGGAAGCTATCAAATCCAGAATTGCACAGATCCGCGCACAGATTGACGAAACAACTTCTGAGTTTGACAAAGAAAAATTACAGGAGAGGCTTGCAAAACTGGCAGGCGGCGTAGCTGTCATCCGTGTCGGCGCTGCGACGGAGACAGAGATGAAAGAAGCAAAGCTGCGTATGGAAGACGCTTTAAACGCAACCCGTGCAGCAGTAGAAGAGGGAATTATCGCAGGCGGTGGTTCCGCTTATATCCACGCTTCCAAGAAGGTTGCTGATTTTGCAGAAACATTGGACGGTGATGAGAAGACCGGTGCAAAGGTTATTTTAAAAGCGCTGGAATCACCATTGTATTATATCGCTGTCAATGCAGGCTTAGAAGGCGCTGTTATTATCAATAAAGTAAAAGAATCCAACGAAGGCATCGGATTTGACGTGACATGCGAAGAGTATACGGATATGGTAGAAAGCGGTATTCTTGACCCGGTTAAAGTGACAAGGAGCGCATTGCAGAATGCGACTTCCGTAGCTTCAACACTGCTTACAACGGAATCCGCAGTTGCAAATATCAAAGAGGATGTACCTGCTATGCCGGCTGGCGGCGCCGGAATGGGCGGTATGATGTAAGATATGTAATTAAATAGAAAAATGCTGCAGGTTTCAATGGCCTGCAGTATTTTTTTGTGTACCCGGTAGTGGGAAAAATCCGGCCAATAGTAATGGTATGGATATTCATATATGCTAAATATGGCCGTCTCTGAAAAGCGTCCTTTGGTCTGCCTTGTTAAGATAGTGCATTTGATGGGACTCCAGTATGCAGGAAGGCCAAAGCAGTACACAGGTGATTTTGGGGTATATGCGGTAAAAAAGGAATTCCTTTATGACAACGTATAAGAAGGATAAAAACAGCGATTCATTTTACCGTGATTTGGAGCATATATCAATCATATTTTTCCTGGTGTATAGTATTTCAGTCCCTTAGAAAAGTAATAGCTTACCCATACAAACAAAGCTATAACTGCTATATAATCTGCCAGAAAGAAAATCAACGGTTCCTCAAAATCGAAAAACACATATTGATTTTGTAAGAACATATAATGCCCGATTTCCCGCCGTATGAAAGCATATACGCCATACCCGGCAACAAGGGCGGCAATCCCGCGGATCATCCATCTTCCAGCGAGATGGAGTTCTTTTACAATCCGCCTTGCCATCCCCATCATCATTCCCCAATGAATGCCAAGATGAAGTGACATCAATACAAATCCGCAATAGGCGGAAACCATATGAATCTTTCTGGCAAAAGCACCACCGCCTTTGATTGACAGAAATGATAATGCGTGTTTGGAAAGAATCACTCCGCTATACATGGAGCCGGCTATTGTAAGAAGGATTCCAATAACAAGAACCGTCTGCCAGATGCGTAGAGGTGTATACTTCCCTTTGAAAACATTCCGGCTCCATTTTCGGTTTAAAATATGGTGAATGATGAAAAGAACGAACATCCCGATTCCAAGCCACTCATGGGCTGCTTCACCAATCAGTCCATAGGTCATCAGAAAAAGCAGCATGACTGTCATTCCAATATCCACTGCTATTTTCAAAATTGCTTTATGTTTCATGCTGCCTGTCC
>JAAWDZ010000033.1 GCA_022794015.1 Eubacterium sp. | reverse complement strand
TTTTTATTCTTGCTTCATGGTAAAACCTCCTCTCTTTTATGGGTAATGCGAAAAAATAGTTTTTTGGTTAATTCTATTATCTCTTATTTCCCCGTAAAATGGGAGGTTTTTTTATTAATTTTTTTTAAGCGTCAGAGCTGACGGTTGAAGCACAACAACCTGGTCAATTTCAGCCAAACAAAATTCAAAGTAATGAGCATGACTACAAATCAGGTTGTCGATACAGCAGCCAGGGAGTGAATTTGGCAAAGGGCAGTTTCCTCTGCCAAATTCACTCCCTGGCGGATACATCATACACCCTCCCCTGTGAAATAATCCTACTCCGGACAATCACCCCTTAAAATTTTCCGGCAGCCCCCTCCATCGGTTACGAAGCAGGTAAGCCGCATCTTTCGGCTGTCTTTGTCTGGTGAAAATCCCTTTTTTATTCCCGTCTACCCGCAAAATTCCCTCGGTTGTCTGAAAATCCGCAAAATTCCAGATCTGCTCTCCTTTTATAAAATCATACGAGTCAAACACCCCATTGGTCATATTCAGATATTCTTCCTGATATTCCTGACTCCACATAACAGACGGCAGTTTATGCTCCAACCCTAAAGTATCTGCGCCATACTCCGTAAAAATAAAAGGTTTGTGCAAATCCAGCGCTTTCCATGCGTCCATTTCCTGACGGAACAAATGCTCGGCCTCTGAAATTTCGTACCCGCCTTTTACATACCAGCCATAATAGCGGTTCAAAGCGATAATATCGCTGAACTGATAGCATTTACAGGTATTTGGCAGGGAATTCATAATCAGGGCAAATGTCCTTGGGCGTTTCTGTGAGTCCAGCTCATGCGCCAACGCAAATATCTCTTCAAAATACGGCACGGCGGCCTCATCGGTCGTCTCCGGTTCATTCAACAGGCTCCAGGCAATAACACTGGGGTGGTTTTTATCCCTGGTGATCAGCTCTTCTATGGCTTTTTTGTGTGCTTTCAACAGAATCGGCGTCGTTTCTTTTTTAAAAAATGCTGACTTTTTACCGCTGCTTGCTTCCATAAAGTTCATCAGACTTTCAAAAAGACCTACTGCCGCTACTTCGTCAATAATCAAAAACCCTTCCCGATCTGCCATTTGATAAATTTCTTCACTATAGGGATAATGAGCTGTACGGAAGGAGTTGGCTCCAATCCATTTCATAAGCTCAAAATCGCGTTTCATCACGCCGATATGAAATCCGCGTCCTACAATATCACTGTCCTCGTGTTTGCCAAAGCCTTTCAGATAAACTGGCTCTCCATTTAACAGGATCGACGTGTCTTTCACCTGAATGGTTCGGATTCCGATTTCCTGTTCGTATTCATCAATGATAACATCTCCGTCTAAAATGTAGATCACCAGACGGTACAGATATGCATTGTGCACACGCCACAGATGTGCGTTTTCCACCTTCATAATCCCGCTTTTTCCCATGGCCGAAGCTGCCTGGCGTCCTTTTTCATCATAAAGCGCCAAGGCAACTTCATGTTCCCCGGTTGTCTGAATATGAAAGTGGATAACAGCATCTTTTCCTGTAATTTCGTAATTCAAATCAAAGTCAAACACATATTCCTTTGGAAGCGCCAAAAGATAAACGGATCGCTGAAGGCCGGAATAGTTAAAAAAATCAAAATACGGTTTATTCATTTTTTTCCCGTCCGGCAGCACAATGGTTTCTCCGCAGGGAATATTTGTCACAGTCAGTTCATTGTTTACCTTAACCACCACTTTATTGGAAGCATTGTAATGGACAGCTCCGGTTATATCCGCACAAAACGGCAGAAAGCCGCCCTCATGTTCCGTAATCTTTCTGCCGTTTACATAAACCTCCGCGCGGTGCGTAGCTGCGCCAAACCGAAGGAACACCTCTTTGCCCTCCCATTCTCCCGGCACAAACATTTCACGTTCATACCAGACGTCGCCTGCAAACTCGCGGATTTCTTTTTTTGTATAAAAATCCTGAAAGCTCGCCGGTACCGGAATTGTATCATTTCCTGGAATACCGTCTGCAAAGCCTTCTTTTTCTCCCGTACCTGTCTCGTCTATCCAAAACTTCCACATCCCGTCTAATGAAACGGACCGCCTGGACACCGTTGTCTTTGGATACAGCATGGAATTTTCTAACATCTCATTTCCTCCTGGATTGTTTTTGTAAAAGTTCAGACAAGCCGCCCTGTTACGCGCTCTGCCATGCACACAAATTGCCGGACAGGCAAATTGGCACTGGATGTGCTTAAGATAGCGTCCGTCTGGACTGTTACGTTATTTTTCCATAGTATATCCATACCTAAATCCGATCATACATCTGTACACCGTTTTATTAGACGCGAAATTTCAGTGATTGTCTGTGCTTATATCTGGTCATACAGGTACAGCAGGTATTTTTAATGATGGAAAAGACGGATACCTGTAAAGCTCATAACCATGTTGTATTTGTCGCAGGTTGCAATCACATGATCATCACGGATAGAACCGCCTGGCTGAGCTACGAACTGCACACCGCTTTTGTGTGCCCGTTCGATGTTGTCCCCAAATGGGAAAAATGCATCTGAACCAAGCGTCACGCCGGACATCTGATTTAACCATGTACGTTTTTCTTCTTTTGTAAATATCGGAGGTTTTTCTTTAAAGATGGATTCCCAGGCGCCGTCGGCAAGCACATCCATATAATCCTCTCCGATATAAAGATCAATCGCATTGTCCCTGTCAGCACGCCGGATACCGTCTGCGAAAGAAAGCCCAAGCACCTGAGGAGACTGGCGCAAAAACCAGTTATCGGCTTTCTGGCCCGCAAGCCTGGTACAGTGGATACGGCTCTGCTGTCCGGCTCCTATACCGATAGCCTGTCCATCCTTGACAAAGCATACAGAATTGGACTGCGTATATTTGAGCGTAATCATAGAAATTGCCAGGTCAATTTTCGCCTGCTTTGTCAGTTCTTTATTCTTAGTTACAATATTGTCAAAAAATGTATCGTCAATTTTCAGCTCATTGCGTCCCTGTTCAAATGTAATGCCAAATACCTGCTTCTTTTCAACCGGATCCGGTTTATAATCCGGGTCAATCTGTATGACATTATAATTGCCGCCCTTCTTCGCCTTTAAAATTTCTAACGCCTCCGGCTCATAGCCTGGTGCAATCACCCCGTCCGATACTTCTCTTTTTATAATCAGGGCTGTTGTCCTGTCGCAGACGTCGGAAAGGGAAACAAAATCTCCGAAAGAGGACATACGATCCGCTCCTCTGGCTCTCGCATATGCATTGGCCAACGGCGTAAACTCCTCATCCATATCATCGACCCAGTAAATTTTACGCTCTACGTCAGATAACGGCAGACCCACTGCCGCTCCGGCAGGAGACACATGCTTAAAGGAAGTCGCCGCCGCAAGGCCGGTTGCCGTTTTTAACTCCCGGACAAGCTGCCATCCGTTAAAAGCGTCCAGAAAATTGATATATCCCGGTTTACCGCTTAAAACTTTAATCGGCAGATCTTTTCCTTCAATATAAATACGGGATGGTTTCTGATTTGGGTTACAGCCGTACTTTAATTCTAATTCTTTCATATTTTCCCCCTATTGATTCTTATTTACAATTCTGGTTTCATACGTTTGGGATGCAATGTCTATATAACGCACAAACAGGGAAACCCTGTTTTCTTCATGCAAACTGTTCCATATCCTGTCTGTAAACGTATCAATATCACCTTCCATCTTCACCCATTTGGGCTCGCCCTCAAAGCTCGGAAGCGGATTGCCATCCCCAATATAAGTATGGATGAAATGACCTTCCCCTTTTATCGGACTTTCATATGCAAAGGTATAACGGCTACAGGAATCCGGATTCCCGTTACTGCTCTTCAAAATAGACATGGCGTAATTAAAATTTCCATTTTCAATATGCAAAATACCGGAAATCCTGGGTGTATAGTTTGGAGCATCCGGTTCAAATTCACGGGTACGCAAAGTCTGCTCAAAAGTCTGCTGTTTGTCCATCCCCTCATAAATAGTGTCTGTCTGATCTCCATTTGTCACAATAGTCTTATTCCCAAGGACGCGGACAGGCGCGTAAATAATCAGGCTTGGATCACTCAATTTAGCCGGGTCGAATGCCTGAGTGCGGATCCCCTCGCCGTCTTCAACGAAAATACGGTTACGGCTGTTCTCGCTTCTCCCCATAATAAAATAAGCTGTTACTGCACATTTCCCGTCGGCGCTCCTTCCAAGCACAATGCCCCTTCCGGGATATGGATTTTGGTTAAGCTGTTTTTCTAATGACAATAATTGCATATTCATCCTCCTGTATTCAAATTGTGTTATCATGCTAACATAAAGTTTTGCATTTTTCAAGGTATGGATCAGAGGCTAAGAAGAAAGCTCAGGCAAACTAAAGTTACTGTTCAAACGCCACTGTTCCGCGAGGTGTTTCTGCACATTCTGTGCGGAAATCCTAAGTTTTTCAGCGTGAAATCGCATCTTTTTGCGATTTTCGGTGCATCGCGAAGCGTGTTACTGATCACGGAATAAACCGTAACAAACTAAAATATGTGGTATCCGAAAAGCACCCTCTCGCCCTTTTACGGCACGGCTCTTCCGATACCACATATGTGTAAAACCCCATCCCGCCGCTTCGCCTGCTACTTTTGCTCAACGACGACATCCTCCCGAAGTTCCTGTATAATTTCCTTTAGATCACGAATCATCTCATCCGTATCCTCTTCTTCTTTTGCAAGAGCAAGCATTACTTTATACCGTGACTCCTTCCCATCCGCCCTGTGAAACATCATCTTTGCAATATACTCTTCCTTTGTCATGGCCGGACGCAGCTTTCTGGCATACTGCGTCTTATAACGCTCAATTCCACATTCTTCAAGCAGCTCTTTCTTGAGCAGAGAACGTATGATATTATGTACAAGCCCGTTACCCCATGTGTCTCTGACCTTCATATTTACAATATCCACACTTGTAAGCGGCTTACCCCCTGACCAGAAAATATCCATCATTTGTTCTTCGCTTTTGGTTAGTTTTTTCCCTTTTGCTACCATTCCCATTACCTCCTTAAATCTTATACCTTATGCCTTTTATTATTAATAAACTCAGCTCAATTTGTCAAGACTTTTTTCAAAGTTTCCTGTATTATTTTTGCAAAATACAATATTTTCTAAAATGTCAAACAAATCAAAAGTTTTCACCAAAAATTTCTGTATTTAACAAAAAATGTAAATATAACAGTTTATCCGTAACAGTGAAGCCGGAAGGCTGAACTGTTACGTTTATCCTGTTATTCTCAAACAATTTATTGTAATAAAACACAAAAAATGTTATAATACTCCGAAAGTTTCTGCTATCTATATTATTTATGAAAAGGAGTATTTATCCATGTCCGTCCGTATTTTCAGCATTACCCACAAACCTTTCACCCCTCCTGCAGATCCCATGTACATTCCCCTGCACGTTGGCCGCGCCAACGCTGCAGATTTTGGTTTCCAGGGTGATGACACGAAGGATAATATTTCCTCCCTAAACCCGTATTTCTGTGAGCTGACCGGAATGTACTGGCTCTGGAAAAACTACCATGAATCGGATTTCATCGGCATCTGCCATTACCGGCGCTATCTGATAGACGAAAACGGCAGCCTGTATACAGCGCCCAGGTTAGAGGAGCTTCTGACGCACTACGATATGATCACCACAAAGCTTCTGACTTTAACCTGCTCGTATTATGACGGTTTCGGAGAAAATCATCATCTAAAAGATCTGATTACTACAGGCGATGTAATCCGGGAAAAGTACCCCAAATATGCGAAAACCTTTGATACGCTTGTACACGGAACACACACATATTTCGGAAATATTTTTATCACCTCAAAGGAACGGTATGACAGCTACTGCTCATGGCTGTTCGATATCCTTTTTGAAGTGCAGCGACGTACGGATTTCACCGGATACAATGATTACAATAAACGACTGTTCGGATTTTTGTCCGAATTTTTACAGACTGTCTGGGTTCGTCACAACAGCCTGCGCGTTCTGGAATGTAAAGTTGGTATGATAGGAGAAAAATACGAAACGAGAAAACTGCGGGAGCAGATGGCAGCTTTCCTTGAAAAAAGAGATTACGAACAGGCCGGACAGTATTTTCTGGCCTGTTACCAAAAACGACCGGATGTGCTGATGGAGGCTTCGGATGTCACTGGTGAGCTGCGCCTGTGTATGCAGATCATTTCAACCTGCAGCTATGAAGACGCCATGTACCAGACGTGCATTTTAGACAAGATCCGTGGTTATGACAGCCTGATTTCGCATTTTCACCGTTTAAATGCGGCAGTGTCCCATTTTCTTGCTGATTCACTGACAAAAGACGATTCCATGTTCTTAAAGCAAAACAATTGTATTACACAGGTGGCCATTGATATTTCTGTAAAGCTTTTCTGCAAAGACAGTACCAAACAGGAACAGATTTCAGAAAAATTATGGTATATTTGCAGCCGCAAATAATTTTCAGAATATTCTACACTTTATCAAATATCTATCAGTTATAATTAATACTAATGAATATTTATCACAAAACAGGTTGACAAAACCAGCTTTTCAAGATACAATAAATACAACAAATCAAACAAAACAAATTTAACGAAAGAGAGGTATCCTCCATTGAAAACGTAATGTACTATCAGAAAAAAGCACAGAAAAGTCCTTATAGTAAAAGGCATCCATTCCATAGCACAGATTCCTGAATAAGCTTAAAGCGGCAACCATGAAATATTAAAAATAATAGGGACGGAGAATCAGACGCATTATTCAGATATGGTTTCAGTCCAACCGGCTCATGGAAAACAAGTAAGAGAATACTTCAGAGACCTGGCATTGGAAAATTAAAAGAAGGAGGGCAAGCCCATGGACAGCATAGTTTAAAAGCGGCAGCAGATTAACAGAATCTGAGGCCGCTTCTTTTTTTCCAAACCAGTCGCCCTAATTCAAATATGTACTGTACGCCACCTTTTCTACAAACATCTGGCTCTTGTCTCCATTGTAAATTTTCCGGTAAGTCTGTACGCTTAGCGTTCCCTCAGAATCATCTACTGTCTTCGTATCAATCTCTATAACAGAATCATCTGTTTTGGTTCCCCAGATATCTACGCTTAAAATGCCGTCTGCATAAACGGTGTCTATCCGGACGGGATATTCTTTGTCGTTGCAAATCTTTAAATCCAGAGCATCCCAGGCTACAGCGGCATCCATACCCGCACCGATATAACCGGAAACATATTCGTGCTCCCATCTCTCTTTGATTTCCAAATCAGCATACAGCGCAGCCGCAAAAATCGTCGAAGATACCTGACAAATCCCACCGCCAAAAGCCTGCACAAGCTTTCCGTCCGCAGTAGCGTTTGCCAGTTTATAACCCGTTTCGGCCGTCTGTTCCCCGACCATATCATTATAAGAAAAGACATCGCCGTTTAAGAGGATGACACTGCCACATTTTCTGGCCGCGAGGCTTATGTTGTCTCTGCGGTTTTTTGTTCCTCCGACCTGGGTAGTATATGTGGAAAGTTTATCCGAAAAAAGATGTTCCTCTAATTCCGCCGTAGTAATCTCCGGTTCCTCCAATATCAGATCTACTGCAACTATGCTGCCCTCCTCTGCCTCTGCCAGAGCTTTGCGGGCATTTTCTTTATTAAAACGTATCCCTGTCACAGATTCTGTGATCTGGTAATTATTTTTTGGATCCAGCGTGGCATTTTTCGGTTTTCGATAAATCTCCCTGTAGAGCTGTTCCAAATCGACCTCTTCTACACTGCCAGGAGAAACCGGACACTCCATTGCTGCATCATCTCCGGAAAGAACCGCCGCTTTGAGCTTTTTTTTCAGACTTTTGACATCAATTTCTTCCCCTGATGTCCCGACTGTAAAAACGAGCTGATTCTCTTTGATCTGGTATACAGTCTGCGTTGTTGTCCCCGCAGCGAAAAGGCCGCTGTCTTCTATTGCTTTTTCAAACGCCTCCTCACTCTTTATTACAGGCGTGATTTCTATATTATTTCCCGTTATAAAAGATCGAATCAGAAAATACCCTCTGGTCCAAAATGCCCCCTGACCTGGTTCTTGACATTCCTTTATGGCTGACTGATATTCCCATTCCATCGCGTCCCCCACTAAGACCGGATAATTTTTTCCTGCAAACCGTACATCAATTGCCACTTTGCGCCGATGCTTATCCGCATTATGCTCCAACACCCCAGACGCTTCCTGCACGTTCATCCCACCCACATCTATCCCGTCAATTACCGTATGCGGCAGTATATTATCCTCATTCACAGCCGCGCAGCACGCAGCATATCCGACAGCAAGGACAGATACTGCCACGAAAGGTATTACCATACGTTTCATCTGGCTCACTCCTTATCGCATTACTTTTCACTCTTCTCTATTATAATAGCAAAAACTCCGTTTTTCAACGGAGTTTTTGTATAACTATGATAGCTCTTTAGCGGAACAGTGGCGTATGAATAGTAACGACTGGTTTCCTATGGAATCTGAAATGGGATATCCGCAATCAAGGTACGGTTTTCATCCTTAGCGTTTACCTCAAACGACAGATCCGACTCCCCGTCATAAAGCACCATAATCCAACATTCCGTTGTACCGTCATCGTGCTCGTCCCATTTCTGCGACATCCACTGTAAGCAGTTTCCCTGTGCATCCTTAATTGCAATATCCGGATCGTTATAGGGGTCATTGTACGGCTCTTTTCTGAAATCCGGCAGATTCACATGCACCACAAGACCTGCCTTTGTCCGTACCGCATCCTCTACCGTAATTCCATTTTCCTCCCTGTCTATCGCATATGTTTCATTGCCGGAATCATCTATCGTTACCGGAAACCGCAAATGCCATTCTCCCTCCACTTCTTCTGTTATCGCATATTCCCCGCTCTCATCCCAGCTGTCCCAGAGGTTTCCCTGCAGCTTATACATTGTCCAGTCCACTATAATCGTCTTTTCTTCCCCTTGTGCAGACGTTTCCGATCCAAAATCTCCCATCAGGTCGATATCGTTGGCAGAAACAAACGTTCCGTCCTCCGCCTTTTCAAACGGCCTGCTGAAATAACCGGACGTATCCAGGCCTTCTATTTTAAGCTCCTCAGAGCCGCCCTCTTTAAACTGTGTAAGAATTCCGTCCGCCTGCCCCAGGCCCTCATGATCTGTTTTTAAAGAAGCTGTATAATACAGCACATAGCCGTCGCAGTAAATATCTGAAACCGAAATCGTCACGCCATTGCATTCTGCAGACGTTTTGTATTCTTCTGCATCCTGCTGTTTACTGACCTCCGCCTGCACATCCACCGATTTCTCTCCGATTTTGGTAAACCGCTCAATATCCTCTTCTTCGTATTTTTCACCCTTCGCATTGCTAATCAGCTTTCCAAACACACTGCCAAACATATTTTCCGCCAGAATCGGATTTGCCGCTCCAATCGCTCCAATCGTAACGGCGCATGCCGCTGCCATGCCTGCCGCCATTTTCCATTTTCTATTCTTTTTCCCTGCGCTCATTCTGTTTACCTTCTGTAAAATCCTGCGTTTGTATGCTTCCTTTTCCTCCGGGGACAATTCCAGATCCTCATATTCATTAAAATCCATTTCCATCTCATTGAGCAATCCATACACATTTTTTTTCATATATTAAGCGCCCCTTCCTATTTTATATTCCTTACGGATTTTCTGCCTGCCTCTCGAAAGATGGTTATAAATCACTTCTTTTTTCATCCCCATCTCCCGGCTCACCTGCTCCATATCCTGTTCTTCCACATACAGCCTCAAAAATAACTCCCGATCCGCCGGCTTTAGACAGGAAAGCATTTTTTCGATTTCATTTGAAATCTCTCTCTCTATTACCTCTGTCAACATCTGATCCTCGTGCGCGATTACCGTATCCTCAATATCTACCGCAACCGGTTCTCTCCGGTACTGCCTGAGATAATCAATCGCCCGATACTTTGCAATCGCCGCCGCCCAGTTTTGAAACGAATTTCTGCTCTCATCAAAATCCGAAATATGCTCCCATATCTTAAGCAGCACATCGTCAAAACATTCCTCCTGCTGCTGTGGCAGTGCAAACATGTGCTTGCGGATTACCGACATCAGAAGACCGCCATATGTGTCGATTACGTACATAAGAGCTTTTTCATTGTGGAGTTTAAGCTGCTTAATATAATTGTGTTGTCCAATCCTCATAAATCGTCCTCTTTTCCGTACCTGCGCGCAAGGTTTTTTGTAAGTACACTTATTATTACGCAAAAAAACAGAAGTCGCTATCCTTTTTATATTATTTTAAAAAATTTTCTTCAAACTACGCAAAAAAAGACTGCTATAACGAGCAGCCTCTTCCTGATCCTAATATTCAGGCAGTTCAATTTATAACATTGACCTATCCTTCCTGAACATACTCCATTAATTGATTTAATCTATCTTCCATCACATTCATTTTCTTCATAAACATAATTTTCCATAACCTGTCTCTATTATCGTTTACTATATCCCACCAGAACTCACACTTTTCCTCAGACAAGCCAAAACGTCGGTCCATATTTTTGAAAATATACAATTTATTATCATTATAACAAATAACTCTGTTTATAAAAGTCATTAATATTTTTCTAAAAGAAAGAACTTCTTTTTCTTCTGCAATTTCTGTATCAATATCTTCATTACCAATATTACTTAAAATCATATTGTTAAATACATATGTGGTCACCCGTTTAAATTTATCCAAATCTGCTGCCCGTAAACATTTTGCGTCTTGATAAGGCCTGACAGAATCATACAGATATCCTTCTAGCCATTCTAAAAAGTTATCATTATTTGTATTATTATCATTTTCTCTTTTTAACCTGGGAATTAACATTTGAATCTCTTCCGTTTCTTTTATTAATTCCTGAACTTCTTTTATAAATATTTTTATATCATGCATCAACTCTGCCGTAATATCATCTGAAATCACCAAAGAATTTCCGCTGATATATTGATCTAAATTATGTCCACTGTTTTCAGACATTTTAGTAAATAATTCCTCGATCCTATTCAATCCATCTGTTTGAAAATTTGATCTGATGTTTTTCATTACTTTTTCTCCTCCTTCTAATTGTACTCATGCTGTCATCTATATTATATATTGCATCATCAGTATCTAAAATATCTCTTAACACCTTTAAATAATTATGCCTGACTGCTCTTTGACAATCACTGCTAATACCCTCTAATTGCAATTCATATTTAATACCACTATCACAAGATCTCTTAAATCCCTCTATAATATTGTTGCAGTTTTTATATACTATTTGATTCCAGGCCGTTGTATCATATCTTGTTTCTTTCTTATTTGATATATAATCTTTATATCTTCTCCCTGCCGGCGACAACGATATCATACGCACGTTCTTTTTCCTTCTGATATTAAAGAATTCTTCACACTGTTCTATTACATAACCAAGCTCCTGTTCTGAAATTTGAACCTTATTTCCCAACTCCCCTAATTCCATTCTGCGCTCCTTACTTAGCACTTTGGAAATATCCGCCATTTTACAATGTATTACGGAAATTCTTTCAAATTCTCTTTCCTCTCTTTGAAGTCTGGCTTCCTGCTCGTACAACTCATACAGCATATTCACATGACTTAAGTATACGGTATCCATTAACATTTTTTTCAGCTCACGCTCTGCAATTTCTGCAACCATGTCTATCATCGAATCCATAACGTCTTGTATAATTTCTGTACTATTTTGATACAGCTCATTACATAATGTATCTGCCCTGTTCTTTTGTTCCTTTTCGCAGTCTAAACGCCCGTACTCTTTTATTCTTTCCTGACTAGACCTTTTTATAGTCTTGATCATCCTGTCTATCTCAAAACACTCTTCATATTTTTGATGAAATATTTCTTCTACCTTTAACAACTCATCCAACTGGCTGTTTTTTACACTTGTCCTTATGTAATTATGGACTGATTTTCCCAACTCACTTACAAATTTCTCTTTCTTTTCAGTATCCTCTTTCAAAGAGAAAAATTCTTGATATTCTTTTCTACCCATAATTTTCTCCTTCAAATTTGTGACTCAAAACGATGATTTTTCAATCATATAGCTTGTACCAAATTCAAATGCATTTTCTCGATCAAAAATTATACTAATCAATTTTCCTCCGCAATAATCGCAGCACCCTTTTCTGCATCCGTCCTGATAGTAAGTAATTATCCCCTCTGTACGATCGGAATTGTTTTTAGCCGGAAGAGATATAAACCCTATTCTCTCTTTTTTATCATGTTTATTACTTTTCTTTATTGCTGAACAGGCATTTGCTACAATCACTATGCACTTATAATCTCTTGACAACTCTCCAGCCGCGGACTGCAAATCCATTGACTCCGTATAAGCGGGAACAAAAAGCAAGTTCGTCCCAATGTACTTATGAAACATCTTTATTTTTTCATTCACTAAATCTTTACAAATTGCAATTCCTATACGTCCAAAATTTTCTATTTCCAAAATAGCATATTCCTGATTCTTAGTTCTGTCTAAATGTTCTTTATAAGTTTCTTTATAAATAAACGGTTCTTTTTTACAATACGTTAAAATCTTTTCACCCCTGCTGTCCATAAACCAGGTTCTATTCACTCGCTCCTTCCACATTGAACCATTTATAACCAACCACGGACTGCCAAAATCTTTACTTCTTTCGGCTGCATTCACAATATATTCTGTCATTAACATTTCAGGAAATATTAAAAAATCAATATTTTTTTCTTTACACTTCTGATAGATTTCTTGATACCTTTCTTTTAATTTTTGTTCCATAGCTGGCTTCATTTTACTGATCTCAAATATTTTGTTCTCTAAATTAACTTCAAAAACATCTTCTAATTTTTCATCAATAAAAGGTATAATTGCAAAAGTAAGTTTCTCCGTTTCAATAAAATGTTTAGTAATGAAATGCTTTTCACTCAGATAATACACAGTAAACGGATATTTTTCAATATTCTCTTTATCCCATATGATGTAATTTATAATTTCTCCATCCAGAACAGTACATTTACATTCTCTTTCTTTTCGCAAAAAATCATATTCAGAGCGGTTTCTCTCTTTCATTTCTGCCTCTTTTTTTATAAAAAAGTTTCTTCTGTTCTTTGGTATAATCCTGATTTCTTCACAAAATCTTTTATTCATACAGGGATAACTTATAACTCTCTGACTTTCCAAAAGACAGCATGGATATTCTACTGCTACCAATTCATCAATACACTTCATAACTGCAAAACATCTTTCAATACTAATATCATTTTTTAAAAACCCTATTATATATTTTTTTAATTCCGCAAATGCTTTACCACTTCCCCTATCTTCTTTTGCAAAACAATATTCCTCTACGGCATCATATAAATCCTCATACAATCCATCCCTAAAAGCAGAAAAATCATAGGGCTGTTCTTTATCCAACCGTAAAACAACCATCCCACACAAAGCCATTAAATCATATATATTATCTATCTCCTTCAACTCTTCCAGCATAGTATTTCACCTTCTCAGTCATATTTTATCTGTTGTTTATAACCCAACCCCAATTATTTTTTCCATTTTATTTTAATATAACATACTTTTCTTCCTTAATAAAGACATTTTGGCACTTCCAGAGAAAACTATCGTAACAGTGAAGCCGAAAGGCTGAACTGTTACAAACTATTCTCATTTCGTTACTGTTCACTCCGTGACCGGCAACACACTACACGATGCACAGAAATCGTAAAAAGATGCGATTTCGCGCTGAAAAACTCGGTATTTCCGCACAAAATGTGCAAAAACACCTCGCGGAACAGTGGCATACGAACAGTAACCTCATTTCTGTATCAAATTCTCACGGAACACGCAGCTGGCGCGCGTTTTTGGAGCTGTGAAACATAAGCGCTTATCCGCTTCGAAAACAAAGTCAGACAAAGGAACGGCTGCATACCCGGCCCTCTGTCTGACCATGCTTCATACATATTCCAATAAACGTCTCAAACGCCTACTCCTGCGCAGCCTCCGTCCCTTCCGTCTGCGTTTCCGTCTGTGTCTGTGTCTGCGTCTCTGTTTGTGTCTGCGCACTTGTATCAATCGGTGTAATAATAATATTCTCCGCATTGATATTCGTCTTTCGTTTCACAATATCCTCCACCTGCGCGCGCTTCGCATCCGTAACATCTCCCATGTTAAGCACCACATCTACCGCATCGTCCGTAATGCTCACCACTACATCCGTAAATCCTTTTGCCTCAAGCAGCATCTCCGCTGCCGCTTCCCGCTCTGCAATATCTGTCAGCGCAATCATCTGATCCACTGCAGACTGCTTCTGCTCATCCGTCAGCGTCGAATTGTTTACAATATCCAAAAGCGTTTCTTTGTTTTTCGCCCTTACCTGCTCTCTTGTCAGCTTCATCTCCGCTGCAAAATCTACATTGCTCACCATAGAGCTGGTCAGTACCGCTTCTCCCGGATTGAGCTCGCTGCCAGTCTCTGCAGTATCTGTCCCAATCGTCTGCGTACTCTCCTGCATAGCCACATCTGTACCTGCGGCGTCTGTCCCTTCTGCATTTGCCTGATCCGTATTTGCAGCCACGTCTAAACTTCCGTCATCCGTATCGGTAAAAATCTCACCCTCTAAAATTGGTTCATTTGAAATCTCATAAGAATCTTCTGTAATGTCTGCGCTTGCTTCTGCCGCTGTCAGGCCGTCTAAGTTGCTCCTTGTATAGCTGACATATCCGGCAACCGCAATCATCAGTGCCAATGCTGTAATAATAATCTGGTTTTTCTTTAATTTCTTTTTCACCTTTCATCCTCCTGGATATTCATCTTAACTACTTTAATTCTATTCACGTCGATTTGGAATAATGCCATCACTGCCTCAGAAATATTTTGCTTTACAGCAGTATTTTCTCCTCCTTCGGCAATCACGAGCACTCCGGCTATCTTTGGCGTCATTTCCCTGCCCACAAAAGGCGTTTTTTCGCTGTCGGTTTCGTTGTACACAGACTGTCTGCTTGTTTGCATACTCTTTTCGATGCGGTTTCCCCCCGCGCTGTCTGTCTCCTGCAAATCCGAGGTTTCATTTACCGTGTCCTTTTCTATAACGCTCTCTCCGGCGTCTTCCAGGGTAACCATTGCTTTTACCCGGCCCGCTCCTTCAATCTGGGACAACGCAGCTTCTAACCTTCCCTCCAGCTCTGCCGCATAATCTTTTAAATCGTCCGTATCTTCAAGAGGCGGTTCTGCGGCCAAATCCTTTGTCAAATCGCCCCCTTCCTTTTTGGGCGAGTTTGTGGGTATGGCAATGACCATCAGAAGAACCCCTGCCAGAATCAGGATTGTCCACTGGCTTTTATCCCATTTATTCCATCCTTTGTTCTGCAAAAACTCTTTCAGTTTCATTGCCGCCTCCTACTCTCTGATTGAAATTTTATCTGCCCCGATTTGATAATAAGAAGCAATTTTATCCCGAAGTGCAAGGAGTTCCCCGCGCTCTTCCCGTTTTGTATCCTCCCCGATGACGACTTTTTTTACCTTTTGCTTTTTCAGCTGTATTTCCATCTCTTCTACCCCATATTCCTCATCCAGGGAAACTGTTGTCTGTATGACCTCATATCCGCTGTTTTCGGCCAGAAGCTTTACATCGGCTTCAATTGCTCTTTCATAATATTTTACATAATAGCCTTCATCTAAAAAATCCAGCTTTTCACGATCCATTTTAATGCTTTCAAGTCCCTGCCAGAAGCTGTCATATGAGATCTTTTCGAACAAATCCCCGTTTTTCCCCAAAACAGCAAGCAGGGGATTTACCAATGTAATGACCCATATGATCTCCACAAAAAGCTGTATGTACCTGCGGTATTCTTTTTTTGCTGCGGTCTGGGTCAGTACGGTAAGCAGCAGAACGACCAGACTGTAATTTTTAAGCCATCCTAAAATTCCTTCCATTCTTATCCACCTACTCCTAATCCGGTTGCTGCGCTGCTTAAGGCAATCGTCAGAAAAAACATCATCAGACATGTGTTTAAAATTTTCAGATAAAACATTCCTCCGTTCGCAATTCCATTCATTCCGCCGGAAAGCCTTTTGTCAGAAACCGGCTCTATAACGGCTGATAAAAATTTATACAGCAAGGCCAGAAAAAACATTTTGCAAAATGGAATGACGCACAGCAAAATCAAAATCAAAAGCGCCGCCGCTCCAATGCAGTTTTTGATGACTAATGCGGAGCTTAAAAAAATCTGGCCCATATTACTGACAACATTGCCAATGCCCGGCACCATCTGAATCGTTTTGGCAACGGTATTTTCCGTCAGACGGTCCATAGCCGGCGCAATCATCCCCTGAATCAGGTTAATGCCAAGGACAAATGCAACCGCTGTTTTTAAAATCAAACGCACCAAATCTGCAATCAGGGCAGAAAGTCTGTGAAAACGTTCTTCTTCCATCAAATGATTTAAAAATTCCACTATGACATACACCTGAACCAGTGGTACCAGCAAATAGCGGATTAGCCACTCCACCAGATAAATCGCAGTGAAAATCAACGTGTACACAGCTGCGGAAGAATTTATGTTTAAGGAAAAGGAAATAGCCATGCAGTATGTCGGCACCAACAGCTTCATAAATGTTGTCATCGTTTCGGACGTTTGCAGCACTGTTTCGTGCATAACGGAAAATGATTTCAGCAGCAGCACCATCATAAAACTGTAACACATCAGAAAACAGATTTCCGACAGGTAAGAATTGGAGAAGTTTTTTGCATAGTTTTTCAGTATAGAAAACGCAAGGGATACTACAATCAGCATAATCACCAGATTCTGATTTTCCGCAAATCCGTCGAATATCAGGTTCCTGATATAGTCCCCCACTTTTTCATAAGGTATCTCACCTCCTCCCAGCAGCGCTTCTACGACATCCTCAAATGATACCTGCACCTCCCCGGTTTCCTCCAGAAAACTGCTGATTTCGGAAAAATCCAGCTCTCCAAGCAGATCCTCTGTTTCTGATGTATAATACACATCTCTGGAAGAACCTGCATTTTCGGAAAATATCCCCCCTGCTTTCGCCACAAAAAACATTTTCTCAGAAAACAGGACAGCTAAGACTGGCAAAACGATCATCAGACGTCTCATAGCAGCTCTCCGATCGTTTCCATAAATCCCAGTATCACCGGCATCCCAAGCACCAGTATTGACAATTTTGCAAACAGTTCAATCTGGCCTGCAATCGTCTGATATCCGCTGTCTTTGCAGATATTTGAAGCAAATTCCGCTATGTAGGTGACACCTATCATTTTTAAAATCATGGCCATATACGCGTCATCCAGCTGGATGAAACTCTGCATTTTCCGGGCATAGCCGATAATCAGTTCAAGCTTGTTTGCTACAAGCAGAAATATGCAGATACATACGGCAATGCTGACATAATAGCTGTACTCCGGCCGGCATCCCTTTAAAATCAACGCCATAAGAACAGCCGTAATCCCGAATACACTGACTTTTAAAATATCCATCCTGCCCTCCTTATAAAGCAAACAGCTTCTGCATAGTTTCAAATAATTCATAAATATAAGGAACAATCCAAAACAGCACAATAATGAGCCCTGCAAGGCTTGTTAAAAATGCATGTTCTTCCCTGCCGCTGTGCTTTAAGACCTGGCTGAGCACTGTAACCAGAATCCCTACTGCAGCTATTTTGAAAATCAAATTCACACTCATTGCTTCTCCTTCTGTCTGTTTTTACAGCAGCAAAACCACCAGAAACAGGCCGCCTAAAACACTAATTGCCCGGTAAAGCTTCTGTTTTTCCTTTTTTTCTTCCATTGCCCTTTGAATTTTATCCTCTAACTGCATAAAATAAACCTTTGAAACCTGCGTATGGTTTCCTTCTAACATCAGGCTTCTTGCCAATGCCAGCAAAAGCTCCGTTTCCTCTTCTCCGATAAAAAGCTGCTTTTTTCTTTTTGCAAAAGCTGCTTCCCACAGAGCCTGCACATTGGGATTTTGTTTTTTTTCCATTTCATCCGCCACTTCTTTTAGCAGCTCTGTCAGGATTTTGCTTTTACCGTCTGCGCTTTTTTTCAGAAGCTCCGCATAAGGCAGCCTCAGATATTCTCTGCACGCATCCATCTGGGCAAAGATCTCCCTGCATTCTACCAGCTGATCTAAACGTTTTTTTAAATACAGGCACAGATAACTGCCAAACCCATACGCGCCTGCCAGAATAAAAAAAATGCCTGCGCTTCTTAACATATCCGGTTATACTCCTGATCGTAAATAACAAAATAACGCTCCCCGTTTTCCCGCTTGTTTAAAAAAACATACCTTTGAAACCATTTTTCCCGACACATTCTTTTCATCCCCGCCAATTTTACAATTTGTCCCATCTCTTCTCCATGCACTGTTCCCAAAATTTTACAGCCGCTTAACAGTATCTGCCCAACCGCTTTCGCTTCCTTTTTCCCGCCCAGCTCATCCACCGCAATCACCTCCGGCGACATCCCCCGAAGGGACAAACGCATTCCTTCCTCCTTCAGACAGCCGTCCAGCACGTCCGTACGTTTTCCCACATCATTTTGCGGTATCCCCAAATGGCACGCTGCAATCTCCGATCGTTCATCAATTACGCAGACCTTCTTTCCGGCTCTAGCGCCATCTCCATTCGAAATAATACGAATGCAGTCCCTCAGGAAGGTTGTCTTACCAACTCCCGGCCTCGAAATCAAAAGCGTATTCAAAAATTCTCCCATTTCATCAAACAGCCATGGCATTAACGTCTTTGCACAGCCCTTATGCTCCCCTGCAATCCGGATATTCATAAAACGAATATGCGTCATATGCAGAATCTGTCCATTTTCCATACGCACCTGTCCGGCAAACCCAATCCGGTTTCCGCCTTCAATTGTCAAAAAGCCCTGCCGGATTTCTTCCTCATACGCATAAATCGAATACCGACTGATAAACGTAAGCATTTCTTCCATGTCAGAAAGCGTTACCGCCTGAGAAAGCCATATACTTTTGTCTTTACAGCGAAACTCCAACGGTTGTCCAATCCGAACCCGGATCTCCTCGGCGTCTGTCCGTTCCAAAAGCATCTTTTCTACTGAGGCACGAAGGCCAATCGGCATAATATGTAAGATTTCCTGTTTCATCTTCTCTCAACTCCTAGTCTAATATATGACTTGTCTTAAAAAATATTCCAATAAAATTTGTGGAAGCGCCATTCCTCCCCGGCAGACTATTCCTGGCGGCTTCTATCCGCAAAGCCCAATAAAAAAACAGACAGCTCAAATTCCTCTGCTGTCTGCTTTCTGTTTTATCACGGCGCAGGCTCTACACTCCCGTCCTCTGCAATCCGCTGTCCTTCCCCAACGACGGGGGTATTTGCCGCCTGTTCCTGCGCTCTTTTTCTTTCTTCCTCTTCTTTAGCCTTTTCCTTTTCTGCATCATAATACGAATAGGCATTGGAAATTTTCGTATTCTCCGCTGTCAGTTTGACTTCTTCCCGATAAAACGCCACAACCGGCGTATCTACCTTTACCATTTCATAAAGCTTGGATACAACAGACTCCGGCGCATTGATGCAGCCGTGAGATCCCGAAGTTTTATAAATCGAACCCCCGAACTTGCCGTTTCGCCAGGAAGCGTCGTGAATTCCGACATTATAAGCAAACGGCATGAAATAGGTCACATCCGACTCATAGTCCTCGCCTTTGAGTACAGCGGGACTTTTCTTATAAACGATCTTAAAAACACCGTCTGGCGAACCGTTGCCTCTGCTGATGTTGCCGGATACGATATCCGTGTCGATTTTCATCACGCCGTTTTCATAATACCACAGATGCTGATTGGTATAATCAATCTCAATATAGGTATTCCCGATGTCATCCTGATTCCTGCTGACTGCTGTCTGTGAATAAATCGGCTCCCTGGTTTTTACCTCGCCGTTTTTCACTTCCTCTATCAGCTGTTCGCGTTCTGCTTCTTTGTCAATGACCCAGCCGTAATCGCCTCCGCCAATGGTAACCACATCGCCTTTGCTCGTCAAAAATTCACGCTTATCGCCGTATGTATTGTATTTGCTTGCAAGGCTCTGCACATATGCAGCAACTTTATCCTCATCGAATGATATATTATAAGCTTCATCCACTGTAATCCAGGATGAAATTACGCTTTGATCCACAACTTCCTTGTCCATACCCATATCATACGTGATTTCAGCCCCAAAAAAAGACTGAATTTTGGCCATGCGCTCTGTTAACAGCTCATCATCAGCCGTTACTTTCGGCTTTTCATAGAGATCGTCTGTAAACGTATACTCGGACTCTCCTGCTTCCACTACGGCTTCAATCCTGGCAAATACCTTGTCTGCAATCAGATAACTGCCCTGATCTTCCGGTATCAGCTCATAACCGTTTTCCGTCATCTCAATAGCGGCATCCTTTGGCTTTTTCATGTAATCTTCCTGCATACATTCAAGAGATCTGATTTCATCCTTCAGCAAATCCTTATCATAGGAAATGCTCCTGTCCACACTCAGCCGCTTTTTCTTTGTAATCTTGCCTGGCCATAGAAACGATTTCTGATCCTTTATCAGTTTTTCTTCTTCTCCGATTGGACTATAATCGTATTCAATGTCTGCGCCTGTAATCTGGTACTTATTGCCATCCCTGTCATAAAGCGTCAGCAGATAATCACGTACCTCTGAACGCAGCTCACTGACTGCTTCCCCGGCTGTCTTGCCGCCAACATCCACATCCTCAATACTGGTCTGGAAGAAAAAATGTGATCGAAAGTAAATTCCAAAATATACATAGACCACAACGATCAGAAACAGCACAACTCCCAGAGCCAATAATAAAGACCTGCGCAAGATTCCCGTCCTTCTTTTTCTGCGAGCCATAATATTTTTTCACTCCTTTTTAATACATTTCCTTCTATTATACTCTATTTTCTCAAAAAAAGGACAAGAAGATCAGAAATTTAATATTTTCTTTAAATTATGATAAGATCTATTATCGAAGATGCCGCCGTAACAGTTCAGCCTTTACGCATTCTCACGGACTTTGCAGCAGGTGCAAAGTCCTGGGCCAAACTGTTACATGCTGTCTGCATCCTTCCCCAGAATAAACGCACGAACGAAAAAACAGCTTCAAAGAATATCATTATTTGGCAAGTTCGTCAATTGCATCCATCATATCGTTATCGTATAATACTTTTAGAACAGCGAGGATTACAGGAATTTCTGTTTCTAGGTTTCTG
>JAAWDZ010000005.1 GCA_022794015.1 Eubacterium sp. | reverse complement strand
TCATCCATAGTGAGCGCGGCCGCACATTTTCGTATTTTTGTCAACCACTTTTGGTAATTTTTATAAAAATTTAGGTTAGACCCTTATAGCTGAATCCAACCTAATGCTTAACTAACTGACATTGGTTCACACGCCACTGTTTTGCTTAGCCTGTAAATGATATATGGATATAAAGGGATATCTGGCAGGAAACAGAACAAAGAGCGGTAACAGAGTATTGATTTAGGAGGCAGGGCCTATGAAAACAGGAACCTCATGCAAAATCCGGTTTTTTTGTATCCATCATTTTGCGGGAGGTTCCTGTTTATAGAAAGAATAACTTAATAGTTATAATCTCTTTTTTAACATGTCTGGATTTGTTGCAAAATCCAGCGCTGTTTCAGCTGTAATCTTCTTTGCCTTGTACAGGTTCAGCAGACTGGTATCCATGGAAATCATATCTGCGTTTGCAGAAGAATAGATAATACCGTCTAACTGCGGAATTTTATTGTCCCGAATCATATTCCGGATTGCCGGAGTAACCGTCATGATTTCAAATGCAGGAACCATGGTTCCGTTGACGGATGGAATCAGCTGCTGTGATACAACGGCCTGCAGTACCATGGAGAGCTGAACGGCAATCTGGTGCTGCTGGTTCGGCGGGAATACGTCAATAATACGGTCGATTGTATTGGCTGCACCGATCGTGTGCAGTGTTGAGAAAATCAGATGTCCTGTTTCGGCAGCAGTCATCGCAACCTGGATAGTTTCGTAATCGCGCATTTCTCCAAGCAGGATGACATTTGGGCTCTGGCGGAGTGCAGCGCGCAGCGCAGTAACGTAGCTTTCCGTATCAACATTGATCTCGCGCTGGCTGACAATACTGCGGTTATGCCGATGCAGAAATTCCAACGGATCTTCAAGCGTAATGATATGCTTATCGTAATGCTGGTTGATATAATCAATGATGCAGGCAAGCGATGTCGATTTACCACTGCCGGCAGCTCCTGTAATCAGCACCAGGCCCTTCGGGAATTTAGCAAAATCAATAATCTTATCCGGAATACCAAGCTGTGCCGGATCCGGAAGGGAGAAAGTGATAATTCGGATTACAATCGAAAGCGTGCTTCTCTGTTTATAGGCGCTGACGCGGAATCTTGACAGACCGGGGATTGCAAAGGAAAAGTCGTCGTCCCCACATTCATTTAAAATATCCAGAGAGCGGTTCCCTGCCATTTCGTAAATCTGAGAAATTACAGAAGCGGTATCGTTTGGCAATAGTTTGTCTTCTCCGATTTTTACGATGGAACCCTGCAGCCGCATAGAAACAGAAAGTCCGGCTACTATAAATACATCTGAGGCCCCCTCCCGGACCGCTTTTTCCAGTAAATTAATTGCATTTAAATCCATAAACGCAGCCTCCTTATTTTTGATATTATGAATTACCCTCTGGGGTATCCCATTTTAGCCATTTGGGCGTTTAAAAAGGTAATAATTTTAGTGTGTTGTCGCTTTCCCAGGTTTCGGTAGAAATGACTTGCCAGGAAAGAATCCTGTAATACGAATCCATGCCTTCTGTTTTGAGCTGTTCGGGAGTATGTACGGCAAGCTGGACAAAAAGAGACTGGCTGTCGTTCATGTCAACCTGGTATGTAAGGAGCAGTTCTTCACCTGCAGCATCTACCGTGGCAAAATCATTCGTACCGTCAGCGATTATGCGGCAGAATTCATCGGTATTTGCGGCAGTCTTATAAGCATCTGCAAATACGCGGTCTGCTTTTGCCAAAAGAGCTTCGGCATCATTGGAAGCGCTATAATATTCTTCTGTATGCGCCTGCATTTTTTTTCCTGCACGCGCATCGCTTACAGCCGATGACAGAGACAGTGCGGCAAAGGTAACCATACAAAGTATAATGAAAACCATCATCAGTGATATGGTTCCGATATTGGTAACAGGTAAGTTTTTCTTTTTCATGAGCAGACACCTCGTGTTAGCAAATTATGGTTGAAACGGCGTATGCAGCTTTAAGTCCAGAGAATAAATGGCAGTCTCGCTGTCTGTTGTATCCCAGACTGCAATCTGATAAGGGATAATATCATCTTCGGTCGGTACTTGTACGATCTGTAACAGAAAAACGGCATTTTCAATCGCACAGTGAATCCAGTCCTCATCAAAATAAACGGTAATTTCCGCGGTATCTGTTACCGCATACGGATATTGTTCCAGAATACATGCGGGAAAATTCTCATTTTGAGAATGTGCATATTTTAGCAGTTCGGCAGCATTGCCAGCCTGAGTCATTGCCATATTTTGTTTGGCAGCGTCTTTGCTTATCTGTCGGGATGCCGCAAACATGCGAAGGCAGACTGCACTGGCCAGAGAAAAAAACAGGACTGCAATGATAAGTTCCATCAGAAATATACGGGAGTGGCTGTTGGAAGAATGATTCATGGCGTACTCCTTTCTGATGTGATAAGTGTCAGTGTATGCCCGTCCGAATCTACGGATGTGAAACGGAATAAGCCTTTTTCCACTTCATCCATTGTGAAATCACTGATTTCCATAATCGTTTTGCCATCGCTTAAACGGGCTTCTACGTCGCTGCGGATGAATAGCTCTTTTAACATACCTTCATGCATGTATATGTAAGTCGTATAGAGGACGTCGTTTAAGCTGGTTTCCATGGCAAGGCAGTCCTGACCTTCCAAAGACTGAATAGAAATACCGCCGGCCAAGTCGTTCTGACGAATTTTTTCATTGATATAAGATAGAGAAATGCGGGCCATATAATTATTTTCAGCGTCTGTGGTTTGTCGGCCGTAAATATTGGCAGCAAGCATCAGCACAGCAAGCGAAGATGCTGCGAATACAAAAAATATCGTAATCGGAAGAATAAGATCAATGACATGTCTGTGCTGTGTACGCAATTTCAAGGGGAAACCTCCTTATTGGCCCGTTTTTTTATAATGGTGACGTCCGGTATAATATTTGTGCCCAAAGGCTGGTAGTCAATAAAATATTTTTCTGAATTGTAGGTCAGTCCGTAATTGTCTTCCAGATATAAAAGGCTGGGCGGGTAAGCGCCTTCTATGGCATAACAGTAAGTAATCTGACGCATGACGGCTGTTTGCAGCGTTTCCATTTCCTCTTCTTCTGTTTTGGTAGAAACAGATGAGACTGCAGACCAGAATATTAAAATTACAGCGGCAAAAACAGCAACGGAAATGAGCAGATTCCGGGAGGATTTCTGTTTTTTATAAAAACGGTGTGTCATGATTGTACCTCCATCTTTTTAACGGCGGAATGTATTTTTAGGAAACAGTTTGGACGGCTGCCGTCTTGTAAAGCGTGTAACAAAGCAGCCTGTCTGAACGATTGCATTTTTACAGTCCCGCCATGATACCCATCAGCGGCAGCATTACAGAAAGCAGGATGATACCGACGATTACGGAAAGGATGATGACAAGCGTCGGTTCAATTGCTGCAATCATTCCAGAGATCCGCGCGTCAATATCCTCTTCGTACTGGGCTGCAATTTTGTCCATTATTTCATCAAGTACGCCGGTACGGGAAGCAATCGTTGCCATCCGTGCATATGTACCAGAAAAAATGCCCTGTTCCAAAAGAACTTCGCAGAGATCGCTGCCCTGTGAAACGGATGCACGGCACTGTTCTAACTTGTTGCGGAAGGAAGCCTGTTCGGTCAGTTCTGACGTTAAATTCAGACATTCTTCCGGTGTCAGGCCACTGCTTAAAGTAAGGGCCATGCCGTTTGAAAAACGGTAAGCTGCAATCTTTTGGGAAAGGTCACGGTTGCTTGCAAATTTATCTGCGAAGGAACGAAACAGACTCTGGCCTTTGGCGGATTTGATAAGAAAAATTACGAATATTACAAGCGCTGCCAGAATGCCAAAGAAAATAATGGCATGTGCATTAATAAAAACGCCAATATTTAAAATGATACGGGAAAAACCGGTCATTTGCGTGCCAAGCTGTTCAAATACCTGGTTAAAAACCGGCATGACTTTTGTAATCAGTACCAGGATAACCAAAGTCATCATCATGAGCATGATAAGAGGATAGGTAACAGCATTTTTGATAGTTTGTGCCAGGCTGGCTTCCTTTTCGTAGTAATTGGCCAATGAGTCCATAACATCGTCAAGTTTACCGGTCTGTTCTCCTATCTGCACCATATTCAGCAGGTAAGCGGGAAAAACACCGGCCGCCGCGAGCGCTTCATACAGAGAGCCCGTCTGCATCAGTGTTTCCTGTATTTGCAAAAGCAGCTGTTTTTCGTTTTCCTGTGAGGCGTCTTCTAACATAATGGTGATTCCTTCAATCGAAGAAATGCCGGATTTGAGAATGATGGCCATCTGCGAGCAAAAGGAAGCGGCCTCCATGTTTGAAAAAGGCGTCAGTTTTTTCTTGCCCATATAAGCTCCTTTCCGGATCTCTGCGGCGTTTGTCCGCAGGATCAATTTAATAGGAATATTTTACAACATAATTGGAACCGTCGCCTATGTACTGCCCGACGTCCTGGCGGTTATTGCTGGCTGCTAATGTGGGATCCATTAATGTCCAGGAGGAACCGTCAAACTGGATGATTTTATCCACCCAGCCGATCTCGTTTACATAGGCACTGATCCATGCATGGTATGCTTCTCCGGAGTAGCCGACTTCTAATTTGGTCGGGATACCCTGAGAGCGCAGCATTGCACTCATAACTGCCGCATAATCGAAGCAGATACCTTTGCCGGAGGAAAGTGTTTCGTCTACAACCGGCAGATATCCATAGCTGACGCTTTCAGCTTTTTGTTGGTCGTATGTAATTTCTTCTATAATATAACGATAAATGTTTTCAATTGCTTCCAGATCGGAATGTACACCGTTGACGAGCTCGCTGCCTTTTGCGACAGTCTTGCTGTCGGGATTAAAGTTCACGTATTGGTTTGGGTAAAGGAACGGCCCGAATTCATTTGTAATGGAGACGTTTAAATCGGCGGAATATGCAAGAGCATACATATCGCCCCCCGCGTTCTCAAGGATTTGTACCTGATAAGCGCCGCTGCCGCAAGTGAGAGGAAACGTTTCATATTCTCCTGTGCCGGATAAAAGGTATATATATTCGTTTTGATCCGGGCCGGTGATGCGGAGTTTGACCTTGCTGTTATCGCCGGTATATTTGACCATCACATATCCTTCCTGTGTATGGGAGGCATCTATGGAAGAAAAATCATTTCCGTGGACGTCACTGCCGGATGCTTCCGGTACCAGTACATGCGGAGTATTATCCCGAACAGGTCCGGCCGACGCATCTGAATCATCGGAGCGGTCCGAAGAATCAGAATTATCCGGAGCATCATCAGGAGCAGAATCCGACGGTGTGTCGGAAGCATAGGTATTTGAGGTACGGTTGCCCGGAGATTGCGGGCTTTCCGGCGGCTCACTGTCGGAACATCCGGTGATAAGGAAGCATGAGATGGACAGAAAACAAATCGCGAGTACTTTGGGTATGTGTTTCATGCCGGGTATCCTCCTCCTTATATCGTAATCCGGTGTGTTGTGCTTATACGAGTATAGCATAAATCGAAAGAAAGGGCAATAAATTTTGCCAGTGTAAAAAGTAACTTTGTAACAGTGAGTTACTGTTCACACGCAATGTCAGTTAGTTAAGAACTTTGAAAATCGAATAAACAGTCTGAATATAGGAATAAAATATCATTCGGAAATGAATCCTGGAGCAAATGGCGTGGATCATGCCATTTGCCGGACAGTGCTTTT
>JAAWDZ010000032.1 GCA_022794015.1 Eubacterium sp. | reverse complement strand
GGCTGACATAATCCAGGCTTGGATCCAAAAGCTTAATGAATTCATCCATATGCGGTACCTCCATGACATAAATAATCTGTTTTCAGTATACCACATTTATCCAGAAAAATCATCTGTTTTCAACTAACTTTGGAAAGAACCTAAAAATACTTGACATAATTGTGTAGAAAGTATAAAATTTAACTGTTGTAAATTATGACAGATGTTACGAAATTATGTTATATGTACAATGAAAATTAAATAAGGAGGTGCTCCTGTGCCAGAAGTAATTATTGCTGTGATCGTCACGTTGATTCTTGCAGTGCCGGTTACCTGCCTGCTTACCGTTTCCTATCGCAAGAAAGTTGCTGAACAGAAGATAGGAAGTGCGGAAGAAAAAGCCAGGGAGATAATTGACGAAGCAGTCAAAGCAGCCGAGACGAAGAAGCGGGAAACTTTGCTTGAGGTCAAAGAAGAAACCATCAAGAGCAAGAACGACCTGGACAAAGAGATCCGCGACCGCAGGGCTGAGATCCAGCGCAATGAACGGCGTATCGTGCAGAAAGAAGAAAATCTTGATAAGAAATTAGATGCTATCGAAAAGCGCGAAGCGGGGTTTCTTGCAAGGGAAGAAGAACTCAACAGACAGAAAGCAGAAATTGCAAAGCTGAGTGAAGAACGTGTACAGGAACTGGAACGAATCTCAGGGCTTACCTCCGAACAGGCAAAAGAATACCTTTTAAAAACCGTGGAAGAAGATGTAAAGCTTGATACCGCAAAGCTGATCAAGGAAATGGAGCATCAGGCGAAGGAAGAAGCCGGCAAGAAAGCAAGGGATTATGTGGTAACCGCAATTCAGAAGTGTGCTGCAGACCATGTTTCCGAGGCCACAATTTCCGTTGTCCAGCTCCCCAATGATGAAATGAAGGGACGTATCATCGGCCGTGAAGGGCGGAATATCAGGACACTTGAAACATTAACCGGTGTAGATTTGATTATTGATGATACGCCGGAGGCAGTTATCCTGTCAGGATTTGACCCTATTCGCAGAGAAATAGCAAGGATTGCACTGGAAAAACTGATTGTGGATGGGCGTATTCATCCTGCAAGGATTGAAGAGATGGTGGAAAAAGCCAAAAAAGAAGTTGAGACGATGATTCGCGAAGAAGGTGAAGCCGCTACCCTGGAAGTCGGCGTTCACGGGATTCACCCGGAACTGGTGCGCTTACTTGGGCGCATGAAGTTTAGGACCAGCTATGGGCAGAATGCATTGAGGCACTCAATTGAAGTTGCGCAGATTGCCGGTCTCCTTGCCGGGGAGATTGGTGTGGATACCAGAACAGCAAAACGTGCAGGATTATTGCATGATATCGGAAAATCAGTAGATCATGAAATGGAAGGTTCGCATATTCAAATTGGTGTTGAATTATGTAGAAAATACAAAGAGTCGCCTCTGATTATTAATGCAGTGGAAGCACATCATGGAGATGTGGAACCAGAGACTCTGATTGCCTGCCTGGTTCAGGCTGCTGATACTATCAGTGCAGCGCGTCCAGGTGCAAGGCGGGAAACTTTAGAAACATATTCAAACAGATTAAAACAATTAGAAGATATTACAGGTGGTTTTAAAGGGGTAGATAAATCTTTTGCCATTCAGGCGGGCAGAGAGATTCGGGTAATGGTAATTCCTGAGCAGATTAGCGATGCCGATATGGTATTGTTAGCGCGTAATATATCCAAGCAGATCGAGTCTGAATTGGAGTATCCGGGACAGATTAAGATAAACGTAATCCGTGAGTCCCGTGTGATTGATTATGCGAAGTAATGATTAAGAAATAAGGAAAGTATTGAGAATATATTGTTTTCAAGACTTTCCTTATTTGTTATTTTTGCAATATTTAATAAGAAAAGAGGAAAGTGATGAATCCAGTAATTGTAAGAAATGTTGCAATAGGGGAAGGACGCCCCAAGATTTGTGTCCCGATTGTGGGGAAGACAGCAGATGAAATTATTATGGAAGCCCGTTCTTTAAGGTCTGTTCCGGTCGATGTAGTGGAGTGGAGATCGGACTGGTTTGAAGACGTATTTGACGCAGAGAAGCTTTCAGATACCGCTGAGGCGCTGCGGAAGACACTGGGAGATCTGCCCGTTTTGTTTACGTTTCGGACGGCTGAGGAAGGCGGGGAAAAAGCAGTCAGTGACAGGCAATATGAGGCAATAAACCGGGCGGCGGCGCAAAGCGGCTGTGTGGATTTGATGGATGTTGAAATATGTACCAGAGATGAAGTGGCGGGCAGCATCATAACTGCCGCTCACAACTGTAATATCAGAGTTATCGGTTCAAACCACGATTTTCACAGGACGCCGCCGAAAGAAGAAATCATAAAACGGCTGTCCAAAATGCAGCAGTCAGGGGCAGATATTTTGAAAATTGCCCTGATGCCGCAGTCAAAACAGGATGTTTTAACTGTGCTGGCCGCTACTTTGGAAATGTCTGAGCAGCATACGGATCGACCGTTGATTACCATGTCCATGGCGGGTACCGGTGTCATCAGCCGTCTGGCAGGAGAGGTTTTTGGTTCAGCCATTACCTTTGGCGCGGCCTCTAAAACGTCTGCTCCCGGACAGATCGGTGTGCGTCAGCTTGCAGACGTATTGGATATTATTCATAACAATTTGTAAAATACAATAAAAATGGGCTGTCGGAAAAGATTCGCTTTCTGACAGCCTCATTTGGTTGAGTTTTTATTCTTTGGTGTCGAATGCCAGAAGGCTTTGGATTAACTCTTCGCAGATTTCCATCTCCGTTTTCCCGTCGGTCTGGATGATAATGTCTGCTGCCGCCATGTATTTTTCCCAGCGTTTTTCCATTAAATCGGCAATGAACGGTACATTCTTGTTGTTTTCAATCAATGGTCTGTTATGGCTGTCTTTTACGCGCTCATAGATGGTTTCTGGCGTGGCATTTAACAGGACGACTCTGCCGTTCTTTTTCATCTCCGCTACGTTGCACGCACGCATCGGTGTGCCGCCGCCACAGGAGATAACCATATTTTTCCGAGACTGCATTTCGATCAGAAGATTCGTTTCCGCATCGCGGAAATACTCTTCGCCGTGTACTTCGAAAATATCTGAAATACTCATTCCTTCGCGTTCGGCGATTATTTGATCCATTTCAATTACATGCATGGCAAATACCGTGCTTAAGGTTCTGGAAATCGTTGATTTACCTGCACCCATAAAACCAATGAGAACGATATTGTAGTCAAAAAGCTTATCCGCCTGAATTCTCTTGCTGCTGTCTAAGATTTGTTCAAATACACTGGCAATTTCGCTTTGATGACTTTTTCCCTGCAGTTTTGCTCTAAACCATTCTTGTTGCTTTGCTTCCTGCTCCGGCTGTAAAATCGGAAGCCCCGCTGCCTGTTTATATGCTATAATATCCTCTGCAATGCGATTCCGCATAAGCAGGCCGTTTAAGATAACTTCGTCGCACTGGTTTAACGCTTCCCTTAAAGTTTCTAATTTGTCCATAATTGTGTTGTCTCCTTTTTGCTTGTGTTAGTGATAAAACCTGTTTTCTATTATAGCAATCTGCTTTTTGGGTTACAAGCAGATTGTTCATTAAATTCAGTTCCTGATTGCCAGAGAATGTCTGAAAATTCAATCCCGTCGTCTGTACGACCCGTTTAACAGGCTGCACATCTGCCGGAATTAATTTTCAAACACGCTCTGGTTTACATCTATGCCTTAAGCAGGCGATTTTATAGTAGCAATAATTTAAAAAGTGTGTTACAATCGAACTGCCGGTATGGTATCATTTTTCTGTTGTGCCGTACCAGAAAGCATACAGGAGGGAATTCATGAGTAAAGTCGCAATTATATCAGACAGCAACAGCGGTATTATACAAAAGCAGGCGAAAGAACTTGGTATCCATATATTGCCGATGCCATTTTTTATTGATCAGGAAACCTATTATGAGGATATAAATCTGACACAGGAGCAATTTTACCAGAAGCTAAAGGATGGATGTGATATCTCTACTTCGATGCCTTCTGTAGGAAGCGTCACCGACCTATGGGATGAGCTTTTACAGGAATATGATGAAATTGTGCATATCCCAATGTCAAGCGGGTTAAGCAGTTCCTGCGAAACAGCGGTTATGCTGGCCCAGGACTATGAGGGGAAGGTATTTGTAGTAAATAATCAGCGGATTTCCGTGACACAGAAACAGTCTGTCATGGATGCGCTTGCACTTGCGAAGCAGGGGCGCACAGCGGCGGAGATAAAGGATATATTAGAACGCGAGAAGCTTGAATCTTCGATATATATTATGGTAGACACTTTGACGTATTTAAAGAAGGGCGGCCGGATCACCCCGGCAGCGGCAGCGCTTGGGACTTTGCTGCGGTTAAAGCCGGTGCTTCAGATCCAGGGGGAGAAGCTGGACGCCTTTGCGAAAGCAAGGACAGTGAAGCAGGCAAAATCTATTATGCTGGATGCTATGAAGAAGGATTTTGCAGATCGTTTTGGAGATCCCGATGGAGGGCATATGTATCTGGAAATTGCATATACGTATGATTTGGCGGCAGCCGAAACATTTCGCGAGGAGGTGCTGGCGGTATTTCCGAATGCGGATATTGTGATGGATCCGCTTTCCTTAAGCGTATCCTGCCACATTGGGCCCGGAGCGCTGGCAATCGCCTGCTCTAAGCAGATTCCGGAGCTGATATAACTGGTAGTAACAGTTTGGAAACCTTATCAATTGGATATATATTTTAAATGAGGAGGAACAAAAGAATGGTGAAAGCGATTGTTGGTGCAAACTGGGGAGATGAAGGAAAAGGTAAAATTACAGATATGCTTGCAAAGGAAGCGGATATTATTGTCCGGTTTCAGGGCGGAGCAAACGCGGGCCATACAATAGTAAATGATTATGGTAAATTTGCGCTTCATACACTGCCTTCCGGCGTGTTTTACAGCCATACGACAAATATTATCGGTAATGGAGTGGCGCTTGATATCCCGGTTTTGATTCAGGAGATCAAATCCATTACAGAAAGAGATGTGCCCGCTCCAAAGATTTTGGTATCCGATCGGGCGCAGATTGTAATGCCATACCATATTTTATTTGATCAGTATGAGGAAGAGCGTCTGGGCGGAAAATCTTTTGGCTCTACCAAATCCGGCATTGCACCATTCTATTCAGATAAATTTGCAAAAATCGGTTTCCAGGTCAGCGAATTATTTGAAGAGGACATTTTAAAGGACAAATTAAAACGTGTCTGCGAAACCAAAAATATTTTACTGCAGCATTTATATCACAAGCCTCTGTTAGATCCCGAAGAATTGCTTCGCACTTTACAGGAGTACCGGGATATGATTGCGCCGTATGTATGCGATGTATCCTTATTTCTGGACAAGGCGCTGAAGGCAGGGAAGAATATCCTGTTAGAAGGGCAGCTTGGCACATTAAAGGATCCGGATCACGGAATTTACCCAATGGTGACATCTTCCTCAACTTTAGCGGCTTATGGAGCAATCGGGGCAGGAATTGCGCCTTATGAAATCCAGAAAATTATTACTGTATGTAAGGCATATTCCTCCGCGGTAGGTGCAGGAGCATTTGTCAGCGAGATTTTCGGGGAAGAAGCAGAAGAGCTGCGGCGGCGCGGCGGCGACGGCGGTGAATACGGCGCCAAAACAGGCCGGCCCAGGCGTATGGGCTGGTTTGACTGCGTGGCAAGCAAATATGGATGCCGCCTGCAGGGGACGACAGACGTGGCATTTACCGTACTGGATGTACTGGGATATCTGGATGAAATTCCCGTTTGCGTTGGATATGAAATAGACGGGGTAGTGACAACCGATTTCCCGACAACAGGAAAACTGGAAAAAGCAAAACCCGTATTGAAGATACTTCCCGGCTGGAAGGAAGATATTCGTGGGATAAAAGAATACGGAGATCTTCCGGAGAGCTGCAGGAATTATGTGGAGTTTATTGAGGAACAAATTGGATATCCGATTACCATGGTGTCAAACGGGCCGGGCAGAGAGGATATTATTTACCGGAAATCAGGATTGCGCTGACATTTTTCAATACAGGAAGGTGAGAGGATGAGCAAAAAGAAAAAGAAGAAGAAGGCACAGAAAAAAGAGCTGATAAAACAGATTCCGGATATGTCCGGGGAATTTCAACAGCGTTTTCAAAAATTTCATGACGAGCTGCGCTGGCTGTACATGGAGCTATATGACAACGGCTCTATGTTTGCGGAGCTGTGTGAAAGGCTGGAGCAGTTTTATACAGGGCGTAAGGACAGTTTGAAGGCGCTCGACAGGGAGCGCGAAGCAGATCCAAACTGGTATAAGCAGAACGATATGCTGGGTATGATGTTTTACATTGATAATTTTGCAGGGACGATGAAGGGGGTGGAGGAGAAACTGCCCTATCTGGAACAGTGTAATGTCAATTATATTCATTTGATGCCGTTTTTGGAGTCGCCCGAAGGACGATCAGATGGAGGGTATGCCGTATCGGATTTTCGAAAGGTGCAGGAGCGCCTGGGAACGATGGAGGATCTGGAGGATTTGACCGAATCTTGTCACAAAAAGGGGATCAGTGTCTGCATGGATTTTGTGATGAATCATACTTCGGAGGAGCATGAATGGGCGAAGAAAGCGCGTGAAGGGGACGGGGAATATATGAGCCGCTACTTCTTTTTCGAAAATGCCTATATTCCGTCTTTGTATGAAAAAACTGTGCCGCAGGTATTTCCGACTACTGCACCGGGCAACTTTACCTGGCTTTCGGAACAGGAATATTTTGTGATGACGTCGTTTTACCCGTACCAGTGGGATTTGAATTACAAAAATCCGAGGGTATTCAATGAAATGATGTACAATTTTCTGTATTTGGCGAACCGTGGAATTGACATTGTCCGTCTGGACGCCGTTCCTTACATCTGGAAGGAATTGAATACACAGTGCCGGAATCTGCCGCAGGTACATACTATAGTGCGCATGATGCGGATCGTCAGTGAAATTGTATGTCCGGGGATTTTGCTGTTGGGAGAGGTGGTAATGGAGCCGGAAAAGGTAGTGCCATATTTTGGTACGGTAGAAAAGCCGGAATGCCATATGCTTTATAATGTAACGACAATGGCGACGACCTGGCACACGGTAGCGACCCGGAATGTGGGGTTGTTAAAAAAGCAGCTGGATACCGTGTTTGGACTCCCGAAAGAATATCTGTTTTTAAATTACCTGCGCTGCCATGATGATATTGGCTGGGGCCTGGATTATGAAATGCTGGCTGCAAAAGGAATGGAAGAACGGGCGCATAAGCAGTACTTAAACGACTATTTTCAGGGATATGCCGGAAACAGCAACAGCCGGGGAGAACTTTACAATGCGGACCCGGTGACCGGAGACGCAAGGTTCTGCGGAACAACGGCTTCGATGTGCGGAATTGAAAAGGCCGGGTTTGAGCAGGATGACGCAGCGATTAAGAAAGCCATCCGTCTGGATGTGATGTTGCATGCTTACATGTTTGTACAGTCTGGCATTCCGGTGATTTACAGCGGGGATGAGATTGGGCAGGTAAATGATTACAGCTACAAAGAGGATCCGAAAAAGGCGGCAGATTCGCGGTTTATTCATCGCGGGGCGATGAACTGGAAACTGGCAGAGCAGATTTCGGATGAGAAAAGCGTGCAGGGAAAACTGTTCGGGCAGTTAAAGGAGTTAGAGGCAATTCGAAAGAGGGAACAGGTTTTTGTGTCGGAAGCAGATGTGCGAACGATTGAGACATGGGATCCGGCGGTGCTTTGCATAGAGCGGCGCTATGGAGAAGAGAAGCTGATTGCGTTATTTAATTTCAGTGAATTTGATAAGACGGCATGGATCAATGAAACAGATGGGGAGTATGTGGAGCTGATATCCGGAAGGAGGATGACGGCGAGTGGAGTGGATATTCCGTCTTATGGGTTCTATTATTTGAAAAAAATTCAGAGTGCAGAAGAAGTATAAGACATGCCTTTCTTTGTCTTTGGTGAAATGTGCTTTTCTCAATAAATGAAAGTCAGCGGTCACTCATAAATGTGGCCGCTTTTAATGAAAGAGGGAGATTCAATCGTTACTGATGTATTGCGGCTAAAATTTAAGCAGGTTCAGTCCGATTTGCTCGTCGTATGCCCGGTCTAAAGTTCCGTTTATGATTTGGATCACCATTTCACAGGTGGCGCTTACGATAGCCCGGTTTAAGTGACCGCCGAATACTTCACCTTTTTCGTTTCCGGCGCTAATGTGCAGGTGGCAGTAAAATGCGCCGTCCATGGTGCTTATGGTGCCGGTCAGAGAGACAATTTCAAATATGCCGAAAAAATCATTGGAGATGTATTTTTTTTCATCCGGCAAAAAGACACCCGCTGTAAATTCATGAATTGCCCCCAGAGCCTGTATACTGGCCAGTTTAATTTGTTCTTTTTGGACAATTACTTTTATTTGTTCTAAGATTTCTTCTCCTTTGTCAATTCTGGCGAAAATCGTGTTTTCATATTTTTTGTATTCCATTTTTACGGCTCCTTTTCCATTTCAATATAACCATCATACCATGTTTTTCTGGATAGTCAAATTATTCCCATCATTAGAGAGATTTAATCGTTACTGTTCACACGCCACTGTTCCGCGAGGAATTTCCGCACATTTTGTGTGGAAATTCTGAGTTTTTCAGCGCGAAATCGCATCTTTTTGCGATTTCTGTGCATCGCGAAGCGTGTTACTGGTCACGGAGTGAACCAATGTCAGTTAGTTAAGAACTTTGAAAATCGAATAAACAGTCTGAATATAGGAATAAAATATCATTCGGAAATGAATCCTGGAGCAAATGGCGTGGATCATGCCATTTGCCGGACAGTGCTTTTATTTGATTGC
>JAAWDZ010000031.1 GCA_022794015.1 Eubacterium sp. | reverse complement strand
CAGAAACCTAGAAACAGAAATTCCTGTAATCCTCGCTGTTCTAAAAGTATTATACGATAACGATATGATGGATGCAATTGACGAACTTGCCAAATAATGATATTCTTTGAAGCTGTTTTTTCGTTCGTGCGTTTATTCTGTTCAGGATGGGGTATTAACTTGACGTTATTCTGTTTTATAGGGTATAGTATAGACATGTAAAAAGCCGATAGTTGTATTAGGATACAAAGTAATATCCGAAGCGTTTGTAATGATAAAATAAGGAGGGGTTTTTCATGAACATGGTAAATGGAGGGGGAAAACGGCTGCTAAGCATATTTCTGGTTCTGGTAATGGTATTTGGAGCGGCAGATTTTACGGGGCTGTATGCGCAGGCGGCAGAAACAGCTGCAGAAACACAAAGAGAGCCGGTTGTTATTACGCTTAATGCGATGGGAGGTACAATCCCCTCGGCGGTGCAGCAGAAAGAACCGGACAGCAGTGCATGGTGCCAGACACAAACCGGGATATACAAAAGAGTGCTCAACAGCTATCAGAAGCTTCCCAATGCGGTTGCGCCCTGTTACAGTTCGGAGGTGGAATTTGACGGCTGGTATGACAGTATGGATTATAAAAACAGGGTTGAGGATGTATTTGTAGAAAGCGGCTCTCAGACTTTGTATGCCAAGTGGACTTATCGGAACATATCCGCACAAAATGAAAATATGTGGTTTCGGCATGTAAATAGTATGGTGGACGTCCGCGGATGGGACGGCCAGCAGACAGTGAGGACGACTTATAATGACGGAGGTTATAATTACTATTGTAAAGTCGGGACGCCTGCCAATACGGAGGAACCATCTTATGAAAATTATAAATTAAATCTGCCGAATCAAGCAGGAGACAGTATTTTTTATAAACATCTGAATTATGATATTTATATTGCTTCTCTCGTTACTTTGGACGGGACCTATGCTACGCTGCACTATATTGTGGTCAATACGGGCAGTGAAGATATTGAAAATGTAAGCCTGGCATATGCTGCCGATATTATGATAGGCAGTGATGACAGAGCATATGTAACTACAATTCAAGATGAACGGCTCAACAGTACTTATATTCAAATGGAAGAAAGGACAGCTGAAGACGGAAAGGTGTTTCGTCTGTATGTACAGGGAACCTCCTATGGAATTACGGACGTAGACGGGCTTTGGGTTGGATTGTGGGAAAGTGGAACTTTCAGGAAGAATATTTTTAATACTGAAAATAATATGACGTCTACTACTGGCGGAGATTCTGCGTTTACCTGTTCCTGGGTTAACCGCACGATTCCGGCAGGTTCTTCTGAGATCTTCAGTGTGAAGCTCGGCGTGGGAGAGCTGTCTGAAATGGGGGATTCCAGCAATACAGTAACCCTGGATGCAAATGGCGGCGTGTTCCGTGACGGCAGCGAGATCAGCAGCCATTCTGGAAATTCTATTCCGGTCGGCAGCCTGGAAACGCCTACGCGAATTGGTTATGAATTTGACGGATGGTACAGCGCGCGTGAGGGCGGAACAAGGCAGACCAGCAATATTACAGAGAGTATCACGCTTTATGCCCATTGGAAGGAAGCGCTTTACGATTTAATAAACGATACCGTGGTGCAGTCAATGGCCAATGAGGCGGTCCCCAAAGAGGTGGCGGACATTACGGTACAATATGGTGATATAAAAGTCGGACGGGAGCAGTCCGCAGAAGAAGTTATCCGGACAGGACAACAGCTTTCGCTTTCTTTGGGCGTCACAGAGGGATTCTATTTGCCAAAGAGTATTTATGTAGATATAAAAGGCGTGGAAGGTACACTGCATCTGACAGAAGGCACAGGCTACCGGTATGTATTAAACGAGGATAAGACAAAGGCCCAAATTACTGTTTTGCCGGAATATCTGACAGGGGATGTTGTGATTACAACGATTGGACACCCGGTGCCGGCGGAGCTTCCAGAGAGTGTTGAAGCGGTTATCGAAGGAGGAGGTCAAAGTGTGGAGATCTCCCTGACAGATGACTTGCCAGTGTTGGAAGCAATTGTGGAACCGGAACAATTACCAGGACATACGTATCGTTACCAGTGGTATGAAAATTCAGAGGCAAGCAATCAGAATGGCGGCAGGATTCCGGGAGCAACGGAGAAGACGTATACGTTTCCGGCAGGCAGGTCATTAGGGGATTACTTTTTTTATTGTGCGGTTACATCTGAACGGGATAATGGGCAGACGGCGAACCAAACTTCCAATTATGTAAAAGTACGTGTGAAAAAAGGAACCCGAACCGTAAGTCTTGCGGACAAGGAAGAGATTGTGACAGGCGATCCTGTTTCGATCGGCGAGGCTCAGGTAACGCCGGAGGTAGCGGATGAGACGCAGATAACATATGTTTATTATACAGATGAAGCATGTACTATGCGTACAACGACAAGTCGGCCCGAAGCAGGTGGCTCAGGTGCGTCTGAGGCAGGCGGCGCGCCTTCTGCGGTGGGAACCTACTATGTAAAAGCTTATGTTGCGGAGGATGGGGTTTACGAAGCGGCAGAAAATACGCCGCCAGCGAAGCTTACAGTGAAACCACGGGAACATAAAGTGGATATTCGGGTGTATCTTGACGGCGTTAAGTGGGAAGAGCATGGCAGGACATTTGGCCTTCTGGGAACAGATAATAAAATGATTACGGATCTGGACAGGGTTTTGGCAGGAGAATACCGCGTTTATGATCTTACAGAAGTCAATCAGGCCAGGGCAGATTCCAGGGCTGATGGAATAGATACGGGAGTAAGGGTTGTCGTAGAGGATCAGGATGTATGGGCGGATGTTAATTATTATACAGTAACTTTTTATAACGAAGGCGTACCATATGGGGAAGAAACAGCGCAGAAACCTCAGATAATTCTTTCCGGGCAGCAGGCCGTAAAGCCGGCGGATCCGGAATACCTTCCAGGATACGCATTTGAGGGCTGGATGACGGAGCCGGATGGAAATATAAAATATAATTTTTCTGCCGAGGTGGATGAAAAAACTAATCTTTACGCCAGGTGGAGCATATTGGAATCCACATATCAGGTAGAACATTATCTGCAGAACCGTGAAGGCGGCTATACGCTTGAAGAAACCGAGGAGTTTACCGGAAAGGTTGGGGAAGAAAAGATTGCAGGGGCAAAGGAGTACAGAGGCTACCAGGAAGACAGGCAAAATGAGAACCGGATTCCGACAGGAGAGGTTTGGGCAGATGGTTCTCTGGTTTTAAAGCTGTACTATAATGCAATAGAATATACGATAGACTATATTCTGGACGGAGGCCAGCTGCCGGAAGGGAAATCGAATCCGGCAGTATATACGGTGTTGAGCGATGATATTACCCTGATTAATCCCCAAAAAGCAGGCTATGCTTTTGTTGGATGGACGGAGACGGACAGTATGTCAGTCCAAAAGGGAAAGGAAGCGTGGCAAAAGCAGGTTATAATTCCGTCCGGAAGCATAGGAAACCGGAGTTATGCCGCAAACTGGGAGATACAGGAGTTTCCGTATCAGGTGCAGCATTATCTGCAGGATTCGACCGGCGATTATACACTTAAGGAAACGGAGTATTTAGAGGGAACGTTTGGAGAAGAGAAAACAGCAGAAGCGAAGGAATATACAGGCTATGTGGAAGATACAGAGAATGAGGGACGGGTTTTAAGCGGTATTGTAAACGCTGATGGATCGCTGGTGCTGAAACTGTATTACAACCTGGCAGAATACGACATAAATTATGAGTTAGATGGAGGACAGCTGCCGGAGAATAAGAAAAATCCAACAGTATATACCGTTTTAAGCGACGATATTGTTTTGGTAAATCCTGTAAAAACGGGCTATGTATTTAAAGGCTGGACGGAGTCGGGAAGCGATATTTTGCAGGAGAATGTTCAGATTCCGACTGGAAGTACAGGAGATAGAAGTTTTACGGCAAACTGGGAAACGACAGACATTTCTTACCGTGTGGAACATTATCTGCAGGCGTATGGCGGCGGAATTTACGCACTGAAAGAAACCGAGCATTTAGAGGGAATCATAGGGGAAGAAAAAACTGCTGTCCCAAAAGAGTATGTGGGTTATGTTGAAAATGAACAAAATGCAGGGAGGATTTCAAGCGGTACGATTACGGCAGATAAGCCTCTGGTTCTGAAGCTGTATTATGCTCCGGTGGTATATTCCATAAGCTATGAATTAAACGGAGGAGAACTGCCGGAGGGACAAAAAAACCCGTCTGTATATACGATACAAAGCAGAGAGATTACTTTAGCAAGTCCCGTCAGGGCAGGCTATGTTTTTACAGGATGGACTGAGATAAGCAAAAGCGCGCCAAAAGAAACGATGACGATTCCCGCAGGAAGCACCGGAAACCGGAGATTTCTGGCAAACTGGACGCCTGGTACCAATACGCCTTACTGGGTGGAGCATTATCAGGAAAATCCGTCAGGAGACGGCTATTCTCTGTCAGACAGAGAACTTTTGACAGGAGTGACAGGGGCGGACGTTATCGCACAGGCAAAGGAGTATACCGGTTTTACAGAAAATAACAGGCATACGGGGCGCATAGACAGTGGAACTGTCAGTGCGAGGACGCCTCTTGTTTTACGTCTTTATTATGATCGCGAAACATATGTGCTTACATTTATCGTGGACACTTCAAAAGCAGATGTGCATGGGAAAACCGTTTTGGTTCTGCGGCATGGGGAGGCAGTTGCAAAGCCGTTTGTAATTCCAAAGCCAGGCTATAAATTAAGCGAACAGTACGATGGATGGGATAAGGAAGTTCCGTCGAATGCAGAAGCGACGGCGACTTATACGGCTCAGATTAGCGGGAATGGTATCGGGAAGCCGCTGGAAGAAGCCGAACAGGTAATTACAAAAACGGATACCGACAAGACAGATATCAGGGACTCCGAATTTTATCCTCTTATGCTGCGGGCATATGGGAAGGATAAATCCATTCGGTTGAAGTGGCACAGGATAAAGGAGGCGGATGGTTATATCCTGTATGGTTCTAAGTGCGGTTTAAATATGAAACGTATTCGGACTATAAAAAATGGAAAAACTACAAGCTGTAACGTGAAAAAGCTGAAAGAGGGTACTTACTACAAATATCTGGTTGTAGCGTATCAGAATGTAGACGGGAAAAAGCAGGTGACACACAGATCCAAATCTGCCCATGCCGTTACGAATGGAGGCAAATACGGGAATCCGTCGGGTATATCCTGCAAGCCAGCGAGTATTACGCTCAAAAAGGGAAAGTCAAAAACATTAAAGCCTTCTTATAAAGAAACGAAAGAGATTAGAATTCATATTGCGAAATTCCGATACTACTCGGATAATCCAAAAGTTGCGTCCGTAAATAAAAAGGGAAAAGTAACCGGAAAGAGTGCAGGCAGCTGCAATATTTATGTGTATGCGCAGAATGGCCATTATAAAAAGGTGAAAGTAAAAGTGATCAGATAACAAAGCAGTGAGGGTGTCAGACAGCTGCATTTGAAAGATAAAATACAGGATATGATTTTGCACCTGGCAAATTTCATATCCTGTATTTTGTAATTGTTCAGATAAATTGTAAATTAAAAATGGAAATCCACATGGGAGAACATATCGCCTTTGATATAAATATCGGTTTTGCTTTTTGGAGCGGAAGAAAGCGGTGATTTTAAAAGACGTACAAAGCCGTCTGAATTATTTCTGCCGCTCTTTTTTTCGGGGAGGGTGTCTTTTATGGCAGCCTTCCTTATTTCTTTGGCAGCGTCTTCCAGAAGGCTGATGCCAGTTCTGTTTAATTTTGCAACTTTGCTTTCCAGTTTCTTTAGCTCCTCCTGTTTTATGCTTGTATCCCGGCCGCGTTCTTTGTCCTGTTTGATTTCTGCCTGTAATACGCGTAACTGGCTTTCTAAGGAAGATGCCAGGCTGCCCTGTGACTGGGCCTGACCAATGGCGGAAGCGGCTGCGATAATGGCTTTGGTTCCGGTGTGCGTGCTGTCTGCAGATGGGGGCTCTTTCTTGCGTACGTCAGTATTGTTGGACAGGGTTTTGTCTTCTGTCGGTGCGGCGGAGGTTCTTTTTTGCTCTTGCTGTTCACGCTGCAGCTCAATCTGGCGCTGCCGGAGCTGTTTGTTCAGTTCGGTGATTTTTTGCTGAATTTCTTTCCTTTTCTTTTCACGTTCTTCTTCATTCAGACCTGTGTCGGTGGACAGTTCTTTCAAACGGTTTTTGGCGTCGGCGATTTGCTCACGGACTTCTTTGCCTTTGGAATCCATCCATAAATCGGTGTTTGAGCGTTCTATATCCGGGCAAAGTTTTTGGTTTGTGCCGCTGATTTTCATTTGGTTCCCTCCTGTTCTATGATTACGTCCCTGTAAAAACATTATGATATATTTCGGCATTTTTAACAATATTATGAAGCTTTTTGGGGGAAAATTATCTATTTTTTTAATTTGATTAAATTTGCAACTGTGTATTTTGCTGTCGAAAGCGCCAAACAGACGGAAAGAGGGGCTTCTCAAAAACGGTCAATAGGTATAAGATAAATATACAAACGGGTCAGGTGAGGTGACAGGATGAATGAAAAGTTTTATCAGCTGCCAGAGCAAAAGCAACAGAGGATTATCAACGCGGGATACCGGGTATTTTCGAAGAACAGCTACAAAAAAAGCCCGATGGGAGAGATTGCAGCTGCTGCGGGAATCAGTAAATCGCTGCTGTTTTACTATTTTCAAAATAAAAAGGAGCTGTACCTGTTTTTGTGGGACGAGGCGGCCAAGGTTACGATGCAGTTTATGAAGGAGAGTCATTGTTATGAGCCGGGGGATCTTTTTGAAATGCTGGAGCGGGGGATGCGGGCCAAGATGCATATCATACGCAAATATCCTGATATGGCAGCTTTTGTAATAAAGGCGTATTACGAAAATACGCCGGAAATATCGGCGAAGATTCAGGAAAGCTACCGCAGTTTTTTAAATGAAAAGGCACGGGCCGTGTTGGATACGCTGAATCCATCAGATTTTGTGCCGGGACTGGATTTGGATATGATGTATCGGGAAATGCTATTGGCGTCGGAGGGCTATGTCTGGAAGGTAATTCAGCAGGGGACGCCGCTGGACGCAGAGAAATTTGAACATGATTTTCTGGATCTGATTGCTTTTTGGAAGAAGGTTTATCTGGCAAGAGGATGAAATGGACACGCTGTATCTATAAAGTAACAGTGAAGCCGGAAGGCTGAACTGTTACTCTATAAAACGCGCAGGGAGGATGCAAAATGACGGCAATTTTAACAAAGCAACTGACGAAATTCTATGGAAAGCACCGCGGTATTGCGGAGCTGGATTTGTGTGTCCGTGACGGCGATTTCTTTGGATTTATCGGACCGAACGGTGCGGGGAAAAGCACGACAATCCGCACGCTTTTGGGGCTTTTGTCTCCGACAGGCGGGACAGCGGAAATTTTCGGAAAGGACATCTGCGCAGATAAAAAAGAAATCCTTTTTGAAATTGGGTATCTGCCGTCGGAAACAATGTTTTACCAGGGACTGCGTGTCCGCGATATTTTGCGGTTTTCTGCGGATTTGCGGAGGAAGGATTGCAGGAAAGAGGCGGCGCGGCTGTGTGAGAGGCTGGAGCTTGATATGTCGCGGAAAATAAGCGAGCTGTCTTTGGGGAACCGCAAGAAAGCGGGTATTGTCTGTGCACTGCAGCATAAGCCGCGCCTGTATGTGCTTGATGAGCCAACCAGCGGACTGGACCCATTGATACAACGGGAGTTTTATACAATTTTAAAGGAACGGAATGAGGAGGGGGCGACGGTGTTTTTGTCGTCGCATATATTGTCGGAGGTGCAGCGATACTGCAGCCATGCCGCAATCATCCGTGATGGGCGGCTGCTGGTTTCAGATTCTGTGGAAAGGCTGGGGCATACGGCGGCTAAGCGTGTGAGTGTATGCGGGATCTGTAGTCCACCCGACTTAGACGGCATTCGGGATATCAAAAAGGGCGGCAGCAGCGTCAGCTTTCTCTACAGCGGCAGTCCAAAGAAGCTTTTGGCTGCGCTTGCTCCTCTTTCTGTGTCGGATATCACGATTGCAGAGCCGGATTTGGAGGAAATTTTTCTGCATTATTATGAACAGCCCGAATCCTATGCTGCGAAAACATCTGCAAAAGAAATACACGGACAGGAGGAAGTATGATATGACAATTTGGAAACATGAGCTGAGGACGGGGCGCGTTTCACTGCTTATCTGGTCCGGCGCAATTGCTTTTCTGCTTGCTGTCTGCGTTCTGATTTATCCGGAAATGGCAGGGCAAATGGAAGAAATGAGTGAAACGTTTTCGCAAATGGGCAGTTTTTCGCAGGCGTTTGGGATGGATAAGCTGAATTTTGGAGAATTTATCGGCTTTTTTGGTGTGGAATGTGGAAATGTACTGGGACTGGGCGGAGCGTTGTATGCAGCGCTGACAGGAATTACGGCGCTGTCCAAAGAGGAAGGAGAGCATACGGCAGAATTTTTGCTGACGCATCCGGTCAGCAGGCAGCGTGTTGTGGCGGAAAAGCTTTGCGCGGTATTGACGCAGATTGTTCTTTTAAATATTGTAACAGCGGCTGTAACTGTTTTGTGCATTGCTGCAATCGGAGAATCGCCGGACATGAAAACGATGCTGCTGTTGTTTTTGGCGTATTTTATTATGCAGATAGAAATTGCCGCTGTATGTTTTGGCATTTCGGCATTTCTTGGCAGAGGGGGAATTGGGATTGGACTGGGTTTGGCAGCAGTTTTTTATTTTTTGAATATCATTGCCAATCTGACCGAGAAGGCGCAATTTTTGAAATACGTGACACCGTTTGGATATACGGAAAGCGCGGATATTATTACAGAAGGATGTCTGGAAGGAAAGTATCTTGCCGTAGGGGCGTTGTTTATTTTGGCTGGGGCTGCCGCGGCATTTATTCGGTATATGAAGAAAGATATTGTATGATACGGACACGTAACAGTGAAGCCGGAAGGCCAAACTGTTACACGGACACTATTCTGATTGCAAATAGTGATTGCATTCAGACAGATGGATTGTTATAATGGTTCTGTTACTTTAAACTGATAAAGGGCAAAAGAACCATAATGCGAAGATACCCTCAGTAGTGCAAAACCGTGTGTCCCCTTGTCCACTGAGGGTGTTTTTGCAGGAGAAATAAAGAAAAATGAGGAAAGAGGGAAATTGACATGGCAGAAAGAATTACAGGTCATACGGAGCTCATTGGACTGTTGGCGTATCCGATCCGCCATTCCGGATCGCCGGCAATCCACAATGAGGCGTTTGCATATCTGGGGCTGGATTACGCATATCTGGCGTTTGAGGTGGACAATGATACATTGGAGGATGCCATTACAGGCTTAAAAGCGTTGAAAATGGTCGGCGCGAATATTTCCATGCCGAATAAAATCCAGACATGCAAATATATGGATAAGCTTTCAACAGCGGCGGAGCTTTGCGGAGCGGTTAATACGATTGTGAATAAAAACGGTGTATTGACCGGACATATTACGGATGGCACGGGGTATATGATGTCATTAAAGGACAACGGCATAGATCCGGTTGGCAAAAAGATGACGATGGTTGGTTCCGGCGGAGCGGCGTCTGCAATTCAGGTTCAGGCTGCGTTGGACGGCGTATCGGAGATTTCTGTCTTTAATATCCGGGATAAGTTCTGGGATAATGCCAGGGCAATGGTGCAGAAGATTAACGATAAGACGGACTGTAAGGTTACGCTGTATGATTTGGCAGATTTAGATAAGCTGAAGGCGGAAATGGCGGACTCGTATCTGTTTACAAATGCAACGGGCGTGGGGATGAAGCCAATGGAAGGACAGACCTATATTCCGGACGCTTCGTTTTTTAGGCCGGATTTGACAGTGATGGATATCATTTATTCTCCCACAGAAACGAAGATGCTTCAGATGGCAAAGGAAGCCGGGTGCAAGACGATGAACGGTATGGGTATGCTGTTATTCCAGGGAGCGGCGTCGTTTGAGCTATGGACGGGAAAGAAAATGCCGATCGAGCATATGAAAGAAGTTTTGAATATCAAATACGATTAAGGGAACTGGTACAGTGCGGCAGGGATTTTTTGATTCTGTACCCATTGTACCAGATATTTTATCGGAGGATTTGCGCGGTTTTAAGTGGAGGAGGACGCGTTATGGAATTGGCGCAGGTAACGGGTTTTACGGAGCAGGATTACTATAATTTGCCGGGTCTATCCGGCTCCGTTTGCAGTCCGGCTCAAAGAAGATAAAAAGACGTTTGTCGGGCCGGATATCAGCGTAATCTGCGATCGCAGTAAATTGACGGAGCGCGGCTGCACCGGAGCGCCGGACTGGATCATTGAGATTGTTTCTCCCGGCACATCCAGCCATGACTATATACGCAAACTGAATCTGTATGCGAATACAGGCGTCCGGGAATATTGGATCGTAGATCCGCGCAGGGAGCATATTTTTGTTTGTTTTCTGGAGCAGACAAAATTTGAGGTGGAGACATATACGTTTCGGGATCGGGTGAAGGTGAATATTTACGAGGATTATTATATTGATTTTGCGCAGTTGGATTTGTAGATTTTTATCTGTCGGGGAATGAACCGTAGGACATTTTTGCGTGGAGTGAAAAAATTACATAATAAGGAAAAGGAGAACGGTATGGAGAAGAAAACAGGGAGAGTTATCAAAAGATACCTGTCGCTGCTGTTGGCGGCGGCAATGCTTGTGACAATGCAGGGGATACCTGTGCTGGCGGAAACAGTAGAACAGCGGGCAGTAAACGCCAATACTGCAGGCGGCCGGGAGATGCCGAAGAATCCTGTGCATCATTGTACAAAGAAGAATGACGGCACGGATACTACGGACTGGAGCTATGTGTATTTTGGCAGTTATCCGCAGACTGAGGTTACAGGAGACGCGCTGACAGCGGAAATTATAGGGGCTTTTTATGATGGCAATGGGGACGCGTGGGTAGATGGGGTGAAGTATCGTCGGGCAAGCAGGAGTGATGCGAATAATACCAGTAATTTTGGAAGGAACACCTACCGTTATTTTAAATGGGAACGGATTAAATGGAGAGTTTTGGAAAATAACGGCAGTACGTTGTTTGTAGCGGCGGATAAAAGCCTGGATTGTAAGAATTATAATGAAAAACAAATATCTGTTACATGGGAAAACTGTACATTGCGTAACTGGCTGAACAATGATTTCTACAGTACCGCTTTCAGCGGCGGTGAACAGGGGGCGATTATAGAGCAGATGGTAGTGAATAAGTATAATCCTTATTATGGCATATACGGTGGAAATAATACCAGAGATAAGGTGTTTTCGCTTTCAATAGGAGAAGTATTAAGCCTGGATTATGGATTTTGTGAAGATTATGATACATATCCTGTCAGCCGAAGAGTAGAAACAAGTGATTATGCACATGCAATGGGAGCTGGTACAAATACCAGCGATTACAGGGGCAGTAGCTGGTTTTGGCTGCGGTCGCCGGGCAAATATACGGATTACGCCGCGGCTGTCAACAGCCTTGGGAGTGTCAACAGGGATGGTACTTTTGTCGACCATTATACCGGTGCGTGTGTGCCAGCTTTGCATATTAATCTTTCATCTGATCTCTGGATACTGGCAGAGGGCGACATGCCAGGCGGTCAGGTCGGCAGCTTCAGTCTGGATCCATCCCTGTCCGGGCCTTCGAATAAGGATCTCACCCTGACAGGCTCTCTCACTCTGTCTTCCCAGGCACACGCATCCGCCAGCGTGCTGCAGTCGGAAATCGACAAGATCACCTGGACGAGCAGCGATGCCAGTGTCGCCAAGGTCACAAAGGTCTTCAGCCAAAAATCGGCAGACAACCGTTCGGCCTCTCTGTCAGTGACCGTAAAGACCTACAAAGCCGGGAAGACAACGATTACAGGCAGGACGTCAAATGGCATAACCAGAAGCTGCGAGGTCACTGTCGCGGACGGCGTCATATCCGAATTTACCATAGAGCCGTCCAAAAAAGGAAAAGCAAACAAAGAGCTGTCCATAACCGGAACGGTCCGGCTTTCTGACAAAGCCGCTGCATCCGCCGCCCTCCTGCAGTCGGAAATCGACAAAATCGCCTGGACCAGCAGCGACAAAGGGATTGCGGAAGTAACGGGGTGCAGGAATAAAAAATCGGCGGATAACCGCTCCGCATCCCTTTCCATTACCATACAGCCCCATAAAGCCGGGAAAGTGACGATCACAGGCAAAACCGCAGGAGGCCTGACAGCAAGCTGCGCGGTCGAAATCTCCGGCGGCCTGAAATTGAAAAGTGTAGAATATTTGTATGGCGATTTAGAGATTGATGTACTAACAACAGCGCATACGATCGAATCAAACCATAGGCCGTTCCAGTTAAAATGCACCCCGGCAGACAATGTGTCCATTGCAAACTATGCATTGTATTCCGGAAATCAGAAAGTGGCCGAGAGCGCCAGCGGAGAATTCAAAAATGTAAACGTATCCGGCTGGAAATGCGGTGAGGATATTTCGGTGAAAGTCTATAGCGGCCAGCAAGAAACTGCGATTCAATTGCTGTTTGGAGTAGAAAAAAGAAACCTGCTCATGAAATCAAAATTGGGTTTGGGAGGAAGCGGACTGTCCCTTACATTGAGCGAGGACGTGCCGTTCATTGGCGGCAGTGAGCTCAGCGTAAACCTGCCGGACATTCCGGTCAGCGCTATCGTAGAGGATGGAAAAGTAAAAATTGGGATTAACATGAAAGAGGACGTATTATACGCCGCAAATTCATACGAAGGGGTTACGACGACTACGGCAAAGAAGCGTAAAACATTACAGCAGAAATTTGATGATATGAAAAATACCCTGTATAAAACAGGGCTTATAAATCGGGACTGGGAGGGTTATCTGCAGCAGAGAAATATGAATGCCACCTTCCCGCTGATGAAAGAAAAAGTCAAATTGTCGCTTGCAGGATATCTGGAGGGCGCATGGTCAGATACCATGGAGAGCGTCGGCGGAGAACTGGTTTTGGTATTTTCCGCAAAAACGACGTTTGAAAAAGTCATGCCTGTCCCGGTTGCTGTTGTCACCATTCCCGTTACGTTAAGGTGTGATGTGACAGGGGAGGGAAAAGTAAGGGATTCGTTAAAGTACGATTTTATCAAAAAAGACTTTTCCGCAAACGTAAAAGCAGAACTTGGCGTATCGTTAGAGCCGTATGCGGCTGTTGGTATCAGTACCCTGTTAAGCGGCGGTGTCTATGGGAAATTAAAGCTGGGAACCGATATTACACTGATTTCTTCTGTGGGCGCGGGCGGCGTAGATGATGTTTATGCATCGGGGGAGCTTGGGATAAAAGGTTATTTTGCCAGTATGCAGGTGATAAAAACACCTTTTTTTACACTGGACAGTTTAAAAGAAACCCCATTAGGCGAATACATAGACAGCGGTAAGCTGCTCATCTATTCCAGGGATAAAAATTCCCTTATGAACAAAAAACCTGTTCCTAAAATGCAGGGAAGTCTTTCGGATGAAAGATACATATGGAGCAAGGCCAATGGCTCGGTGTTCCTTTCTGCCGCAAATGTACAAAAGGATACCGGCGCTGCCACACTTGTACAAAATGTTTATGGCGCCGCCGAGCCCCAGATTCTGTCTGCGGGAGGTACAACACTGGTTGCTTATTTAGACAGCGACGCCAGCCGTGCCCTGCCCAATCAGACCGTGGTAAAATATGTAAAATACGATCCCGTGACAGGAGCATTTTCCGCCCCGAAAGCCGTTGCAGAGGACAATACGGCAGATTACAAGCCGTTTCTGTACACGGATGGAAAAGATATTTATGCCTGTTACCTGGATTCTGTCCAAGCTTTTCCGGATGATAAGGAACCGCCAGTTGCAGAGTATGCGAAAACCTTTTCCATTACTGTGGCAAAATATGATGCCAGGTCAGATCAGTTTATCAAACTTGGGACAGTGGGACACGAAGCAAATTATTGCTATATGCCGGCCCTTACAGCCACAGAAGAGGGACTGCTTTTGGCCTGGGCAGAAAATGCAGACGGTGAAATCTTTGGCCTGACAGAGAATAACAGCGTTTACTATTCCGTCTATTCCAATGGGAATTGGAGTACGCCGCAATGCCTGGCACAAGGCCTGCGCAGCATTACCTCGCTTGCGGCAGGAAAGCTGGCCCAAAAAGAGCAGATTGCATATTGTGTAGATACCGACAATGATTTGTCTACAACCGTTCAGCAGCTTTATTTTGCAGACAGGTCGGGGGCGGTTACAACTGATATAAAAGATGCTGTCTCTGCTCTGCAGTATATCCGGCTGCCCGGCACAAATCAGGACGTCCTGGCATTTAACCGGAACGGATCGGTGTCATATAAAAATGCCGCGGGAGGACAGACGGTCAAATTGTTGGAAGAAGGGACTGTGGATGCGGGGAACAGGTTTACGGTTCAGGGGAACCGGATATATTACCTGAAAACGACCGAGGATAATTCCAGGAATGTCTGCTGCGCAATTTATGAAGACGGGAAATGGAACAGTGTTCCATTAACGGACGAAGCGGATTATGTAGACGCGTTTTCCGTTTCCGGCCAAAAGCTGGTTTATATCCTGACCAGGGCCGCATTAGAGGCGGATCAGGTCCTGACATCCTCTTCCATAAAATATATGCCATCCACGGAAACTCACCATTTGACGGTTGATTATGTGGATTTTGATGCGCTCAGTATCGCTGCCGGACAAAAGCTGGAGCTGGATTTGTCCATTGCCAATTATGGTACCATGACAGCCAGACAGCCGGTGGTAACCTTTTATCCAAAATCAAACCCGCAGGAGAGCCAGAGTATTCCCCTTACAGAAGCCATTCGTCCCGGCGAATCCCTGCAAAAGAAGGTTTCTGTCAGCCTTCCTGAGGATTTTGCCGGAGCAGTTTACTGTGTAAAAGTGGAAGAGCCGGGGGCAAACGACAGCAGGGGAGAGGATACGGCAGCAGAAGTGGATCTGTCAAAAACGGAGCTGGATATTATGACGGAATACCAGATTGACGGGGATAACAGGCAGCTTGTATTGACCGTGTCAAACGACAGTCATGTTTCAAGCAGCTGTACGGTAAAGGTAACAGATGCGGAAGGCAAAGTTGTTTTTATCCGGAAGGGCATAGCCATGCCGGCCAATGAAAGCGTGGAACTGGCTGTTCCCGTGGACGGTTTACTGGCGGATGGGAAAAACGAAACGGTCCTGACTGCAGAAGTAAGCACAGAGGATGAAGAATACTATCTTTGCAATAATGTGTGCGAGCAGAGAATATGGAACATAAAGACGTGGAAGCCTGTGGAAAACGTGATTCCAAATGAAAACCCTGGAAATGGAGGAACAGGTACAGGACAAAACCCTGGTTCTACGGGGCGTATGGATATTGCAAAGGCGGCCAGAGTTACGCTGAGTAAGGCATCTTATACATATAATGGGAAGAAAAAGAAACCGGGCGTGACAGTGGCTGTCAACGGCGTAACGCTTTTAAATGGCGCAGATTATATGGTGTTATATAAAAATAATACAAAGGTTGGCATGGCGTCTGTTGTGGTGTCGGGAACGGGCAATTATACCGGGACGGTGACGAAGACATTTAAAATTATTCCCAAAGGCACGTCTCTGTCTAAAAAAGTAACTGCAAAATCCAAAGGTTTTCTCGTTCGGTGGAAGAAACAGGCGAAATCTACGGACGGCTACCAGCTTTCGTATTCCACAAATAAAAAGTTTACGAAAAAAACAACAGTGACAAAGACGGTCAAAAAACCATCAAAGACAAAACTGGATGTGAAAAAATGCAAGGCAAAGAAAAAGTATTTTATCCGCATCCGCACTTATAAAACTGTAAAAGGAAAAAAATATTATTCTGAATGGTCAAAAGTCCGGGCGATCACAACAAAATAGTATCAATAATCAAAAGGTGTAAAGTCTTTATGAAATGAGGAAGACTTTACGCCTTTTTCATTTTAGAAATATTAAATAACAGTTGTGGAAGCCGAAAGCAACCATAAACGGAAAATAAGGTTACTTTTATACCCGCGCCGTGCATTCCACTGCGCGGCACAGAAGGATGCATATCCAGAAATGGGAAATCCGTAAGCGGAAGCTCTTGAATTCGAGGCATAAAAATAGTATGATAAAAACACAGACAGGAAGGGGGATAAGATATGGCAACGATATATGACGGCGCATTTCGGACAATCTTAAATGACTGCCGGAAACTGATTATCCCCGTAATCAATGAAATTTTCGGGGAAACATATACGGGGGAGGAAGAGATCCGTTTTTCCCCCAACGAACATTTTTTAGACCAGCAGGATGAAGCGGACAAGGAACGGATTACGGACACCAATTTTACAGTTTTTGGGAAGATACCGAAGAAATACCATATTGAGTGTGAAAGCAGCCTGCCGGATGGGAAAATCACGATAAGGCTCTTTGAATATGACGCGCAGATAGCGCCTGACGAAGGCGAGGTTACAGAGGAAACACTGACGGTGACATTCCCCCATACGGCGGTCATGTACCTTCGCACTTACAAAAAGACACCGGATACAATGAAATATGTGCTTGTCACACCGGGAGGGACAGTTCAGTATGATGTGCCGGTTATGAAAGTGCAGGCATATTCGCTGGATGATATTTTTGAAAAACGCCTACTGATGCTGGTTCCGTTTTATATTTTTTCACATGAGAAAAGTTTTCCGGAGTATAATAGTAACGGGCAGAAGCTGGGGGAATTGAAGGCAGAGTATCAGAGAATTTTAGAAAGGCTTGATGAACTGGAGCAGCAGGGAGTGATTGGCGCCTTTGACAAACGTACGATTATTGATTTGACGGGTGATGTGATTAAGGAAATCGCACAGAAATATGAGAATGTGCAGAAAGGCGTAGGTGATATGATGCGGGGAGCATTGATTGAAACAAGTGCAAGAGCTATTTTAAATCAGGGGATTAGTCAGGGGATTAGTCAGGGAATTAGCCAGGGGATAAGTCAGGGCATAAGCCAAAACCAGAGAGAAACAGCGCTCAGGCTGTTAAAAAGAGGAAGAATGACACTGGAAGAGATTGCAGAGGATACAGGGCTTGGCATGGCGGAAGTAGAACAGCTTTCAAATCTCGTGCAAAGCTGATTTTTCCACAAATGAGCAGGGATTCAAACCAGATAGTGCAATCAGTCAGAATGACGTATCAAATCCGCAGACAAAAGACAGACTGTCTTTGCTGCGGATTTTTTCACTGAGAATGGAAACGAGGTTTGCAGGGAGTTTTGTGATTCATTGTAACAGTTCAGCCCAGGACTTTGCACCTGCTGCAAAGTCCGTGAGAATGCGTAAAGGCTTAAGTGGAATCCGCCCCTTTGCCGTATGGCAAACTTTAAATGGGCGGATTCCGTAACAGTGAAGCCGGAAGGCTGAACT
>JAAWDZ010000030.1 GCA_022794015.1 Eubacterium sp. | reverse complement strand
AGTTCAGCCCAGGACTTTGCACCTGCTGCAAAGTCCGTGAGAATGCGTAAAGGCTGGAGTGGAATCCGCCCCTTTGCCGTATGGCAAACTTTAAATGGGCGGATTCCGTAACAGTGAAGCCGGAAGGCTGAACTGTTACGTAAAAATGTAGGATTTGGCCTGTAAGGGCTTTACACCGTACTCGTTTATCTGGTACAATCAGGGTGTTTTATAAACGTCATATAAACGGGGTGGTGAGAATATGACTGAAAATGAAATGCTGAAAATAACAGTGGAAGAGTTTTCAAGGCTGCAGGAATATATGGCAGAATCCGATAAGGAATCGAATGCATATAAAAGAATGAAAAGAAGATATATTGAGTTAAAGGTCATTTTAACTGCGTCCGGTATTAATCTGACAGAGCTTGATTTTATCAAAGAATAACTCGTCAGGAGCATATTATCAAGGAGAATCATATGGAACAATGTAAAGTAGTAAACCTGTACAATTTAAAAGAAACGATTGCAGCAGAGCTTTTAGAAGGTGTGGAATATCCCTGGGAGGCTTTAAAGGGAATCAGTGATTTCATCCGCAAAATCGGTCCCACACTGGATCCGGCGCTCTATGAACAAAGGGGCGAGGATATTTGGGTGGCAAAGAGTGCGCGCATTGCGCCGACTGCATATTTAAACGGGCCGTTGATTATTGACGAAGAGGCGGAAATCCGTCACTGTGCATTTATCCGCGGAAGCGCGATTGTAGGAAAAGGATCTGTAGTGGGCAACTCGACCGAGCTCAAAAATGTCGTTATATTCAACAGCGTGCAGGTGCCGCATTATAATTATGTGGGCGATTCTATTCTGGGCTATAAATCCCATATGGGAGCCGGCTCTATTACCTCCAATGTTAAATCGGATAAGACGCTTGTTGTTGTGAAGGACGGAACGGAGGAAATTGCAACCGGGCTGAAAAAATTCGGGGCAATGTTAGGGGATTATGTAGAGGTTGGCTGCAATTCCGTATTAAATCCGGGTACGGTTATCGGCAGGCATACAAATATTTATCCGCTGTCTATGGTACGCGGTGTGGTAACAGCACATTCCATTTACAAGAATAAGAATGAGGTCGTGCATAAAGAAGAATAATACCGTACGGCCAGGCAGCAGAAAAGAAAACTTCAGCTGGTCTTCTCTATGGCAGGGAATAATCAAAAAAATATGATATTCATATTGCAAAATGGACTTTCCGCTTGGCAGCGGGAAGTCCATTTTGCTTGTTGTTGGCGGCGCTTCCAAATCTATTTGAACAGCTTCTGCCGCCAGTAGTCTGTCTTTACTTGATAGGGGTGACAACAGGTTTACCGTCCTGATCGACAAGGATGGTAAGACCGGTACCGTTTGCTTTATTATGGGAAGCCATCAGGTAGTTCACACCGGTTTCCGTATCCACGATGATCCTCGCCACATTCACGATACCCTGGTTGTAGACCTCCACAAAACGTTCTTTTGCCATATACCCACCTCCTTTTCTGTTCTGCTGGTGCAACTTTACCACATAAATACAGTTGTGTGGTTTTAATTTCTTAAATGAACAAAAAAACTTCCTAAATGGAATGGGAGGAAGCCTTACTGGCTTCCTCCTGTTTTTTTTCGAAGTTGTGCTTTACCGGTTCGGGAGAGCGGGCACTCGTGGCCGCCGGCCCACAGCTTATTGTGCTTCAAATCTACCATTTCAATTTTATCCGCTGCCACCAGATAGGCCCGGTGTGTTCGGATGAAGCGATCACCCAACTGAATTTCCAGTTTATTGAGACTGCCTAAAAAATCCATCCGGCTATTGGATGTATGCAGAAAGACATGGTGAGGGATGGAGGCAGTTTCAAAAAAGAGAATATCGCGCAAGGGGATGTGACGCACTGTTTCTTTTGTCCGCAGTGTAAACATCTCCGCAGGGTCCTGGCGTTCAGCCAACAGACGTAAATGTATCTCCTCCAAACACTTTGATACAGACGGCCCGATCTGTTCCGGTTTTTTTATGATGTAATCAAATGCTTCCAGATGATATTGGAAGGTACGCCAGGCCAGGTCGCCATAACCGGTGATATACACCAGCGTACTGTGAGGATCGCGCTGCCGCAATTTTTGGCCCAGCCTAAAACCGTCCCATTCCTCATCTTTTAATTCTACATCCAGGAAATAAATTCCGCGTTTTTCGTTTTCTGATGCGGCCAGTAATTCCTGTGCGCTGGCAGCGTTGCACACAATCTTCATATCATAGTTTTCAATAAAAATCTTCCACTCCAGAGCAGTTTGAATCTGGTGACGAACAGTTTCCTCGTCATCGCAAATATAAATTCCAATCATGGCCTGCCCTCCACAGTCAATTCCTGAACAAACACGCCATTTTCCCAACTGGTGCAGGGTGAGGCGTTGGGATAGCTCTCTAAAATATGCTGATAGCTGGACAGGCCCAATCCCCGTCCCACTCCTTTGGTAGACCAGTCATCATTCCACATTTTCCCTGGTTCAACGGTATTTATGTAAGAATTGGATACTCGAAAAAATACCTGGCCATTCTGGGACAACAGAACGATTTCCACCCAGGGCTGTTTTGTATCTAATGCGGCCTCTATAGCGTTTTCTATCAGAATACCCAGACAGCGGACAAAATCCCATACATCCATATTTACTGCCATGACGGGATAAAGTACCTCCAGAACACATTCTATTCCCTTGTTTTGCATGATGGTAAGTTTGTTCAACATGAGGCTTCTGACTTCTGGAATCTGCAAATTTCCAATTTGGGCGGTTGTCTGGATTTTGTTCCCAAGACGAAGCTCAAACCCGACGTCTAATTCGGACAGGGTATGACGCAGTTTCTTCAGTTCTCCTGCCCCTGCCTGTTGGGACAGGCCCGCCAGAAGGTTCTTATAATCGTGCCGAAATGTGCGTACCTCACGGCGAATTGTTTCCAGATCCTGCTCATAGAGCTGCTGCTGGGCGATAACATCCTGCTGCATCTGTAATTTTCTGGCGGAATCAAACTGCTGGGCCAGGTAGATTATCAGCATTGCTATCAGAATCACCATTGCTGCCACCAGGAGGTAGTAGAGCGCCAAAAATTTGCTCTGAACGCCGCTTAACAGTCGTAAGCATATCTCCATGACAACTTCCAGAGCAAGTAGAAGGAGAGCTGTCTGCCATGGTGCGGATTCGTTGTCTAACAGCAGGCGAAACCATGCTCCAAACCGCAGTTTGTAAAGCAGCAGGGAAACGAGGATGCTGATGCCCAGATATATCCCAAATACTGGTATATGGGGCATAATTTCATTTAGCGGGAGGTTCCAGAGCAGTACTCTGGACAGGGTTGATTCGGCTACCTGAAAAATCCCTGCCATGCAGGTGGCGGCCAGGGCCTGCCAAAGCTTAAAACGCCATGTCCACTGCACCCAAAGGCTGCACAAAACAAGAATAGAGAGGGAGGAAATGTAATACCAGATCGTTTGCAATCCCGGAACATAGTACAGTCCAATAGAAAGCAGGGTGATAATAAGCGGGGACAGGAGTAAAAGCGGCAATTTTTTTAGCCGCTTCCATACTGCATGTTCGTCTGTCACCGCCATTAAATAGACAGTCAGGGTCAGATGCCCTGTCAGGGGATCTAAAAATAAAACCAAAAAATTGGTAAATGAAATCATTACGCTATAAACCTCTTTCTGGTATAAATTGTATTCTTCAAAAAGCTTCTGGCCATACATCACAGGAAGCAATGGCAAAACTTCGGAAACTACAAATGGGACTCTATTAAGAAGAAAAGAAGACACTGATTCAGAAGAGAAGGTAATTAAAGGTAATCAGAACTTGTGTTTAATTCAAACGTTGTAACCCTTGAAAATCTGACGAAAAATCGGGGTAACAGGATTCGAACCTGCGACCTCACGGCCCCCAGCCGTGCGCTCTGACCAAACTGAGCCATACCCCGCTGGTAGTTATTATAACAGATTTGAAAAAAAAGGGAATACCTTTTTTTGTTTTTTGTAATTTTTTATATTGGTTATCCAGGTTTGAGTAAAACGGCGTGGTATGATATCAGCGGATTGTTAAAGCATATCATCTGTTGAAGTGGAAGAATTATTTTGGAAATTACCTTTGAATTCTGATAAAACACCACACTGGAAATAATATATAAAAAATATGTTTTATATTGTATAAAAAACAGACAACATGTATAATGTAGTAATAAAAAGGGGAAGGGAAAGATTTACCGCAAAGCGGAAAGCAGAAACAGATTATGTTCAGTAGTTGTTTGAAGAAACGGAGGATGACCTATGCACGAAAAAGATATTCGAATACTAATTGAGGAAGCATATGAAGCAAAAAAACAATCCTATGCCCCATACTCCAATTTTTACGTAGGCGCTGCCCTGCTCACTGCAGAAGGAAATATCTATCGTGGCTGCAACATTGAAAATGCAGCTTATTCCCCGACAAACTGTGCGGAACGCACCGCAATTTTTAAAGCAGTTTCTGAGGGAGAGCGGAATTTTGTTGCAATTGCCATTGCAGGCAGCAAAGAGGAATACCTTGCTCCCTGCGGTGTCTGTCGTCAGGTAATGCAGGAATTCTGTAACAGTGAAGCTTTTCAGATTATACTTGCAAAAAACAGGGAGGATTATGTCATCTACCGATTAGAAGAACTGCTTCCCGGCGCATTTTCAAAAAACATGCTCTCAGATTTACCCGGTACAAAGCCCGCCGCGAACGACTCGTAACACTACCGGGCAACAGCAGTCTCGTGGTAACAGTTCAGACGGCTTCTGTTCTGCAAATTGCGTAACGGGGCAGATTGTCTGAACTGTTACGTCCCGTAACCTGAAAAATATATAAAATTTTCAAAAATCAATTGACAAAAAACTATCATAGTGTATATTTAGATATGATGGATTTGAAAAGGTTATACCTTATGAAACAGCCGAATGATCATGGTGGGATACAGAGGGTATAAAAAACAGACACTAATATTTAAGGAGGAAATTTTTCATGGCAACAAAAGCGTACTATCCACTGGAAGAGATTGGCGCTGGAAAAGTTGGATTTTCCAAGACCCGCTCTATTATCGAAGGAGCTTTCTACGGCAACAACGTAGTAAAAGTAAGCACATTAAGAGAAGCATATGAACTTGCAAAGAATTCACCGGGGACAATCGTTACAGATATGCCTGTTTACAGAGGCGAGGAATTCGGCCTTGACAAAGACGCAAAGGTTCTTCTGTTCAATGACGGCGCCGTAACCGGACGTTATGCCGCAGCACGCCGTATCAAAGGCGAGCCGGGCGTAGATGCTGCCAAGCTTGACAAGGTTGCAATGGATGCAGTTTATGAGTCCCGTTGGAAAACATTATACCATGCAGAGGTTTATGTAGGCCTGGATCCGGAATTCATGGTAAAAGCTCATCTGTTAATTCCGGAAGGTGAAGAGAACGTAATGTACAACTGGATGCTGAACTTCCAGTATATGTCTGATGAATATGTTAAAATGTACAAGGATTCCAAACCGGTTGGCGACGGCAAAGAGCCGGATATCTATATCTTCTCCGATCCTCAGTGGGTACCGCAGGAGAGGCCGGATGTGGATTACAGCTGCTTAAGCGATCCTCTGACATTATGCTATTTTGATACTGCAGAGAACTGCGCTTGTATCCTTGGTATGAGATATTTCGGTGAGCACAAGAAAGGTACTCTAACTATGGCATGGGCTATTGCAAACCGTAATGGTTATGCTTCCTGCCACGGCGGACAGAAAGAATATACATTACCGGACGGCTCCAAGTATGTTGCATCTGTATTCGGTTTATCCGGATCCGGAAAATCTACCCTGACACATGCAAAACATGGCGGCAAATATCCGATTACCGTACTGCATGACGATGCATTTATCATCAATTCCGATACTTGTGCATCTATCGCATTAGAGCCGACTTATTTCGATAAGACAGCAGATTATCCGACAGGCTGCCCGGACAACAAATACTTATTGTCAGCGCAGAACTGCTCTGCAACTATTGATTCCGAAGGCAAGGTTCAGTTAGTAACAGAAGATATCCGTAACGGAAACGGACGTGCGATTAAGTCTAAATTGTGGTCACCGAACCGTGTGGATAAGATTGACGCTCCGGTTAATGCAATCTTCTGGATTATGAAGGATCCATGCATTCCACCGGTAGTAAAATTAAAAGGATCTGCGCTTGCATCCGTTATGGGCGCAACCTTAGCTACCAAAACTTCTACCGCAGAGCGTGTAGCAGCAGGAACAGACTTAAATGCACTCCGCATCGTTCCTTATGCAAACCCATTCAGGACTTATCCGTTAGTAAATGACTATGAGAAATTCAAAAAATTAGTTGAAGAGAAGAATGTAGACTGCTACATTGTTAACACAGGCGATTTCATGGGTGCAAAGGTGAAACCGGCTGATACATTAGGTATTCTGGAGACGATTGTAGAAGGCAAAGCTAACTTTGAAAGTTGGGGACCGTTTGAAGATATCGAGATTATGTATGACTGGTCCGGCAAGACAGGCGACTTCAGGCCAAACTTAGAAGATAAGGATTATGTAGATGCATTAAAGAATGCAATGGAGAACCGTGTAAAAGCAGTAGAAGATTTCGCGACCAAGAAAGACGGTTACGATAAGCTTCCGGATGAAGCTTTAGCTGCATTAAAGAAGATTGTAGACGAGGCTGCATCTCTGTAATTTACCGGGCATATTATAATGTCATTAACAAAATAAGGGAATCATGTATTTGCTTCCCTTATTTTTTTATGTATTTTGCATTGAAATATGTGGAATAGTAAGGTATAATGTTTTACATGAATTGGATAGAAATCCTGGGGTGTTCGATACCCTGCTATTTTGAACCTACATTTTTTTTACGGGTTCCCTACATTGCAGATTGGATGTCAGGCCGCCATCATATAGCAGCGGAAGGCAGAAGAGATGCTGCGGTTACCCACCTGGCTTTGGCTAGGACTCAAAATTGCAGGAAACGGCACTTTGGGATTTTGCAAAAGAATAAGTATGCAGGGCACAAAAGAAATCCAGGGTACAAAAGATTTATAGAGCACAAAAGATAAATCATAAAAGTACAAATGACAGCATACAAATGATAACATACAAATGAAAGAAGCTGCGTTTTCTGCAGCTTCTTTTTATAGATCCTGCAGGATGTAAGGAGTGCGGTGTGAAGAATCAAATAAAATTATGGTTGGTTGGGATAGGTATTATCTTTATTGGTTTTATCCTGTTTTTAGGTCAGGGCAGGGAAGAGAAGAAAGAAGAATACCGATATACAGAAGAGTACGTACAGATAAAAGAGCTTCCTGTGCTGTTGGATTTTTATTATTTTTCAAGGGAAGAATGGGAAGAGAAATTCAGGGAGCAGGATTTTGGTGAAATTGTAACTCCGGTAGTGGTAGAGTGGATATGTGCACAGACAGGAAGCACAGAATATATTACCTTTGAAAAGGAATCGAATAAGATAAACCGTGCAGACTGGAATGAGATTTATGCACAATTATTGGACTTGTTAGACGATAAAGGCGCAGTCAGTATGGTAGATGAGGTTATTCTGAAAAAAGAAAAGGACACGCTTGTGTGTGCTTTGGGTACATATGGTTTTTCTTTGGAAGGGCTGGAAACAGAACCAATGAAGGCAATGAGCTTCTATGTAAAAGACGGTAATATTATTGGAGTTCACAGCTTAAAGAGCAAATCTGCCTCCTTGCAGAATGTATTTATAAAACATGCAGAAGAAGGAAAAATTGAGTTTTTGAAAAAAGGAGAGCAGTATACGTTATCACTTGCGATGGAGGATACGCAGAAGGTGAAGGGACACGTCTGCGATTTACTTTGGGAAAACGGTGAGATTGCAAAGGTTCAGGTGAAAGAGGATACCATACAGGGAGATCTGATTGCAGTGGATGAAGAGTTTATTGAAATAGAAGGCTACGGTAAAATCAACCGTTCCGCTGAACTGCCGGTATATAAGACCTATGGTACAGTGGAAGAGAAAGAACTTTCGGATATTGTAATTGCAAATATGCAGGTTAAATATGTAGTGGCGGCAGACCGGGTAGAAGCTGTTCTTCTGGAAGTGCCTGCACAACTGAACAGGATACGCGTGCTTTTGCTGGCAGACGATGGCGGGGCATACCGCGAAGAGGTCTGTATCCGTGCAAATACAACGGTATCTGCTGCTGTAAATGACGAGGCATCTGAGGTCGCTGCGGATACATTGGTAAAAGCGAGTGAATTGTTCGCAAAAGATGGTGTAAGCACTGTCCGGATGACACCTGTGGAAGAGACGGGAGAGCTGTTTTTGTGCGATGCATCGGGAAATGTACTGTCAAAAGGATATCAGGGAAGCTTAGAATTGCGGAAGTATCCGGAAGGCTTTGCTGTGGTGAGTGAGCTTCCGATTGAACAGTATCTTTGCTCTGTTGTGCCGAGTGAAATGCCGAGCAGTTATGAGATGGAGGCGCTGAAGGCACAGGCTGTCTGCGCAAGAAGCTATGCGTATATTCAGTTAGAACGAGGGGATTATGCAGCTTTTGGCGCGCATGTGGATGATTCTACGAATTATCAGGTTTACAACAAACAGGATCGGGATGAGAAGACAACGGCTGCTGTATGGGATACGGCGGGAATGGTTCTGCGTTTTCAGGGGGAAACGGCAGAGGCATATTATTTTTCAACTTCTGCGGGAGTGACGGGCAATGGAGACGCCTGGAATCTGACGGAAGATCCCAAATACGGCTATCTGCACAATGCAGTGGTAAAGGAAGGCGGCGGAGAGCCTGATCTGTCGTCGGAGAAATCTTTCGCACAGTTTATAGCAGTGCCGGATGCTTCGTATTATGAGGTCGGAATGCCGTTTTTTCGATGGACCGCAGTTGGGGATTATACTTCGAAAGCTGCGCAGAAGAAGATCCGGGAAATAATAAATGTAAGGAAGGAACGGACGCCACAGGATATTGTATTTCTGGATTCCAAAAAGAAACAGGTCGAAAGTATGGCGGGATTTGGTAAGCTAAAGCGCATTAAAGTTGAGAAACGAAGTGTAAATGGAATTATCCTGCAGCTGAAGCTTTCATATAAAAAAGGAACAATTTTAGTCGGAAATGAATATAATGTGCGTGCTATACTGGGCGCGGGCGTTACGGAGCTGGTTTTGGCAGATGGCAGTAAAAGAGAATCCGCCCTGCTTCCGAGTGCGTATACGACGCTTACGAAGCAGGAAAACGGAAGCTATTCTATGTCCGGCGGCGGTTATGGGCATGGGATTGGCATGAGCCAAAACGGTGCAGGGATCATGGCATCGAAAGGGAAGAGCTTTGAAGAAATACTGCGATTCTTTTTTTCAGGAATAGAGTTGGAAACAATTTCTGTTTTATCGCCGGAGGCATAAGGATGCGTGCGGCGTAAATAGTGTGAGTTTTGATTCTGTAATAATATAAGTTTGTGGGAGACGGATATGGGAATCTGGAAATGGATAAAAAGTATCAAATTTTTTGTGGAAAAGTGCAGAAAAGACAATATTGGCGCATTTGCGGCGCAGTCCGCTTTCTTTTTGATTCTTTCGCTGATTCCGTTTTTGCTGCTTTTCAGCTCTCTTTTGCAGTATACGGTTGTGTCAGAAGCGACACTGTTGAAGTATGTCAATAGTCTGATGCCGGAATACATCTCTCCATTTGTCATATCCATTATTAACGAGGTTTACCATAAGTCCGTGGGAATTGTATCTGTAACGGCTGTGGCGGCAATCTGGTCGTCTGCAAAAGGAGTACAGTATGTAGCGGCAGGCTTAAATATGATTTATGGCATAAAGGAAACCAGAAACTGGCTCATCCGGCGTTTCTGGGCAGTGATATATATGGCGGTGTTTCTGATAGCAATCGTAGCGGCACTGGTACTGTTGGTGTTTGGAAATGGCATACACAAAATGCTGGTTGGGTTTGTTCCGCTGTTAGCTCCGGCAACAGAGCTTTTTTTCAAGCTTCGGGGACTGATTGTAGTGGGTGTAATGAGTTGTGTTTTTACCATTCTTTATCGGACGCTGCCCAATTATAAAGAATTGGAAAATGGCAAAATAACATTGCGTAATCAGTTTCCCGGAGCAGTACTCTGTGCGGTAATCTGGTATCTGTTTTCTATTGGAATTTCAATTTATATGGATTATTTTAACGGTTTTTCCATGTATGGAAGTCTTACGGCAATTGTATTGGTGATGCTGTGGCTTTACTTTGGAATGTATATAATGATGCTGTGCGCAGAGGTCAATCGCTGTTTTTCGGTAACAGTTTCGTCTGCGGTTAAGCGATTGATGCACAGTTAGCAGCCAGTGCACGTTCCTGGCCCGTGAAATGTAATTGAACGGCTGGTGTAACGTCTGATTCATATTTCGTCAAATAACGTGTCTCAAAGTGATTGAGATACTGGAAGTAACAGTTCAGCCCAGGACTTTGCACTTGCTGCAAAGTCCGTGAGAATGCGTAAAGGCTGGAGTGGAATCCGCCCCTTTGCCGTAGGGCAAACTTTAAATGGGCGGATTCCGTAACAGTGAAGCCAGAAGGCTGAACTGTTACTACTGGAAAAAAATCTGTAGTAAAATGGTTGATTTTCTCTAAAAGCTATGTTACTATATAACGAGTAATTTGCAGAAATTAAACAGAAAAATGCTAAGAAGGTGTTCAGTAAGCTGCCTCACACGTCCCAGAGAGAAAGAGCCATCGGCTGGAAGCTCTTTTATGTAAGGGGAAAGCCCAATTTTCGCACCGGAGCAGTATGGGTGAACTTCGTTTATGAAAAATAGTCCATAACGTTTTGTGCACGTTACGCATAAAAGAAGAGCTTAAGGGGGTACCCTTAGGAAACCAAGGTGGTATCGCGGAGCCATTCGTCCCTGGACACGGGATGGATGGCTTCTTTTTATACCTGCACAAAGCGGATATTCCAAAACTCTGATTCCTGTATTTTTGCAGAATATAAAAGGCAGAAAAAATTAAAAAGGAGAACTGATATGAAGGAAAAATTGCAGAAAATCAAAAGTGAAGCAATTGAGAAAATCACATCATCGGATAATCTGGCCAGGTTAAACGATGTCCGCGTAGCTGTTTTAGGCAAAAAGGGTGAGCTGACAGCCGTGATGAAGTCTATGAAGGATTTGCTTCCGGAGGAGCGTCCGGCATTTGGCCAGCTTGTCAATGAGGTGCGTTCTGAGATTGAACAGAAACTGGAGGAAGCTAAAACGGTATTGGAAGCCAGGGAACTGGAGCTTCGTCTGCAGAAAGAGGTCATTGACGTAACGCTTCCGTCAAAGAAAAATAAAGCAGGCCACAGGCATCCGAATACGATTGCACTCGAAGAGGTAGAGCGTATTTTTATCGGAATGGGCTATGAAGTAGTTGAAGGCCCGGAGGTGGAGCTGGATTATTATAACTTTGAAGCGCTGAACATCCCGGCGAACCATCCGGCAAAGGATGAGCAGGATACGTTTTATATCAACAATGAAATTGTACTTCGTACACAGACTTCTCCGGTGCAGGTGCGTGTAATGGAAAAAGGTAAGCTTCCAATCCGTGTGATTGCGCCGGGACGGGTATTCCGTTCGGATGAGGTGGATGCGACCCATTCACCGTCCTTTCATCAGATTGAAGGGCTTGTTATTGATAAGCATATTACATTTGCAGATTTGAAGGGAACCTTAGAGGAGTTTGCAAGAGAGCTTTTCGGCGAAGAGACAAAGGTAAAATTCCGTCCGCATCATTTCCCGTTTACGGAGCCGAGTGCAGAGGTGGATGTAACCTGCTTTAAATGCGGCGGCAAGGGCTGCCGGTTCTGTAAGGGCAGCGGCTGGATTGAGATTTTAGGCTGCGGTATGGTACACCCGAAGGTGCTTCGGATGAGCGGAATCGATCCGGAGAAGTATTCCGGTTTTGCATTCGGTGTAGGTTTGGAGCGGATTGCGCTGCTCAAGTACGAGATTGATGATATGCGGCTGCTATATGAAAATGACAGCAGATTTTTAAAACAGTTCTAAAATTGGGAGGTTAAATATGAATACTTCATTGGAATGGGTAAAAGCATTGGTTCCGGGACTTGATGTGACAGAACAGGAATATATGGATGCTATGACACTGTCCGGAACGAAGGTAGAAGGCTACCGTAGATTGGATGCGGATTTGGATAAAATTATTGTTGGACAGATTAAAAAAATAGAGCGTCACCCGGATGCTGATAAGCTGATTGTCTGTCAGGTGGACATCGGGAATGGAACAGACATCCAGATTGTAACCGGAGCGCCGAATGTATCGGAAGGAGATAAGGTACCAGTGGTACTGTCAGGAGGACGCGTAGCAGGCGGACATGACGGAAATCTGACACCAGGTGGAATTAAAATCAAAAAAGGAAAATTAAGGGGCATTGAGTCTGATGGTATGATGTGTTCGATTGAAGAGCTGGGATCGAACCGGGATATGTATCCGGAAGCGCCGGAGCTGGGTATTTATATTTTTAAAGAGGACGTAGAAACAGGCGCAGATGCGGTCGGATTGTTAGGGCTTCATGATGCGGTATTTGAATACGAGATTACTTCAAACCGTGTGGACTGTTTTTCGGTACTTGGTATCGCAAGGGAAGCGGCAGCTACGTTTGGCAGGGAATTTAAGCCTCCTGTTGTCACAGAAACGGGCAATGGCGAAGATGTAAACGATTTTATCAAGGTAACAGTAAAGGATACGGATTTGTGCTCCCGCTATGTGGCGCGGGTTGTGAAAAATATCAGGCTTGCTCCGTCACCAAAGTGGATGCAGAGGCGTCTGGCTGCACAGGGGATTCGCCCGATTAATAATCTGGTAGATATCACCAACTATGTAATGGAAGAATATGGACAGCCGATGCATGCGTATGATCTGGATACAATTGCAGGGAAAGAGATTATTGTACGCCGCGCATCAAAGGACGAAACATTTGTTACTTTAGACGGGCAGGAACGGAAACTGGACGACAGTATGTTAATGATCTGCGATGCCGATAAGCCAGTCGGAATCGCAGGAATTATGGGCGGCGAAAATTCCATGATTACAGATGATGTGAAGAATATGCTGTTTGAAGCGGCCTGCTTTGACGGCACGAATATCCGTCTGTCCAGCAAGAAAATCGGACTGCGTACAGACGCTTCCTCCGTATTTGAAAAAGGACTGGACCCAAATCATGCAATCGAGGCAATGAATCGTGCCTGTCAGTTAATTGAAGAACTTGGTGCAGGTGAAGTAGTCGGCGGTGCAGTCGATATTTATCCGGTAAAAAAAGAGGGCAGGCGTATTTTGTTTGAGCCGGAAAAATACAACCATCTGCTTGGTACACAGATTTCAAAGGAAGACATGCTTTCTTATTTTGCACGTCTGGAACTGGGATACGACGAAACATCAAATGAAGTTATTGTACCGTCCTGGCGTCAGGATCTGGAATGTGACGCGGATATTGCCGAGGAAGTGGCAAGGTTTTTTGGTTATGACAATATTCCGACGACACTGCCGACCGGAGAAGCGACGACAGGAAAGCTTTCTTTTAAGCTGCGGATCGAAGAGGTGGCAAGGAATATCGCAGAATTCTGCGGATTTTCACAGGGAATGTGTTATTCCTTTGAAAGTCCGAAGGTGTTTGACAAGCTGCGGATCCCGGCTGATTCTAAGCTCAGGGATACAGTGATAATTTCAAATCCTCTCGGAGAGGATTTTAGTATTATGCGTACTACGCCGCTGAACGGCATGCTTACGTCCCTTTCCACCAATTACAACAGAAGGAATAAGGACGTTCGTTTGTATGAACTGGGCAATATTTACCTGCCGAAGCAGGTTCCGGTAACCGAGCTTCCGGAAGAGCGTATGCAGTTTACACTGGGCATGTACGGCGAGGGTGATTTTTATACTTTAAAAGGTGTGGTGGAAGAATTTTTTGCTAAAATTGGTATGAATGAAAAGCTGTTCTACGATCCGAAGGCTGGTCGTCCGTACCTGCATCCGGGGCGTCAGGCGGACATCTCTTATCAGGGAACGGCTGTAGGATATATTGGAGAGGTACATCCTCTTGTAGCTGCCAGCTATTCCATGAAAGACCGCGTTTATGTGGCTGTTTTGGATATGCCTGAAATTGTGGCAGGGGCGAGCTTTGACCGCAAATATCAGGGAATTGCAAAATTCCCGGCATCTGGTCGCGATATCAGTATGGTTGTACCAAAGGAAATTTTAGCAGGCGATATCGAAAAGGTTTTCGATGCAAAGGGCGGCGCTTACTTGGAAAGCTACAGTCTGTTTGATATATATGAAGGAAGCCAGATTAAGCCAGGCTTTAAGTCACTTGCATATTCCCTGATCTTCCGCGGCAAAGAGAAAAATCTGGAGGAAGCAGATATTTCGGGCGCAATGGATCGCATTTTGAAGGCATTGGAAGGAATGGGGATTGAACTTAGAAAATAGTTGAAAAAATTTTACTTATATGTTACAATAATAGGGTAAAATATTTTACAAAAATATAACTGAAAGGATCATGAGGTATGAAGGAGAAAAAGAACTTTTTATTCAACAAAGCATTAAGTTTATTGATGGCAGTAGTTATGTTGGTTTCTGTAATTACGGTAATGCCAGGTGAGGTGAAGGCTGCAGAATACAGCTTTAAGGGCAATGGTACATCTGTTGTTACGATAACAGATCAGGATTGTATTAACGCGATAACAGCAAGAGAATTTCACTGGATTAAATTTCAGCCGAAGAAGACAGGCTCTATCACGATTACAGCAACGAATGCATCTGGAGTAATGGGTTATACAGAGGGATTTGTTGTATTATGCGATGCGTCCAAGAATATCATTGATTATACAGAAGATTACTATAATACGTCCAAGGACGACAATCGTTATTATACTATTACTTATGGCGTAAAGGCTAACACGACCTATTATTTCCGCGTAGATGCGGGAGCAGGCGTATCACTCAAAGCTACTGTGTCTTCCATTAAGAAGGCTGCCAATAAGAACAGGAAAAAAGCAAAGACGATTGCGCACAATAAGAATGTAAAAGGCGTTATTATAACAGGGGATAAGCGTGTAGACTGGTATAAGATTAATCTGAAAAAGAGTAAGAAAATTAAAGTAACGTTCAATGTTAAGACAAATGGCTGGAATGGACAGAATGCCAACAATATGACAGAAGGGATCCGTTTTACATTTTGCGACAGCAAGGGAAGGATGTTTACAAGAGATTCCTACGATAATTTGAACAGGTCACAGAATAAGGGAACAGTTACATATTATATGACAAGAACAGGAAGCTCTAAGAAGCTTGGCTTAAAACCAGGTACGTATTATATTAAAGTAGAACGTGTGAATACGTTCTCTTCTGGAGAATATTCCCTGAAGTGGAAGATGTCCTAAGAATCATATAACTAAAAAGGTGGGTGAATGCCCGCCTTTTTATTTTACAGTAGAAAAATGGATTGGCATCTGTTATAATGAGTATCAGATGAAGTGAAAATGGAATAGGAGGATGACATGATGAAGTACGTGAAAAAATATGTCCGCAAAATAGGGTTCTGTTTATGTTCTCTGATGCTGTTTATTGGCCTGTTTCCAATGGATGTATCGGCAGCGGCCAGGAATTTTAATAAGAAAGCAACGATTGCCATTTCAGGAGCAGAAGATTATGCACATACGCAGAAATATATCTGGATTAAATACAAAGCTCCCAATGATGGTTATATTACGATTACTGCACAGGGTAACGCACAAAAGCTGCAGGAGGATAGTTCGGGTTCTAAGGGAGCGGGGCTTGCCACAGGTATATTTCGGCTTTACAATTCCCAAAAGAAAACACAGCTTTCCGGTGACTATGTTTATAATACTGCAGGCAAAAACCCCGCTGAATATACAGTAGTATACGGCGTCAGGAAAAAAACGACTTATTATCTTCAGGTGCAGGCGCAGGGCGCAGTATCTGTCAAATGCAATTTTACCAAAGTAAGCAAAAGCAAGGCAAATAAAAAGTCAGCTGCAGTATCACTTCCGAAGAAAAAGAAGGCAAAGGGGATTTTGGCAGCCGGTGACAATGCGGCAGACTGGTATAAAATCAAGATACCCAAAAAACAGTATCTACATTTTTACTATTCCGGAAAAGCAAACGGACAGGTGAAACTGACATTTTCCGGAGCATATCTGAATACGGCGAAGCGTTATATTATACAGGGTTCGGAAGAAGTGGGGCATGCGTATACTATAGAGCGCGTACAGCCGGGTAATTATTTTGTAAAAGTAGAACGTGCAGACAGTCAATCTTCCGGGTTTTATACCTTAAAATGGCAGTAGAGATTTAATAAATTATTAAGACCTCTATGGAGAAAATATGCTATACTGAAATCAAAAGAAATGGCATGGAGGGATTGGTATGCAAAAAAGATATAAAATAGGCATAGTTTTAGTTGTATTATGCCTGCTGTGTTTGTCTTCACAGAAGACTTTTGCGTCAAACAAGACAAAGGATGAAGAGAAAGAATATGATTTTAACGAGGAAACGATAGTTTCCATATCCAAAAAAGAAAGCTATACCGAATCGGGTAAGTATACATGGCTGAAATATAAGCCCAATGCAGACGGATACCTTACAGTGGAGGCATCCGATCCGACAGAGCCGTTTACAGGTACAAAAGGATATCTTGCACTTTATAACAGCGCCAAAACAAAGCTTTTGTCATCCAGTACGATTTTTTATAATACGGCACATAGTGATAACAGTTACTGGTATAAATTTATATTTGGGATGCAGAAGGGAAGCACGTATTATATTCGCGTCAAGTCAGAAAGTGCAGTAAAATTTACATGTCAGTATAAAAAAGTCAAGGATGTTTCGGGCATCTCACGGATAAAGGCTAAAAATCTAAAGAAGAATAAAGTGCTGACAGGGTTGGTCCCGGCAGGTATTTCCAATGCTGACTGGTACCAGATCCGTCTGACCAAAAAACAGAAGCTTCGGCTTTATTATAATGCCAAGACGAATGGCTGTTTTAAGATTTCTATTTATATGGGAACAAAATTGATTGGAACCCGAAATATTTATTATACTTCCGGATTAAGGAAAATTACATTAAGCCTTAAAATAAATGGGAAAAAGAGTGGAATGAGCGCAGGAAAGTACTATGTAAAAATAGAGCGGGCCAATACGATGTCTTCTGGATATTATAAGATTAAATGGAATTAAATAAATACGATAAGCGTGCCAGGAAAGCCTTTCGTCCGGTTTTTAGGCACGTTTTCAAATAGGGGAGAAAAAGATGGATGTAAAAGATTTTTATTATGAGTTGCCAAAGGAACTGATTGCACAGGATCCTTTAACGGACCGTTCATCTTCCAGGATGATGCTGTTGGATAAAACTACGGGTCAGACTAGACACCGTATATTTTCTGAAATTACAGAATATCTAAAGCCGGGAGATTGTCTTGTAATCAACAATACCAAAGTAATTCCGGCGCGTTTGTTTGGCAGCAAGGAAGAGACAAATGCAAGGATTGAGCTCTTACTTTTGAAGCGCATGGAAAATGATATATGGGAAACTCTGGTAAAACCTGGAAAGAAGGCGAAAACAGGTACAAAAATATTGTTTGGGGACGGGATTTTAACAGGAGAAATCATAGATATTGCGGAAGAAGGCAATCGATTGATCCAATTTTCATACGACGGTATTTTTGAAGAAATTCTGGACAGGTTGGGACAGATGCCTTTGCCGCCCTATATTACCCATACCCTCAAAGATAAAAATCGTTATCAGACAGTTTATGCAAAGTATGACGGATCTGCGGCAGCTCCGACGGCAGGGCTTCATTTTACCCCTGAACTTCTGGACGCGATACGGAAAATGGGAGTGGAAATTGCAGAAATTACACTTCATGTAGGTCTTGGGACTTTTCGGCCGGTAAAAGAGACGGATGTGCTTAAGCACCATATGCATTCGGAGTTTTTTCAAATCGGAACAGATGCAGCGGAGAAAATAAATGCTGCAAAGGCACATGGAGGACGGGTAATTGCGGTGGGCACGACAAGTACACGGACCCTGGAATCTGCAGCGGATGAAAATGGTTTTTTGCAGGCAAAGAGCGGATGGACCGATATTTTTATTTATCCGGGCTATCAGTTTAAGGTAATTGACGGGCTGGTTACTAATTTTCATCTGCCGGAATCTACGCTGATTATGCTGGTATCGGCGCTGGCAGGTCGCGATTGTGTTTTAGCGGCTTATGAAGAGGCGGTGAAGGAGAAATACAGGTTTTTTAGCTTTGGAGATGCGATGTTTATCTATTAACACCGTTTTGGTATATTTGGAAACAGGCAAAGATGCAAAAAGGCTGGAGAGTAGGATTTCCCAGCCTTTTGTAATACAAGGAGTATAAGTACATCCAGAGGAAAGAAACAGGTGTTATTTGTTTGCAATTAGAGAAATAACAGGTTTTCCTTCTTTGTCTAACAGGGGTGTTATTCCTCCTGCATTTCCAACTTTACGAAATACATAATTCGCGCCCGTTTCTGTATCCACCAAAATTTGCGTTGCGTCAATAGTCCCTTGTGAATAAACCGTCTCAAATCGTTTTTTCTTAGCCATTTTGTTTACCTCCAAAAATTTTATTTTTATCTATAAATTCCGGAAAAGCGGGGATTTATCAGTGAATTACCTCATAACGCAGTCGTAAATATGAGTTCTCCAAAATCACACATTCTTGCAGTTTCAGAACACCTAACTGTGACAATTCTTTTTGTGTAAACAAAGATTTGCCATCAATTAATGTAGATGTATCTTTACCGCCAATCAAAACCGGGGCAACAACAATATCAACATAATCAATTAGTTTTTCACGAAGGAATAAGCCATTTAATGTCCCACCGGTTTGTATCGTTAATCTCTCACAGCCATATTCTGATTTAAGTTTTATAAGCGCATTTTTTAGTGATAATTCTTTTTGATATATGATATATAAATTGTCTTGCTCTATGTGAAATGCCGGGTGTTTTTTATTTGATGTAATTAATACAAACTTTTTTGACAGAGAACAAAAATACTGTATACCATTTTCGTTCAAATGCCTGTTATCAATTACCACAAAAGATACAGGCGTTTTATTTGGCGTTTTCTTGGTATTGACGCCCATTTTGGCTTGAACCCGACCAGAATTGAGAGTCCATAAATCTGTTGTCTGCTCTATTTCGTAATACTGGTGCAATCCTTCCCTAACCCCTGCAATTTGGGGAAAATCCTTGTCTACATCTAAATCATCCGTTGCACCGGTGCTTATTTTCCCGTCAACCGACATTAGCATAAACAATGTTGTAATCGGTCTGTTCATTTTATCACCCCTAAATCCCAATTTGTTGTTGCTTTATTATATACCAGTTCTCCGAAAAGTGAAAGCAATTTCTGACACCTTCTATTTATGAAAGCAGAATTTAAACAGGGCGGCGTTAAGCCGTTTTTTTGTTGACTTTCCGATTCCTATGAAGAATGGCTTGAGAAAACCATTGCCAATGCAAATACGAAGACGGTTGACCCTAATTGGGTTTTAACAGATACATTTTTTGCAGTCAGGGTATCAGATAATAAAATTGTTGGCATTGTTGATTTGAGGTATCAATTAAATGATTTTCTGAAAGATTTTGGAAATTGTGGATATAGTGTAAGACCGTCAGAAAGAACAAAAGGGTATGCCACTGAAATATTAAGACAAATATGCTTGATTGCGAGAAAACACGGTCTAAAACAGTTGCAGTTATCCGTTGAAAAGGACAATGCTGCTTCCATAAAAACAATTGAGAAAAACGGTGGAAATTATTGTAGGAGCTTTACTTTTGAAAATAAGGAGGCATATGTATACTTGATCAATCTTTAAGTAGGATTCTGACAGTACATAAAAAAGATACAGGGATAGAATCGAAAGGAAAAATACAGGATATGGAGACAGCAGCTCTTATCCTGTATTTTTGTAATGCGGCAGTATGCTTATGAACGGCAAAAATAAATTATTTACATAATTTTGCAAGATCCTCATAAAATGTTGGATAAGATATTTCCACACATTGTGCATTCCGCATTGTACAGGTATTCTCTATTGCCAGTGCCGCAATGGCAAATGACATTGCAATCCGGTGATCGTCATAGCTTTCGAAATTTGCTCCGTGCAGGGCATCCCGATTTCCTTCTATTATTATACCGTCCGCCGTCGGTTCTGCGTGGCCGCCCATCCGCCGCAGATTTTCTGTTGTCGTTACAATTCGGTTGGATTCTTTTACCTTAAGTTCTGCGGCGTCCCTGATGACAGTTGTTCCCTCGGCAAATGCGGCCATAACGGCAATCATCGGAATTTCATCAATCAATGCCGGAATGATATCGCCGCCTATGGTAGTTCCATGAAGGGAACTCGATTTCACAAGTAAATCGCAGACTGGCTCGCCGGACGCAGTGCGCTCGTTTAATTTTTCTATTTTGCCGCCCATTGCGCAGGCTACTTTTAAAATGCCGTCCCTGGTTGGATTGATCCCGACATTTTGAATTAAAATTTCAGTGTCTTTTACCAAAAGGCCCGCGGCAATAAAGTAAGCCGCAGAAGAAATGTCGCCGGGTACTTCAATGGTAAGTCCGGTCAGTTTGGGATGCGGCAGAACAGAAACGGTTGTGCCGTTTGAAGAAATTTCTGCGCCAAAAGCAGACAGCATCAGTTCCGTATGGTTTCTCGACAGTACGGGTTCTGTAACAGAAGTTGTCCCGTCTGCGTACAGTCCGGCCAGTAAAACGCAGGATTTTACCTGAGCGGAAGCTACGGGAGACTGGTACGAAATACCGTGCAGCGATGCAGGCGAAAAGGCAAGCGGCGCGCATCCGTTGCCTTCTATACTTCGTATCTTTGCTCCCATAGCAGACAGTGGAGTGAGAATCCGTTTCATTGGCCGTTTCTGAATAGAATCATCTCCATTCAACTGGCAGGAAAAGGGCTGCCCTGCCAGAATACCGGAAATCAGACGTGCCGTTGTTCCGCTGTTGCCTACGTCTAATATTCCATCAGGCTCTATAAGACCATGAAGTCCTTTTCCATGTACCGTAACGCGTCCGGTTTCGTTTTCTATGGGAACCCCCATTTTTCGAAAACACGCTATGGTAGAAAGACAGTCAGCCCCCTGCAGGAAATTGGTGATTTCCGTTATCCCTTCGGAAATTGCGCCAAACATTATAGCGCGGTGGGAAACAGACTTGTCTCCGGGAATGGATATTGTTCCTTTTAAATGTGCAGTGCGTCTTAGATCCATAAGAAACCTCCTTCGTTTCTTTTTCCTGTTCGGATGGAGTACGAAAGCGTGTTTGAAAATTCATTCCCGTCATCTGCATCCCCTACTTAGCGCGATATTAGTACCATCAGAGTGAACTTCTTAGTTCAATCTGCATGAATTCGCTCAATGTAGCCTGCAACGTCTCTCTCATTTGGCATATCATACCCTTTGGGTACAAATCTTCCACTAAGGGGGGAATACATCTGCCGGAAAACATTTTTCAAACACGCTCTAGTACATCGTCCAATAAATAACGGACATCTTCGCTTGTCTATTTTCCCGATAGCATATGCCAAAAATCCTCAGCGTAGCCCGCTACGCCTACGTTTTTTTGCACATACTCTCAGAATAATATCCTGCGCGAATATATCAGCTATTTATTTTACGCTGTACTAGCGCTCATAAACTGTATAGTGGTATTTGCGCAACAGCGAGATTGTGCGGTCATACGAAGGCTGATCGTACATTTCAATCTTTAATACGCCCTCTTCAAATTCGCGGTTGTGTATAATGCCGATATTTTTGATGCTTAAACGATTGCTGGCCAAAATTGTGGCAATTGTAGCAATTCCGCCCGCTTCGTCTATCAAGTCGCAGTAAAGCTCAAATACTGTCCTAAGCGGCCCTTTGGGAGTAACAGCGAGGGAATCACGGTAATTTTTGGCAGACTGGAAAAAGCGGTTGATGCCGCAAGCGTCTGCCGCTTCAATCCGGGCGCGTATTTCAGAGAGGCTCTCCTGGTAAGCGTCGAGCATCAAAAGCAGCTTTTTTTGATTGGAAAGACAGATTTCCTCCCACATCACCGGAGAAGAAGAAGCAATTCTTGTAATGTCCTTGAAGCCTCCCGCTGCAATTGTCTTCATTGTTTCATGAGCATCATCCGACTGCTCCACCAGATTGACCAGTGCGGAAGCAATTACATGCGGCAGATGACTGATGGCCGCAGTCGCCTTATCATGGGCATCGTAATCCAGTATCATAGGAATTGCCCCCAGAGAGGCAATAAAATCCCGAAATTCGTTTACATAAACTCTGTCTACCTGCGCAGTCGGTGTTAAGATATAGTATGCATTTTCCAGCAGATATGCAGTGGCATTGGAAATACCTGTTTTCTCAGAGCCAGCCATAGGGTGTCCGCCGATAAAATGAGCATCCATTCCCAGGTCTGCAATTGCCTGGTGAATATCGCCCTTAACGCTTCCAACGTCTGTTAAAATACAGGAATCTTTCATTACATCTTTTAACTGGCGGATGTAGGTGAGGTTTTGCTGTACCGGCGTACATAAAAAAATATAATCACAGTCTGCAAAATCTTCAATGGAAGCGTTTTTGGCATTATCAATCAGTCCGTCTTTATAAGCCTCTGTAATTGTAAGCTGACGCCCTGACCGGGCAATCATATGCAAATTTGGGTAAATCCGCCTTGCCGTTTTTACAATTGAGCCGCCAATTAAGCCCAGCCCGATAAATCCAAGTGTCTGGATAGACATGAAAATTCCTCCTGTCTTTGAAAATAACATGTTATATGTATCATAAATGTTTGTGGGATAAAAGTCAATACGTTGAAGCAGTAAAGCGGAATGGATGGTAACGTTACTTTTCACACCAAATCATATGAAATATCTGCAAAAACTGGCGTGGGTGTGAAATGTAACATGGTAACAGTTCAGCCTGCCTTGTTCCATTTGGAAAGCTATTGAGGTATAATGGAATCTGCGAAAGAGCGGAATAGAATTATGTGAAAGGAACGATGGTTATGAGTTATGATTTAATGGTTTTTGAAAAAACTAAGACCCCTGCTACAAAACAGGAATTTATGGCATGGTATGAAAAGCAGGTTGAATGGGGCGAGGAACACGATTATGATACGGTTCGTGTGACATCTGTCGCATTACAGAATTGGTTTATGGAAATGAAAGAGACGTTTCCTCCTATGAATGGGGAGTATGCGCCGGATCCAAAGCTTTTGGATGCAGATGAAAATTTAGAACGTCATACGGCGGATTACAGTATTGGCCGGGATATGATTTATGCTGCATTCGCGTGGCCGGTGGCAGATGAAGCTTATGAACGGATGAGATGTTTAGCAAAAAAGCACGGTGTGGGTTTTTTTGACGTAAGTGCGGAGAACGGCGATATTATTTTGCCGGATGGAACCAGGATAGTGTGATATCCGGTTAAGCGATTCGGGTTATGCAGTTCGTATAGTCCAAATAACGCACAGCTTTTTGCTTCAATGAACTTTTTACAAAAATAGTTGTAATATGTCCGGATATTTAGTACAATATAACTATACGTAAGGTATCGTGAAAAGACAAAGTTTCTGTTACGAACCAGATTGGAGGATTTGTTATATGAATGTTTACACAACGGACAAGATTCGCAACGTGGTACTTCTCGGACACGGTGGGTGTGGGAAGACCAGCCTGGTAGAAGCAATGGCTTATTTATCAGGCATTACAACCCGTATGGGGAAAGTCAGTGATGGAAATACGATCAGTGATTATGATAAGGAAGAAACCAAGCGCCTTTTCTCCATCAATACTTCGGTTGTCCCTATCATATGGGAAGGTACCAAGATCAACATCCTGGATGCACCCGGATATTTTGATTTTTCAGGAGAGGTAGAAGAAGCGGCATCCGTAGCCGATGCAGCGATTATTGTAATATCCGGTAAGGCGGGCATTGAAGTAGGCACGAAGAAGGCATGGGAAATCTGCGAGAAATATAAGCTGCCGAGAATTATTTTTGTTACGGATATGGATATCGACGAAGCCAGTTACCGTCAGGTGATAGAAGACTTACAGGAACTTTACGGCAAGAAAATTGCACCGTTCCATCTGCCGATCCGCGAGAACGGGCAGTTTGTAGGATATGTCAATGTATTGCAGCAGAGGGCAAAACGCTGGAAAGACAATGGAGAAGTAGAAAAGGTGGACGTACCGGATTATTCGAGAGAGAATCTGGAGACTTACCGTGAAGAGCTGATGGAGGCTGTTGCAGAAACCAGCGAGGAGTTCATGGAGCGGTATTTCGGCGGAGAGGAGTTTTCCGAGGACGAAATCCGTCAGGCACTCCGTGTCAATGTGGGAGACGGCAGCATTGTGCCGGTGATGATGGGTTCCAATATCCTGGCAAGAGGTGTTTATACATTGCTCGTAGATATCGTAAAATACCTGCCGGGCCCGGACAAGAAGACCTGTGCGGGAATCAGTGCGAAGACGAACGAGGTGTTCCAGGCAGATTACGATTTTTCCAAAGCGAAGTCCGCTTATGTATTTAAGACAATCGTCGATCCGTTTATTGGAAAATATTCCCTGATTAAGGTGAATTCCGGTGTGCTTAAGACAGACGACGTGCTGTTCAATTACCAGAAGAGCGCAGAAGAGAAGATCGGCAAGCTCTATGTTTTAAGGGGCAACAAGACAGAGGAGGTCAAAGAACTCCATGCCGGAGATATCGGTGCGCTTGCAAAATTAAACAATACATCTACGACGGATTCCCTTTCCACAAAGGCAAATCCGATTCACTATATTGCAGCCCAGATGCCGGTTCCATATACTTACCTGCGCTATCAGGCAAAGAACAAAGGCGATGAGGATAAGATTTCCCAGGCGCTTCAGAAGCTGATGGCTGAGGATTTGACCTTGAAGAGTGTCAATGACAGCGAAAATGGCCAGACATTGCTTTATGGTATGGGCGAGCAGCATTTAGAAGTTGTTGTAAGCAAGCTTTTGAATAAATATAAAATTGAAGTAGAGCTTTCGAAGCCGAAGATAGCATTCCGCGAAACAATTCGCAAGAAATCCGATGTGGAATATAAATATAAGAAACAGTCCGGCGGACATGGACAGTACGGACATGTTAAGATGACATTTGAGCCTTCCGGAAATATGGAAGAAGCATATGAGTTTGACCAGATCGTAGTCGGCGGCGCTGTACCAAAGAACTACTTCCCGGCCGTTGAAAAGGGTGTTCAGGAAGCCGTTTTGAAAGGACCTCTTGCCGCATATCCGGTTGTCGGGGTTAAGGCTGTGCTCTACGATGGTTCCTACCATCCGGTAGACTCATCCGAAATGGCATTTAAGACCGCTTCCAGACAGGCGTTTAAGAAGGGCTTTATGGAAGCGTCCCCAGTATTGTTAGAGCCGATTTTATCCTTGAAGGTAGTTGTTCCGGATTCATACACCGGCGATGTTATGGGAGATTTGAACAAACGACGCGGCAGAGTGCTTGGCATGAATCCGATTGAGGGAGGGAAACAGGAGATTATAGCTGATGTGCCAAGCATGGAGCTGTACGGCTACAACACGGATCTTCGCTCTATGACAGGAGGCGCAGGAGATTATTCCTACGAATTTGCAAGGTATGAGCAGGCACCGTCTGATATCCAGGAGAAGGAGATTGCAGCAAGAGCAAATAAATTAGACAGCGCAGAATAAAAAACGAAAGAAGAAGCAAACTATTACATGCGAGAAATGACCGTGGTTTTTTCTGTAGGAGGAACAGAAAAAACTGCGGTTTTTCTAAATTAATTCATGGGATTCTGCTCTGAAAAAATTTATTTTTGAAGGAGTCCTGCGGAGAAAAGGGGTACAGCAGGTATGGGGAAAAAGACGGAGAAGAAATGTTGTGCTGTTTTATTGATATTTGTATTTTTATTGCAGGATCCGTATTTATTGCGGGCCGGCAGGCTGGACGCAGAGCCAGGTTTTCTGGGAGAAGAAGTATGGACAGAATCGGATTTTGAGCAGGCTTCGGAATTTGCAATCAGTTACTGTTTAAACGGGGGAATTTTTCCAAAAGGCAAAAGGGTGAACTATACCAGAGAAGATTTGCCGGTTGAGTTTGAAATACCTGTGAGAGAAGGGTACAACTTTGCAGGGTGGTATACAGACAGTAGTTTTTTGCAAAAAGTAAGCGGGATTGCCGCCGGGCAGGCTGGCGATTATCAGTTGTATGCCAAATGGACGAAGCGTATTGACGGAGAGTACAATGTGCAGATGTATCCGTATCGGCATATTGCGGCATCTGCCGGGAACACGAATAAAAAATTAAAGGACTGCAGGTATAGTTTCCTGAAAAATGTGAAAATTCCAGGTATGCCATATACCAGGGAAACAGATGTAAGGGAAAATCGCATTACAGATACCAGCCAGTCCCCGCAGGGACTTTGTATGACAGACGATTATCTGCTGGTGAGCGCGTACAGCGGTAAAAGTGGAGGAGGTCTTGGGTGCATCCATGTATTTGACCGTGAAACAGGAGAATATCTTGTGTCGATTGGTGTAAAAAAGAAGAGCCATATGGGCGGGCTTGCCTTTGACGGGAAACATATATGGGTCTGCCATTCGGGCAGCAGGACACTGGGGCGAATTTCCTATGCATTCATTCAGAAGGCTGCATTGGAGATGCCGCAGTCGGTGGTGGACTGTTCTGGGCTGTTTGAAGAGTTTCCGGTAGAGAATACGCCGTCGTGTATTGCGTATCAGAACGGCAGGATCTGGGTTGCGACACATACGAAGGTGTTTGGATCGAAGATGGTCGCATACCGGCTGACCAATCAGGGACTTGAAAAAACAGAAACTCGGCGGATTCCGGACAAAGTGCAGGGAATTGTGTTTGATGAGGACGGAAAGGTGTATGTCAGTACTTCTTATGGACGGAGGAAATCTTCTTATCTGAAAGTGTATGAGTCATTGGAAAAAATGGATAAAAATCCGAATAAGCCGATGAAAAAAGTTGAAATGCCGCCCTGTTCTGAGGAGATAGAACTGTCAGGCGAACAGATATACGTGCTGTTCGAATCAGCGGGTGAGAAGTATTTCGAAGGAACGGACGGCAAAGGAACAAGCATAGCGCCAGTGGATGAGGTGCTGGCGATTTCTGTACAGTCGGTATTAGAATAAGTTCGCCTGCAGGCTGAACTGTTACTACAGACTACAGCTTTGAGCCTCCTCCTCTTGACAAATTCAGGCCTTGTGATAAAATTTTAAAGGATAAAAAAGAACAAAGCAACGAATATAAATCATTTTCTTAGGAGGAAATGCTATGGCAGCACCTTACAACCACAGAGCCATTGAGCAAAAATGGCGTAAGAACTGGGCAGCTCGTCCCATTAATGTAAACGACGGCAAGAAAGAAAAATATTATTGCCTGGATATGTTTCCGTATCCTTCAGGGAACGGACTTCATGTCGGCCATTGGAGGGGTTATGTCATCTCTGATGTCTGGAGCCGTTACAAGCTGATGCAGGATTATTTTGTCATTCATCCGATGGGATGGGATGCATTTGGACTTCCTGCGGAGAACTATGCGATTAAGATGGGAATCCACCCGGCGGAGTCTACGGCAGATAATATATCGAAGATCAAAGAGCAGATGAAGGAAATAGCGGCGATTTATGACTGGGATATGGAAGTAAATACGACAGATCCGGCGTTTTATAAGTGGACGCAGTGGATTTTTGTGCAGATGTTTCAGAAAGGTCTCGCTTATGAAAAAGAAATGCCGATCAACTGGTGTCCTTCCTGTAAGACGGGACTTGCCAATGAGGAAGTTGTAAACGGCAAATGCGAGCGATGTGGTGCAGACGTTACAAAGAAAAATTTAAAGCAATGGATGCTTAAGATCACAGCCTATGCGGAGCGTCTGCTTGCGGATCTGGACAAATTGGACTGGCCTGAGAAGGTAAAGAAGATGCAGACTGACTGGATAGGCAAGAGCCACGGTGCAGAAGTTGACTTTAAAGTGGATGGAAAGGAAGAGAGTATTACGGTCTATACGACTCGTCCGGATACGCTTTACGGGGCGACTTTTATGGTTCTTGCACCGGAGCATGAGCTGGCAAAGGCTCTGGCCACCGATGAAACAAGGGAAGCGGTAGAGGATTATATTTATAAAGCTTCTTTGAAGTCTTCCGTAGACCGGCTTCAGGATAAGGAAAAGACAGGCGTATTTACCGGAAGTTATGCGGTTAATCCGTTAAATGGTGCAAAGGTTCCGATTTGGCTTTCGGATTATGTACTGGCAGATTATGGTACCGGAGCAATTATGTGCGTACCGGCGCATGATGACCGTGACTTTGAGTTTGCGAAGAAATTTGATCTGCCGATTATCCAGGTTATTGCGAAAGACGGCAAAGAAATTGAAAATATGACAGCGGCTTATACCGATGCAGCGGGTACGATGATCAATTCCGGCGATTGGAACGGAATGGAATCTGCAGAGCTGAAAGAAAAAGCTCCTGAGATGATAGAAGCGCGTGGGATCGGCAAGAAGACAACCAATTATAAGCTGCGTGACTGGGTATTTTCCCGTCAGCGCTATTGGGGAGAGCCAATTCCAATTGTACATTGTCCGGATTGTGGTGCGGTTCCGGTGCCAGAGGAAGAGCTTCCGCTGCTGCTGCCGGATGTAGAGTCCTATCAACCGACCGGAACAGGGGAATCACCGCTTGCGGATATTGCTGATTGGGTCAATACGACCTGTCCAAAGTGCGGCAGGCCATCCAGGCGTGAAACGAATACCATGCCGCAGTGGGCAGGATCTTCCTGGTATTTTTTACGGTATGTGGACAATAAGAACGACAAAGAGCTTGTCAGCAGAGAGAAGGCAGATAAATACCTGCCGGTAGATATGTACATCGGCGGTGTAGAGCATGCGGTACTGCATCTTTTGTATTCCAGGTTTTATACGAAATTTTTAAATGATATCGGCGTTTTGGATTTTGATGAGCCGTTTACCAAGCTGTTTAACCAGGGAATGATTACCGGAAAGAACGGCATAAAGATGAGTAAGTCCAAAGGGAATGTGGTATCTCCGGATGCTCTGGTCCAGGATTATGGCTGTGATTCCCTGCGTCTGTACGAACTGTTTGTCGGTCCGCCGGAACTGGATTCCGAGTGGGATGACAGAGGAATTGACGGCGTTTACCGTTTTATCACAAAATTCTGGAATCTTGTTATGGATAATAAGGACAAAACAGTTGCGGAGACAAAAGAGCTGATTAAAATACGAAATAAGCTGGCTTATGATATTACATCACGTCTGGAAAGCTTTAGCTTAAATACAGTTGTATCCGGATTTATGGAGTACAACAATAAGCTGATACAGATATCCAGAGAAGGCGGCGTTGATCGGAAAACGTTAGAGACATTTATACAGCTTCTGGCTCCGTTTGCTCCACATATTTGCGAAGAACTCTGGCAGGAGATGGGACATGAGGATTCTGTATTCCACAACGGCTGGCCGACATATGACAAAAAGGCGATGGAAGATGACGAGATCGAAATTGCCGTACAGGTAAATGGAAAGACCAGAGCGACCGTTTCGCTTCCAAAGGACTGTGCAAAAGTAGATGCGATTGCAAAAGGCAGGGAAGCGCTGGGCGATAAACTTTCGGGTAATGTGATCCGCGAGATCTATGTACCAGGCAGGATTATCAATATTGTGGCAAAATAGAGGGGCTTTATATTTTGAGGATATGTAGCAAAGGATTGGGGGATATGCAGTATGGATTTGGAAGAAAAGCTGGAGCTGCTGCTGATGAAGATGGATTCGATTGAATCCAGGCTTGAATCCATGGATCTGAGGTTTGATGTGATGGAAACCAGGTTTGATTCCATGGAAACGAAGTTTGAAACGATGGATGTCGGATTTGAAGCGATGGAAGCAAATTTGAGTTCCATGGAGGCAAAGATGGGCGCAATGGAAGAAAAAATCAGGTCCATTGGCGCTATGGAGGCAGTAGAGAGTCGGTTTGAAGCCATGGAAACGAGATTTGAAGAGTTGGGCGATTCTATCCGGGATATCCGGTTGACGATTGAAAACGAAACGAACAAAAATATTATACGCGTCGCAGAGGGATATTTGGATTTGATCCGGAAGATGAACGAAATGCTAAAGGTGGAAAATGAAAAGGAAATGTTAGTTATGCGTGTCAATATTCTGGAAAATGAGCTCAGAAGAATCCGGGAGAAACTGGTGCGAATGAAATGATAAAAAAGCGGCAGCCGTATCGAAGGTATACGGCTGCCTTTTACATTAATTTCGTTTTAAATTCCGCATCAGGTTTAAAAGCTGATCGGCTTTGTGCTGTTCTTCCGGAGACATATTTTGTTTTAAAACCTCAATAATCAAGTCGGTTTCATTTGGTGTAAATTGGATGCCCTTTTTTTGAGCGCTGCTGATAGCGCCCATAATCATATTGGACATTTCTCTCGCATTTCCGGATTTGTTCTGAGCAGCAAACTGCATCAGAAAACTTATTTTTTCAGGAGAAATGTTTTTAAAATTGTCATTGTCTTTTAAAAAATCAAAGTCCATATTTGCTGTCTTCCTTTCTATTCAGGGGTTGGCGTGTGGAAAAAAGTATCGTAAGAAGTAAACATCTGCAGTGCTGTGAGCATCATGTCGATGGAATCCTGTTCGGCGGGCGTGCAGAATTTTTTGATGTCGTTTAAAAGATGCACTCTTTTTTCCGAAGGGTCGTCAGTGGAACACATACTCAAGGATACTGGCTGTTCATTGAAAAGAGAGGCAACGTTTCTAAGCTCTAAAAATTTTACCATCATTGCAAAATTTCTTTGCCGGGGGCCTTCTATATAGGGGATGATGCTTTTTAAAATCTGTATGTTTCTGGACTGTGTTTCAACATCGAATGCAGTAGGTGTATATTCCGATTGTTCCTGTTCCATAAAAATCCTTTTTTTATTAGCATATGTAAGAAGGGAAAGATGTATGACAGTTGATATTTCCGGGTTTACTGGAAATATATTGAGCGCGTGTTTGAAAAAGAAATATGCGGGTATCCGAAATCATGCTTTTCGCATATATTAAAGAGTGTGTTTCAAAGAATGTTTTTGGATGTCATGATGATTAAAAAGGTTACTGTTCACTCCGTGACCAGTAACACGCTTCGTGATGCACAGAAATCGCAAAAAGATGCGATTTCGCGCTGAAAAACTTAGGATTTCCGCACAGAATGTGCAGAAACACCTCGCGGAACATCGACGTGTGAACAGTAACTTAAAAAGCCCGCTGTAATAGAAAAGAGGTGTATGCGATGGGCCGTCTGGTAATTAACGGAGAGGAAATTTATGAACTGGATGAAGAATGTTTAAAAGAGAAGTATGACGAACGTATAAAAAAGAACTGTTCTTTGAATGCGGAGCAAAAAAATAAGAATATGGCTTGTGGACAGAGGATGAGGAACAAAAATCTGCATCGGTAGGAAAGCAAAAATCAGACAAAAGAAAAGGCCGGGGATATTATTTTATGCCGTTTCAAAAGTATTAAGGCGGATATCCCCGGAAGTGATTTTTCGGGCAGATATATGTTTACGGTATGCGGTATCCGATAAATGCTTCGAATTTTTGAATATCCGTATTCAATATCAGGTTTTCGTCAAAATGAATTTCTTCCAACAGTTTACGCGCCAGCGAAAATTCTCCGACCCAGGACGGATCGTGCGCGTCTGAACTGACGATGATCGGTACCTGGTATTCCATACAGAGCGCCAGCATGGTATGATAATTTTCAATGCAGTTTAGACGCTTTGCCTTTTTTACAATGGAGCTGTTGTTGACTTCAAGCGCTACCTGGTTTTCCTTCGCGCTAAGGACAAGCTTTTCGTAATCCAGAGGTATCTTTCCGTCGTCGGGATGGGATACAAAGTGAACCTTTTCATTTTTCATACAGGAAATGACATTTTCTGTGTTTTTCCTGGCGCCTTCGTTTTTATAGCAGTTGGAATGCAGTCCGATAATAGCATAGTCCAGGAAATTTATGTGGCGCTGCGACAGAGAAAGTGTGCCGTCGTTTTGAATATTGATTTCACAGCCGTGGATGATGTGTACGCCGTATAATGTGCGGGGAATGACGGAAAGATTCGTAAAGTGAATCGGATCTGTTGTGCCTGGAATACCCGGCGCATGCTCACTGACGCCCAGCACACGCAGTTTACGTTCACTGGCCGCCTGCGCCATTTCACGGATTGTTCCATAAGCGTGTCCGCTGGCGATGGAGTGGGTGTGAATATCCAATATAAAATCTTTCATAAGAGCCCTCCTGTCATATTACTTTTTCATATTTGCCCGTTTCCGCAACGTCGGATCCAGGATCCGCTTGCGGATTCGAAGGCTTTCCGGTGTTACCTCCAGCAATTCGTCCACGTCGATAAAATCAATCGCCTGCTCCAGGCTTAAAATCCTGGGCGGAACCAGTGTCAGCGCTTCGTCTGCGGAAGAGGAACGTGTATTGGTCAGGTGTTTTTTCTTACAGACGTTTAACTCTATATCCTCCGCTCTGGAGGAAGAACCTACAACCATGCCGGAATATACTTTTTCACCCGGACCGATAAACAGAGTACCTCTGTCCTGTGCGGAAAACAGGCCGTATGCTACAGATTCCCCGGTTTCATATGCGATGAGAGAACCAAGCTTGCGGTAAGCAATATCTCCGCAGTATGGCCTGTAGCCGTCAAAAATAGTATTGATAATGCCGTTTCCTTTTGTATCGGTTAAGAATTCGCCGCGGTAACCGATGAGGCCGCGGGAAGGGATGCAAAATTCCAGACGGGTGTAGCCGCCGCTGATGCTTTTCATATTTAAGAGATTGCCCTTGCGTGTGCTCAGTTTTGAAATTACCGATCCGGTACAGTCGTCGGGAACGTCAATATACGCTAATTCCATGGGTTCCGTTTTTTTGCCGTTTTCATCTGTGTGGTAGAGAACTTCTGCTTTGCTGACTGCAAATTCATATCCTTCCCGGCGCATGTTTTCGATTAGTACGGATAAATGAAGCTCGCCGCGGCCGGATACCTTGTAACTGTCAGGGCTGTCGGTTTCTTCCACACGCAGGCTTACGTCTGTGTTCAGCTCACGGAACAGCCGGTCACGGATGTGACGGGAAGTGACGTACTTGCCCTCTAATCCGGCGAATGGGCTGTCGTTTACAATAAAATTCATGGCCAGTGTCGGTTCGGAAATTTTCTGGAACGGGATAGCTAAGGGATTGTCTGCAGAGCAGATGGTATCTCCGATATGCAGATCTGAAATCCCGGAAATGGCTACAATAGAGCCGATTTTGGCTTCGGTGACTTCTATTTTATTCAGACCGTCAAATTCGTAGAGTTTGCTGATTTTGATTTTCTTTTGCTTGTCTGGTTCGTGGTGGTTGACAAGCAGAGCTTCCTGGTTTACTTTCAGGCAGCCGTTGTCTACTTTGCCGACGCCAATCCGCCCGACGTATTCGTTGTAGTCAATGGTACTGATCAGTACCTGCGTGCCGGCATCCGGATCACCTTCCGGGGCTGGAATATAATCAATAATGGTATCAAATAAGTCAGCCATATTGTCCATGGGATGATCTAAATCCTTCATGGCGTAGCCGTTTCTGGCGGATGTAAAGATAAACGGACACTCTAACTGCTCGTCTGATGCGTCCAGATCCATAAACAGTTCGAGTACTTCATCAATAACTTCGGTAGGGCGTGCCTGATCGCGGTCTATTTTATTGATGCAGACAATAACCGGAAGATTAAGGGCAAGCGCCTTCATGAGTACAAACTTTGTCTGCGGCATAACGCCTTCGAAAGCATCTACAACAAGGACTACGCCGTTTACCATTTTAAGGACGCGTTCTACTTCGCCTCCGAAATCGGCATGGCCGGGTGTGTCGATAATGTTAATTTTTGTATCTTTATAGAATACAGCAGTATTTTTGGAAAGAATCGTAATACCGCGTTCCCGTTCAATGTCATTGGAGTCCATGACACGTTCCTGGATCTCCTGGTTTTCACGGAATACGCCGCTTTGCTTTAAGAGTTCATCGACCAGAGTGGTTTTGCCGTGGTCAACATGGGCGATGATAGCGATATTTCGGATGTCTTCTCTTTTTGTTATCATATTCGTGCTCCTTCTTTCTGTATACACATTCGGTCTTAATCCGAGTATCTATTTTATCACATTTTCTTGAATTATCAAGGTGTGATTGTAAAAAGTGTGGAAAATGTGTAACAGTTCAGCCCAGGACTTTGCAGCAGGTGCAAAGTCCTGGGCTGAACTGTTACGAAAATGTAACGGGAGAAGATTGTTTTACAATGGGGGTGGAAGATGTCAGCCAGGGAGGGGATTATGTGGCGGAGAGAGTGAGGCAGATATTTCATTTATCTTCAATCTGAGAGGATATTTACATGATTACTGTGGGAGAAATGGATTGAAGATGGTGGATGAATGGATTATAATAGATAGGAAAAACAGATTTTGAAAAAGAAAGAGGAACGGGATATTATGAAATCATTAGTAATAGCAGAAAAACCATCGGTGGCCAGGGATATTGCCCGTGTGTTGCACTGTACTAAGAAGTTACCTGGCGCTCTGGAGGGGAAGGATTATGTCGTTACATGGGCGCTGGGGCATTTGGTTACTTTGGCAGATCCGGAGGAATACGATAAAAAATATGCGCAGTGGAATCTGGAAACTTTGCCGATGCTGCCTGCAAATATGCAGCTTGTTGTGATTAAACAGACGTCAAAGCAATTTAGAGATGTTAAGACGCAGCTTTATCGTAAAGATGTTTCTCAGATTGTCATTGCTACAGATGCAGGAAGAGAAGGAGAGCTGGTGGCACGCTGGATTTTGGAAATGGCGAATTGTCATAAGAGGATTAAGCGACTGTGGATTTCTTCTGTTACGGATAAAGCTATTCGGGAGGGGTTTGCTAAATTAAGGGATGGACGGGAATATGATAATTTATATGCCGCTGCAGCGGCGCGGGCTGAGGCGGATTGGCTGGTCGGAATGAACGCTACGCGCGCGCTGACTTGTAAATATAATGCGCAGCTTTCCTGTGGACGCGTTCAGACGCCGACACTGGCTATGATTGCCAGAAGAGAAGAAGAAATTCGAAAGTTCAGGCCGCAGGATTATTTTGGTATGACATTGAAAGCCGGTGGCGTTCTTTGGACCTGGCAGGATAAGAAAAGTAAGGGCAGCCGTACTTTCCAGAAGGAGCGGATGCAGGAACTTGAGAAAAATATCAGTGGCAAAAAATTAATGGTGGTTTCGGTGGAGAGGGCTTTTAAAAAGACATTTGCGCCGGGGCTTTATGATTTGACCCAGCTGCAGCGGGATGCGAATAAGAGGTTCGGTTATTCGGCCAAGGAAACGCTGGGTATTATGCAGCGGCTTTATGAAAACCATAAGGTACTTACGTATCCGAGAACGGATTCCCGCTATATTGGTACTGATGTGGCGGAAACATTAAGGGAGCGCTTAAGAGCCTGTGCTGTAGGGCCATATAAGAAGATGGCAGGAAGTCTTTCGATGAAGCCTGTGAAGACAAACGGCTCTTTTGTGGACAACAAGAAAGTCAGCGATCACCATGCTATTATACCGACAGAGCAGTTTGTGCAGCTGGAGCATATGACAGTGGACGAGCGTCGGATTTACGATTTGGTGGTACGCCGTTTTCTTGCAGTTTTGTATCCGCCGTTTGAATATGAGCAGACGACTATGCATGGGGAAGCGGCCGGGGAATCCTTTACGGCGAAGGGCAAGATTGTGAAAAGCCGGGGGTGGAAGGAAGCGTATGAAAATGTACTGGACTTGGAGGAGGAGGAAGACGAAGGGAACGATGTTCGGGAACAGACGCTGCCGGCACTTAAAAAAGGCAGCAGTTTTTCTGTGGAACAGGTAAGGATAACATGCGGCAAGACCAAACCGCCTGCGCCGTTTAATGAAGCGACCCTGCTTTCTGCAATGGAAAATCCGGTAAAATACATGGATTCAAAAGACGCGGCAACAGTAAAAACACTGGGTGAAACCGGCGGTCTTGGTACGGTTGCTACACGTGCAGATATTATTGACAAGCTGTTCCATACATTTTTGATGGAGAAAAGAGGTAAGGACATTTATATTACTTCTAAGGCGAAACAGCTTTTGGAACTCGTTCCTGCTGATTTGAAAAAGCCGGAGCTTACAGCGGCATGGGAGATGAAGCTTTCTGGAATTGCCAAAGGTCAGATCAGAAAAGATGATTTTTTAAAGAATATCCGGGAGTATACTGTAGAAATTGTTGAAGATATCAGGACAGGGGAAGGAACATTTCGGCACGAAAACCTTACTAATAAAAAATGTCCTGTCTGTGGAAAGCGGATGCTTGCAGTTAACGGCAAAAACAGCAAAATGCTCGTCTGTCAGGACAGGGAGTGCGGACATCGGGAAACTATTTCGAGGGTCACAAACGCACGTTGTCCCAAATGTCACAAGAAAATGGAAATGTATGTCAAAGGAGAGGAAGAAACGTTTATCTGTGCATGCGGATATAAAGAGAAGCTCTCTGCATTTAAGGCGCGGCGCGAAAAAGAGGGCGCAGGCGTAGGTAAAAGGGATGTGCAGCGGTATCTGGACAAGCAGAAGAAGGAGGCCAAGGAACCGATAAACAATGCATTTGCGGAGGCTTTTGCAAAAATAAATTTAAAATAAAATAAAAGGAGCTGCCGTATTTAAAAATTTTAAAACGGCAGCTTTTTTGACAGGTGTGTTTATGTAAGATAGATTTAAGGAGCAAATACAGAAACTTCTCCGTTTCCGTTCAGAGGCGTTTGGTAAATGATGTCTTCTGCGCCGTGTTCACTGAAATAAAGGTATCCGGAAGCGATATTAATGTTGGTGTAGTTGCCCTCCATGATCACGCGGTAATTACTGCCGTCTGTATTGATACTGCAAAGGGCGGCGTCGCCTTCTAAGTTATTCCTCTGGAAATAAACAGTGTCTCCATATACATTATAGTATTCGATGCGGTCATCGACAAGCTGTACCGGAGACTGGGAACGTGCCAGTTTGATCAGAGAGTAATTTCTTTCGCAGTCCAGAAAGTAGATATTGTCATTATCCGCAGAAGGCATCCAGAAGTTGCCCAGACAGATGGCCTGCGAAATAGCGGTTGTCGTATCATACTGATAGATGTTGTGATCGCTTTCAATGCCGTTGTAATACAGGTACTGTCCGTTGGCGGAACAGGTGAAATAAGGATTTGTATCTACCTGTTCCTGCTCTGTACCGTCAATCCGGACACGGTAAAGGTTAGAGGCCGTTTCCGTGCTGTAACGGATATAATAGATATAATTCCCAATCAAAGAGGCATAAATGCAGGGCTCCGTATCCAGTACCATAACTTTTCCGGTTCTTAAATCATAGCGGCAGAGACTGTTGGTGTTGACGTGCAGGAAGGAAAACTCTGTATCTGCGCCGACATTGTTGCGGACATAGTATACATAATGGTCGTCCGCATTGATGAAAGAAGCAATATCATCATACAGCTTCTTGACTTCGCCGCCGCCCGTATTCATCGAATAGAGATAGTGATTGTCATTTGGATTGCTGAAATAAACCGTACCGTTGTGCTCGCAGAACAGGCCGTTGTTGTAGAGGTTGCCGGCTGTGTTGCCGTTGACATAGGAATCGTTCCAGCGTGTGCGGTTGGAATAGTTATAAAATATTGCGCCGCCGGCAATGGCAGCAACAATGATAAGGGGTATCAGGATACCCAGTACTTTTTTCATGGTATATTGTACCTCCTGTTTTGACATTTTCTGATATTCTTATTATATCTTTTATAACGGGAAGTTGCAAGGGTATCTTGAAGATCTCTTTGCTTGCGATTTGAATCAGATTGTTATATGATAGTAATAATAGGAAAAACAGGGAGATGGATAGCAGTATGAGAGGATTAGAGGAGATCCGGGCAGAGATGTCGGCTCTTGACGGGCAGATTGCAGAGTTATATCGGAAGCGTACAAAGCTTACAGAAGAGGAAGTAGGCGTGCGGCTTTCGGCTGGTAAAAAAATATTTGGGTTTACCCAGGTGGAGAGCTTTGATTTTGAGCAGGCAAAGGTAGTATTCCAGGGGGTGAATGGCGCTTACAGCCAGCAGGCGCTTCTGGAGTTTTTCGGAAAAGACGTCGAATGTTATCATGTGGAAACATGGCGGGATGCGATGGAAGCGATTACAGCAGGCGAGGCAGATTATGCGGTACTGCCGATTGAGAACTCCTCGGCGGGAATTGTGTCGGAGAATTTTGATTTGCTGGCGGAGTATGACAATTGCATCATCGGGGAACAGATTATCCGTGTGAACCACTGCCTGATGGGAGTGAAGGAAGCAAAGATGTCAGATATTACGGATGTATACTCTCATCCACAGGCCCTGATGCAGTGTTCGAAGTATCTGGCGGCGCACGGCAGCTGGGAGAAGCACAGCTCGGAGAATACGGCAGTTGCCGCCATGCGGGTAAAGGAAGAGAAGTGCAGGGAAAAAGCAGCGATTGCAGGAAAGATAACGGCTGATATTTACGGATTAAAGATACTGGATGAAGGGATCCAGAACAATTCTTCGAATTTTACCCGTTTTATTGTTGTAACAGGAAAAAAAGTGTTTCGGAAAGAGACAAGGAAGTTGAGTATCTGTTTTGAAATTCCCCATGTGAGCGGTTCGCTGTATCATACCCTATCCCATCTGATTTACAATAACCTGAATATGAATAAGATTGAGTCAAGGCCGATTCAGGGCAGGACATGGGAGTATCGTTTTTTTGTGGATATTGAGGGCAATTTAACGGACGGAGCGGTGCAGAATGCCATACAGGCGTTAGAAGACGTAACGGTAAATTTAAGGATTCTGGGCAACTATTAAATAGGACACAGCAGGATTGCCATAAAATGTTAAAGGAGCAGCATAAGATGAGTACAGAGGAATTGATTTTGTATAAGGATTTTGGCAGGGAGCATCTGTTTTATGATTTTGCACGGCTGATTGAAAATTGTAAAACAGGTGTACAGAAGGAGATGGCAGACTTATATTACAAATGCATCCATGAGTTAGTAGAGCTTTCGGAAAACCACGGTTTTTCGGGAAACCTGTGGCACATATTTCTGGCGTATCTTCTGGTAAATAATGAAAACGCATACAGCAGGGCATGCGAAATCCACGGAGCGGCAGGCGGGACAATAGACCAGATTGCGCTGCATGACTTTGCGGTTTTTAAGAAATTATTTGACTTTGATTTTAAGATACTGGAAGAAGCAGTCGGCGTATCCGGGACAGAATTTGTAACGGATTATACGGCGGCCGGCAGTGGAGCTTCCGGAAGAAAATTGTATAATTCACGTATCCGGGACAGGATTTGCGAGCTGGCAAGACATCTGGAGAATGCAGAGGATACAAAAGCGTTTCGCCAGGCAGTTACTGAATTTTACCGGGACTTCGGTGTGGGCAAGCTGGGTCTTCACAAGGCATTTCGTGTGGAGAATACTGGAGAAGGGGCCATAATTATCCCGGTGACAAATATTGCACATGTAAAGCTTGATGACCTGGTCGGGTATGAAATTGCCAAGCAGAAACTGATTGATAATACGGAAGCGTTTGTAAGCGGAAGGCAGGCAAACAACTGCCTTTTGTTTGGAGATGCGGGCACGGGCAAATCCACCAGCATTAAGGCGATTGCCAACCAGTATTACACCAGGGGACTTCGCATGATTGAGATTTACAAGCATCAGTTTCAGGATTTGCATGCCGTAATTGCACAGATTAAAAACCGCAACTACAAATTTATTATTTATATGGATGATCTTTCTTTTGAAGACTTTGAGGTAGAGTACAAATATTTAAAAGCTGTAATTGAAGGCGGGCTGGAAAAAAAACCGGAAAATGTGTTAATTTATGCCACCTCGAACCGCAGGCATCTGGTGCGGGAGAAATTTTCGGACAAGGCTCAGCTTGAAGATGATCTGCACAATAACGATACGGTGCAGGAGAAGCTTTCTTTAGCGTCGCGCTTTGGCGTACAGATTTATTTCGGCGCGCCGGATCAAAAGGAGTTTCAGAAAATTGTAAAAGCTCTTGCAAAGCAAAACGGAATCAATATGGAAGAGAAGGAGCTGCTTGCAAAAGCAAACAGATGGGAGCTTGGCCATGGCGGGCGTTCCGGCAGGACAGCGCAGCAATTTATTGATTATTTATTGGGAAAAGGTAACGGCAGAGACATGTAATCTGTTACAGAAAAATAAAACAAAGGGGGATTACCATGAAGATTACAACGTTTGCGGCAATTTATATCGGCTCTTATGAGGTGAGCCTCAAAATTTTTGAGCTGTCACGGGGAAAGCCGATCCGCGAAATTGACCATGTCAGAGCAAGGGTAGAAATCGGCAAGGAAGTTTATCAGAAGGAAAATATCGGTTATGAGCTGATGGACGAGCTGGCCAGGCTTTTGCTGGAATTTAAAAAGATTATGGAGGGCTATAAAACAGGCGCGTATGAAGCGTATGCCGGCGGTATGTTCCGCGATATTAAAAATGAGTTGTTCGTATTGGACCAGCTTTATATCCGCACCGGAATACGCATCAAAGTGCCGAGCAATTCGGAGCACCGTTTTATTGGCTATAAATCCGTAGCATTCCGGCCGGAATTTGATGAAATGACAAAAGAGGGGGCGGCCGTAGTGGATGTGGGAGGCGGCAATCTGCAGGTGACTGTATTTTCCGGCGGCAGGGTATTTACATCACAGCATATGGCACTTGGAATTATGCGTCTGCGCGAACAGGTTTCTTCCATTAAAAATACGGTGGCCCATTATGAAATCCCGATTGAAGAACTGGTCAACAAGGATCTGGAGGTTTTCAAGGGGCTGTATTTAAAGGAAAATAAAATAAAATACATTATTTTTATGGGGGAATACGTCACGGAGCTGATGAAAAAAGTGGATAAAAAAGGCAGCCAGCTTCTGGTCAGCTCGGAGAAGTTTGTCCGTTCCATGCGTAAATTTTACCGCAAGAATATCGATCAGATTTCGGCAGAGCTGGAGCTGCTTCATGAAAACGATCCTCTTTTGGTGCCTTATATTGTACTCTATACCCGGATTGCGGAGGAGTTAGACGCGGAAGAAATCTGGGCGCCGGGCGTTAATGTCAGCGACGGTATGGCATACGATTATGCAGAACGCCATAAGATTTTAAAGCCTCTGCATAACTTTGACGAGGATATTATTGCAGCAGCCAGGCAGCTGTCCAGGCGTTATGAAAGCTTTTCTCCACATATTGATGCGCTGGTGGATATGTCCGTACTGGTATTCGATGCCATGAAAAAGGTACATGGGATGGGGAAACGGGAGCGTCTGTTTTTGCAGACAGCTGCTATTTTGCATGACTGCGGCAAGTATGTCAGCATTGCGAATGGGGCAGAATGTGCCTATAATATCATTATGGAATCTGAGATTATCGGGCTTTCGCATTTAGAGCGTCAGATTGTGGCATGCGCGGTATTGTACAATACATATCCGATGGAAGATTATGAAGAGCTGGCGGATCGCCTGGATCAGGAAAGCTATATGACAGTCGCAAAGCTTTCGGCAATTTTACGTGTGTCGAATGCCATGGATCGAAGCCATAAGCAGAAATTTAAAAATGTCAAAGCCGCGATCCGGGATAAACAGCTTGTCATTACAATAGAAACAGTAGATGATATAACTCTGGAAAAGGGACTTTTTGCTGTCAAAGCAGAATTTTTTGAACATGTATTTGGAATTAAGCCGGTGATTCGGGAAAAAAGGGTATATAAGTAGAGGAGAGGACGATGGAAAAAGAAAAAATATTTACCAATGCGGAAAATTATGAGAACAGAGAATTGAGTTGGATTAAATTCAACGGACGGGTGTTAAATGAGGCGCGCGATAAGGAGATCCCTCTTTTGGAACGTCTGAAATTTGTAGGAATTACTTCTTCCAATCTGGACGAATTTTTTATGGTACGCGTAGCGTCGTTAAAAGATATGGTACATGCAGGCTATAAGAAAAAAGATATTGCCGGGATGACAGCGTCTGAGCAGTTAGAGGCAATTAATACGGCTACAAGGGAGCTTGTAGATGTGCAGTATTCTACGTATAACCGTTCTCTTTTGCCCAAACTGAAAAACAGGGATATTGAGATTCTGGATGCACATGAGCATCTAAATGAAGAGCAGGCATCATTTGTCGATGCATATTTTGAGGATACCATATATCCGGTACTTACGCCAATGGCGCTCGACGCTTCCAGACCGTTCCCTCTTATTCGCAATAAGACGTTAAACATTGCGGCATTGATCAAACGAAAAGGGGAAGATACGGATATTGAATTTGCTACTGTGCAGGTGCCTTCCGTACTGCCGCGCATTGTAGAAATTCCTTCCCAAAAAGAAGGCGCCAGGACATTTGTTCTGCTTGAGCAGATGATAGAACGTAATATTTCCAAGCTCTTCTTAAACTTTAAAGTGGTATGTGCCTATCCATACCGTATCATGCGAAATGCCGATCTGCCAATTGATGAAGATGAAGCGGCAGATTTGCTGAAAGAGATTCAAAAGCAGCTGAAAAAACGGCAGTGGGGCGAGGTCATCCGCTTAGAGGTTGAGGATAAAATAGATCAGAAGCTGCTTGCAATTTTGAAAAAAGAGTTAAAAGTTGCGGATGCAGATATATTTAAAATCAACGGCCCATTGGACTTGACTTTTGTTATGAAGCTGTATGGACTGGAGGATTGTGACGATTTGCGCTATAAACCCTATATACCGCAGAGAGTCCCGCAGATTGAGCCAGGCGGAGATATTTTTGCAGCAATCCGGGAAGGGGATATTTTAATGCATCATCCGTACCAGACGTTTGATCCAGTTGTCGATTTTATCCGGCGTGCATCCATAGATCCGGACGTACTGGCCATCAAACAGACACTTTACCGTGTCAGCGGCAATTCGCCGATCATTGCGTCACTGGCGCAGGCGGCTGAAAACGGCAAACAGGTAACGGTACTGGTAGAACTTAAGGCTCGTTTTGATGAGGAGCACAATATCGTCTGGGCAAAAAAATTAGAGCAGGCGGGCTGCCATGTGATCTACGGTCTGGTCGGCTTAAAGACGCACAGCAAAATTGCTCTGGTTGTCCGCAGGGAAGAAGAGGGGATCCGCAGGTATGTTCACCTCGGTACCGGAAATTACAATGACTCTACGGCAAAGCTGTATACAGACTGTGGTGTTTTTACCTGCTCTGAGGCTATTGGAGAGGATGCTACAGCGGTATTTAACATGCTTTCCGGATACTCTGAGCCTCTTTCCTGGAATCGTCTGGCGGTTGCGCCGATTTGGCTGCGTAAGAGGTTTTTAAAATTAATCTCCAGAGAAACCAAGCATGCCAAAGAGGGCAGGGAGGGCAGGATTATTGCCAAAATGAATTCCCTGTGTGACAAGGATATTATTGCCGCATTATATGAAGCATCGGCAGCCGGCGTGCAGATAGATTTGATAGTGCGCGGAATCTGCTGCCTAAAGGTTGGTATACCGGGCGTCAGCGAAAATATCCGGGTACGCTCTATTGTCGGAAATTTTCTGGAGCACAGCCGTATTTTTTATTTCCACAATGACGGGCGGCCGGAATTGTTTATGGGAAGCGCCGACTGGATGCCCCGTAACCTGGATCGACGGGTGGAAATTTTGTTTCCGGTAGAAGACGAAACGATTCAGCAGAGTGTGTATCATATTCTGGAAGTAGAACTGGCGGACAATACCAAAGCACATATTTTAAATAAAAAGGGAGAGTATGAAAAAATAGATCGGCGCGGAAAGACTTTGGTGAATTCACAGGATCAGTTCTGCAAAGAAGCAAAGATGAAAGAAAAGAAAGAGAAAGACGCATATCAGGAGCGCGTGTTTGTCCCGGCAGAGCCCGCACAGTAAGAAGGGAGGAGATACTCATGCAGCAGGGCAAAGTGCTGTTTATGGATTTGGATGATACTCTGTTGTCGGACGATAAATCCGTCTCACCCAAAAACCTTGCGGCAATCCGGACCGCGCTCTTACACGGCAATTCCTTTGTAGTGACTACAGGAAGACCTGTGAAAAGCAGTACGAAAGTAATAAAGGAGCTGGGGCTTTACAGCCCTGGCTGCTATCTGATCGCTTTTAACGGCTCCGTGATCTGCGACTGTGCCGCAGAACGGATTTTTCAGCAGAAAACAATTCCGATTCCGTATGTAAAGAGACTGTTTGACGAGGCGAAAAAAGCGGGTATTTATGTCCAGACTTATGACAAAGCAGACGTGCTTGCAGAATGTTATACCAAAGAACTTGCGTATTATACTAAGCGTGCCCAAATGACATACCGTCTGCTGTCGGATACGGCAAATGCATTGACAGAGGAGCCGTATAAGGTGCTTTTGATTTGTCTGGAGAGCAGAGCGATACTGGAAAAATTTCAAAAGGAGAATTTTATCTGGAGCGAAGATAAGATGAACAGTTTTTTGTCAGGCAGCGCGTATTTGGAGTATTGTCCGTTGGGGGTGGATAAAGGAACAGCAATTTTGGAATTTTGCAGATTATTTGGGATTTCGCTGGAGCAGACCATTGCGATTGGAGATGAGTGGAACGATATTTCTATGATAAAGGCGGCACATGTGGGAGTTGCTGTTGAAAATGCGGTGGACGCTGTAAAAGAGGCGGCGGATTATGTGACGGTAAGAGATCATAATCATGACGCGGTGGCAGAGGTCATAGAGAAATTTATGTAAAACTCAGTTTGATGCCTGTAAATTGGGGCAACTTTTACAAATAATGTTTCTAGTGGGTAAGCATATGGAAAAATGATGAAGCGCTGCGCGGGGGTTCTCTGGCAGCGCTTCATCAATACAGAACGCCTCATATATCAGGAGCGAATCTTCTCCAGCAGCTCATAAGGAATCATAAGCTTTCCTGTTCCGCTCCCTAGTCTGATATGCGGTTTATTACTGCCGTGAAAATCCGTTCCGCCGGAGATATGCAGATTGTACTCGGCTGCCAGTTTGCAGATATAACGCTCATCCCCTGGCTGATAAGTAGAATAGAGGGCTTCAATCCCATCCAGTCCGCAGGTAAGGCAGTCGGTGATAAGCTCACGCAGTCTGTCATCGCTCATGTGATAGAGAACGGGGTGTGCAAGGATCGCTTTTCCGTCTGCCTGATGAATCAGGTTTACCGCTTCCTGAGGCGTAATCTTCTCTCTGGGTACATTGCAGCGACAGCCGTCGCCGATATATTTTTCAAATGCCTCAGCAATAGACTGGATGTAACCATGCTCTAACAGAAAACGTGCGACATGTGCCCTGGTCAAAACAGCATCCGGAAACATTTCGCGCAAGGCTTCCTCTGAAATATCAAAGCCTTCTTCTTGCAGTTTCTGATACATTTTCTGGTTACGGTTATCTCGGTTGTCGCGAAAGCGCGCCAAATGCTCCAAAAGTTTTTGGTTTGTTTCGTCCAGATACAGCCCGACCATATGAACTTCTTTTCCCTTATAGTCACAGGAAAGCTCCACACCTGGGATGAGCTCAATAGAAGCGGCGTCTGCAGCGGCCCTCGCTTCGGCGATACCGTCCACAGTGTCATGATCTGTCAGAGCAAAGGCACAAAGCCCGGCTTCCTTTACAGCGTCTACCAGTTCTGTTGGAGTTAAAGTCCCGTCTGATGCAGTAGAATGTACATGCAAATCTATTTTCCGGTTATCCATAGTATTCGTCTCCTTTTCCAAATATGATTCTTTTTCTGCAAAGCAACGTGCGTTGATTCTGCTTCTTATCGCGTGTTTCAAATACGCTGTACTAGCACTATTTTAGTTGCAGCAAACCTTCTTGTCAAACAATTCTTTTAAAAATCCGTTGATATAGCAGTGAATGAGTTACCGTTCACACGCCGCTGCTTTGCGAGGTGTTTCCATACATTTTGTCCTGTCCTTCTTCCCCTCTTGCAAAAATTACGCGAATCAAGTACAATTGATGAAAAATTGGAACAGGGGATAGAATATGATAGACATGCTTTTTCAGCAGATAGTGAAAAATGAAGATACGCGCGCAGCTCTGAGTGCAGTTCGTGCAGAAATCAGAGACAAGGCCGGGTACTTCCGCGCAAAAGAATTGTTTGGTGACGGCAAAATCTTAGAACCTTTACTGGGATCGGAAGATGCGAAAACAAGAAAAAATACAGCGGCTCTTTTGGGCGATTTAGGCATAGAAGAAGCTTCCAAAGCAATATATCGTGCTTATCAGAATGAAGATACGCTTTTTGTACGTCCGGCGCTTTTGCAGGCGTTAAATAAAATCGATCCTTACCCTTATCTGTCCGAATTAAAAGAGCGGTATGATTTGCTGTGCGCCAGCGAGATAAAAGAGGACGAAAAGAAGCATATAAGGGAAGAAATCCACATTTTAGAGCAGATTCTGCGCAAAGAAGGAAAGGAAGTGCATCATACATTTACCGGATGGGAACAACGGCATACGATTTTACTTACGACAAACGCCAGATATGCCGATGTGACGGCAGAACAGTTTACGGCATATCGGATGGGAACGAATTCATTAGGGGTGCAGGCAGTTGTGGATTCACTTAGGGAAATTGTAGAAATCCGTACTTTCAGAGAGCTATTGTTCCCTATTGGCTTAGGAGTAAAACTTACCATGTCAGACGGACCGGAAGCGTTTGGGGAGGCAGTAGCAGGATCCAAATTGCTTGCATTGCTCATCCGCTGCCATAAAGAACCTGCTCCCTTTTATTTTCGGATTGATTTAAAAGGCGGTATTCCGCTGGATATCAGAAGCCGCTATATCAGGCGTGCTGCAGCGGTTATTGAAGAAAAGAGCGGCAGAAAGCTGTTGAATGCTCCAGGGGAATATGAGTTTGAGCTTAAGATGGTGTTTGATAAAAACAGAAATATTCATTTGTTTTTACGGATGACCACAATTCCAATGGAGCGTTTTTCTTATCGAAATGAAATCATTGCCGCGTCAATTCATCCGTCGCTTGCAGCGCTGCTTGTTGCATTGGCGAAACCGTATTTGAAGAAAAATGCGCAGGTTTTGGATCCGTGCTGCGGTGTGGGAACAATGCTGGCAGAACGGCATAAGCTGCTTAAATTGCGAGAGATTTATGCAATTGATATATTTGGGGAAGCGGTTGCAAAAGCAAGAGTGAATCTGGATACGGCCGGGATGCGCGTCAATTTTATCCATAAAGATTATCTGGATTTTAAGCATGAATATTTGTTTGATGAAATTATAGCCAATATGCCAATGCGCGGGAAACGTACGAAAGAGGAGCAGGATGCATTTTACAGAGGTTTTTTTGATAAGTCTGAGGAGTTGATGGCAAAAGGCGGTGTGATGCTTTTGTATTCCAACGAAAACGGTTTTGTGAAAAAACAGCTGCGGTTACATGCCAGGTTTGGCCTTCTTAAAGAGTTTTTAATATCGGAAAAGGAGCAGTTTTATTTTTATGTGATTCAAGCCCATTGACAATATGTATCTGGCTCAGTATAATATATCATATAAAACCTATTGAAAAACTGTGAAAAATGAAAGAGGGAATTGTAATGAGTAAAATCAAAGAAAGTTCACTGGAATTAATTGGACAAACGCCTATGTTGAAATTAAACAGATATGCAAAAAAAGCAGGTGTAAAAGATGCCATTATGCTTGCGAAGCTGGAATATCTGAATCCGGCTGGCTCTGTTAAAGACCGTATTGCATTGGCGATGATTGAAGACGCTGAGCAGAAAGGGATTTTAAAGGAAGGCGCAACTATCATTGAACCTACGAGCGGCAATACAGGAATTGGCCTGGCAGCGGTGGCAGCGGCAAAAGGGTATAAAGCAATTCTTACTTTGCCGGAAACTATGAGCGTTGAAAGGCGAAATCTTTTAAAAGGATACGGAGCCAAGCTTGTGCTCACAGAGGGGGCAAAGGGCATGAAAGGGGCAATTGCAAAAGCAGAGGAGCTGGCTGCTGCGATTCCCGGAGCTATTGTTTTGGGTCAGTTTGTAAATCCGGCAAATCCTGCCGTACATAAAGCGAAAACCGGACCGGAAATCTGGGAGCAGACAGAAGGGAAAGTAGATATTTTTGTGGCCGGTGTCGGAACGGGCGGTACGATTACCGGTGTCGGCGAATATTTAAAGGAACAGAATCCGGATGTGAAAATCGTGGCTGTAGAACCTGCAGGCAGTCCGGTTTTATCGGAAGGTATATCGGGAGCACACAAGATACAGGGCATAGGAGCAGGATTTGTGCCAGAAGTGCTCAATACTAATATATATGATGAGATTATTATGATAGAAAATGAAGATGCGTTTGCAGAAGGAAGGGCTTTTGCGGTTAGCGAAGGAATTCTGGTCGGAATTTCTTCCGGCGCCGCGTTAAAGGCAGCAGCCATTGTTGCAGGCAGGCCTGCTAATAAGGGGAAGACGATTGTGGTATTGCTTCCTGATTCGGGAGATCGGTATTTATCTACGCCATTGTTTGGGCACGATTAAATGTTTCTGTTGTTGTTTAACTGTAAAAACCCCGTTTATATTTGATGCTTATATTGTATCAAATATAAGCGGTGATATCCCAGATAACGTAGAAATTGATTACGTGGACAATAGAAAAGTATTTTGCAATCAGCAGTTGAGGGATTCTTCTTTTCTGAAATAAAAAAGTATCTTGCAATCGAAATTTGCATATGCTATAATGTCGATAGGCAAAAAGACATGATTATGACATATAATCAAAGAACGAATCCCCAGACCGTAGTTGCGTACAGTCCGGGGATTCTTCTTTTCTTTTATAGTGGCAAAGCACCCACTAGGTTATTCGTTGTCCTTATGACCGCCATCTAACCATTTGATGATGTAGTGGCAAACTACACCAGCCGCAACAGCGGCTATAAAAGACATGATTTCTGACATATAATCACCTCCTCCCGTTGCCGGGTATCGGTAGGACAACGCACAAATTATAGCATACTATCTTTTGTTCGTGTACATTTTTCTACCAGATTTATTCTTTTGTGTTTATCACAATCTAAAGAAAATTCACTTGGCAAACATCTGATACACTTCGCAATTCCATTAGTCATAGCTGTAATCACTGAATATTTCTTCGTAAATATCCGATTTAGTGCCATGCTCGGCACACAAAATAATGGGAAGCCCTATAAATAAGGCTTCCCACATATTAAAAAATGAGACATCGGGGGCTCGAACCCCGGACAACTTGATTAAAAGTCAAGTGCTCTACCACCTGAGCTAATGTCCCAAAAATAATGAATGAACAAAAATATAAACTGGGCTAACCAGATTCGAACTGGTGAATGCAGGAGTCAAAGTCCTGTGCCTTACCGCTTGGCGATAGCCCAATAACTTGTACTTCTGCTGCCGCAACCGCAAAAGCGAGGGTGGATACAGGGATTCGAACCCTGGGCCTCCAGAGCCACAATCTGGCGCGCTAACCAACTGCGCTATACCCACCATAAATTAAATAATCCTTTTTCAAAAAAGGAAAACGTGCTCGAAGGGATTCGAACCCCCGACCCACGGCTTAGAAGGCCGTTGCTCTATCCAGCTGAGCTACGAACACATACCTGATTCAGGTAAAGCGGGTGATGGGAATCGAACCCACGTATCCAGCTTGGAAGGCTGGTGTTCTACCATTGAACTACACCCGCATGGAATCGGGGTGACAGGATTCGAACCTGCGGCCTCCTGGTCCCAAACCAGGCGCTCTAGCCAAACTGAGCCACACCCCGAAGATAATTAAAACTTGTCTGTTCAAATTACCCAACGCAAATGATATTATATTCCAAATATTTCTTGATGTCAACTCTTTTTTTGTTTTTTTTCAAAAAAAATTTAATTTACAATAAATAGGACACACTTTCTTCATATATTAAATTATCCCGGAGCATTGCCCGCTTTCTGAAAAGATGTTATAATCGAACTACTGCCTGTAACAGAGATACAAAGAATATATAAAAAGGAGCCCTGATGAATGAAAGAAAATAAAATACTGTCCAATAAAGGATACCTCTACATGACGGAGTTTTTTGCCGGCATGTCCGTTATGGCTGTGGAACTTGGGGCAAGTCGTCTGTTAGCTCCGTATTTCAGCTCATCTCAGATCGTGTGGACCATCATTATCGGAACAATTATGATTGCCATGGCGCTGGGCAATATATACGGTGGGAGATACGCAGACAAAAACCCCAATCCGGATAAGCTGTATGGCAGAATCCTGTTTGCAGCTGTCTGGATTGCACTTATTCCTGTTGTTGGGAAGTATGTGATTCTTGCCATTACGGCCCTATTGGTTTTTACGGTCAATTCCAATTTTCTGGTCTGGGCGGGTTTTATGGCCTGCATGCTTCTTTTTGTATTTCCGTTGTTTTTGCTTGGGACGGTGACGCCTTCTCTGGTGAAATATACGGTGGACAGCCTGACAGACAGCGGCAAGACCGTCGGCATGTTGAATGCGTCCAATACGATTGGAAGTATTCTGGGAACATTTTTACCCACTTTTGTAACGATTCCGTCTGTGGGGACGTCGGTTACATTTTTGATTTTTGCCGGGATTTTACTGCTATTATCCATTATTTATTTTGTGGGGGTGGGTAAAGGGAGTAAAAGGATGGCAGCAGGAGTTTTCATATTTTTGCTTTGTTGTGTAACCGGGTATTCTGAAAGCTTTGCTTTTTGGGAAAAGGATCTGACTTACGAAGGGGAATCGGTATACAATTACCTGCAGGTCAGAGAAGATGACAATAGCGTGATACTTTCTACAAATGTGCTGTTTGGCGTGCAGTCTGTTATGAGAAAGGATAACAGTTTGACCGGTATGTATTATGATTATGCCCTGGCTGCTCCGTTTATGGCAAATGTGACAAAAAAAGAACAGCCGAAGATACTGATTCTGGGAAATGGTACGGGTACATTTGCCGCGCAGTGTAAGAGGTATTTTGATCGTGTACAGGTGGAGGGGGTGGAGATCGATGAGAAGATTACCGGACTGGCCAGACAATATTTTAAGCTGCCGGAGGATGTGGATGTAATTACCTGTGATGGACGGGCTTATTTGAATGTAGCAGACCAGAAGTATGATGTGATTATGGTGGATGCTTATCAGGATATTACCATACCGTTTCAGATGTCGTCGTCAGAGTTTTTTGTTCTGGTAAAAGAGCATTTGACCGATGACGGTGTTATGGTGGTAAATATGAATATGCGGGGCCAGGAAGAAGGAAATATCAATCAGTATCTTGCAGATACGATATCAACTGTATTTGGGGAAGTTTATACGGCAGATGTTCCGGGGACAACGAACCGGGAACTGTATGCGTCCAATTCCGGAAAAATGCTTTCTGATTTTACGGTAAACAGCAGTCAGATTCCGGATCCGAAGCTTTCCGACATGATGCAGCAGGTAGCTATGGCAATGAAAATTTATGAGGCTGGAGATTATCTGATGACAGACGATAAGGCTCCGGTGGAATTGCTGGGGATGAAAGCCATTGATGATTTGATTTTCGGGGAAATCGAATACTATAAGCAGATTGTGGAAAAAGGAGGAATTTCCAGTCTTTTGGATGCGCTTGAACAATAAAAAAATAAGAGGAAGCCTCCGGCATACCCCGTTGTATACCGGAAGCTTCCAGGGGAGGATAAGTATTCTTGCATCTTTTGTAGGTGTCCCCAATGAGCGGTGGGGGATTTCTCTCATTGGGAACATTTATAGTATGGAACAATATGCAAAAGCTTATACATGAAAAATAAAAGATTGTTTTATTTTTTTACTATTTACAGTCTTGTAATCTAAAAATCATTCGACTATAATAAGCAAATATTACGCTATTTTTAGAAAAGAGGTTATGTATTATGAAGAAAAAAATTTATTCTAATCTGGTATTGGTCTTATGCGCCATGTTTTTACTTGCCGGCTGTCAGGCTGCCACAGATACGGGCGAGACACAGCAGGAGGTGCAGGAAACACAAAAGAAGTCGGAAGTCCGATCGGCGTTTATAGAGGAGAAGGTAACCGAAACGCAGGAGCCTTCGGAAGAGCCGGAACCGGAAACCGAAGCGGTGATTCCGGAAGAAACCGAAACGCAGACTGAGCCGGAAACCGAAGCGGTACCAGAAACAGAAACCGAAACGGAGACTGAAACAGAAACTGAAACGGACGGAGTAAGTGCAATCGTGGCGTCAGAGAACACCTTTGATTATGTTGCACTCGGTAATTCAGTTACCTGCAACGATATGGCGGAAGGCAACTGGTGGGGAAGCTGGGGTATGGCGGCTTCTTCAGAGGACAAGGATTACATACATCTGGTTTCCAGATGGCTGGGCGGGCAGACCTCAAAATCGGTTACCGCTACAGTTCTGGATTTGAAGAAATGGGAAGTGGCGCAGGACAGGAACGCTATTTTGGCGGATTATGTAGATTATTTCAACGAGTATACGGATCTGGTCACAATACAGACAGGTGAGAACATTACAACTTTTAAAGAAACGTTGGGCAGCGATTACACCAATCTGGTCAAATTTATTAAGGAAAAGGCGCCAAATGCACAGGTTCTGATGTTAGGTGAGGTGCTTTGGCCTTCGGAGGATATTGAAGCGGCAAAGCGGGGTGCGTGTAACGCTTACGGTGTGCCATTTGTAGAGATGACAGATTTTTTAAACGGGTATGAGGCTTTTTACCGTTCTGCAGTTGGGGCTGTGGTGCTCGGTGCAGATGGCGGACAGCATACAATTACAAATGAGGTTGTGGCTGCACACCCCAATGATGAGGGAATGGCATGTATTGCACAACTGGTGATCAACCATATTTCAGTACCATAGAGCGTGTCGAAAGGGCAATTTGTGTGTATCGCGAAATGTGTAACAGGACAGCCTGTCTGAGCTTTTACGATTTGAGCGCGCTTTAAGTAAAATACAAAATATAAGATGGAGGTTTTTATGTTAGAACAATCTTACTATGACAAGGCCGATGAAATCATCGGCCAGCATGGGACAGTGCAGCGTTTCCTGATTCCGATTATCCAGGATATCCAGAGCTATTACCGTTATCTGCCGCCGGAGCTCTTGAGTTATGTTGCAAAGCGGTTAGGAATCAATGAGGCAAAAGCGTACAGCGTGGCAACTTTTTATGAGAATTTTTCTTTTGAAGCCAAAGGGAAATATGTCATCCGTGTATGTGACGGTACAGCCTGCCATGTGCGCAAATCAACCGCAATTTTAGAGCAGATTTACAGGGAAACAGGTCTGGGCAAAGGAAAGCATACTACGGATGATATGCTTTTTACACTGGAAACCGTATCATGTCTTGGCGCGTGCGGCTTAGCTCCGGTGCTTACGGTAAATGATGTGGTACATCCGGCCATGACTCCGGAGAAGGTGCATGAATTGTTTGAAGAATTGAAAGGTGCGGAAGGATAAATGAGAATAGAAAACAGAGAAGCTTTGGATAAAAAGCGCGAAGCTGCAAAGGCAGCGATGAAGCAGCCGGTCCACAGGATTTTAGTCTGTGCCGGTACAGGCTGTCTGGCAGGCGGTTCAGCAAAAATATACGATCGGTTTTTGGAACTGGCAGCAGGCATGGACAATATAAAAGTGGAATTTGGTGCGGAAATTGCCCACACAGAAGTAAAGCGCAGCGGCTGCCATGGATTTTGTGAAATGGGGCCGCTGGTTCGGATTGAGCCGGAGAATTATCTCTATGTAAAGGTGAAAGCAGAGGACTGCGATGAGATTTTTGAAAAATCTATCAAAAATGACCGTCCGGTAGAGCGGCTTTTGTATGAAGAAGACGGTGTAAAGTACGAAACACAGGAGAAGATCCCGTTTTATGAGAAGCAGACACGTCTGGTATTAAAGAACTGCGGCCATATTGATGCGGAGAATATTGATGAATATATTGCAGTCGGCGGCTACAGGGCGCTTGAGAAAGCGCTGTTTGAAATGACGCCCAAAGAAGTGGTGGATGAAATTTCCGAATCTGGTTTAAGAGGACGCGGCGGCGGCGGTTTTCAGACTGGATACAAGTGGAAACAGGTGGCACGCCAGAAAGTAAAGGACAAATACATAGTATGTAACGGTGACGAGGGAGATCCGGGCGCATTTATGGATCGAAGCGTAATGGAAGGCGATCCGCATAAGATGTTAGAGGGTATGATGATTGCAGGCTATGCGGTTGGCGCTTCGAATGGTTATATTTATGTACGTGCAGAATATCCTCTGGCAATTAACCGTCTGAAGCTTGCGATTGCCCAGGCAAATGAAGCAGGTCTTTTGGGTGAGCATATCCTGGGCACGGATTTCAGTTTCCAGATACATATCAACCGCGGCGCCGGTGCGTTTGTCTGTGGAGAAGGAAGTGCGCTGACAGCATCTATTGAAGGCGAGCGTGGAATGCCGAGGACCAAACCGCCAAGGACAGTAGAACAGGGACTGTTTGCAAAGCCTACGGTACTCAACAACGTAGAAACGTATGCTAACGTACCGATGATTATCAATAAAGGAGCCGCATGGTACCATACCATCGGAACCGAGGGGAGTCCAGGGACAAAAGCTTTTGCATTGACCGGAAGTGTCAAGCATACAGGATTAATTGAAGTGCCAATGGGTACGAACCTGCGTGAAATTGTTTATGACATCGGCGGCGGCGTCAAGAATGACGTGCCGTTTAAAGCCGTACAGATCGGCGGACCGTCCGGTGGATGCCTTGTGACAAGCAATCTGGAGGTTGCGCTGGATTTCGATTCTCTTAAGAAACTGAATGCAATGATTGGCTCCGGCGGACTGGTTGTTATGGATGAAAATACCTGTATGGTAGAAGTGGCCCGTTTCTTTATGAATTTTACTCAGAATGAAAGCTGTGGTAAATGTGTGCCGTGCCGTGAGGGGACAAAACGGATGCTGGATATCTTAGAAGATATTGTAGCCGGCAAAGGGACGGAAGAGTCGCTTAGGACATTAGAGGAATTAGGGGAAGCAATTACCAATACGGCTCTTTGCGGGTTAGGGAAAAGCGCAGCGCTTCCGGTACTTTCTACGCTCCGCAATTTCAGAGAGGAATATCTGGATCATGTGGTGAATAAACGCTGTAAGACAGGTACCTGTCAGGCATTGCAGCAGTATAAGATCAATCCGGATCTGTGTAAAGGATGTTCCAAGTGCGCAAGGAATTGTCCGGTCAATGCAATAAGCGGTAAGATAAAGGAACCTTTTGTAATCAATCAGGACACCTGCATCAAGTGCGGAAGCTGCCTGGATAACTGTCCGTTTGGTGCAATTGCAAAAGAAAGTTAGGAGGAGCGAAAGATGGATTATATTACAATAGATTCCAAAAAAGTGCCTATTGAAGGGGAGAAGAACGTGCTTTCTCTGATCCGCAAGGCAGGCATAGATTTACCGACGTTTTGTTACCATTCGGAGCTGTCAATTTACGGAGCATGCCGTATGTGCGTGGTGGAAGACGACAGAGGAAGGATTTTTGCCTCCTGTTCCGAACAGCCAAGGCCCGGCATGGTGATTTATACCAATACCAAGCGTATTCAAAGCTATCGTAAGCTGATTATAGAATTGCTGCTGGCATCTCATGACAGGGATTGTACGGTCTGCCACAAGAACGGCATGTGCGAACTGCAGTCGCTGGCTTATAGAGTTGGTGTGCATGATGTGCGTTTCCCGAATACGAAAGAAGAGCGCCCGATTGATATGAGCTCTCCGAGTATCGTACTGGATCCAAATAAATGTATCCTTTGCGGTGATTGTGTCCGTACCTGTGACGAGATTCAGGGAGTAGGTGCAATTAATTTTGCGTTCCGCGGAGCTAAAACGGAAGTGACCCCGGCATTTCATAAGAAATTAAGCGAAACAGACTGTGTCGGCTGCGGCCAGTGTGCGGCAGTCTGTCCGACCTCGGCGCTTTCCCTGCGCTCGAATGTTACGGTTGTATGGGACGCCATTGAAGACAAGAACGTCCGCGTCGTGGCACAGGTAGCTCCTTCTGTCCGTATTGCAGTCGGCGATCACTTCCAGATTAAGAAGGGAGAAAATTCCTTCGGCAAGCTGGTAGAAGCGCTGCGCATCATGGGCTTTGATGAAATTTATGATACCAACTTTGCAGCGGATTTAACCGTTATGGAGGAATCTGCAGAGTTTGCAGAGCGTCTGGCTAAAGGAGACAACCTGCCGCTCTTTACCTCCTGCTGTCCGGGATGGGTAAAATACTGTGAAAACAAATATCCGGAATTTACGAAGAACATTTCCACCTGCCGTTCTCCGCAGGGCATGTTCTCTGCCGTGATCAAGGAGTATTACAGGGAGCAGGACGAAAAAGAAGGCAAAAAGACCATGGTCGTATCTATTATGCCATGTACCGCCAAGAAGGGTGAAATCCTGCGCAAGGACAACTATACGGACGGCAGGCAGGATACGGATTATGTTTTAACGACAACGGAGATTATTCGTATGATTAAGCAGATGGGAATCCAGTTTGATAAAATTCAGGGAGAATCCGCGGATATGCCGTTTTCTCTGGCATCCGGCGGAGGCGCGATTTTCGGCGTAACCGGCGGCGTTACGGAGGCCGTGCTGCGCAGGCTTTCTGAGAAGAAGGATTTCCAGACACTGCGTGAAATTGCCTTTACGGGAGTCCGCGGAGAAGAAGGTATCAAGGAAGCGGTCATTGAACATGGCGGCAGAGAAGTCCGTATTGCAGTAGTCAACGGGCTTGCCAATGCAGGAAAGCTTTTGGATCGCATGAAGGCGGGCGAGGTCACTTATGATTTTGTAGAGGTTATGGCATGTAAGCGCGGCTGCGTCATGGGCGGAGGCCAGCCGGGACCGGCAGGGCCGAGGACGAAGAAGCGCAGGATGGAGGGGCTTTATAAGGTAGATCAGGCTTCCAACATCAAGTCGTCCGATAAGAATCCGGCAATTGAGGCGTTGTATCAGGACTTCCTGAAGGGGAAGGAGCATAAGCTTCTGCACAGGAATCTGGAAAAATAAAATATTGTAAAAAGCGGGGCTGCTGCATCAAGGAAAGCGTGTATGGGATATTAGAAAAACTGCAATATTCTGTATTGCTGTCTGGTGCGGCAGCCTCTTTTTATGTTCTACAGAAAAGGAAAATGGCTGTCCATCGCTTCCGCCAACTTCTGTTTTTGCAGATACTCACTTGCTAAATCCAAAAGAATGCTTCTGGCATTGTCAAGTTTAAACATCTCCTTATAATTTTCCGCAAGCTGCTCGACTGCTTCTTTTTCTACATTAGCGTTGCCAGTTTCTTTTGCTGTCATAAACTTTTTATAGATTTTGGCATTTTTGTCCTGCTCCTGCTTCAATTTCTCAACATTACCCGTTGACTGCATAATGGCTTCCACTGCTTTTTCTTTACTGCCATACCATTTAAAGACATCTGCAATGGCTTGTTCATTTGAAAAGCCTGCTGCTAAATGTTCCCGATATTTTTCCTCACTCCCATATTTTTGTACCAGATTCAGAAAATTTTAGACCATATGTTGGGATGTATGTCAGAAGAATCACGGAAACAGCATGCAGGGTTCCCTTCCCATGCCCCTTCTCCTTTCATTTGTATAACTTTATTAAATTAAATTTATTTGATTATTCTTAACATAATATAATTGATTTTGCAGTAATAAAAAAGATATAATATACCTGACATATGTAAGGAGGTGTTTATATTGAACGGAACACTGTATTTGACTGCAAAAGAAATGCAGTTGGAGAATATTTTCTATGAAGAAATATTTAATCGTCTGTCAAAAGAAAAACAGTCGGTAATTATTGGGAGGAAAGCTGACTTTGCACAAAAGGCGGAAAATATGGCTGTAGAATAAGTTTTAAAGAAGAAAACGCCCTAAATTGGCGAATAAAAATGATAGGAAAGGCTCTGTATCAAGCAGGGCTTTTCTTGTTTGTGCATTATGAAAAAAGAAAGTATGAATGAGTGGGATTTCTCCTAAGTTTAGATTTTTCCACAATGCTTGCCTTAAACACTTGAAACTATTCGGTTGGACGCATATAATGATAGCTGTTAGAAATTTGAGAAGGAGTGTGTAAGAATGTTTGAGTATATTTCTGCGCCAGAAGCCGCAAAAAAATGGGGTATTTCGGAAAGGCGGGTACAGAAGCTATGT
>JAAWDZ010000004.1 GCA_022794015.1 Eubacterium sp. | reverse complement strand
CTCGACACCACGGGTATGAACCGTGTGCTCTAGCCAACTGAGCTATTCCGCCATAAATATATGGGACCTATAGGGCTCGAACCTATGACCCTCTGCTTGTAAGGCAGATGCTCTCCCAGCTGAGCTAAGATCCCATATGGAGCAAGCCATCCCTGACCTGCTCTGCTATTATATAATCATTTCCAAATAAAGTCAAGCCTTTTTTTAATTTTTTATGCCAAAGCGGTAACAGTTCAGCCTTTACGCATTCTCACGGACTTTGCAGCAGGTGCAAAATCCCGGACTGAACTGTTACCCAAAGCGTATCAGTTCAGCCTACGGCTTCGCTGTTACAAAATCCGCCCCATTAGAAGTTTGCCTGTGGCAAAGAGAGCGGATTCCTGGCTTTTCTGCTTTACTGGCTGCTAACTGCGCAGCCAGCGCGCAGTTGCAGGCTGAACTGTTACGCCAAAGCTGCAGTGATAATCGCCATAGAATATACCTCGGATGCATTACACCCACGAGACAGGTCGTTTACAGGCGCATTTAATCCCAAAAGAATCGGTCCGTATGCCTCAAAACCACCCAGGCGCTGTGCAATCTTATATCCGATATTGCCTGCACTGATATCCGGGAAAATAAATGTATTGATATGGCCTGCCAGCTCGGATTCCGGGCATTTGGTACGCGCCACACGCGGAGATACGGCAGCATCAAACTGCAGCTCGCCCTCTACTGCAAGATCCGGCGCTTTTAATCTGGTCTTGACTGCCGCATTGCGCATCTTATCCACATCCTCGCCTTCGCCGGAGCCAAAGGTGGAGTAGCTTAAAAAGCCAATCTTCGGATCCACACCGAAAATCTTCGCACATTCGGCCGCTTCGATTGCAATCTCTACCAGCTCGTCCTCAGTCGGGCGGATATTGATCGCACAATCTGCCATGGCCAGTACTTCGTTGTCACCGGTAGCCCTGGAGCGAATCAGAATAAATACACTGGATACAATGCTGTTGCCCGGCTTGGTCTTAATTAGCTGCAGTGCAGGACGTACGGTATCCGCCGTAGAATAAGTCGCACCGCCCAGCAATGCGTCTGCCAGACCCATCTTAACCAACATGGTGCCAAAAATATTGGCCTGTCCCAGAATTTCCCTTGCCTGCTCCGGTGTAACTCCTTTTTTCTTACGGAGTTCACAGTACATCTCAACCATCTCGTCCATCTGGTCAAACTTTCTCGGATCGATAACCTCCGCACCGCGGATGTTAAAGCCACATTCCTCGGATGCATCAAAAATGGCATCCTCATCCCCGACCAGAATCGGGTGCAGGAAATTACTCGCCAGAAGACGGGAAGCCGCTTCCAGAATACGCGAATCGGTACCTTCTGTAAATACAATTTTCTTGGGATTCTTCTTCAGAATCTGTATCATTTGTCCAAATCCAAATATTGCCATAATATGCTACCTCTCCTATACAATTATTTTGCTTATATTGTATACACTTTTTTCCGAAAATGCAAGGCAGTATGCACATTGTGCTAAAGAAAAATCAAGTATTTGAATTAGAATGTGCATCCTCAGAAAGCAGACGCTCTACCAGACGCACACAGTCCGCCGCATCCTTCGAATATCCCTGCGCTCCAATTTCTTCTGCAAAGCTCTCAGTTACTGCCGCTCCGCCAATGATGATTTTACTGCCGCAGCCGCGCTTTGCCGCAAGCTCCACTACATCCTTCATACGCATCATCGTCGTTGTCATCAGCGCAGACAGTCCTATAATTTTCGCATGCTCCTGTATCGCAGTTTCCACAATCTGCGCTGCTGAAACATCTTTTCCCAGATCAATCACGCGGTAACCGTAGTTTTTGAGCATCAGAACAACCAGGTTTTTGCCGATATCGTGAATATCGCCCTCAACAGTCGCCATGATAATTGTCGCCATTTCCTTTTTCCCCTCTTCACGTTTGATCATGGGTTCTAAATATGCAATCGCTTTCTGCATGGCGCCTGCAGAGGAAATCAACTGCGGCAGGAAATAAATCTGCTGCTCAAACAGCTCGCCAACCCGATTGATAGCGGGAATGAGGCAGTCACTGATCAAAAGCTCCGGCTGCTCCCCCGCTGCTAAAGCCGCGTCTACCTCCGTTAAGATTCTGCCCTTGCTGCCTTCTGTCACACAGTCAAAGACGCGCTGCACGGGGGAAGCAGGGCTTTTATCCTCCTCCTGACTGACCTTTTGCATATGAGCGTCCGCCTTTTGCTCCTCTGCTTTGGCACGGTTCGCACGATGAATGTAGCGCAAATCCGCCCCTTCTTTGTTCATCAGAAGATCGGCGGCATAAGCTGCGTCTACCAGGGCCTTCTGCGCCGGGTTGGCAATCGCCATAGTAAGCCCTCTTGTAATGGCTGCCGTTAGAAACGCCGTATTGATGCAGCTTCGTTCCGGCAGACCGAAAGATATATTGGAAAGGCCGCAAATAGTCGCCAGGTTATTTTTTTTACAGTATGCAATGGTTTCAAGGCATTCAACCGCCGCATTCGGATTAGCGCCTACGGTTGCCACAAGGCCGTCTACGACAATATCCTCTCTGGACATTCCGGCGTCCTCGGCTGCTTTTACAATAATTTCTATAATTCTATGCTTTTCCTCTTTATTCTCCGGCAGACCGGCATCGGAAAGCGGGAGCAAAATAAACATCGCACCGTATCTGGCAGCTATGGGAATCAGGCTTTCAAATTTCTCTTTTTCCAGAGAAATAGAATTGATCAGAGCACGTCCGGGATAAATACGAAGCGCCGCCTCAATTATGTCTACATGGCTCGAATCAATACAAAGCGGCAGATCTACGATGGAAGTCACCTCGTAAATCGTATTTAACATCATCTCTTTTTCATTGATGCCATTCATGCCCATATTGATATCCAAAATTGCCGCGTCATTTTTTTCCTGCTGTACGGCCATTTCACATACCAGGTCCAACCGCCCCTCGCGCAGCTCATTCTGCAGCTTTTTCTTTCCTGTAGGATTGATACGCTCTCCTACAATGGTAAACGGCCCGTCTAAAAGTATCTCTGTATAGCTGCGCTCGGATGCCAGAAATCGGCGGCGGGCTGTGTGTACCGGAAGCAATGTAATTTCCTTTAAAGCGTCTGTCATCGCTTTGATATGTGCCGGCGTCGTGCCGCAGCAGCCGCCGAATACGCGGGCGCCGCTCCCTGCAAGCGTCCTGACTGCTTCTGCAAATTCCTGCGGTTTCATATCATATACAGTTTTGCCGTCCACAAGCTTTGGAAGTCCTGCGTTTGGCTTCACCAGTATCGGTATATTGGAAACCTCGTACATAGCCTTTACCTGTTCCACCATTTTATCCGGTCCGGTTGAACAATTGATGCCGACAACGTCTACGCCCAGGCTCTGCAAAACGATAACGGCCGTCTTTGGATCCGTACCAAAAAGTGTGCGGCCGGTGTCTTCATAGGTGAGGCTTACCATAATGGGCTTTTTGCTGAGCTCTTTGATGGCAAGGACTGCTGCACGGCATTCCTGCAGGCTCATCATAGTTTCTACAATATATAAATCCACGCCGGCTTCCTCCAGCGCCTGTACCTGCTCCTTGTAGATTTCTGTCAGCTCTTCAAACTGCATATCCCCAATCGGATAAAGCTGTTGTCCGGTCATGGAAATGTCGCCGGCCACATAAACATTCGGCGCGCCCTGTGCGGCTTCCCTGGAAAGCGCCACCAGCTTATGATTTATTTCCCGTAAATTGCCCTCCAATCCATATTCGGCAAGTTTGATACGGTTTGCGGTAAAGGTCGGGGCATAGAGAATATTGGTTCCTGCCGCTACATATTCCCGCTGCAGTTTTAGAATTGCTTCCGGATTTTCCAAAATCCACTGCTCCGGGCATACACCCATTTTCATGCCGGCCTCCTGCAGATTGCTGCCGGTCGCGCCGTCTAATATCACAGCTTCCTGCTTTAGCAAATGTTTTATGGTATCCTGTTTCATGATTTCCTCCTGTTTGTCTGTTTCCCGTCTGTCCTATTGTAACAATTATGCGCGGATTCGTCACTTAGTTTTTTAAAGAAAGTGCAAAGTTACTTTACAGATATTCTGTTACATTTCACACCCACGCCAGTTTTTGCAGATATTTCATATGATTTGGTGTGAAATGCAACGGGCAGCCGTCCATTTAAAGTTGCCTGACGGCAAGGGACGGCTGCCTTTCCATGTTATACGCATCGGCCCATCGCCAGTCAGCGAAGTGACTGGCGTGGGTGTGAAAAGTAACGATATTCTTTCCGGCTGGAAAACAAACCCACATACTGATAAGACGCAGCAAGGCAAAAATCAAAATAATCAGCCAGACAGCATAACCCCCTCAAAGTTCGGGATAAAATTTTACACCATTTTTATCAGACGCATATCCGTTTTCACATCAGCAGCTTTTTCGGTTCCAGACTGCTCACCCCGGCAAAGGATATGAGCATACTGATCGCAGAAATACCGCACACAAAAATTACAGCAAACAGCACTGCTGCACCGGAAACCCCATGCTCCAAAACCACCTCGTCGGACGAAGTCTTTTTAATTTCAATGTCAAGCGTTTTCGAAGAAGTGGTAGCTGTATACGCTTCCGCATCTGCTTTGGGAGAAGTCATACGTTCCATGGCATCTGCACATCGATCTATCATGGGCATTGACAACCCAAATGCCAGAAGCAGCGCCACAGCCGACACAAGCAGACATTCCGTCAGCATCTGTGCAAAAACCTCCGTTTTTCCCCTTCCCAGGGAAAATAAAATTCCTACCTCATGCTTTCTTCCCTGCATCCAAAGCTTCAATATCATATAAAGAATAAATCCAATTCCGCAAACCCCCACTGTGAGCAATATCAAAGAAAAAATCCGAATTTGCTGATATGGCTTTACCGACGCCTGGTAAGCGGTACTGTCCACTGCAATCTCTATATTTTCCAAATCAAGCTCATCCCAGTTTTCCACCTGCTCTATCAAAGAATCCAGCTCTCCCGGATCGGTTACCATAAACTCCACTGTAGAGTATCCATTCGACACGCCGTTCTCTATCCCAAACTCTTCCCCAAGGCTAAAACCGCCGCTCTTTAGATTCTCTTTATACTTTACATGGGTATCCAAATCGGTATAAATCATATTTTCCACAAAGTCGCTTTCATAGGTATATTCGGAAGCCGGCTGACTGAAATTCATATGGAACACCCCTACAACCTCAAGTGTAACCGGTTCACCCCATGTTTTCATCGGATCCTCGCTGGGTTGATAAATCCCTTCCCTTGTCTCAATGGTAAACGTATCTCCTACAGAAACATGGTTACGCTCTGCCATCCATTCCGATATCACAGCTTTATTATGATCTCCCTCTTCAATATTACGGCCTTCTGCAATTTCCAGGGCCCCTGTCCGAAAATTCTTATGCATTGCGCCATTTCTGCATGGCCATATTACCGTCTCGCTCTTATACAGCGTAACTTCATCCTCTGACATGGTAAAATAGCCCATTTTTTTGTTCTCTTCATAAGTTTCCGGGTCGTCCGGCTCATGTGCGGCCCATGCGCCCGGCCTTAGTTCCAGATCCGTCCACACAAGATCGGACAAATGCACAACATAATCCTTCACGCCATCCACAGAAAGTACTTTCTCTATCATTTCATCGGTAATCAAAGGCCCGACATATATGATACCGCCCGCCCCATGATTATCCACACGTTCGTGATAAAGTTCATTTTCGGAATTGACTTCCATGACAAATCCCGTAGCCAGACTTTTCCGCAGGCGGTCTGCTTCCTGCTCCGAATTTTTCTTGAACGAAAAGCCTATCATCACACAGCAGGACATCAAAAGCAGAAGAACCGTTAAAAGTACCGTCCTCCCCTTTTTTCGTATAAGATACAGCGTCGCTCTTTTTAATGTCTTCATAAAAACACTCCTCCTTTTGTATCCGGAAATTTTTTATGAACACATTTTAGCACATCAATCTTACATTAACATGACTTTTGTAAAAAAGACCGTCACAAAGTGCAGATCGCCTTCTCCTTTTCCTTATTTGTCTGAAGCCGCAGTATCCAAAAGGCCCTCCTTACGGATTTTACAGATAATCTCCGCTATCATACCCGCCCGGTTAAACGGCGTCATAAAATAAAACCCGTCCGCCACACCACGCATCTGTCCTGCAAGCTCTGTTGCAAGCAAAATCCCTGTCTGCTCCGCCTCCCTGCGGGCCATATCCGGAGAATAGCGCGCAATAACTTCCTTTGGGATCCGGATGCCAGGCATTTCGTTTGCCAAAAACATAGCGTTTTTATAGCTGACAAGCGGCAGAATCCCGCATATCAGCTTTGCGCCCGAACGCTCCTTTAAATAGGCAAGCCGTCCAATATCCTCTTCGGCATATACCGGCTGCGTCAAAAACATACTGCATCCGTTTTCCATCTTCTGTTCCATACGCTTTGCGATCGCATCGGGATTTGCTCCGTGATAGTTCAACGCCCCGGCATAGCGCACCGGATCTTCTGCAAATACTTCTGTGTTCATCTCCGCTAAGTAAGACATGAAACGGATCGAATTAAAATCAAATACGGGCGTAATCACACCCCTGTCGTCCCTGCCCACCGGATCTCCTGTAACAATCAGAAAATTCCGAAGCCCATTCATATAATCGCCCAAAATCCCGGAGCGCATGGCGATTACATTTTTATCCCGGCAGCAAATATGCGGCATCACGGGAATTCCCGTCTCCCCCTGCACTCTTGCCGCCAGCTTTGCGGCATCCATACGCACCCTCGCCATCGGGGAATCCGCAAGTGTCAGCATCCCTGCCCCCGCCTCCTTGAGCAGCGCCGCGCCCTCCAGTACCTTTGACACATCCGTGCCAAACGGCGGATCCAATTCCACAAGAAGCAGCTTTTCACAGGAAGCAGCTGGATTTTTTGTGTTTGCCTCCCTGTGGCCATACGCCTTCACCTCGCGCCCTTCTTTTGCTGCAGGCTTTTTTTGCGCCAAAGGCACGTTCTTTAGCGCTTTTTTCATATCCCGGATATATTCCGGCGTCGTCCCGCAGCAGCCGCCCAGGATATCTGCGCCAAGCCCGGCAATCTGGCACATCATTTCCACAAAATAGCCGCTGTTATCCTGGTAAATCGTCTTACCGCGCAGCTCAATGGGATACCCTGCATTTGGCAACGCAGAAAACGGCTTGTCATTCGGGAAAACCGCCCGGCCCAGCAAATGCTTTAAATGCGCTGCCCCGACGCCGCAGTTAAAACCGTAAACATCAATTTCCTCCGATGCAGCTGCCAGCTCCATGAGCCGCCTCATACCAATCCCACTTCTGGTATACCCGTTTTTGTCTATGGAAAACTGTACAATGACCGTTACGTCCTTTTGCTTTTTCAAATACGCGGCCACGTCTTTTACATAGGTAAATTCCGCCTGCGTCTCCAATACAAAAATATCCGCCCCACATTCTAAAAAGGTATCGCAGATGGCGTAATATTCGCGCAGCACCTGCTCTCTTCCCAGAAACTGAGGATCGTATACCGGCCCAATATCTGCCGCGATAAAAACCTCCTGTCCCGATTCCTCCACTGCCTTTTTGGCCACCCGAAAGCCCGCCCGTACAACCTGCTTTACCGTCTCTATCGTGTCAAAAAACATTGTGTTGGCGGCAAATGTATTGGTGCGGATCAGCTTTGCGCCGCTTCTGATATATTCCAGATGAATCTCCTTAATTTTCTTTGGACTGCTTAAATTACAGGCTTCCGCCATCTCCTTTTCTTCGGGATATTTCATTTCAAAATACGTTCCCATTGCGCCGTCTGCAACCAGTCTGTTTTGTTTCAGGTATTCTTTCAGCCGCATATTTATGCTCCTTCTCTTTTTCTGAGATTAAAAAAGGTAAAATCCGCCGTATTTAACAGCAGCCCGTTATCATCCGTAATCTTCACATGTACGGCGTCTATGGTTTTTCCATGCTTAATTACCTCTGCTTCGCAGAAAATAAATTCCGTATTTCTCGCAGCACGCAGATACTGGATCGTCCCGCTCACCGTTGTTACATAATAGCCGTAGGTACTGGACGCGATTCCCGCCATGTTGTCTGCAACCGTATACAGACAGCCGCCATGCAGATCTCCGTAAACGTTTTCAAGCTCTTTTTTCTTCTTTACCCTTGCATGCACGTAGCCCTCCCGGATTTCCATGATTTCTATCCCCAGCTGCGCAGCAAACGGATTATTTTTTACAACCTCTGTATATTCCTGCTTTAAATCCCATTTCATATCAAACCGCTTCCTTTCTGTATCTCCCTCAATTTCCAGGAAAAAGCCCCGTTCGGGTATACAGTTCCAAACAGGGCCTTCTTCGGCTAACACATTTCGTCTATTTTCTTTAACTCTTCCTCCGTAAATGAACAATTGTCAAGCGCCTTGATATTGTCCAGTATCTGACCTGGCTTGGATGCGCCAATCAATACGCTTGTCACCTCATCATCTTTTAACACCCACGCCAGCGCCATTTCGGCAAGCGTCTGTCCGCGCTGTAAAGCAATCTCATTCAACCCTCGGATCTGTTCCAGACGCTCATCGGTCAGAGCCGCCTCTTTTAAAAACCGTCCGTCCCGTTTCACCCGGCTATCCTCTGGAATACCGTTCAAATAGCGGTCCGTCAGCATACCCTGCGCCAAAGGACTGAATGCGATAATCCCTTTCTCCAAAGCCTTCGCCGTTTCCTTTAACCCATTCTGTTCAATCGTCCTGTCAAAAATGGAGTAACGGTTCTGATTGATAATAAACGGACATTTCAGATCGTCTAAGATTTCTGCCGCACGCTTAAGCGTCTCGCCATTGTAATTAGACAATCCCACATACAGCGCTTTTCCGCCTGCAACTGCCTGTGCAAGCGCGCCCATCGTCTCTTCTAACGGCGTGTCCGCATCCATCCGGTGATGATAAAAAATATCCACATAGTCAAGTCCCATCCGTTTTAAGCTCTGATCCAGGCTCGCCAGCAGATATTTACGGCTGCCCCAGTCGCCGTAAGGGCCGTCCCACATCAGATAACCTGCCTTTGTACTGATCAAAAGCTCGTCCCGATAGGCGGTAAAATTCTCCTTTAGAATTTTGCCGAGGTTCGTCTCTGCGCTTCCTGGCTTTGGCCCGTAATTATTGGCCAGATCGAAGTGTGTAATTCCGTGGTCAAACGCTGTAAAGCAGAGCGTTTTCATCATTTCATAATTTGCAGTATCCCCAAAATTATGCCAAAAGCCAAACGATACCGCCGGAAGCTTCAGACCGCTTTTGCCGCAGCGGTTATACTGCATTGTAGTGTAACGTTCTTTTGCCGCCTGATACATATAATGATACCTCCTGTATTTCACTGAGTGAATTTTTCTGATGAGACAGAAGCCTGTCCAAGAACCCTAAAAAATCTCCCTCACAACCTTCGGCAGCTCCGCAAATTCACGGATAAAGGGCACAGGCGACGAAATTTTTCCAAATCCATACGCCGCATGTATAAACTTCACACCTGCCTCTGTGCTTGCATCATAATCGCCCTGGATATCACCGACATAAACCGCATCCAAAAACCCATTGCGTTTTACAACCTGTGCAATATTATGCGCCTTTCCCATCTGGTTATTCCCAAAACATTCGATATCCTGAAAATAATTCCAGAACTGATAGTAGTCCAAAAACGCCTCAATATATCCCTTCTGGCAATTGCTCACTATGGTAAGCGCATAATCTTTCGCTAAAATCTCCAGCGTTCCCTCCAAATCCGGATATAAAACGCCGCCGTGCACACGCAGATATTCATTCTCTTCCTGGCCGCAGAGATCTACCAATGCATTGGCCTCCTCTTCTTTCAGCATAGGAAACAATATCTGTGCAAGCTCTGTCATTGTGCGTCCCATCACACTCTTTAAATCGTCCGGTGTAAGCTCTCGCAGTTCTCCCTTTTCCCTCCGTATGGTTTTATTCCAGGAAAAGACAATATTCTCGGCAGCATCCCACAGTGTACCGTCCATGTCAAAAATGATTCCTTTTTTCATCACAACTCCTTTTGCACCGGATCCTTATCTGCCATATCCGGCTGTTATTTAAGCCTCGTCAATCGCTTTGCCGATATCATGCCTCATATATTTGTTTGCAAAGGATACCCATTCGGTCGCCGCATAGGCATTTGCGCGCGCCTCTTTTAAATCCTTTCCTTTTGCCGTAACTCCGAGCACGCGTCCGCCGCTTGTCACGATCTGGCCGTTTTCGTTTAACTTTGTGCCTGCATGGAAGCAGTAGTAGCCGTCTTTACCTTCGAAATTTTCTTCTCCGGTAATTTCAAAGCCTTTTTCATAGGCTGCCGGATATCCGTCGGAAGCCAGTACGACGCAGACCGCCGCATTTTCTTCAAATTCCAGCAAAATCTCAGAAAGTGTGCCGTCCACACATGCTTCCATTACGTCGATAATATCATTTTTCATTCGCGGCAAAACCACCTGCGCTTCCGGATCGCCGAACCGGGCATTGTATTCGAGTACCTTCGGCCCGTCTTCAGTGAGCATCAGTCCAAAGAAAATAACGCCCTTGTATTCTCGCCCTTCAGCAGCCATCGCGTCTACTGTCTTCTGGTAAATGTGTTCCTGACAGAATGCGTCCACCTCCTCTGTATAAAACGGACTAGGGGAAAATGTGCCCATACCGCCGGTATTTAAGCCCTGATCGCCATCCTTTGCACGTTTGTGATCCTGTGCGGAAGACAGGATCCGAATGGTTTTGCCGTCCACGAAGGAGAGTACGGATACCTCGCGTCCGGTCATAAACTCCTCTACAACCATGTGATTTCCGGCTGAACCGAACTTCTTGTCCTCCATAATCTCTTTTACGCCGGCTTTTGCTTCTTCTAATGTGCCGCAGATCAGTACGCCCTTGCCAAGTGCGAGCCCGTCTGCTTTTAATACGATCGGCATTTTTGCGGTTTCCAGATAAGCAAGCGCCTCTGCCGGATCGTCAAACGTTTCGTAGGCGGCTGTTGGAATACCGTACTTTTTCATCAGATCCTTGGAAAAAGCTTTGGAGCCTTCCAGAATCGCTGCATTTTTCCTGGGTCCGAATACCTTCAGCCCCGCTGCCTCAAATTCGTCCACAATTCCGCCTGCAAGCGGATCATCCATTCCGATAATGGTAAAATCAATGCCTTTTTCCTTTGCAAATGCCGTTAATTTATCAAATTCCATTGCGCCAATCGGCACGCACTCTGCAATCCTGCCGATTCCGGCATTGCCCGGCGCGCAGTATATCTTATCCACGCGACTGCTTTTTGCCACGCTTGCGGCAATTGCATGTTCTCTTCCTCCGCTTCCTACGATTAATACTTTCATGAATATATTCCCTCCGCAAATTTCCATTATCCAATCCGGGTTCTTCCGTTTTCGATCCGAACCCGCCCGTTGGCAATCAGATCAATCGCCTCCGGCAATATCTTCCATTCCGCCTGCTCCATCACCCTGCGCTGCAAGATCTCCGGCGTGTCGCCTTCTTCCACCGCAACTGCCCTTTGCAGGATAATAGGCCCGGTATCGGTTCCTTCATCCACAAAATGCACCGTAGCGCCGGTCACCTTTACGCCGCGTGCAAGCACGCCCTCGTGCACCTTTAAGCCGTAATAGCCTTTTCCGCAAAACGCAGGAATCAGCGACGGATGTATATTGATCATCCGGTTTTTATACTCTGCAATCACCTCCGGCGGAATGACAACCAGATAGCCCGCCAGTACAATCAAATCCGGCGCGCAGGCTCTTAGCTGCTCTAAAAGAGCCTGATGAAATAAATCCCGGCTAAAAAAATCCTTCGGTGAAATACAAAGATGCGCGATTCCTCTCTTTGCCGCACGCTCTAAGGCATATGCGTTTGGATTGTTGCTGATAACCGTTTCCACCCTGGCATTTGTAATCGTTCCGTTGTCAACGGCCTCTAAAATGGCCTCCAGATTTGTCCCTCCGCCGGATACTAAAACCGCTATTTTCAGCATAAGGTTACTCCTTTTTCTCCCTGTACAATTTTCCCAACTACATAAGGCGTATCTCCTGCCGATCGGATGGCTTCCATTGTCTTATCCACATCCGAAGGAGAAACAGCGACCACCATGCCAAGGCCCATGTTGTATGTATTGTACATCATCTGTTCCTCTATCTGTCCTTCCTTTGCCAGCATTTGGAAAATCGGCGGCGCCGGATAGCTTGCCTTTTCAATTACCGCATGCTTGTCCTCCGGAAGCATTCTGGGAATATTCTCATAAAATCCTCCGCCTGTAATGTGACTGCAGCCCCGTACCCTTACGCCTGTTTCTTTGATGGCCTTTAGCGCCTTTACATAAATCCTTGTCGGCGCAAGCAGCGCTTCTCCAAGCGTCGTCCCAAGCTCCTCACAGTAAGTGTTAAGCGCTCCCTCTTCCATCCGAAATACCTTGCGCACCAAAGAAAAACCGTTGGAATGTACACCGGAGCTTGCCATGCCAATCAGCACATCGCCCTCTGCAATTTCTTTTCCCGTAATGATATCCTTTTCGTCCACGATTCCAACCGCAAAGCCTGCCAAATCGTATTCTTCCTCCGGCATCAGTCCCGGATGCTCCGCTGTTTCGCCGCCGATTAACGCTGCGCCGCTTTGCTTACAGCCCTCTGCCACACCCTTTACAATCTCTGCGATTTTCTCCGGATAATTTTTGCCGCAGGCAATATAATCCAGGAAAAACAAAGGCTCGCCGCCCGCACATGCAATATCGTTTACGCACATGGCAACGCAGTCAATTCCAATCGTATCGTGCTTATCCAGAAGAAATGCCAGCTTCAGCTTCGTCCCTACGCCGTCCGTACCGGACACCAGCGTCGGCTTCTCCATGCTTTTAAAGCTCTCCATCGAAAATGCTCCCGAAAAACCTCCCAGCCCTGAAAGCACCTCCTTACGCATTGTCTGCTGCACATGCTGTTTCATCAGTTCTACCGATTTATAACCGGCTTCAATATCTACGCCTGCTTTTTTGTAATCCATCACTCTCTCCTACTCTTTTCCATATTTCTGATAACCGGTTTCCTGCAGCCTGGCATCCTTCGCCTGTACCTGCTGCTTTAAATTCCTGGCATAATCCTTTAATTTACAAAGCAGCTCTTCATCATTTGTCGCCAGAATTTTCGCCGCGAGCAAAGCCGCGTTTGCCCCGCCGTTGATTGCAACCGTTGCCACCGGAATTCCGGACGGCATCTGCACGATGGAATACAGCGAATCGCGTCCGCCTAAAGATGTCGTATGCATCGGAATGCCAATTACCGGCATCGGGAAAATCGCCGCGCACATACCCGGCAGATGCGCGGCCATGCCGGCGCCTGCGATAATCACCTTAAAGCCTTTTTCCTCGGCTGTTTTCGCATATTCAAAAAACACATCCGGTTCACGGTGCGCGGAAATAATCCGCATCTCGTATTCAATTCCAAGCTGCTCTAATACGTCGGCTGCCTTTGCCATAATCGGCATATCCGAATCGCTGCCCATTACAATTCCTACCTTTATCATGCCAAAACTCCTTTTCTGATTTGTATTTTCCATATATACGATATGGTATCTAAATATACTTCTAAACCTCATTATATTCTATACATCAAAATTCAGCAATAAACTTTGTAAGCTCTTACTGTAACAGTTCAGCCTTCCGGCTTCACTGTTCCCTCTCACTCCAACGCCCGATTCAGCTCCTCCGTTCCAGGTACCACAAATCTCCCGTCCCGGATCACATCTGTCCTGCTGCCGTCCCTTCTCACCACCGTAATCCGATCCAGCTCATCATAGGGAATCGTGATATCTGTATGGCAGTTGAAATAAGCCTTCGCTTCATCCTCCTTCCGCAAAGCAGAGACTGAATTATCCTTTGCAATCACCTCTTTCCCATCCGGATTCCATACCGTCGTCTCCTCCGCATGTGAATAGCAGGTATCCCCGATTGCAAAATGAGGTCCGGTCTTTTCCGCAATCAAAATCGGGAGCTTTTCCATAATCCCGTACTCCTTCGCCATTCGGTACGCCGTTGTATTCGTCCCAATTGCAAATTCACCCAGTGGAAGCGCATCATGCTGCTGCATCAGATTTTCCTTTAAAAACCGCTGGTTGTCTTCTTCCCCTGCAAAATTCGAGCAGGAATAAGCCGTCACCCTGCCGTCTGTAAAATCCAGCTCCAAATCCTGATATTTCAGGCCGTTTAAATATACCCATGTTACATGCAGCTTCCCATTCGTCCCTTCCAGCACCGGCGAAGTAAACACCTCTCCAACCGGAATATTGACATCCGCCACGCAGTTTTCAAATGCCGTCTGCTTTTTCGGATCGGTAAGCGGATAAATCTTCACCCAAAGATCCGTTTTATTTTTACCCTTTCCGGTAATATGCACATACTCCGCCGTATCCAGTACATCTATCAGCTTCTGCTGCATCCTGCAGTAGACCTCATAATCCAGCGTGTTCAGCTTTACCGTTTCCCGGAAAATTTCTGTATACTGCGCTCCGATTTCCGGAATCGGATACGCGATAATCGTAAAGCTGCGCTCGTCTCCCGGAATATATTCATGGGTCAGCCGGCCCATACAGTTCATCTGGTAAACCACAAGCTCCTGCTGTGTATCGCTGTACTGATATGCTTCGGGCTTTTGCGCCGGTTCAAAATTCGCTTCGCCAAAAGTCTCTGTCACAGCCGGACCGGCGTGACGGCCCGCCTTTTTCTTATACTTCTCATAAGCAGCCTTCATCGACTCCAGACCACGTTCTACATACGCTTTGTCCAGATAAACAGCGCTGTCCGCCTTGTGATCAAATCCAAACTGCGGATTGACCGGGCTGGTATAGCAGCCTCTTCTTCTGCCAAAAGTAAACAGCGGGCAGCGGTACGCGGTCGCGCTCAAACCCATCTTCTTAAAATTTCCAATTGCAGCGCGTACCATCCGCTCAAATCCCAGCGGATATTCCATGCAGATTGTCTCTTTTTTCGCCAGATCCTTGCCCAGTTTTTCGTAGCCAATGCGAAACCCCTCTGTCATAGTATCCGCCATTGCTTGAATTTCTTCCTCAGACAGCGTATTTAAAAACTCTGCCGTCCGGATTTCATTTTCGCTCACATATTCCCCGTACCGATAGAGATAGCGCAAATCCAATAAATCCGATTCCAATACGATTCGCGTAAAGAAATCATACTCCGGATCGACCATGTCCCGTACCTTGTCCTCCGCAAACACCTCGCTGTAATCATGGAAGAACCAGTACAGAATTTGCTGAATTTCCTTTGGTTTTGTACCCCCTTCCTGCTCAAAGCAATGATATATTTCTACAAACAATTCGCAGAAAATGGTAAAATGCATCCTCCGACCTTCAAAAGCATACGCGAACATCCCCCGAAGCCTGGTATATAAAAAGCAGAGCAGCCCGCCGTAATCTTCTCCAAGCAGCCGCACTGCTGTCGCAGGATTGGCATAACTGTCTTCATAATTTCCCGGCGTCAGCTCCTCATACAGCCTGCGGTTACACTCCTCACACTCCGAAAGGCTTCTGTCTTCCAACTCTCCTGTACCTGATTTGCGCAAAATCTCATCCAGAAAACAGATATGCTCTGCTGTTTTCCCAAAATAATCCCTGTACTGCTCCGGTACACGCTGCTCCCTGCAAATTTCTCCAATCCGATCCATCACCAGCGTATAACGCTCGTATACCTCTTCGTTTCCCTCTTTAAAGATTTCCTGATATCCCATTTCTTATAATCCCTGTTCCGCAATATCGCAGCGCCTCACCGCTATTCGCCAATATTGCCCTTCTTAGTATTTTCTTCTATTAAATTTAATGCATACTCCCACAAAGCCTCGCTTCCTTCATGGGTATTTTCATTGCGCTTTAGAATCTGCGATTTCTGAATCTGGTGCTCACGCCAGGATTTGCCGCCGGAAGCATGATTTAAAAGCACTGGCTGCACCTTGTCCAGAGTATTTGCAAATTTCGCTTCCGGCGTTTCTCCCTTTTCAAATTCCTCCCAAAGCGCACGGTATTCCTGCTTCTGCTCCTGGGGCAGCATACCGTAAATCCGATCGGCTGCCTGCTCTTCCCTGAGCTGTTTGGTCTGATTTCCCTCCATATCATATGCATACGTATCACCTGCATCTATCTCCACAACATCATGCAGAAGTACCATTTTAACCGTCTTTAACACATCAATTTTTTCATTTGCATAATCTGCCAGCAAAAACGCCATCACCGCAAGATGCCAGGCATGCTCGGCGTCGCCTTCCTTACGGCTGGCGTCTGCCAGATAAGTCTGGCGTGTAATCTCTTTTTGTTTATCAAGCTCCAGTAAAAACCGGATTTGCTGCTCTAACTGTTCCATTTTACCCCTTCTTTCTGTCAGCTGACAAGATGTAAAAAACTGTTTCGCCATCTTTTTATACCATCAAAAAACCTACTGTATATAATGCAATCCACGCCCCTGCGGCCAAAACGGAAAGCAGCATGGATACTACCGGAATTCCCCGAAAGGTATCGTCTTCCCGCAGGCTGATTGCTGCCTGTACAAACGCAGCCACTGCAACCAATAACGAGATTACCCCTGCTGCACCCAAAGAAATATCCCCATTTCCTTTCTGCCCAAACGACGACAGAATCAGATAAACCAGCGCAAAGATGGATGCTGCTGCTAATGCGCAGGCCAGCATCCCTCTCCTAGAATGTTTTTTTCTGGTAAATTTGTAATGATTTCTTTCTCTCATGTTACCTCCGTACTGCCAACCACGCTCTATTGCATCCGTTTCCTTACAAATACATAAACCCGATATCCACAAAAACCCAAAATTCCGCCCAATGTATTTAAAAGTATGTCATCCACGTCAAAGCTTCCTACCTTGAAAACCAACTGTGTAATTTCCACAAACAGACTGAACTCAAAGCAAAACAGCACCGTGATCGAAAATCTCCTGCATTTTTCATACAGCCATGGTAAAAACATTCCAAAAGGAATAAGCGCAACCACATTGCCCACCAGATTCAAAGCCACTGACCAAAACCCCAATGTCTGCCGGTGCACCCAGAACCTGCAGATTTCTTTGAATGGCATCAAATTATAGTGATACGTCCGTTCCGAAAAGCAGCGCCCCATACTTTCCGCAAAAAACAAAAAATAACACAAAAATGCAAGATAGGCTGCAAACAAGAGTATTTTTAAGGCGTATAACAACTTCCTGGCGTTCTCTTTTTTCAAAACCTTACTTTACCCCATACTCTTTATAGTATTCGTCTATTGCCGTCTTTAATGTATCATCAATAATAATACCCCCCTGGCAGGGACGGTTGTAAAGATACTCTACAACCTCTGCCATACTTACTATGGCATTTGCCGCAAAACCATATTTCGTACGAATCTCATCCAACGCGCTCATCTCTTTGCCAAGGCCTACTTCCATCCGGTTCAAAGAAACCATAAGGCCCACAATTTCTATATTTCCCTGCGCTTTTAAAATCGGAAATGTCTCTTCTATGGATTTGCCGGAGGTTGTGACGTCCTCAATTATCACAACGCGATCGCCGTCTCTTAGTTTGCTCCCAAGCAGAATTCCTGCATCCCCGTGATCCTTTTCCTCCTTGCGGTTTGAGCAGTAACGGATTTCCCTGCCGTATAATTTGGAAAATGCAATACATGTGGCAACACTCAAAGGAATCCCCTTATACGCCGGTCCAAATAATACATCAAAGTCCGTCCCATAATTGTCATGAATCGCTCTGGCATAATATTCGCCCAGACGCATCAGCTGCGAACCCGTCGTATATGCGCCTGCATTCATAAAAAACGGGGATTTGCGCCCGCTCTTCAATGTAAAGCTGCCAAATTTTAATACATTGCTTTCTACCATAAATTCAATAAACTCTTCTTTGTATTGTTCCATATATTATATTCTCCTTATTTCCGATTTAGCCGCATGGCTCTTTTGTTCCGTCATATTCACTTTGGAGTATATCATCAAATGTGTTTTCTTTCAATATTATTCCAGTAAAAGATAGCGTAACTTTACCTTCCGTTTGGAGATAAATGGTGTATCCGCCCTTTGACGCGCTGCGCGGTGACAGAGGATACATGTTCAGCCATTATTTCTTTTAAAAAATTTCAGGGGCAGAAGCGGCCCATATGAGCCGCTCCTGCCCCTGCGTTTCAAGCTGTCCATTTACTGACAGCCCCTTATTCTGTCACAGACCGTGATTATTTTTTTACTGTTACAGTAACTGTCTTTGAAGCGCTTCCTGCTGTAATAGTAATCTTGGCAGTACCCTTCTTTACGCCTGTGATTTTGCCTTTCTTGCCTACTTTAGCAATTTTCGGCTTATTGGATTTGAATTTTATCTTTTTACCATTTACCGCCATTGCCGTAATTTTAACAGATTTACCTTTCTTAACGGTATATTTCTTGCTGTCTGTTAAAATCTGATTCAATGTATTGCTCAGCTGTTTCTCCAGAGAAGTAACCTGCTGTTTTGCTGTTGCTAAGTCTGCGGAAGAAACTGCGTTTGCAAGCTGGTTTTTGGCGTTCTGAAGCTCTTTGTTTAAAGCGTCAATCTGTTTGTTTGCCGCGTTTACCTTGTCGTTCATCTCGGCTTTTGTTTTGTCAAGCTCTGTCTGAAGGTCACGGTTTGTTTCCATTAAAGTATTCTGAAGCTTCTTAAAGACAGCGCTTCTCTTGATTACGTTGAGCATATTGATTGCAGATCTCTGCAGATCGCCAAGCCTCATCGTCGTGCCTTCATTCAGACCGTCTAACAGAGACTTTACGTTGCCGCCCGGCATCTCACAGTCATTTCCTGCATACATTAACCAGGACTGTACGTTCTGGCCCCTAAGTTTTCCATAAACAGTACCTACGGAATACCAGTCTGTCATAACAAAGCCCTCAAAGCCCCATTCATTTCTCAGAAGCTCTGTCAGCAGTCCATAATGCTCAAATGTAGAATAACCATTTACCATGTTATAAGAAGACATAATATAATCCGGCTGTGCCTTCTTAACGCCAATTTCAAAACCTTTTAAGTAAATCTCTCTCGCTGCCCTTTCGGAAACAACAGAGTTGCTGCCCATACGGCTGTTTTCCTGCTGATTGAATGCGAAGTGCTTTAATGTTACGCCAACGCCTGATTCCGTTCCGTCTTCATTTGTTTCCACACCCTTTGTCTCTGCTGCTGCAGTCAAACCGCTTAACAACGGATCTTCAGAGTAGTATTCAAAGTTACGTCCGCAAAGCGGATTCCTGTGGATGTTCATACCCGGTGCAAGCCAGGAGGTAACGCCATACTCTAACATTTCCACGCCAACCGCGCGGCCAACTTCTTCAATTACATCCGGATCCCAGGTCTGCGCCAGAAGCGTACCAATTGGGAATGCCGTACAATACTGATAATAAGTTGTTCCATCCGTTGTATACAGAGAAGTACCTTTTGCAATTTCTGCTTTATATTCTGCTTCATTTGCAAATTTACGCTCTGTGTAGACATTTCCAGACCAACTGTAAGTAGAAGTATAATAAGTCTGAGATGGATCGAACGGTGCGTCTGTCGCCACCAGATCATACATAATATAGCTGTTGGTAACACGGATACCTGCAGGCCCGTCTGACATTACAATATTCGGAATGTATCTGGATACATACAGATTGCTGGTTGTTTCACCTGCTGCCCCGTATACGCTTTCTGCCTGTGAACCAATAACCGCCGTCTGGTTGCCGCCGCCGGCGCTTAATCCATCATAGGTGCCGCCTTCTACCAGGTCAGCGAGCTCTACGTTGGACATATCTGCTACAAGCTGCTCTACTGTAGCGTTGCCGGTTACTACGTCGATCAGGGTTGCGTTCTCTTTTGCTTCAACAGTAACTAATTTTTCTTTTTCCGTACTTGTTTTGCCTGATGCATATTTTGCAGAATCTTTTTTGGCATCTTTACTTACATAAGTTTCAATTTGACCATTCTGATAAGTATGTGTTTCTGCCGGTGCAAAATCTCTGGCTTTTAAGCTTGCTTTTCCAACAGAAGCTGTCAGACCATTGTCCCCTGGTGTAATACCGGTTCCATAGCCTGCCGCCGTACTGTCTAAAATTCCTTCTACCGGCTCATTGCCATACTGCGGTTCCGGAATCAGAGTCGGCTGGCCCCATGAATTGGTTCCCTCTGTATAGGTGTTGTTCAGTACAATGCCTTCTTCATAAGTACCTTTCTGCAGCTGTTCCCTTGTTACGCCCAGGTTGTTCTGGCACTGTTCTGTAATCACATCTGCATCCAGTGTCAGTTCAGCCGCTTCTACTGTATTTCTGGAGCTGTTGCCGACACGGATTGTATAGGTACCGTCTTCCATTACATAAGCATCTTTGGATTCGTCATAGCTGGACATATCCTTCGTATCAAATGTAATTGTAACATTTTTTGTAGCCCCTGCATCCACTTTAACTTTCTGATATGCAGCCAGTTCCTGGAACGGTTTGTCCAGGCTGCCTTCTGGTGCGGAAAAATATACTTCCACTACTTCTTTGCCTGCTGTGCTGCCAGTATTGGTAACAGCTGCCTTAACCGTTACTGTATTTTCATCTGCTGTAACACCCGTTACATTGATTGCAAAATCCGTATAAGAAGAACCATAGCCAAATTCATACGCTACATCTTTCCCAAATGTATCAAAATAACGGTAGCCTACATAGATATCGTCTGTGTAATACTCTTCCAGAGTTTCTTCGTCGTTGCTGGAAAATCCTTCGGCTGACGGATAATCTGTATATTCCACTGCCCATGTATCAGTCAGTTTACCAGATGGATTCACTGTGCCGTTTAATACCTCCACAACTGCGTGTCCGCCGTTCTGACCTGCCTGCGACATCAGAAGGAGCGCGTCAAGCCCTTCAATCTTGCCCCGGTTCAGCTCGTCATCCGCACCGTGTCCGCCTTTGCCATTGTAGAAATTCGTATCAATAATCCCGCCAGTATTCAATACGACAATTACATTTTCGAATTTCTGTCCCAGCATTGCCAGGTTCGCCGCCTCATTGTCTGACAGATAGTAGTCTCCCTTTGCCGCTTTGCGGTCAGACCCCTCGCCTGAATTACGCGCCAGCACATAAACTGCTGTCTGCGCCGCTGCTGCAGCCTGATCAACTGCTGCCGCTGCATAAGCGTCTTCATCATATGTACCGCTGCCGCCAAACATACCGCCGCCGCTGTTTTCCTCTTCCCACTTCTTCTTTGCCTCTTCCTGCGCTGCAAGGAATTCTTTGTTAACAATATTGTACCCTGCGTCTTCAAAGCCCTGCTGTACATCAATATTTGCCCCGGCCTTTAAATATACGTCGCCGGAACCTGTACCACCCTTAACGGTTGCATATACGCCCGTACCAAAAAGAGCTACACTGCCGCTTTTCGCAATTGGCAGTACGCCCTGATTGTCCAGAAGAACCATACCTTCGGTAGCTGCCCTTTGGGAAACCTCTGCGTTTGCTGCTTCTCTGGCTGCACTTGAATTCGGATCTGAAGATGCCGCCATGGCCGGAACAGCGCCTGTCACAACAAGTGTTGCTGCCAGCGTCATAGATAACGCTGATGTTACTGCTTTGTTTCTCATTTCAATTCCTCCTTTATATAAACATAACTGCATATGTATTATAATCACACACGAAATGTACAACTACTATTTTTCCGTCTTTTACTGTTCTATTTCCGTCCTATTTTGTTCTTTTTCCGTCTTTTTCCATTCATCCAATTGCTGCTGCACCTCAGATACCAGTTGTTCTGCTCCGGCTTCTTTTAATCTGGCGCGAAATTCCTCTAAATAACTTTCCGTATCGCAAAGCCCTACTTTAAGCTTTGCCGTATAGGTATTTACAATCCGCCGGAGACTTTCCAAATCGACTGTGAGCCTGCTCTCATCCAACCAGAATCCATATGCCGCAGAATGAATAGCAGAATCTGCAAAAGCCTCAAAATCTGCCTCCAGATCCTGCGACATCCCTTTCCACACCCCTGCTTTTGGAGTATTAAATTTCCACTTGGAAGCATTAAAATACGCTACTGTATCCCGTGTTTCCCCTTCCTTAAAATCAAAACTTCCGTCCTCTTGTACTTCATAATTTTCTCCTGCCACCCCATACAAAACCAGATTTAAAACTTCCGGATCAGAGTAAAGCAGATTCAAAGCCTTTACTGCTTCATGGGGGTATTTCGTCTCCGCAGAAACCGCCCAGACATACACCCAGTCATCCCGTGTATTCAGTACAGCCTTCCTGTCAAACGGAACCGTCACCATCTTCTCTCCATATATACTGTCATTATACTGCGTTTCATCCGGCTTAATTACACATTCCGTTGCAAACGCATCTCCCGCAGCTACCAGATTCTTTCCTGATTCCATGCAGGTCAGAATATCTTTTGCCAGATATCCTTTCTCCTGCCACCGTTTGGCCAGATATACCTCATCCTCATAAGCTTCTGTCTCAAACACATTGCATACTGCCGGAACATTATTCTCATATAAAATTCCGGTAAGGCACCCATCCAGAATATCTGCAATCGGACTTCGCTCCACCACAGAATTACCCTGCTTTTCCAATACCCATGGTATCATATCCGGCTCTTTTTCTATAATGACATCAAAAAAAGGTTCTAAATCCTCTGGCTGATGAACTTGCGAGACATCAAACTGATACCGCTCCACGCAATCCCGGTTCAGCAAAGCTCCGTTACTGTGCAAATCACTTAAGGGTTTTGGGATACAGTAAACACCATTTTCTCCAAGATCCTGCATTTTGACCTTCTCTTCCAGCACCTGCATGAGCGCCGGCGCATCATTCAGATATGTGCTCATATCAAGCAGCAGATGCTTTTTTTGGCAGGAACAGAATGTATGGTAATACATTCCATAAACATCCAGCCCAAGCTGGCGGTTCTTAAAAGCATTGTCCCCTGATTCCCGTCCGGTCGCAACTAACCGTACCTTAACACCTATTTTTTCCACAGATATTTTCTCAAGTTCTTTATTTACCGATTCCATATTCTGCCGCACGCCGGAATTACCCGAAATTCCAATATTAATCACAGGCGTCTCTTTACTGCTATCGCAATCCGTCGCATTGCCACAGCCTGCCATTATACAGATCCCCCAAAAAAGGAGCCAAAAAGCTGCTTTCCACCTTATCTGTTTTTCCCTGTTTCCCATATTTTCCATATCTCCTTATTTGTGAAATTTTAAAAAGTCCTACCCATTTTTTTAATTTCGTTGTATAATACTGACAAAGCATCTCATATTTTCAACCGATTGTTAAGCTGCAGAGTATTTAATCTAATCATAACACGATACCGCTGTGCCTGCAACGGCCCGGCTGCAGCCTGATTTCAAAGAAATGGGGAACAATTATGAATTTACTGCTTGTAGACGATGAAGTGTTTGCCCTGGAAGCCCTTCAGCAGACGATACCCTGGCAGAAGCTTGGCATTGAACAGGTTTTTTCCTGCCATAACTGTACGGCAGCTAGAGAGCTATGCATTCAGAACGAAATACATATTGTAATCTGCGATATCGAAATGCCTAATGGGACAGGCCTCGATCTTGCCAGATGGCTCCATGAACAATATCCTAAAATTCTGATTCTGTTTTTAACCTGTCACTCCGATTTTTCGTATGCCAAGGAAGCTATCTCCTACCGCGCATTTGCTTATCTGTTAAAACCTTTTAACAAAGATGAGCTTTGTCAGACTATACAGGACGCAGTAGCTACTATCCGAAAACGAAAGTATCGGGATGTTCCTGTCTTACAGACATCTGCCGGCGAACATCCGGCCGTTTCGGACAAATCTGCCGCAGACAACCCTGAGCAGATAGTACAGCAAATTCTGTCTATGTTACAGAAAGATGTGACCATCAGCCGTGATGAGCTTGCCCGGCGCGTATATTTGAGCCCGGATTATATGACCCGGATATTCAAACGCTCTACCGGAAAAACACTCAGTGAATACACCGGCGAACTGAAGCTGAATACAGCCAAGCATCTGCTTGCGGAAACGGACGAACCAGTAGGCAATATTGCGGTTTCACTTGCATATGTAAACTTCTCTTATTTTTCAAAGGTATTTAAGGCGGGGACTGGAATGTCGCCGAAGGAGTACCGAAAGAAACACCGGGCGTCCTGAATCTTCGACAATCAAAAGATAGGGCCAGGCCATACATATTGTCATGTCCGGCTTTTTTATTATATGCTTATCAATATCAAACAGGGAGCAGCCTCTCAGCTGCCCCCTGTTTTGTTTCATAAATCAATCTGAATTATTTTTTTGTCTTTGCAGAAAGCTTTTTACTGTATTTCGTATAAACCTTCACGCCACCAATTGTCTTATATGCACGTACGCGTACATAATATTTCTTGTTTGCTTTCAGTTTCTTAATGTTCAGTGAAGCAGATGTTACAGATTTCTTCTTAGCTTTCTTGAAACTGGAATTCGTAGCATAGCTGACTTCATAGCCATCTGCACCCGCAACCTTCTTCCAGGTAGCCTTAACTGCTTTCTTCTTGCCAGATACCTTCTTCAATGAAACCTGCTTCAGAGTAAACTGCAGTTTTTCAAGCTCTTTCTGAGCCGCTTCTGCCTTGGCGAGCGCTTCCTTAACCAGAGCATTGCTCGAACCCAGCTGAGCTTTCAGCTCTTCTGCTTCTTTTTTGGCATTTTCAGCATCCTGTTTTACTTTATCTATCTCTGCCTTTGTATCTGCCTCTTCTTTTGTTACAATTTTATCCTTGTTGGACGCCAGATAAGTTGTCAGATTGTTGTAGGTAGACGTATGTGCTTTTACATCTACATCACTGTACATTCTGCCAAACTGTAAGGACCGTGAAATCATTGTCAGGACTCTGCCTGCACATTTCTGTACATCGCCTAAGATCAATGTTTTGCCTTTGTCAAGATCATGGCTTGGATTGCCTGCTAATGCATTTACAATCCTGGTCTGTGTACTTCCCGGCATTACAAGGTCGTTTCCGGAATGCATCATGCCGCTTACGCTGGCCCTTCCGCCTGCGCCCCAGTCCGTCATAACCATACCGTCAAAGCCCCACTCGCCGCGCGGGATAGACTCAAGCAAGTCAAAGTTCTCGCATGCATAAGCTCCGTTTACTTTGTTGTAGGAACTCATGATTGCCATCGGCTGTGTTGATTTTACAACCATCTCAAAGCCCTTTAAGTAGATTTCCCTTAAGGCTCTTTCAGAAACAGAAGTATTTGCCTGATTCCTGCTGGTTTCCTGATTGTTTGTAATGTAGTGCTTAATTGTAACGCCAACGCCCGGATTGGACTGTACGCCTGCTGTGATGCAGGAACCTACCAGACCGGTTAAAGCCGGGTCTTCTGAATAGTACTCAAAGTTACGTCCGTTCATCGGATCTCTGTGGATATTCATACCAGGAGCTAACCACAGTGTAACGCCGAATGCATTCATTTCTTCGCCGATTGCCAGACCAACTTCTGTCAGCATATCAATATTCCATGTCTGTGCCAGAAGCGTACCAATCGGGAATGCCGTTGCATTATATTTTTCCTCTGTGACACGGACGCCTGCCGGGCCGTCTGCTTCTACGGTATTCGGAATACCCAATGTTCCGCCGTAGTTTCCGGTTGTTTCACCTGCTGCGCCCTGAACACTGTTCGCATCAGAACCCCATTCTGTTGCGTCAGACATATCCGCACCCCTGGTGCCGTTTACAATATTTGCCAGCTGTGTATTTGTCAGGCTGGCCAGGAAGGATTCCATAGAGATCTTGCCATCATATACGTCCTTCAAAGTGGAGCCTTTTACATCATCTACTACTTCTACTTTTTCATTTTTTGCAGGCGTATAATCTGCTGCTGCTTCTGCTGTCAGATAAGTGGTAACTGCATCTTCATCAATTGAAGAAGCATTGTTCTCTGTTTCAAATGCAGCCGGAGCAAGTGCAATCTTCTTTGCTGCTGCAATTTCTGCCGCTTCGCCTTTATAGCTGTAAGACGTTGCTTTTGCTGCGCTCAGCTCATCAAACTTTGTATCTACTACCAACTGGTTGCTTAACTGCTCTGTGATAACATCTTTTGCCAGTGTCAGAACTGCCGCTGCCTTGGTGTTTCTGGAGCTGTTGCCGACACGAATTACATAATTGCCGTCTTCCATAATGTAAGCGGCCTTATCCTCGCTGTAAGAGGACATTTCCGTTGTCTTATAAGTTACGGTCAGATTCTGGCTCTCGCCCGGTGCAAGTACATCTGTCTTTGCAAATCCTGCCAGTTCCTGATATGGTTTTTCAATTGCGCCGTCCGGTGCGGAGAAGTATACTTCTGCTACTTCTTTTCCGGAATAAGTATCCCCTGTATTCTTAACTTTTACAGTTACAGTTACATTATTTGCATCTGCTTTTACAGAAACCGGAGTAATGTCAAATTCTGTGTAGGATTTACCATAACCAAATTCATATGCAGGCGTAACATTAAAGGAATCAAAGTAACGGTAGCCTACATAAATACCTTCTTCATAATTTTCCTGAATAGTATCTCCATCATGGTCGCCGATTATTGCGCTTGCCGGATAGTCTTCATAGTCAACTGCCCATGTATCAGACAATTTACCAGATGGTGTAACTGCGCCTGTTAAGATGCTTGCAACTGCGTTGCCGCCTTCCATACCTGCCTGAGATACCAGCACGAGGCTGTCTAATCCGTTAATTTCCTTGAAGAATTTCGTATCTACGATACCGCCCACATTCAACAGAACGATTGTCTTGTCGAAGTTTTTATTCATCAGTTCAATATTTGCGCGCTCTACGTCAGACAGATAATATTCGCCCTTTTCGATTGCACGGTCAGCGCCTTCTCCCGAAGTACGGCTAATGGTATAAATTGCTGTGTTTACGCCGTTTGCTTTGGCGCTGTTCATGTCATCTGCCGTCAGTGGCTGGTCAATCGCAAGAACAGAATCTGCTCCGCCGAAGCCGCCGCGTACAAATATTGCATAATCGTTGGATTGCTTCTCGCTTAATGCCTGTGCTTTCTTCTCTTCGAAAGTCTTAATGTAATTTTCCCACCATGCCTGGTTGGAGAATTTGTATGCGGACTGTAATCCGTCGTAAATCGTTACGGTATATTTGTTATATACGTCGCCGGAACCGGTACCGCCTTTAATGGAACCATAGTTTGCCGTACCAAATACAGCTACCTTGGAATCTTTTGCCAGAGGAAGTGCATTGTTCTCATTTTCTAACAGAACGATTCCTTCTTCTGCTGCGCGTTTGGAGATTTCTGCATTCTTCTTCTCCATTTCGCTTCTGTCGCCTTTCAGAAGATTCTCAAGCTGTTTCTTTAAAGCTTCTACGGCTTCCTGCGCTTTCTTCAGCTCAGCTGCTGCTTCCTCGCCGGCCTTCTGTAATTCTTCTACTTTCTTTTCAGCTTCAGCAAGCTGCTGTTGGAAATACTTCGTTGCAGTTGGTACATGGTTTTCAATCAGTGTATTGAATAATTTATCAAACACCGCGCTCCTCATAATTACATTCAGCATATTGATCGCAGATCTCTGCAGATCGCCAAGCCTCATAACCGATCCGTCTTCCAGTGCGGCAAGCATATTCGGAACATTATTTCCTGACATCTCACAGTCATTTCCTGAATACATCAACCATCCACGGGAATCCCTTCTGGTTATATTATTATTTACTCCTCCGCCTTCATTATAAGTAGCATGCTTGCCAAATACCGTATTTGTAGCGCCCCAGTCTGTCATAACAAAGCCGTTGAATCCCCACTCATTTCTGAGCATTTCCATATTCAGAGCGTAGCTGTGGAATGTAGGATAGCCGTTAATCATATTATAAGAAGTCATAATATAATCCGGGCTTGCATTCTTAACAGCCATTTCAAATCCCTTTAAGTAAATCTCTCTTGCAGCTCTTTCAGACATAACAGAGTTGCTTCCGTTACGGGACTCCTCCTGCTGATTAAATGCATAATGCTTTAAGGTAACGCCAAGACCTCTGTAATTGCCATTTTCATCTATCTGCACGCCTTTTGTTTCTGCTGTTGCTGTATTACCAACAATCAATGGATCTTCTGAAAAATACTCAAAATTACGTCCGCAAAGCGGATTCCTGTGGATATTCATACCAGGAGCCAGCCAGGATGTGACGCCGTATTCCAGCATTTCTTCTCCGATTACCTGTCCGGCCTTTTCAATGATTTCCGGATCCCATGTCTGTGCTATCAGAGTGCCAATCGGGATTGCCGTACAGTTCTGATAATAAGTGATTCCTGTAAATAATGCAGTTCCTTCACTCAACATAGTCTTGAATGCATCTGCATCTGCAATTTCCACTTTTGTATAAGTAGGTCTGTTACCGCCTGAGCTTGTATAATAAGTCGCATTTGCATCATATGCCGCGTCCGCACCTACTGCGGTATACTCTACATATTTGTTTGAAACACGAAGACCTGCCGGTCCGTCAGCAAGCACAATATTTGGAATAAACCTAGTCGTATAAAGATTTTTGGTCGTTTCACCTGCCGCTCCCGGTACAGACTGAGCAGAATTACCAATGACTGCTCCTGTTTCGTCATTTCCAGGCTGTCCGGCATAGGTTCCGCCCTCAACCAAATCAGCAAGTTCAACATTGGACATATCAGCAACAAGCTGTTCCATGGTGGCGTATCCAAGCTTTACATCTACCAGTGTCGGGTTTTCTACAGCGTCTACATTTACCAGCTTCTCTGCATCCGTACTTGTTTTGCCTTCCGCATATTTTGCAGAATCCTTACTCTTGTCGGAGCTTACATATGTATTGATCACACCTTCTGTATATTCATGCGTAACCGGCTCTGCAAAGTTAGATTTCTTCAGAGATGCTGCTGCTGTCGCTGCAACGGAAAGGCCGTCATCTGTCGGTGTAATGCCGGTGCCGTAGCCATCTGCATTCTCATCCAGCATGTCTTCTATCGGATCCGTCCCATACTGCGGGTTATTGCGATCGTTATTGTTGGTAAGATGCAGAACCGCACCGTCTTCATAATTGCCTGACTGCATGCCATCCTTCGTAAGTCCCAGCTGATTTGCAGCATACTCAACGGTAACATCCTCATCTAATGTCAGCGTCGCAGCTTCCACTGTATTTCTGGAGCTGTTGCCGACACGGATAATATAATCGCCGTCTTCCATTACATAAGCTTCTTTTGCTTCATCATAACTGGACATGTCCGTTGTGTCAAAGGTAACTGTAACCTGCTCTGACGCCCCTGCTGCAACTGCCACTTTCTGATAGCCGGCAAGCTCCTGATAAGGTTTATCAACAGCGCCTTCCGGAGCAGAGAAGTAAACTTCTACAACTTCTTTTCCATCTGCAGAGCCTGTATTGGTAACAGTCGCTTTAACCGTTACTTCTTTTTCGGTTGCCGCAACGCTGTCTACCTTAACTTCAAAATCCGTATAAGATTCGCCATAACCAAATTCATATGCCGGCGTAATTCCAAACGTATCAAAATAACGGTATCCTACATAAATATCGTCTCTATAAAATTCCTCAAATGTAATGCTGTCATCCAGGTATGAAAATTGATAAGAAGACGGATAATCTTTATAGTTAATTGCCCAGGTGTCCGTCAGCTTTCCGGAAGGATTCACCGTACCGTTTAAAACTTTGACAAGAGCGTTTCCGCCTTCCAGGCCGCCCTGAGACATTAAAAACAGTGAATCAAGCCCCTCAATTTTCTCAAGGCTTACTTCTTCCCCATACGTAACCTGACCTGTTTTGCTGTCCTTATATGCTTCTGTCGCCTGTTTTTCTTCACTTAAGCCGTGATAAAAATTTGTATCAATAATGCCGCCGACATTCATGACTACGATTACATTTTCAAATTTCTCTCCCAGCATAGCCAGGTTTGCCGCTTCACTGTCATAAAGATAATAATCGCCTTTTTTCAGACCCCGGTCAGCAAACTCTCCGGAATTACGCGCCAATACGTAAATAGCCGTCTGCGTATCAGCTGCTGCCGCCTCAATATCTGCTTCTGCATATGCGCCTTCATCAAAGATAGGCGCAGCGCCACGCATACCGCCGCCAGTGCTGCCGCTTTCCTTATATCTTTCTATCACTTCATTCAGAAAGCCCTCATTTACAACATTATAACCTGCATCTTTAAATGCAGTGAGAACATCCCATTTGGAACCATCCTTGGGATTTGTACTGCCGGAACCGGTACCGCCCTTTACTGTTCCATAAGTACCAACACCATAGAGAGCTACCGATCCGCTTTTCGCTATCGGAAGAGCGCCGCCCTGATTGTCAAGAAGCACCATGCCCTGTTCCGCAACCTGCCGGGCAATTTCCATATTCCTGGCTTCCCGTTCCGCACTGGCATTGGGGTCTGTCTGCGCACCCAGTGACGGTACTGCACTTGTCACAACCATAGATGCAGCCAGCGTCATGGATAACACTGATTTTACCATTTTGTTTCTCATACTTTTTCCTCCTTTAAAAATAAAAACTGTACTTAACATTATAAATGAATCAAAGAAATAAAAACTGCCGTTTTTCCGTTTTCCATTGTTTCTTTCCCGTCATATTTACATTTCACAAAAGCACTATCCATATCCTGGTTTTCGTTGTATAATATTTACAAAGGAGATGCCTATATGAATCATAATATTATATCCCTGAAACGCTTCTTTTGGCATTTCAGGAAAAGCTCTACACAAAAGCGGCTTTTTTTCACGTATGTTATCACATACATTCCGCTGCTTCTGTTTATGTTTGCGGATATCCGTTACGCCAACCAGCTGCTCATACAGCAGAGCATCCAATACAATGACAATACGATATCACTGCAAATTGCAACGATAGACAATGATTTACACCACACTTCCAGCTACCTGTATTCCTTCCTGTTAAATGAGAATCTCTCCCGGAATATCTCTTCTCCGGAAAACACGTTAGACACACAGATTTTTATCCAGAATTCTTTTAGAAGCTATCTGGATACCTATGACGGGTGCTGCAGCCTGTTTTTCTACTCTCCAAAGCAGGATATTTTAATTATGCGCAGCTCCAGCTATGACACATTTTATGAACGCCGGGAAATAAAAGAATATATCCGACAACAGTGTACTGTCCAGGAAGAAGCTTCACAGACCCCTGGAGTTACGGGATGGACTTTTCATACGATAGGTGAACAGAATTACCTGATAGAAACTATGGATTTCCACAATATTTATGTAGGAGCTTTCGGCATATGCAGTTATATTTTTCAGGAACTGGGTGAACTTGAAACAGATACCGGCGGCTTATTCCTGTTATCCAATCAGGAAGGAGAAGTATCTTTTCTGTTTTCTGAGCTGTCTCTTGATAAGAACGACCAGAAAAAGGACAGGAAATACATTACGATCCCGGTAGACTCTCCAAACAACGATTACCGGCTTTCGCTGTATATTCCCAAATCAAACGTCCTGGGTTCTTTTCCACAGCTGCAGTACATGGCGGTCGCCCTGGTCATTTTCGCCCTGTTGTTTTTCTGTATCTATCTTTACAATATATATAAAAGGATAGTGGCTCCCATTCTTTCTATGATTGCTGCAATGGAAGCAATTCAAAAGGGAGATTTCAATTCCAGACTTAAAGTCCCGAATACCAATGATGAGTTTGCCCGGCTTACAGAAACATTTAATTTTATGATCAGTCGGATCAATGACCTGAAAATTCAAGTGTATGAAAAAAAGCTAAACCAGGTATATGCCAGGCTCTCATACTTAACGCTGCAGATTAAGCCTCACTTTTTCTTAAACTGTCTGAACCTGTTGTACAGCCTGGGGTTAAGCGGACGGTCAGAGCTGGTTGCAGATTTTTCGTCTGCATTAATGAAGCATTTCCGCTACCTGTTTAAAAATTCTGACAACATGGTGACGTTGGAGGAAGAACTGATGCACATCAAAAATTTCCTGCACATTCAGCAAATTCGTTTCCAGAATGAACTGGAGACGGAATATATCATTCAGGATAATGCCGACAGCTGGAGAATCCCCGTGCTTTCTCTGCACACTTTTGTGGAAAACATTTTCAAACATGCATACAATGACACCCAGCAGAAAAAACTGCGCATTACCGCGTATACAGATATGGAAAATAACTGTGAATATCTTTTCCTTCATATTGAAGATAACGGAAAAGGATTTTCCGAAGAAGCCCTGCAGCAATTCAACGTTCCCATTGTACCGGAAGATGCGGAAAGCAGTTCCAGACTGTCCGACAACAGCTTAAATTCCGGCACAGACAGACCACACATCGGTATTTCCAATGTAAGACAGCGGCTTTTTTTTCTCTACGGCAGCGGCAGATGGCTTTGCTGTCAGAACCGGCCCAAAGGCGGGGCGCGTGTTACAATGAAAATCCCCTGGTCAGACGCCCCAAAAAAGTAAAAAACGGCAGAAGGCGGGATCCAAACCCCGCCTTCTCTTACCGTTCTATTCCTTCTGCTTTCGCACGCATCCTCTGTATCGCATTGTCGATTGCCTTGGGAGATTTTCCCATTTTTTCTGCAATCTGACGATAGTCAAATCCCTTAAGCATGTAGTCAAATACCTGTTTTTCCATTTTGCTTAAACTTTCCCTCAATATCAGAAATCTCTGTTCAATATCTTCTCTCCCAATCAAAAGGCTCTCCGGATTTTCTTCCGCCCCTCCGGCAAGCACGTCCGCGAGCGCTACGCCATAATCGTCCGAAGAATCAAATGAAATATAGGAGTTTAAAGGAGAATGTTTTTTGCGTCTGGATGCTTCTACCGCTGTATACATCTGCCGCTCTACGCACAGGCCGGCAAAATGACAGAACGACGTGCCTTTTTCCAATTGGTATTCCTGGATTGCTTTAAACAGCCCAATCATGCCTTCCTGAATCAGATCATCCGTATCTGCGCCGATCAGATACAGCGCATTAGCACGTCTGCGGACAAGCGGCTTGTACTTGCTTAAAATATAATCCATAATCCCGTATTCGTTTTTCCGAAGTCTTGCAATCAGCTCTTCGTCTGAACAATGCGTATAATCTGCCATTTATTTTTCTGCACCTCTCTGGCGTAAAATTTCAAATGCCAATACTCCCGCAGCCACCGAAGCATTCAGTGAATCAATATCGCCTCTTGTCGGTATCGAAGCAGCAAAATCACAGCTTTCCTTTACCAGTCTGGAAACACCGTTTCCCTCGCTTCCGATCACAAGGCCAATCGGTCCTGTCATATCCAATTCGTACATTGGTCTGCTTCCCATATCTCCGCATACAAACCATAACCCTTCTTTTTTCAGCTCCTTCATTGTCTGGACCAGGTTTGTCACTTTCGCTACCGGCGTATAATTCAACGCACCGGCGGACGCCTTTGCTACAACTGCGGTTAACCCTGCCGCCCTGCGTTTGGGAATAATAACGCCGTGTGCACCGGACAGGTTTGCCGTTCGGATAATTGCGCCCAGATTGTGTGGATCTTCAATATCATCCAATAAAAATAAAAATGGCGGCTCTCCTTTGTCCTTTGCTCTTTGCAGCATTTCTTCTACCGACGCATACGCATATGCGGCACAGACTGCAATCGCCCCCTGATGCTTTTTTGTTTCGGAAAGCTGATCTAACCGCTCCTTTGCCACAAAATTTACAATCGTATCCTGTTTTTTGGCTTCCCGCAAAACAGTCTGTATGGGGCCGTCTTTGCAGCCGCTTAAGACGTACAGCTTATCTACGGTTTTCCCGGAACGAAATGCTTCTAATACGGCGTTCCTGCCTTCTATTTTTAATGTTTCGTTTTCCATCTTCTATATCCTTTCCCCTGTTTGTACAAGCCCCTCCCGGATCAGGGACACAATGCGCTCAAACTGCCCTGCAAGATACAAATAACCAAACAATGCCTCCAGTCCGGTTGCTTTGCGGTAATCCGACATCGTAGCATTTTTGGCCATAGTTGGAGAATGGGCATTGCGGCCCCTGCGGTAAACTGTGGCCTCTTCCTCTGTCAGATGTGGCAGCAGACTTTCCGCTATCTTCGCCTGCGTATGCGCTTTTACAATATGGCTTGTCCTATGATGAAGTCGGCTCGCCCCGGTATTGCCCCGTCCCACGATTACGGAGCGAATAACAAGATCAAACACCCCATCTCCGATATACGCAAGCGCAAGAGGTGAATACGTACGGATATCCACCTCTTCCACCCCAAACTGCCTTTTAATATAAGCATTTATATCCGTTTCCATTGTACACCTTCCCTGGTATCTTTTAACTGAATTCCCTTTTCCAGCAAAGCGTCGCGGATCTCATCTGCACGGGCAAAATTCTTCTCTTTTCTGGCCTGTTTACGCTCTGCGATCAGATTCTCAATTTCTTCGTCTAACATCTCTTCTTCTTTTTCAAGAATAATTCCAAGCACATTGCAGAGCGCTTCCATCTGCCCATACAGTTCCTTAAAATAAGCATCCGTATTTTCAGAAGCAGCATTCGTATTGATAAATTTCACCAGCTCAAATACGGCCGATACGGCATCAGCGGTATTAAAGTCATCCTCCATGGCGTCTTCAAACTTCTGTGTATATACCGCGGCTTCTTTTAACAGCGCTGCTTCCCCTTCGGTAGGCGCACCCTCTTTTGCCGTCTTCATAAGATGACGCAGGTTTTCCGCAGCGGTCACAATCCGCTCCAGGCCATTTTTCGCAGCTTCCATCAAATCTGCGCTGAAATTCAGCGGACTTCTGTACTGCGCACTCAGCATAAAAAACCGCAGTACCTGCAGATCATACTTCGCAGCCACCTCGCGCACCGTAAAGAAGTTGCCTGCAGATTTGGACATTTTTTTATTATCTATATTTAAAAAGGCATTGTGCATCCAGTATTTGGAAAACGGCACGCCATTGGCGGCTTCACTCTGGGCAATTTCATTTTCGTGATGCGGAAAAATCAAATCCTCGCCCCCTGCATGGATATCAATCTCATCTCCCAGATATTTCTTGGACATAACCGAGCACTCAATATGCCAGCCAGGACGCCCGTCTCCCCACGGAGATTCCCAGTACGGCTCCCCTTCTTTTTTGGGCTTCCAGAGTACAAAATCCAAAGCATCTTCCTTCAAATCCCCAGTCACCCTGATATCCCTGTGACCCGCCTGCAAGTCGTCAATATTCTTATGGGAAAGCTTGCCGTACTCTGCGAACTTACGTGTCCTGTAATATACAGTTCCGTCCTCTGTGGCATACGCATATCCCTTTTCAATCAGTTTGGAAATCATTTCAATCATTCCGCCAATTTCCTGCGTTGCCAGCGGATGCGCCGTTGCAGGACGGACATTCATGCCTTCCATATCTTTTTTGCACTCTTTGATAAAACGCTGCGCCACTTCTTCGGCGCTGCTTCCTTCTTCTATTGCCTTTTTGATGATCTTATCGTCTACATCCGTAAAATTGGATACAAAATTTACATCAAATCCTTTATACTCCAGATATCGCCTGACTGTATCAAATACAATCATTGGCCTCGCATTGCCAATATGGATGTAATTGTATACGGTCGGCCCGCACACATACATCTTTACCTTGCCCTCTTCTAACGGGATAAACTCTTCCTTTTGCCTGGACAGCGTATTATAAACCTTCATTTTTTCTGGCCTCCTTTGTTAATTCTTTTAACTGCATTTCCAAATCCACTATCTTATTGTACAGCGCCGTATTCTCATGCTGCAGCGCTGTAATGTCCTCTTTGACCGGATCCGGTAAATGGATTTGATCCATATCACTCCGCGGAACCTTCTGATTATCCCGTTTCACAATCCGTCCCGGAACGCCCACAACGGTACAATTCGGCGGCACCTCTTCCAGCACCACGCTCCCCGCCCCAATTTTGGAATTCTCCCCAATCGTAAACGAACCCAGAATTTTCGCGCCAGCGCTCACCATTACATTATCACAGAGCGTCGGATGCCTCTTTCCCGTTTCCTTACCGGTCCCGCCTAACGTCACTCCCTGATAGAGAGTTACATTATCGCCTATAATCGTCGTTTCCCCAATGATCACACCGCTGCCGTGATCAATAAAAAAACCCTTGCCGATTACAGCTCCCGGATGGATCTCAATGCCGGTCTTTCTGGCTGCCCGCTGCGATATCCGCCGTGCGCGCAGAAAATGCCCTCTCTCGTAAAGCCTGTGTGCCCTGCGGTAGCTTAACATAACCCAAAAAGCCGGGTATAAGAATACTTCAAGGGGCGATTTGATCGCCGGATCTCTCTCCTGTATCACCTGAATTTCTTCCTTTACAAAATCGAAAAATCGCATATTCATCTTCCTTCTTATTTTGCGGTTTCCTGTCATACAAAAAAGTGCGCGTCCTGATGCGCACCCTCCCCGGAGCACAACTGCAACAGCAGCCACATTTCCTCAGAGCACAGTGCGTATTCCCCATAGGGCTTTTATGATGCAAAGGACAAAGTTTCCTGTATCATAAAAAACTCCGCCTCAGATCAAGAGACGAAGTTATCCGCGGTTCCACCCTCTTAAAAGCGATTGCTTTTTATCCGTCGCTTTTGTTCTATAATAGTTTATGCGCTACAGTAGGGTTTTGTCAACAGTTTTATTATAATGGATCCGGCTCATCGTAACAGTTTTGCCTACGGCTTACCCTCTGCACCCCTGACACCCGGCACATCCTCCGGAAACATCCACGCTGTTTTCATAAAACATACCCAACGCACAGACTGCCTGTGCTGATATTCCTTCCTGCGTCCCGGTAAATCCCAGCCCTTCTTCTGTAGTTGCCTTTACATTCACCTGGTTCTTCTGAAGCTTTAACACACGCGCAATGTTTTCCTCCATCTTTTCAATATAAGGCCGCAGCTTTGGCTTTTGTGCAACAATGGTCGCGTCAATATTTTCCACATAATAACCGTTCTCTTCCATCAGGCCTCCCACATGTTCCAAAAGCTTTATACTGGAAATTCCCCTGTATGCTTCGTCTGTATCCGGAAAATGTTTCCCGATATCTCCCAGCGCTGCCGCTCCCAGCAAAGCATCCATAATCGCATGAAGCAGCACGTCTGCATCTGAATGCCCCAGCAGCCCCAGTGTATGCTCCACCTCAACTCCGCCAAGGATTAACCTCCTGCCTTCTGTCAGTTTGTGTACGTCATATCCAATACCTACCCGCATCCATTTCTCCTTTCATCTCTTTGTTTCATTTTTATACGATCAACTCCTGCATAACCTCATGTACCGTTGATATTCTGTTGATTTTTCCGACATCTGCACCGCAAAATATCAGACCGTGCTCCGTATCGCCTTTTACAGCCCTGATCAGTGCGTCAGTAATACAGTACGGTATTCTGGCCGGATTACACTTGGCCAGACAGCCATAACATTTTTCGACTACGGCTGTACTCTTCCCGACCTGCTCTAAAAATGCGTTTCTCAAAGCACGCCCCGGCATCCCTACCGGACTCTCAATAATTTCCACATCGGATGCTTTTGCATGAATATATGCTTCTTTATAAGCCTCATCCGCGTCACATTCTTCTGTGGCTACAAACTTAGACGCCACCTGTACGCCGTCCGCTCCAAGCTGTAACGCATGGGAAACATCATTTCGCGAAAAGATCCCGCCCGCAACAATGACTGGTATTTTACAGCCAAATTTTGCGCTGTACTCTTTCACAGTCCGAATGATTTTTACAATTTCAGAATCATATTCCTGCATTTCCCCATTTAACAGCTGCTCTCTTGAAAAACCAAGATGACCTCCCGCCTTTGGCCCTTCTATTATAACAAAATCCGCCGTTCTGTGATATTTACGCTCCCACATTTTCAAAATAACGTGCGCAGCTTTTTCTGTAGATACAATAGGGGCAATTTTAGTATGGAAGCCTTCTACAAGCCCCGGCAGCTCCACCGGAAGCCCTGCCCCGGAAATTATGACATCTGCTCCCGCTTTTACTGCTGTTTTCACATGATCTGCATAATCTTTTAATGCGACCATAATATTAACGCCCACAAGGCCCCCTTTGGCCTGTTCTAAAGCTTTCTTTACATGTTTTTCAATCGCATTTCTGTTGCACTCCTTCTGGTTTGTCTCAAAGCCCGGTTCATCATACCCAATTTGCGCCGTAGAAATGACGCCAATTCCGCCTTCTGCAGCAACAGCCCCCGCTAATCCGGAACGACTGACACCAACTCCCATCCCTCCCTGAATAATAGGCAATTTTGCTGTTTTATTTCCGATTATCAACTTTTCCATCATCATCTTTTACCTTCCTTTGTCCGGTTTCTGTTCTCTACTTCATATGCTATCATTATTTGGTTTTCGTGTCAATCTAATTTGGCTTTTTGTATTTGCATTATATAGTTTTCAAAACCACATAATGCAGGGTATCATATTATAGCAGTTAGAAACCATCGAAAATATTCCGGCAATGAATTGCCCCAAAGTCCAAATCACCGCCTGCTCCTGCCGCAACGCCTGTAAACAATGGACTGCTGCAAAAAGGTATTTGACCCCTTCCAAAAAACGTGAACAGCAGCAGGCGTATTCCACTCGGATTTCCGGCGCTTTTTAGGCGCTTCTGCAATGATTCCACTGTATGTTAGACGAATGGTCCGTATAATATTTTCAAAGGAGCTCGGTAAAAAAACAATCACCATTGGCACAGCACAGACAATAAGGAGAAGGAAATGGAGGGTGCCGGACATCCAGTGAATGTCCGTTTGGCACGGACCCAAACGGAGTGGAGAACGAATATATGACGTTGTTAATGCGCGATCAGGAGAATCAGGAAATTGGTGAAGAACGTATGCTCATGGGGCTGTCGGGAAATAGATAGCTCTACACAGGGGACTGTCGCTTTAACATTTAATAAAAATTGATCTGACATTTCAGACACCCTCTCTCAAGCAAACGACCGGACATGTTCGGCGCTTCCCCGGCGCTTATAATGAAAAATCCATGCAAAAAGCAATAAAAAAGTCTGGGATAAACCGTCGGCTCCTTGCGGATAACGGATTCCAGACTAAAAGCAGATAATGGGAGTCGAACCCACCCCCTCAGCTTGGGAAGCTGATGTACTACCGATATACTATATCTGCCTACAAAAAGTATTATATCACAAAAAAATTATATTACAACATTTTTTTGAAAAATTAGTGTAATCTTTGTAACAGTTCAGCCCAGGACTTTGCACCTGCTGCAAAGTCCGTGAGAATGCGTAAAGGCTTAAGTGGAATCCGCCCCTTTGCCGTATGGCAAACTTTAAATGGGCGGATTCCGTAACAGTGAAGCCGGAAGGCTGAACT
>JAAWDZ010000029.1 GCA_022794015.1 Eubacterium sp. | reverse complement strand
CTTAATCTGCCGAATGGCATTGAGGTATCCTTTAGGGTTTCCTTAATCTGCCGAATGGCATTGAGGTATCCTTTAGGGTTTCCTTAATCTGCCGAATGGCATTGAGGTATCCTTTAGGGTTTCCTTAATCTGCCGAATGGAATCTTTCCAGCATATGTTTACATTCCTGATAAATATCCTTGTACGGCTCTTCTAACTCCATTCCCTCCGTAATGCACTTCGCTACGATATTCTCAATCAATGCAAGGGTTCCAGGCTGCTCTATCGTTGCCGTTTCCCGAAGTGCTCCGCTGCTTCCAGACTATCACACACCGCATCCCTGCCGCGCATTGCCTTGCATAATGTTCCTTTTGGATTCTTATTGTGGTACAGTTAATGCATAGAATTAGAAGCTCTGAAAAAATTGCAGATTACTTTGACACATCATTGTTGTATTTCTATAATGGAATTGAGAAATATAAAAAGGACATTAATGATAATCCTGACCACTGCGTTATTGACTGTTGCAATTCTGACTTATACACATAAAAAATAGCCATCCTGCACTGGAAAGCTGACGACTATTTTTAATCTGATGTTCGCCGGAGCGGGGAAGTGACGTTTCCCTTCCGGCTGTCCTGTTAACTATATTATATGCCATACCAATAAATTATTCAACCATAAATTTTGAAAAAGCCCTGGCACTATTGTGAAGCTGTCAGGCAAGCGCCGCTGCCGTCTACCTCTCCCGCGGAAGCGTTACCGTAAAGCAAATCTCATCATTCTGGCTCTCTGCGTAAATCTCCCCATGATGCGCTTCTACAATCTGCCTTGCAATGGCAAGACCAAGCCCCAGTCCTCCCGTCTCCGGCGAACGGGCCGAATCCAGCCGGAAAAATTGTTCAAACAAGTGCGCAAGCTTTTCCGCCGGAATGGTTTTCCCGTGGTTTGTACAAGTAAATACAACTGTATCACCCTCTGATACAGCAATCAAAATTTCCGTATTGTGAAAACTGTAATTAATCGCATTTTTCAGCAAATTGTCAAATACGCGTACCAGCTTATCCGCATCGCACGCCAGCATTACATGCTCCGGTACATCCAGCCGGCAATCCAGTCCCTTTTTCGCGAACATAGGCTCAAATTCAGACACCATCTGCTCTAAAAGCTTCGTCAAATTAATTTCACTATACGCCAGCGCCATATGGGATATGTTAAAACGGGCAATTTCAAAAAATTCATCAATCAGATCATTCAGCCGATACGCGCTTTTTAAAGCAATTTTTGTATAACGCCGTTGTAATTTCGGCGAGATCTCCGGTTCCGCCTCCATTAGCGTCAGATAGCCAATCAGCGAAGCAATCGGCGTTTTCAGGTCATGCGCCAGATAAACTACCATATCGTTTTTCTTTTTTTCCACATCCCGGATTGCGGCCTCTTTCTGCCGGAAGCTGTCTTCCTTTGCCAGAAGCATTGTCTGCATATCTCCCAAAACTGGCGGCAGTTTTGCCTCTCCGTTTGATTCCCCGATAGAGGCTACAGCATCCGAAAGCCCGGCCAGACAGCAGATCATCTGCCTTCTCTGCACCAGCACGATACCTGTCATACACAGCGCCAGGCAAAGCGCGGCAATCCCCAAAAGTCGTCCGGCAATCCAGTCCGCCGCGCTGCGGAGGCTAAAAAACGATTCCTTCACTGTCACCTGAAATTCAGTATGGATATCCGTTCCCGCAATCCGGGCCGACAACATGGCCGTACCGGGCGCAAAGGCCGTTAATACACCGTCCTCCGAAACTGCAGCCACATCCTCCGAATCGGATTGATACAAAACAGTTCCCGAAGCATAAAAAGGAACGGGTTCTGCCCGCAGTCTCATTTTTTCTCCTGGAACCGCTTTTACCAGGCTTACATAAGAACGGATTCCCTTTGCTTCTGTATCTGACCCCGGACAAATATAATCGCCAAAATCGTACCACAACACCACGCTTTCATGATCCGGTCCGTAAACGCCCCGATCCAGCTCCTCTTCTGTCAACGCCTGATCATATACACGGATGCTTCGAATACTGCATTCCGAAACGCGCCCTGTTTCCGGACAAAAGCCTATGCTAAACGGATAACCCGAAGCACAGAATGTTCCTGCATTTTGGGTAGTTTTCGGCCTGCTTCCCTCCAAATATACCGTAATATTACTGCCGTCATAAATAGCCGCCATATGAATCCAGTCATTCATCTGCGCCCTGGAAAGCTGCTGCTCCTCGCCAATCCACTCGCCTTGCGTATTCTTAATGTAAAAATAAACTGTCTGGTTGGAAATACGAACCGCCATACAATTGTCTCCCTTAGAAGCGATCATATTCATCTCCCCATAGTTGTAACCGAAACCGTTTGGATTGATCTCCGCTTCAATTGTAAACGAACGGTTTCCGCATAACAGGGAATCAAACGCTTTTTGTTCAGCCGCCCCGTCTAAAGCCGCCTGGCCTTCAAAAACAGTCCTCCCGTCAGAATGTTTTAACCGCATGTCAGCATTCAAAGATAAATTCAAATCAAACCCGTTTTTACTTTTATCCAGTACTGTAAAACCCTCTCCTGTTTCTTCCAGATGCTTTTCCAGTATCATTGCCTCCTGCAGTTTCTCATACCGCTCTTTTGTAATCTGGGCCTTCTGCCTGGAGGACAGTCCACGATATGCGCTGTTCATACGCTCCAGTTCCTTTTGGTTATTATTGCCAAGCCTGATTGCATCAATTTCCTCTGCCAGCGCTTCCGCTTCCGGATTCATGCTGTCCGTCTCCTGAAAAGGAATGTTATAATAAATCAGGTAAAAACCCAGGGACAACAGAGTAATAACTGCAAAGCATATCAGCGTTAAAATCCAGAAACGCACCCGCATCCGGCGCGACAATTCTTTTTTTCTATTCGTGTTACTCAATTTTATACCCCACTCCCCAGACTGTTTTTATAAAATTCGGTTTTTGGGCGGATTCCTTCATTTTTTCACGGAGACGCCCGATATGGGAAATTACCGTTTTGTTGCTGTAATAAAATTTCTCGCCCCATACCGCCTCAAAAAGTTCCTCAGACGAAACTACCTTGCCCCGCCGCTCGCACAAATACCAGAGAATCGCAAACTCAATGGGCGTCAGCATCAACTCTTCTCCGTACAGAAAGCAGGTATGCATTTCTTTGTTAATGATCAGACCGTGAATGTCGTACTCAACGTTTTGGGCCGACGCATATTTTGCTGCTGTCTGGCTGTCATACTGCCGAAAACGCCGCAAATGCGTTTTTACCCTGGTTAAAAGCTCCAACGGATCGAAGGGCTTTGTCATATAGTCATCCGCCCCCATTGTAAGTCCCATGATTTTATCGTAAGACTCTACCTTTGCAGTCAGCATAATAATTGGGAAGAAATACTTCTCCCTGATTTTCTGGCAGATATGAAATCCATCCATATCCGGCAGCATAATATCCAAAATAGCCAGATCCGGTTTATCCCGCTCCACAGATTTCAGGCCGTCCATGCCATTATAGCATTTGCAGACAGTATATCCGTCATTCTTTAGACAAATTTCTATCAAACCCGCTACCGCCCTGTCATCCTCCACCAGCAATATTGTTTCATTCATATCTAGCCACTTCCTTTTACCGTTTGGTATCTATTGCAAATTATACTGTGTGCAAAACAGTTCGTCAATGTGCTCATTGTTGCCTTATACGACGTTTCCCTCCCATATCTGACAAATTTCACCACAAAAAACATCCCCGAAGAAATCTGTCCAGCCGTCTGAACCTGATTTCTGCAGGGATGTCTTTATTTTATTTCCCGCCGATTATTTATTTCACAGTTACCTTTTTCTTTGTGCTATATTTCGTATATACCTTCTTGCCTCCAATAGTACGGTAAGCACGAATTCTGATAAAATAGCGTTTTCCACTCTTTAATTTTTTCAGAGTCTTCTTTACAACTGTGCCTCTCTTTACAGTCACCTTTTGCTTTCCTTTAAAATTAGATTTTAATGCATATTCGATAATATATCCGTCTGCATTCTTTATCTTTTTCCAGGAAACAACTGCTTTCTTTTTCTGTGCCTTCACATTTTTCAGCTTAACCTTGTAAGCCTGGAAAGTTTTCTGTTCCTGAAGCAGTTTCTGACGCTCCTGCTCATCTTTCGCCGAAGAATCCGGATTTTGCGATACCGGATTTTTCTGGAATACGCCTGTCACTGTCACCCTGCGGGCAGGCATGATAAAGCTGTAATTTCCATTTGTACCTGAGACACTTACAGTTTCACCGGATTCCATACGAACAGCTATGCCGGTTAACTGATATCCGTCTGCTGCGGCTGCATGAACATTTACTGCTGTTCCCGCTTTTGCCGTCTTCAAATCTGCTGTGACGGTTCCGCCTTCTGTCTGGACTGTTGTTATCTCATATTCCGGTATTTTTTCAAATTCTGCTGCAATCTCTACGTTTTCAGACGGCATGATAAAGCTGTAACTGCCATCCGCTTCTGTCACTTCTACTGCCGCTCCGGTTTCTGTACGAACGGCCACGCCTTTCAACAGATAACCTTCTGCCGGCGTTACGTGGAATACCACGCGTTCTCCCTCTTTTGCTGTTTCTGCTTCTGCAGTTACGGTTCCGCCTGTCGCATTGCTGACGCTTATCTGATATTCCGGTATTTTTTCAAATTCCGCCGTAATTTCTACTTTTTCAGCAGGCATTGTAAAGTGGTAGTTTCCATCTGTTTCTGTAACTTCCACCGCTTTTCCGGATTCTGTACGGACTGCGATTCCCTTAAAACGATATCCATCTGCCGCCCGTATATTCAGACTGACATTTTTGCCTTCTTCTGCCTTTTTGGCATCTGCAGTAACCGTGCCTCCTGTTACTTTGGCCACCGAAACCTCATAGGCCCGAACCAGTCCATCTACGGCTTTTTCTAATTCTGATTTTGCGGACTGCATCTGCTCTTGTGTTGCATAGGCATCGCCCAATACTTCTTCCGCCCGTTTGACTGCATTCTGATAAACCTGCATACTGCCGTCCGTATAATCGCCTGTAACAGCTTTCCATTCTTCATAGTATGACAGCAGTTCTTCTCTGCTCTCCTGCGTACGCACAAGACTTAAGCTTACGCTGTCGGCTGCCAGAAACCGCTGTGTACCTTCTGTTTTCGAACAGATAGCAAAACGGATTCGGCATTTGCCATTGGTTATTTTCAAATCAGAAACAGATACATCAGCCCAGGAGCCCGCCGCACTTTCCGGAATCTGGATTTCCTTTGCCTCTTTCCCGTCATCCTCATATATCTGAAGAACCGCATATTCTCCTTCTGCCAAATCTGTATCATAAAGATTCGCAGCCACTTTTCCTGTGAAAGAATAATTCCCCTGCGGAAGCCCTGATACCACCTGCTCCATACCGGCTTCAAAAGCGCCTGATTTTGTGATAACACCCATATTAGAGTCTGCAGCCGGACGCAAAACGCTTCCGTTCCAGGACACCTGATTTCTTCTGGAAACCGTATTGTCATCTCCATTTACAATGAGATCTGCATCCCAGTAAGTCAATGCGCCGTTTGTCGTTTCCTCAAAGCTGTCGTTTTTACAATAGTTGGCGTTGCCTGTGGCCAGGCCGTGCTCCTGTAAATGATCCTTTGCCGTGGCCAGACGTTCCAGAGCATAGCTTACCTGCTCTGCCTTTATACCGCTGTTTTCCAATACTTCCCCTGCAAACTTCAGCCCATAAGCCAGCTCGCGATAACTTTCCGCCGTATAATATGCAGGCCACAGTGACTTGCAGGTTTCGTAAAGCGCATGCAGCTCAGATTTATCCGCTACAAGTCCGTCATACGCGGCTTTCAGTGCATCATATGCTGCCGTCTGATCCGGCCCCGCCGCTTTTGCATCTGCAAGCGCTTTTGCAAATGCCTCTGCCGAAGCCGTCTCATAACTTCCTGTCGGAACGTTTTCCAAAAAATTTGCTAACCGAACCGGATTCTTCTCTTCTGTGCTGCCGCTGTACTGATGTGCGCCGATATCCGGCTTTTCCGCTTCCGAAACGGCATTGCCGAAGAAATCCCTGCCGCCATTCTCATTCTTCCAGGTTATCTGACCTACATTAAAATATTCCCCTTTATCTACGCGGTCGGAAGAATCGCCCGGATAATAGGCAACCCCTGTCAGCTTTTGTCCCAGATTAGACTGGTCGATCACTTTACCTGAACCGATTGCCGCAGACCCTTCCTGGATTTTATATGCCCCTGCGGCATAATAGCCTGGTCCAAACTCAATCGCTGCCTGATTTAACTTTCCGTTTTCGCTGCGGTAGCCGTCGCCGCCATTTCCGGCATTGACAAATTCAGGATCGCCGAAAACAGCATGTTCGTCCTCCGGCATATCAGCAGGAAGGTTTTTGGGATCAAAAAAGCTGCCTGCATAGAGGTTGTTGTCATACATTGCAATACCTTCTTTGCCTTTATCCCTGGAATCACCGGCAAAGCCAAAACCGGTCAGGTCTCCGTCTATATAGAAAATATTGTTTTCAAAATGCGTGCCCTTCGGTTTTCCATCCCAGGGCTCACCGTGCACCAGACGGTAGCCGGACTGCTCAGCTCCGACATAAATGGTATTGTTGTAAATATACGTGTGGTCGACGCCGCCGCCACCGCCAATCTGGAAAACAGTGCGCTTTGCATAAATCGATCCGTCATTTTCACTGATATTATAACGGGCCACCGCACCGTCCGAATATGCATATTCCGGACCGCAGATCATTAAGAACCCGCCTTCGTTGTTGTGGCTGTAATTGTACTGGAATAAGGAATTTGTACAGTAATAATCTCCGTCAAATGCCTCGCCGTCACCAATTTCCGTGCCGCGCTGTACACCCGTATAGCATACCTCATTATACTGGAATACTGCCTCATTACAGTCAAACGGCCAAACGGCTGCCGAAAGATTGGAGTTACCGCTGCTTCTGGCCGGATTGGCGCCTGCATGAATCACCAGATTGGACTCTACCAAGGCTCCATCTGTCCCCCAGAGCTTAATACCGTCGCCTGCGACATCCTTTAACACATTGCCGCGGATGATCACATTTTTGCTGCGGACTGCATCATACCACTGCTGATCCCAGCTGCCATGCCCCCACGGATGTCCGCCATAGTCAAAATACTGGCAGATACCGTTTCGCATAACGTTTTCCACATAACAGTTCTGGATGGTAAGACCGTCAAACCAGCTGGAATTTTCCGCCGTTCCATTGTTACTGCCTGCCGTACACATAGCATTAAAACGGATACCTGCTCCTTCCTCCGTATTGTGCTTCCAGTTTGACCCATTGACATCATGAACGTACAGGCCATCCAGTACAATTCCCTTCATGACATGCCCGGAAGTTACTTCCAGATAAACGCCATTGCGGTTTTTCTGTTCCGCTGCATCATTATTGGCATTTGAAACGCCATAGTTCGTCAGCTCCAGATTCTGCACGGTCCAATAGCTGACATCCTTTAAATGCAGCGCATTCTTTTGAGAAGCCCCGGAAAAATCCGAACTGCCCGGTACCGCCGAAGCGTGAATTACCGGATATTCGCTGTCGCTTCCGTAGCGGTCAACTGTAATCGGCTCATCTGCCGTTCCGTTTCCTTTCGGCGCTAACTGCTCTCCGCTCCAGACGCTTCCTGCCTTAAACAAAATCTTATCGCCCGGCTCAAATTCCTCCTCGTTTACCCTTGCAACCGTCTTCCAGGGACTGCTTTCATCCATACCAGAATTGGTATCTGCCCCCAGCTCACTGTCCACATAATAAACTGTTCCTGTCGTTTCTTCCACTGTTTCTTCTGCACGCGCCGGCATAACTGCCGCAGGCTGGATGCATAAAACAGCAGCTAAAAACAATGCGAGTTTCCTTCTCATTGGTTTCATCTGTTCCTATCCTCCTGTTATTTATCATTTTTCTATTATTATAAAAAAATTTGCGGCAGATTTGTATGGAATATTTTTTTATTTTTGGTACTATCTTTGGTATTCTCTTTGCTCCTGCTTTTTCTAAAATCCCTCTGCAAAACGGATTTCCAATCCATCACAGATTTCCTGCTTCTGCTTTTTGACCTGTTCTTCCCGGTACAGCTCTTTTAATGCGTCTTTACATTCTTCAAATGGGACACGCTCTGCTGCCTCCCGGCTGCTGCAGTAAAAAATTAAACTCTGGCCAGGCAGCCACACCGGCTCACTCACTTCTCCCTCCGAAAGCTCATGGACAATTTCAGAAATCTCCGGATAAGCCGTTACATCCGGCAGCGAAAGATCCTCCTGCGTAAACCTGCGCTCCTCTACAGCCAATGTACAACCCGCCTCTTTTGCCGCATCTGCAAATCCCTCTTTGCCCGCTACTTTCTCTGCAATCTGTTCCCGGAGCCTGGAAACCTCTTCCTCTGTTTCCCCTTCCATAAAGGACAGATACTGCAGCGTCACCTCACCAAACCTCTGATATAACGATTCATCCGCTTCATACCAGTCGCGTAAAACCGCTTCGTCCACAGAAACTTCTACTCCATCTGCCCACTTCTTTTCAAACTGCTCCATCCGGTAATCGTAATAAACCTTTTCACTGTATTGCCTGGGACCGTAAATTACTTCGCCTGCCGCTTCTTTTCTTTTCCGCTCCTGATTCTCCTGATCCAGCTGCTCCAGGAAATATCCGTAGGAAGTATTGGAAAGCTCTCCTGTACGCACCATCTCTCCCTGCAGATACTTATCCCAGGCTATCTCTTCCACTGCCTCTTTCAGTGCATCCGGATCGTCTGCATCCTCTGCAAACAGCGCTGCTTCCTCTTTTTCCACCGGAAGTCCGTTCACCCATGCAATCACTTCCTGACTTTCTTTTGTGCATCCCGCAATGCACAGTGCAGCAACGCAAAAAAGAGCTGCCTTCCACATATCCAGCTTTTTTTTCATGCTTCCTGACACCTTTCTCTTTCTATTTTCCCGCCATATTTATAAAAATAGCAGGAATGAATCAGCGATACTGTACCATAGTAGAATATCTTGTGTCAATCTGGCACGATTGCAGACGACGGAGCGGTACACAACATTTTCTGTTTTAGATTTGCTGCAGGTGTTTTTGTGCTGCTTGAATTGTGCGGTCGTGTAATTAGAAACAAGCCCTTGCTGCTTCATACCCCGTCCAATCCGGCGTCTGGAAACCTGTTTTCCTGATTTTGTCAGTCCCTTCTTTCTTTTGCATGTAACGTAACTGCTGCGGCTTGGATTGCACGTTATGTTCCTGCATTATCAATGGAAGAATTAAAGGAGATCGAAGCCGAAGTCATGCAGTTAGCATAATCAACAACACAATTTAATATCAAAATAACAGCATAAAGGCGTATGGAACAGTAAATTGTAAACCATACGCCTTTTTTTCGCCAAGAAAGAGGAACATGAGCGACAACATTCAGACCAACACCACAGGGCGATTAACACCCATCTCACATTTGCCAAAGCTCTGGTATTTACAGACGACTTGGTTTATAATGGCATTAAACTACAATATTTGCATAAAAGGAGGATTTCCCATGTCATTTACAATCCATGTGAGAATGAAAAAGCTGGGAAAGCAGCGTCCCGGCGCACTGACTCCCGTTCCGTTTGTCTTAGACCGCAAACCCAAAACAGTCCGCCAGCTGCTGACAGATCTGGTCACACTCGGCGTCAGAGATTATAACGCCAGAAAAGACGAGGGACAGCTCCTTCCCTTTTTGACCAGGGAGGAAATCGCCGATCAGGCGACGCGCGGCAAGATCGCATTCGGCATGCGAAACGGAGAAGACGCCTGCGAAGCGGAAGCTGTCGCAAACGCGGTTTTGTGCTTCGAAGACGGAATTTACCGCGTCTTTGCAGACGAGACGGAGCTTACCGCACTGGAAGAAGCTATTCCGTGGACAGAGAATACGGTGTTCACTTTTATCCGGCTGACAATGCTGTCAGGGTGGTAGCCAACTCTCATCCACGCAAGAATCACATATTTCCACAAATACCATATCTACAAAGGAGGGACAACATCCTATGGCCGAATTTACCTACCAGACCAGAAGAAAATTAAGCGAAGACTGGGTCGCACAGACCAAACAAAACGCAGCGCATGTTTCCAAACAGGAAGCCTCCCTGCTCCCGGATACCTACTATTACTCCATTCCTCACGATACCTGCGAATGGATGAGACAGCAGCTGGAGAATGGCGTTTACCCTACCATGAGAGCGCTCTTCCAGGACAAATTTCAGGCTCTGATCCGCGCCTGTATTCCCACCGATCTCCATGAGGAATTTTACTATGCCTTAGATCAGATGAACCAATTCCAGATGACCGCCGGCTGGTTCCGCAGAAGCGTCCGTTCTGACAGCTATGCGCCGTTTGCAGAAGCCGCCATCCGCCTGTTTCGGGCCTATACAAGGCTTACGTTTTACCATGCGCCGCTTTCGGACATTTTGACGGGCCACGTCGATCCGGAGATTTATGACCATGCCAGAACCGAATTTTTTTCCTACGCGGGAATTCTGGCGGCGCAGATTGACCGCGGCAATGAAAAAACCATACAGGCGGTAAAGGATATCCTGCTCGGCGAGGGCAATACGGCCATGATCAGCCATGAACTGATCCAGGGCATTGTAATGTGCAAAAATGAAGAGATGTATGATCTGCTTGGCAAGTTTTTGCTCGCGGCAAGGCTTCAGGAGGGTGCGAGACAGGCGGTGTGCGAGACTATGGACGCCGGACGCCCGGAGGCCTTTTTACACCTGTTTTACATAATCGAGGAAAACAATCTCATCCGCTATTCTTCGGTGAAACGCGCAGTCAGCACCTGGATCGGCATTTTTAACGAAAACAGCGTGGACAGGATTTCAGAAAAGCTGCTGCGCCTTATGGGCGGCTGTCTGCGGGATGAAGCTTTCCGCAAAGAGCAGCTTGCGACGAATGACTCGGTCGCCATCAGCTGTGCGCTCTGGGCGCTGGGCTTTTACCGGGCCGAAGACGCGATGGACGCCGTACAGGAGCTGGTAAGGCACGGCACAAAAAACCAGAAGCTGACCGCCTCCTATTTTACCCGCTCTTTGCAGAGCGAATCGTTAAAAATGCAGGTTTCAGGGGACATCATCCGGGATTTTTCGGATGATTTGGAGCTTGTCGCCTGTTTTATGGAAAACTTTGTGTCTTCCGCTGGCATGCGCCTTTTGTCCCTGGCCAAAAAGGAGAACAACACATACTATTCTCTGCATGGCTGCGACATTTGCGAGCCGAAAAAACTGGAGCCGACCGAGCTGTTTGAAAGCAGAGAGGAAGCCCGTCTGTTTTACGATATTTTAAAAAACATCTCCGAACAGCTTCCTAAAAAAGGGCTTGTGCTTTCTCCCTGCATCTTCCCCTGGCATGAGGTCACGCTCACGCAGTCAGATCTTGCGGTACGCATGTGCCTGATTGCCTGGATGCTGCAGGAGGATTCCCTGTTAGACGAAGCGGCTAAGCGAATCCCTGTCATTGGACAGGGAACGCGGTACGGAACTGCCGGCCGCGAGTCTGCGGCACGCGTGCTTCTTTACCGTCCCACCTCTAAGGTACGGCGCGAAATGCTGTTTGACCTGATGCACAATCCGGAAGAGGATACCTGTCAGGCCGCTTATAAGCTGGCGGACGATATGATACTTTCGACAGAGGATTATCTGAAAATTGAACAGAATTTAAAATACAAAAAAGGCCGCGCCGGAACGCTTGCACTGTTAAAAAAGCAGCCGCCAGAACAGCTCGCCGAATCAATCGGAAGGCTGCTTTCTGCGAAATCCGAGGAATGTCATATGGGTGCGCTGGACCTTGCCCTGCAGATGAAAAAGGAAAGCGCAGACCATTTTTCGCTTGTTTGGCCATATCTGACAGAATTTACCGGAGCAACCGGCAGGGAGCAGGTGCTGCTGCAGGAGCTGACCGGAGCATCAAGCGAAGCACAGGAAATTTTAAATACACCGGGTTACGGCTTTTATGATGTAAACAAAGAATGGGTTCTGCCGCCGGCGGACGCAGACGACAAACAGGCATCTTCTCTGTTTACCTGTGGGGAAGCGGAATGCATCCGTGTCTTAGAGGCATTAAACAGTCTGATTGAAGAAAATCGCGGGCAAACCTACAAAACGGCCTGGAATGAAGATGAAACACTGGGGAACAGGCTGGAACGCAGCCGCTGGATCGGAAGCGACCCGGACGCCACGCCATTAGACGGATACCCGTTCCGTAAGCTGTGGGAATCCTTTTATGAGACAGAAATCAAAACGCCGCAGCTGCTTTTGGAAATCAAGCTCTACCAGGACTGCCGATCGGGCCGCAATCAGTATGAACAGAACCTGCCGCTTTACAAAAAAGTATTCGGCAAAGGGATTCGCAAAAAACCGCCGTTTTCCAACCTCGTCCAGGGGCTGCGCTACGGCGTGCAGGCGCGTACCGTTTTAGATACGCTGTTTTCGGAGTATGTACCGGATACGCTTAAGGCGCACTTCGCGCTGTGCGGGGTGGCCGCCCTGCTGTCTGCGCTGGATTCCTCCAATGATTTCTATACTGTCAGCGAAAAACGCTGGAACGGTGAAATCCAGACGTACACCGAGCGGGCTGCCGATCTCCCGATTTTCCGCAATATGCGCTTCTGGCTCTCCTGTGTGGACGACAAGGACTGGGCCACTGCGTTTACGCTGCGCTTTCGCCTTCAGCAATACTATTTACAGCAAAGGAAACGGGAAACGCTGCGCCCTTACCAGAGCGCCTACGATACCTACCTTTCCCTTTCGGATTATGTACAGTGCTATGTCCGCAGCTTCTGGGACAAGGATCTGCTTTACAAAGCAGTTTTTACCTTTTCGGGCCTTGGAAGCCTGCTGGCGCCGATTAGCATTGTCGAGCAAAAGGGAGCCGTTTCCTCCAGAAATGCCGCAGTCGGCACGCTGAATTCCTTTTTCGGTCCTAACGTCATCACCCCTTCGGATGGAAAATTCCGGTTTGACCAAATCGGAGACGAGCTTCCCTCCATGCAGCTTGCACATGAACTTTACCGGGAGATTGTGCCAAAGGTCCTTGCCGTCGAGCTAAAGCGCGGCGAACAGTCCACACCGTTTTCCGGTGTGATCAGCAATATTAAAGTGATTTATGGCATCGACTACATGATTCAAATTTTAACCGCTCTCGGAAAGGAGCCGCTGCAGCGGGGCTACAGCTACTATACCTCCGCTTCGGAAAAGCGGGAGGTTTTAAGCCATCTGCTGTCGGTCAGCCACCCGAAGGAGGACGAAACAGCTGCGGATCTGGCAAACGCACTAAAGGGCACAGACATTACCAGAAAACGCTTAAATGAGCTTGCCATGTACGCGGAGCAGTGGATTCCGATGCTGGAAGAATATTTTGAACTTCCCGGCTTTGCCAGCGCCTGCTATTATTTTATGGCGCATACCAGCGAACATTTTGACGACCATATTACCTCCATTATTGCCAGATATACGCCCCTTTCCCCGGAAGAGCTGCACGACGGCGCATTTGATTTAAACTGGTTCTTCGAATCCTATGAAAAGGTCGGCGAGAAAAACTTTGGGCTTCTTTACGACGCCGCCAAATATTCCTCCAGCGGAACCGCCCACGGCAGATCCAGAAAGTACGCCGACGCCGCGCTCGGCAAGAAGGACAAGGAGGAATTAAAAGCAGAAATTACCGCCAAGCGCAACAAGGATCTTCTGATGAGTCTCGGCCTTCTTCCATTGCCAAAGGCAAAAACAAAACGGGAAAAGGACTTATTAGACCGTTACCAGTTTATCCAGAAATACAAAAAGGAAAGCCGCCAGTTCGGTGCACAGCGCCGCGCCAGCGAGGGCCGTGCGGTAGACATTGCCCTGCGGAATCTAAGCGTCAACGCAGGCTTTACCGATGTGACGCGGCTGGTTCTTCGCATGGAAAGCCGGCTGGCCGAACAGGCCTCTTCTTTCTTTACATGGCAGGCAATTAACGGTTCCGACGGCGTCGAGCTTCAGATTTTTGTAGACGAAAATGGAAAGAGCACGCTAAAATGCCGCAAAAACGGCAAGGCGTTAAAATCTGTTCCCGCCAAATGGAAAAAGAATGAACAGGTCGTAAAAATCCAGGAAACCAACAAAGCGTTAAAGGAGCAGTACAGCCGGACAAAACAGATGTTAGAGCAGGCAATGGAGGACCGCACACCGTTTGAGGCGTGGGAGCTTTTGGATCTTTCTGAAAATCCGGTGGTAGCTCCGATGCTAAAGCCGTTACTCGTGCTGGTGGAGGCGGACGCCATGCTGCTTTCCGGCATTCCGGACGAACAACCCCATGCGACAGACGCAGAGCCGACTCCCCTCTCAGATGGTGCAAACAGGCAGCTTCCCCGCTTAGGCTTCCTCACAAAGGACGGCATTTTGAACGTTTCGGGCCATCTTACGCCTGTAAAATCAACAGATAAGCTGCTGATTGCACATCCATATGACCTGTACTGCGAGGGACACTGGAGCGATTACCAGAAGCTGCTGTTCGAAAAACAGCTGAAACAGCCGTTTAAGCAGGTCTTCCGCGAATTATATGTCAAGCTTGCCGAAGAGCTGGAAAAGGAAGAATCTATGTTGTTTTCCGGCAATCAGATCCAGCCGCAGAAAACCGTCGGCGTACTGCGCGGGCGCCGCTGGGTGGCCGACTACGACGACGGACTGCAGAAGATTTATTATAAGGAAAATATTGTGGCGCGCATCTACGCCATGGCGGACTGGTTTTCTCCAAGCGACATAGAGGCGCCAACGCTGGAGTGGGTGGTATTTCTGGATCGAAAAACCGGAAAGCCGCTTAAAATCAAAGATATTCCGGATATTATTTACAGTGAGGTCATGCGGGATGTCGATCTGGCCGTCAGCGTCGCACATGCAGGCGGCGTCGATCCGGAAACAAGCCATTCGACAATTGAAATGCGGCGCGCAATTGTAGAGTGCAATCTGGATTTATTCGGAATCAAAAATGTCAAAACAGATGGAAATTTTGCCATCATAACCGGAAAGCTGGGAGAATATACGGTTCACTTAGGAAGCGGCGTCGTAAAACAGATGGGAAACGCCATGCTGTTTGTCGTTCCGGTGCACTCGCAGCACCGGGGAAGGATTTTCCTGCCGTTTGTAGACGACGATCCGAAAACGGCAGAAATTATGTCCAAGATTCTGCTGTTTGCAGAGGATACCAAAATCAAGGATCCCGGTATCTTAGCACAGATTCGGTAAGAGAAAAGCCCATCTGTGCTGCCTTACCCTTTTCTTCCCAAAATTTCGCGCGGATTCGCCCTTCGTATCTGCCCAAATGAAATCCATGTGGAAAGAACCGCCGTTCCCACCAGAAGCAGGCCGGCCACACCCATCTGCTTTGGCGAAACGTCATAGGTTACGGCGGTTCCCTTCACCGGCTGCATATGAACGAGCAGCGCCTGTGTCCCCTGCTCAATATCCACTTCATATGCGCCGTTTCCATAAGAGGCTTCCGTTATGGCCTGCAGCTGATTTCCTATCTGCCCGGACACAGGCCCCGCCAGACACGCCGCCGCCAGAAATGCCAGCACCGCCATTCCGGCGCTTTCCAGCAGAAGCTGCAGCAGCATATTCCTCTTTTTCATCCCGATTGAGGCAAGAATGCCCATCTCCTGCCTGCGGCCGCGGATCCACAGGGAAAGCACCAGAGAAAGGATGATCAGGGTTCCGGCTGACAGCACCGCAATCATGATATGCGACAGCTTCGTCATCACAAGCAGCGGAGCCGCCACCGCCTGATAATCTTCGTCATACACACCAATCTCATAATTGTCCCAGTCAATTGCCTCAAACCCAAGAAGCTGCTCCTTCACCGAATCCAGCTGCGCAGCATCCTCCACAAATAATACCATCCGTCCGATATTCGGTTCCGATTCCTTTGCAATGATCTCTCTTTGATAAAACGTATTATACTCGACCTGCGACCAGTAGTCCAAATCCCATGTACAAAAGCAGGTATTTGTTAAAATATCGTCCTCAAACGTCCAGCTCGTTATTTTCTGTTCAAAATTAACGCGGAAAATCCCGACAATTTCCATCTCAAACGGACTTCCGTACCGCTCTCCCGTTACAAAATCATAATTACGGGCCGAAATATGGTCGCCGACCTTTAAGCCGTTTCGCTCTGCCACCTCCTCGGAAATAACCGTCTTTTTCTCATCTCCATACTGCACATGACGTCCACAGGTCAGCTCTGCCGCTCCATTGACAAAAGCAGGATGCCATTTGCTGTCGTACACCGTAATAAACCGGTTCGCGTGCATTCCCGCTTCCGTTGAGCGCAGCTCCTCCTGATATTGTGCAGGATCCTCCTCCTTAAGCGCTTTCATATTCTCCGCATACACCCTGTCATCCTCCGTTTCCGCTAAAAGCTCCCCTGTCGACAGCAAATAAAGGCGCGTCTCAAAGGCAGGCTGTAAGTCCAGCCCAGTATATAGCTGATCCGAATTCCCATTGCGGTAAAATCCACAGACGCCCTCCATTGCCAGAAAATCGTCAATATACTCCTCCTTCATCATCGGCAGCTTCATTCTGGCCACGGACTCTCCCTTTTCATTGGTACTGTACTCGACAAACGAATCCAGATCCATCCGTATACGCCAGTCAATGGTAATTCCTGCCGGAAGCATTTTACGGAACTCCCCAGCCGCCTTCCCGGCGCCTTCTTCCACTGCGAAGCTCGCCATCAGAAGCAGCCCTGCCGCAAAAAACAGAATGAACAGCAGCATACTCCGTACATATTTGCGCGTCATGTAAAGAAATGCCCGTTTACAAATGCCCATAAGTCTCTCCCTCCTTTTGATGTTTGATACTGCATTATAACACAGGTATCTTACATAAACGTGACTTTTAAAAAATCGCAAAAAAAACAGTACAGAATTTCCTGTTCTGTACTGCCTTTTTTGCCCTGTGGGCTATTGCGTATTCTCTTCCTGAAACGGAGGAAGCTCAAGCGGCGGCGCTATCCCGTAGGCTGCGCTGACCTGCCGGACGGTTTCCCGAAGCTCTGCCATCGCCACTGGCAGACATTCCTGCCGTACCATCTGCTCTGTGACAGCCTCTTGCTGCTCCGTCACATCAAAAAGCGTCGCCGTCTCCAGCATCAGATACATCCGATCCTCCCTGCTTCCCAGCTTCAGTCTCAGTTTCACCATAACATTTTTGTCATTCTCCTGGTTCTGCGGAATCAAAATGTTGCCCTCTACTCCGACATCCATATGATCCAGCTTTTTCCTTCCAAAATTCTCCAAAAAGGAAGCTTCCTTTACCCTGTGATTTTTCAGTTTAAACATACTCATATTCTAACTCCTGTCCGTATTATCCTTTGCTTTTCATAGCCGTTTTTCAATCCGCTATCCATAATTATATCTTCTTTTTCACATTTGTAAAGTATTTCCTTTTATGGATGTGGTAATGGTTGAGCGTATAGTTGCCTTTCACAACCACGCCAGTCTGTCATGGAAATTTCATGTTATCTGGTGTGAAATGCAGCAGCGTATACGTCCTTCCCCTGGCTGCATTCTGCCCTCACGGCTCAATCCTCTCCCTTGCGGATACCCCAAAAATCTTAACGCCATCTCAATTTACGGCCTGTACTGATACAAATACACATAATTCATTCCGCTTTCCTCATGTTTCGCCTCTATCACAAACCCATATTCCCCGTTCCAATAATTCGACCATTCTTCCACGCCCTCCGGTAATTCACGGTCAAAATACCATGCCTCCATCGTCTTTAAATCCAACAGACACAAACGGGATGTACCAACCGACTCCGCATCATGCGCAGAAATACTCAAAACAGAAGCCTCCTCATTCATAAAAAAATCTGTATTTTCGGATACGGGAATCCCATTCAGCGCCGTTTTAGTTCCGCCGTCCTGCAAATTGATCAGCGAGACTTTCCCGTCGGCAAAATATACCAGATATCCATAACCAATGGATTCCCAACGTCGCTGTGCCGGACCAAATCCATTGTTCCAGGACGAACTGGCCGCATCCGTAAACAAGACCGTTGACTTCCCGGTCTGCGTATCATAAAGATACCCGTCTCCGCTTTCCTCTGTTCCATCAACATAAAACAGCGTATGACTGTCTACGGAAAACCAGATAACGCAATCGTCTGCCGGCGGCTGCCCCATAAAAGCCTCCTCTGCGTCAACCTCACCCGTCTTCAAATCAATCGTAATCTTTTGCAAATCCTCATGGCTGCTGCCTGCCATAGCCACAGCGGTCAGAAGATCCGGCTGAATAGAAAGCTCCGTAATGCAGTCCCAGCCAGACAAATCTGCTAAAGCCAGCGGATCGGATACCTCCCCCGTTTTTAAATTCAACAAAAACGGATACTGGTAGCCGGTCTGCTGCGCATCCAGAAGAAACAACACCTGTATCATATCCTCTCTTCCTGGAAATGCCTGATAAAAAAATTGCCCGTCATAATCATTTCCCAAATCTACACCCCAGGTGCTTCCAATATCAAAACGCATTCCGGCTTCTTCCTCATCAATCAGAATATCTGCTCCGTACTGCCGCCAGGTTACCTCAAATTCCATACGCGGCAGCGTAAGGCCCTGATAGTCTTCGGTAGTTCCGCCATAGGTCATAATGCCGGGCAGCGCCCCCGGCTGTACAGCCGCCGTCAATTTTTCCGGCTCTAAATCTATTTCCACCAGTCTGCCGTCCGCTACGCTGTAATAAACCGTTTTCCCATCCGCCGTCATTGTCCGAAACAGCGGCGTACCAGATGGCGTTTCCTCTAAAGTCAGATAGTCGGTACTGCTGGCATAGGATGCCGTAAAATGGTCATCCAGCGTAACATCCTGTATCAGCGTAAGGCTGCCTGCCGTCTGCCGATCGATATTCCCGCTCAGTTCCCCGGAAACAGGGCCTGCTGCACCCTCCGCAGAACTCTCTTCTGAATTCATCGCCTCTATTGGAGGCTCTTCGGTAATTCCGGAAGAAAAAAAGCGCGCAAGGGCAGACACAATCGCAGGCCCGCCGGCAAAAATCGTCGTGCTTCCCATAACCAGAATAACCAGGACGATTGCAGCCATCCTTATGGCCGGTATACGCCAAAAAGACGCCCTCCTGCACCTCTCTGCCATAACCGGCGACAGAGAAAGCGGCCGGGACGGCCCCGGCAGAAGCTTTGCAGCCTGCTGCAGCTTTTCTTCCATATCTTTACTGTCTTTATATTGATGAAATGTCGTCATATAAAATCCTTTCTTCAAAATTCAGGTTTCCTTTACAGATATTAGCCCTTTGCGCAGCTTTTCCAGAGCGCGCGTATATCGCTTACGGCCCGCGTCGGCGCTTTGCCCGGTAATCCGGCCGATTTCCCGCCAGGACAGCTCTGCCAGAATGCGCAGGCAGACCAATTCCTGTTCCGCCTGCGTCAGCTCCTGAATCATATCCAAAAACATAAACCCGGACTGCTCCTTCGTATCCGACAGAACAGGTATACTCATAGAAACGGCCGTTTCGTTTATAATTTCGCGGCTTTGCCTGCGCAGGGCATCGTAAGTCAGATTCCGGGCTATCGCAACCACCCATGCGGTTTCACTGATATCCCTCCGATACGTTCCTGCAGATTCCTGCACACGCAAAAAGGTTTCCTGCGTCAAATCCTCCGCCAGATACGGATCTCCGGTCATAGATAAAACAAGACGGTAAACTCTGGTTTTCTGCTGTGCATAGAGCTGTTCCAAGGCACCGCGATCGCCTCTGGCAATCTTAGGTAACAGTTTCATGGCCATCTCCCTTCGGCAAAGATAAGCGCGGATCCGGATCGTTTCTGGCGCTTTCATTTATATAACGTTTCAAAAGACAGAAATCGGACACTTATTTTATAAATTATTTTACAGAGGCGCACAAATCTGCCGGAAGTATACTCTTATACCGATACACGCTCAGCACAATTCCTGCCAGAATATAACTAACTGTCATCGCCGTCCGCGTACCGGAAAAAAACGGCAAAAAGGTCATTGTTGTCGGAAATAATCCTGTATTTTCCAGAATGTTCAGCGCCATATTGGCAAACAGCACAAGGCCGCTCCCAAGCCCCATCATCATACCAAGCTGATTCTTCTGCCTGAACGCAATCCGAAACGCTTTCACCACAATAGCGCCAATCAGCAGACATACCGCACATGCCGCCGCTATTCCAAAATATGTCGACAAAAATGTCAGTATATAGCTGCTGTAATAATTCGGCAGTCTGCCCGCCACAGCTTCGCTGCCTGCTCCAAAAAGACGGCTGCCTTTCAAATATTCCGCAAGCATCCTTGCCACATAGTCGTACTGTCTTGCCCCATTATCCAAAAAAGACAGTATCCGCTTCTGCTGGTATTCAGAAAGGAAAAAACCGTTTACTGCCATAATTATCCCGCCAGCAGGAATCGCGGCAAGCGCTGTCCAATACATCGTTAAAACTATTTTTTTTGGAATACGAAACCAGTCTTTTAAAACGGCAACAGAAAGCAGCGCGGACAGCAGCAACAGCAGCAGTAAAGCAACGCTCATTATCGGGATACGAAACAGCAGCCAGATTGGATAAATGAGAAACACCAGGGATTTTAACAGGCCTGCCCAGCCGCTTCCACGATACTGATATAAAACCGCTCCGTATAAGGGCACATATAAAAACATGGAAAATGGTATGGAAAACGAAACACCCGCAATATAAAAAAATGTCGCCGCTCCCTGTACAGGCAGTCCAAATACAAATACCCCCAGTGTCATAAACGCTAAAAATACGGCGGCACATAACCTTCCGTATTTTGCCAGAACACTGTAATCAATACGATATACAAGCAGCATTATCAAAAAGCCCGCCACCGTACGGACAACTGCCTGTGCAATATACACATTCTGCGGCCAAAAATTAATCTCTTCTGATCCCAAACCTATTACTATATGAATCAGGATACTTGCCAGAGCAACCGCAGCCATAACAGCAATAACATCCCATGCCATCTTCGGCCTGTGTATCCGATCCAGCTCCACCCCCGTTTCCACAGGATCTCCCATATCCTGTATGGCACATCGCATCGCCTCCTCTTCTTCCATTCCGCTGGCCCGGTTTGCCATGGCCTGCTCTTCAATATGGCCGCGCAGTTCCTGCTCAATCTCCGGATACATCTTTGTACACCGAATCTGTTCTAATACAGTTATCAAATAATCATCCATGCTTACACCCCCAATGCCAGAACCCTGGCCACTGCATCCGAATATTCTTTCCACTCCGCCTTTTTTTTCTCCAACTGCTTTTTCCCTTCCCTGGTAACGCGGTAATATTTACGCACTTTACCGGAAGCATCATCTTCGTAGGATGTAAGCAATGACTTTTCTTCCATCTGATGCAGCAGCGGATAGAGCGTTCCGGCTTTTAATTCAAACACGTTTTCGGAACGCTGCCTCAGCGTTTCAATCATCTCATAGCCATACATATCCTTTTCAGAAAGCAGTTTGAGCAGAAGCATCGTTGTGCTCCCGGAAAGCAATGTTTTGTCAACTGACATAATTCTTCCTCCTTTTTTATATAGATAATCTATGTATATTGGTTATCTATATAATATATCGACAGTCGATATATGTCAAGAGATTTTTACCTGTTAGATAGCGTAAATTTACTTTCCGGTTGGGGATGGATGATGCATCCGACACTCTAATACACAATTCCAAGCATCGTCAGCCCGCACGCCGGCGCCGTCGGCCCCGCCGCACTCCTGTCCTTTCGTTCCAAAATTTCCTTCATCTGCTCCGGTACAATCACTCCGCTTCCCACCTGTACCAAAGTCCCTGCAACAATCCGCACCATATGATACAAAAAACCATTTCCGCAGATCCTGATACTAATAATATCCCCTTTCTTCTCCACATTCAGTTCATGCACCGTTCGCACTGTCGTCTCCACACATGCGTGAATCGAACAAAAACTCTTAAAATCATGCTCCCCCACCAGATACTGCGCCGCTTCCTGCATTTTGTCCACATTCAAATCATAATAATAAAAATAAGTATCCCGCCTCCTGAGCGGATCCCGAAATCTGCGGTTTAAAATACGATACTCATATGTTTTCCTGCTCTCACAGTGCCTTGGATGAAAATCTGCCGCTGCCTCCCTGGATTCCTGTACCACAATATCGTCCGGCAACCTCTGATTGAGCGCATATGAAATCTTCTCCGCCGGAATACGGGTATCCGTATCAAATACCGCTACATTTCCCATCGAATGAACCCCGGCATCCGTCCGGCTCGCTCCAATTACCTCAATCTTTTCTCCCAATAAATCAGAAAGAGTCTGATTTAACACAGACTCAATCGTAATACCGTTTGGCTGGACCTGCCAACCATGATAATTTGTCCCCTCATAAGCTACCTTAAGAGATATGCGCATAATTTCCTCCTTGAGCTGATTTTCAGATTTTTTGCGGAAGCATACGTCAGACCCGGCTTTTCGCTTTTCCCGTCCTGCCTCTCCGTCATTTTTTTCTGCTATAAATGATTCAGAACAATCCTCTTGCCCCAAAAATCCTCCAGACAATCATAACCCCCAGGTATCCCCCCAGAATCAAATATACCTGATAATCCCTCTTAGCATACACCAGCGGCTTCATCTTAGTCCTCCCCCTGCCGCCGACATAGCATCTCGCCTCCATTGCCATTGCCAAATCATCCGCCCTCCGAAATGCACTCACAAACAACGGCACTAAAAGCGGCACCATCGCCTTCAGCCTCCGAAACAGATTCCCACTTTCAAAATCCGCCCCCCTTGCCATCTGCGCCTTCATAATAATATCCGTTTCCTCAATCAGGATCGGAATAAAGCGCAGCGCAATCGACATAATCATTGCAATTGAATGTACCGGTACCCTGATTTTAGACAGCGGCATTAACGCCTTTTCCAGCCCGTCCGTCAGCTGGTTCGGTGTCGTCGTCAGTGTCATAACGGAAGTCCCTACAATCAGATATATAAGCCGTACCAGCATAAATACTGCATTTTTTACGCCTTCCAGCGTGATCTTAAATATACCATAAGAAACCAGTACCTGTTTGCCCGGCGTTAAAAACAGATTAAACAAAGCTGTAATCACCATTAGGATTACAATTGCTTTCAGACCCTTGACCATATAAGAAAACGGCACCTTCGAAAGCCGTATCGTATAGATCAGAAAAACCGTCGCCACTGCAAATCCTACAATATCGCGAAAGGTAAACAGCGATATGATATAAACCAGCGTACCCATCAGTTTTACCCGTGGATCCAGCCTGTGAATCGCAGAATCTGCCGGATAATACTGCCCTAATGTAATATCTCTTAACATAAAGACCTTCTCCCTATCTAAATATCTTAAGGATACTGTTTTTTGCTTCCTCTACTGTTGTTACGCCACAGTCCACCGGAAGTCCCTTTTCCTTCAGTCCATGCATCAGGTAAGTAACCTGCGGGGCGGCCAGACCAACAGCCTCTAATTCTGCGTAATGCAAAAAAACTTCACCTGGCGTGCCGTCATACATGACTTCGCCGTCGTTCATAACAATAATCCGCTGCACGTATTTTGCCACATCCTCCATACTGTGAGAAACCAGTATGACTGTAATATGCAGCTCCCTGTGCATTTTTGCAAGCATATCGAGTATCTCGTCCCTGCCTTTGGGATCCAGTCCGGCAGTCGGCTCGTCTAAAATCAGTATCTTTGGTTTCATAGCCAGTACCCCTGCGATGGCTACCCGGCGCTTCTGTCCGCCGGAAAGGTCAAACGGCGACTGGTAATAGAGCGATTCGGGCATACCTACGCTTCGCAGCGCTTCGAAGGCACGCAGACCCGCTTCGTTTTTATCAAGTCCCTGATTGACAGGGCCAAAGCAGACATCATCAAATATCGTCGTTTCAAAAAGCTGATGCTCCGGATACTGGAATACCAGACCTACCTGGGTGCGCAGTTCCTTCAGATTGAAATCAGGCTCATAGATATCCCTGCCGTCAAAATAAATTCCTCCGGCGCTCGCTTTTAACAGTCCGTTCAAATGTTGAATCAGCGTAGACTTGCCCGATCCGGTATGTCCGATAATGCCGATAAACTGTCCGTCCTCAATTTTCAGGTTAATGTTTTTGAGCGCCCAACTCTCATATGCGGTTCCTTCACTGTAAACATAGCTTACTTTATCTAAAATCATTGACATGGCTTTTTTTGCTCCCATATAGCTGTGCTAATTCTTTTTCCAGTTCTTCTCTGGTCAAAATCCCCCTTGAAACAGAAAGACCTGCCTGCCGCAGTTCATGTGCCAGAAGCGTAATCTGCGGCACATCCAGACGATACTGCTTTAACTTGTCCACACTGGAAAAAATCTCCTTCGGCTTTCCCTGCATGACAATTTTGCCCTGATCCATTACATATACAAAATCAGCTCCTGTTACTTCTTCCATGTAATGCGTAATCAGGATAATTGTAACGCCCTTCTTTTTATTCAGCTCGTGAACCGCCCGCAAAACCTCCTGCCTGCCGTTCGGATCTAACATAGCGGTAGGCTCGTCCAGTACAATGCATTTGGGCTCCATTGCCATTACTCCCGCAATGGCTACACGCTGTTTTTGCCCGCCGGACAGGCGGTTTGGAGAATGGCTGCGGTATTTCAGCATTCCGACAGATTTCAGGCTTTCCTCTACACGCGTCCAGATTTCATCGGTAGGAACGCCCATATTTTCCGGGCCGAAACCAACGTCCTCTTCTACGACGCTTGCAATAATCTGATTGTCCGGATTCTGAAACACCATGCCCGCCGCACGCCGGATATCATAGGTTTTCTGCGTATCCGCAGTATCCATACCGTCTACCCAAAGCGTCCCTTCCCCCGGCAAAAGCAGCGCATTGATATGTTTGGCAAGCGTGGATTTGCCCGATCCGTTATGCCCCAGAATGGCAATAAACGAGCCTGGCTGTACTTCCAAATCAATGTTGTCCAACGCGGTCTGAATGGATTCCACATTGCCCTCTTCATCCCGCCGTATATATTCATGAACTAATCTACTGGCTTTGATAATTCCCATTTTCTATGATGTCTCCTGTTCCTTCCAGTGCAGACGGTGCAGCGCCCCCTCCGTCTTCATATGTTCAAATCCATTCTGACGCAACGCTTCATAGAGCACGACTGCCACCGAATTGGACAGATTCAGCGATCTCGTATCCCCTGTCATCGGAATCCGCACACACTGTTTTGGATATTCTACCAGAATTTCCTCCGGGATCCCGGCGCTTTCTTTTCCAAATACAATATAACAGTCTGGCTCGTATGATACTTCCGTATATGTCTGTTTTCCCTTCGTCGTAGCCATATAGAGCTTCGCATTCGGGTTTTTTTCCAGAAAATCCGCCCAGTTGACATATCTTGTCACATCCAGATCCTGCCAGTAATCCATCCCGGCGCGGCGAATTTCTTTTTCATTCAGCCGGAACCCAAGCGGCTCAATCAAATGCAGCTTCGCGCCGGTGGCTACGCAGGTTCTGCCTATATTTCCGGTATTTGCCGGAATCTCCGGCTCGTATAACACAATATTTATCCTATCCATACATTTACTCATTTTCTATATCCAGCCGGTTGATAAAACGTTCGATATGCTCCGCCGCCTTTTTCAAATCCGCCAGAGAAGATGCATAAGACACACGAATAAATCCTTCTCCGCCGGCGCCGAATGCCGTTCCCGGAACAACAGCCACTTTCTCGCGCTCTAACAGCTTTTCGGCAAATTCCTCAGAAGTCATGCCAAACTTCTGAATGCAGGGAAACATATAAAACGCACCGTACGGCTCAAAACATTCGATTCCCATCTCACGGAACCGATACAGCAAATAACGTCTTCGCGCATCATACTCTTCCCGCATTTTTAAGACATCCTCATCTCCGTTTTTCAATGCTTCTACTGCCGCATACTGGCTCGTCGTCGGTGCGCACATAATTGCAAACTGATGAATTTTCAACATTTGCTCCAATATCACTTTGGGACCGCAGGCATAACCGAGACGCCATCCGGTCATGGCATAAGCTTTCGAAAAACCGTTGATTAAGATAGTACGCTCCTGCATCCCCGGCAATGCGGCAATTGATACATGCGGCTTGTCGCCATATGTCAGTTCCGCATAAATTTCATCGCTGATTACAAACAAATCATGTTTACGAACTACTTCTGCAATCTTTTCCAGATCATCCCGGCGCATAATCGATCCGGTCGGATTGTTCGGGAAAGGAAGTACCAAAATCTTGCTTTTCGGTGTAACTGCAGCCTCAAGCTCTTCTGCTGTCAGACGAAATTCATTTTCTGCCTTCAGCTCAATCACAACCGGAACGCCGTGCGCCATTATGGCGCATGGCAGATATGACACGAAGCTCGGCTGCGGAATCAAAACCTCGTCGCCCGGATCCAGCATGGCGCGCATGGCAATATCAATTGCCTCACTGCCGCCTACCGTCACCATAATCTCATGATCGTAATCATATGTAATTCCGTTCTTGCGTTCCAGATATTTTGCAATCTCGATCTTTAAATCCTTTAACCCCGCATTGGAGGTATAAAATGTCCTTCCTTTTTCCAGAGAATAAATGCCCTCGTCCCGAATATGCCAGGGTGTATCAAAGTCCGGCTCGCCGACGCCAAGGGAAATCGCATCGTCCATTTCGTTTACAATATCGAAAAATTTCCGGATACCAGAGGGTTCTATTTCCACAATTGTTTTGGATAATGGGTTTCTCATGGTGCAATCTTCATCCTTTCATCTTTTGACGGCTCCGCCATAATGGTGCCATGATCCTTATATTTTTTCAGAATAAAATTCGTCTTGGTGGAAAGTATGGAATCCAGTGGAGAAAGCTTCTCCGATACAAACTGGGAAACCTCCCGCAGCGTTTTCCCCTCTAATGTAACCATAAAATCAAATCCGCCGGAAATCAGATAAACCGATTCCACCTCCGGATAATTATAAATTCGCTCCGCCACCTTGTCAAAGCCCATGCCGCGCTGCGGCGTTACGCGTACTTCGATCAAAGCCGTCACCTTTTCTATTCCGGTTTTATCCCAGTTAATGAGCGTATGGTAGCCACAGATGACATGCTCCTGTTCCATTGCTTCCAGTTCATTCATAACTGTCGCTTCGTTTACTCCCAGCATAATCGCCAGCTCTTTTATGGCAATGCGGCTGTTTTTCTCAATAAAAGCCAATATCTTTTCACGCATTTTTACTTCCCTCTCTTTTTTTCATACTGCTTTATATAATGCATCTGACTTCGGCGGTTCCAGAAATCTGCGTTCTTCACCGTTCCAAATAACCCTGTCATTCGAATCGGTCGCTTTTCCAATGACTGTCGCTGCAATCCCGGCCTTTTTCAAATCCATAACTAACCGGTTGCCATCTTCTGCCGCCATTAACATAGCGCCGCTCGAAATCAACTGATAAGGATTTATGCCGAAAAACTCACAGATTTCAACTGTTTCCTGTTTAATTGGAATTTTTTTAAGCTCAATTTCCAGTCCGACACCAGCGCTTTCCGCCATCTCCCAGAGCGCGCCGAAAATCCCGCCCTCTGTGACGTCATGCATTGCCCCAACGCCGGACTTCACGGCGACTTGAGCCTCCGGCAAAACGGAAAGCAGTGCATCAAACTCCTTTGCCCGCCGGATAAAATCTGCAGAAAACCGCCTGGACAGCTCTTTATCTTTTTCTTTTGCAAGAATAGATGTCCCTTCCAGGCCGACCCACTTTGTCACAACAATATCCATTCCGGCCTTTGCCCCGGCCGTTGTCACCAAAGAACCCTTTTTGGCTTTGCCGACTCCGGTTACGGTAATCACTGGCTGATTTACAACGGCAGTCACTTCTGTATGCCCGCCCATAACCTGTATATTGGCCTTGCTGCAGGCCGCCTCCACCTGACTCACCAGCTCTTTAATATCCTGCTCTGCAATGCTCTCCGGAAGCAGGACAGAGAGCATAACACCGATCGGCTGAGCTCCTGCACTGGCGAGATCATTTAACGTAACCAAAATCGCAAGTTCTCCCATATCTACGGCCGTTCCGGTAATAGGATCAGTAGACAGTACAAACACTTCGTCCTCCGTCAGTGCAACAGCGGCACAGTCTTCTCCGACTGCCGCCCCTAAAATCACTTCTTCCCGTCTGGTATGGATTTGTTTTAATATGGAACGCTTCAGCACGCTCTCCGGTACCTTTCCTATCTCCATCTGATCTCTCCTGTAATCTGCAAAAGGGCTGTCTCTGGTACTGTAGCCCAAGGACAGCCTTATCTGCTTCTGCTTTTATTTATTCTTCATCCGATTTTTCTGCGGGTTTTTCTTTCTTGTCTTTCTTTTCATCCTTTTCTTTCTTTCCCGCTGCTTCCTGCTGTTCTGCCGCCTGCTGCGCTGCCGCGGCTTCAGCTGCCTGCTGTGCTGCCGCAGCTTCGGCTGCCTGCTGCGCCGCGCCGCTCTGAATTGCGGCTACCGTATTTCGTACAGTCGCCTCATCCCCGGTCGCAATAGCCGCCGCCATCTGTGCTGCCGCCTCCGGACTTTCAGTGCCTGTACCCACGGCAAGCACCCGGTTCGACGGATTGTAACGGCTGCTGTTAAACTCCGTCCTGCTCTCTTCCACGCCATTTACCTTGACAACCTTCCAGAGTTTTGCCGTATATCCGGTATGGGAACTGGATAACGTTGCAAAATATCCAATACCATGCGAACCGTCTGCCCGAAGCGTCGTACCTGGTTCCGTCTTACTGAGTGTTTCACTCTCATAAATCACTTCACGGTTCGCAGGGCGTGTTTCCTCTCCGTAAATCGTAAAGTAAAGCTGTCCGCCACTCGTATATCCCTCAATATAAATCGGTGCATCCGTGCTGTTTGTAAACTTCAAATCCTTAGACGTCCCGGCAATGGCCGCATCCATGGAAGGCTTCACATAATTTACAATCATAGAATGATTATAACGCTCGTCTATCTGCAGTTCAGAAAGAATTACTGCATTGTACAAAGTTGTAGACACCTGACAGATGCCGCCTCCGTATGTCTGCACTGTTGTCCCGTTCTCATAAGAACCTGCCAGCTCATACCCATGCTCTGCATCAAACGGGCTGACTGCTTCATATACAGAAAACTGCTCACCGGGATAAATAACAGATCCATTGATAAGTTCAGCTCCGTTGTTTACATTTTTGGCTCTGCCCGCTGCTGAAGAACTGTAATCTGTATGGAAAGAACCTAAGACATCCTTTACCTTTGACAGTTCCTCTTTGGTGCCCTGCGGTTCAGTAACCTTTGTTACAAGGGAAATCGTTGCATTTTCCCCGTTCCATTCCTGCTGCAGGTATTCCTGAATCGCATTTACGGATTCTGCCGTATTAACCTCTATTCCATTCGCACCGTCAATAATCGTAAACGCGCCATTTTCCCGTTTTAACCCGCAGTTTACTGCTTCCTGATTTAAATTATCTTCATTCACGCCAAGCAGTGTTTCAACTTTGTCCTCGTTGGCGTGAAATGTAACTTCAAACCTCTTTGGTTCTTTTTCCAAGTCCTTCTTATCTTTATAGCGCGCAATCAGGTTGCCAGTCTTGCCGATATTTAATGCTTCTTCAATCAGTACATCCGTATCCGCAACCGTAATACCCATATCCTCTGCTGATACCTGTATCTGTTTATCACCTGTCGTCAGAGTAAACACTTGATTCTGCATCGTATCCATATAGGAATCTATTGCGCGTTCCGCTTCTTCTTTTGTCATACCGCTGACGTCAACATCACCGATATATACCGTACCAGGAATCACATTGCTTTCTCCAGCGTCTACAGCAGTCAGAGAATATCCAATTGCACAGGCTGTAAAAGTCAGTGCAAACAGAGGCAGTACCCTAATGTATTTCTTCATAAAAGATCTTCCTTTCTATTTCATTTTATCCTTAAATACTTTTTCATTTTAAATCATTTTGCATGCCATTTTCAAGATAAATATCCACGAATATGTTTGACATATCCTGTTTATTTCTGTATATTTGTAACAGAACGTTGCATTTAGGCCAGAATGGATACAATACCTGTTACTAACATGGAAATTACCAGAACAGCGGCAATAATTCCCGCTATGATACGTTTATTCTTAGCATTAAAAAAATGGAACATCTTATCACCTCATTTAATTGTTATTTTTCTATTAAGAAAGGATATCGGATTATGAATTTCCCAATACCTGTTTTTTTTGTTTCCCTCGTCGCATTTACCATATTTCTTGCCTTTAAGCGCAACAAGCAGACGCAGAACCAGAACAATGCCAACATTTCGTTTTTGGAACGGGAACGCCTCGCAGACAATACCCGCAAAAAAGATATATCCAATCTGGATTACCTGCAGTTTTCCGTAAAACAGCTCCCGCTTGCCAAAATAGATGATGCGGAACTGTCTTCCCTTGAAGCTGCCCTGTCAGACCTGGCCGAACAGAAAATCATCAACCTTTCCGCGTACTCCAACACGGAATTAAAACTGATGTACGGCCCTGCCAATCTGACTGCCCTGAGCGAATATGATGACAACTATCACCGGTTGGCCACAACGCTTCTTGCATATGCAGACCGTCTGGAAGAAATCGGATACACCGACACTGCTGTCGCCGTTTTAGAATATGCCATGGAGCTTCACATTCAATTGGGCCAAATCTACCTGCGGCTTGCCGAATTATATCTGAAACAGCATACGCCGGAGAATATCCATTCTATTGAAAAAACTCTTCTGACAATGGAAGAATCCTTTGCTTCTCACATTCTTCCTAAACTAAAGGATATAACAGAGAACGCTTAATGTCCCTGCCGTCCGTACTGCAGGATAATCCGATCTGTCAGACGGGACGCCTCGCTGCGGCTCATCTGCTCCGGCATAATCTCTGTCGCAATCTGATGGTAATTTAACAAAGCTTTTAAATATTCTATCTGCCTGGGTGTTGCCGGAGTCTGACGCTTTGCTCTGTACTGCAGCTCTTTTTCCGCAAACAGACCAGGCTCTTTTTCCAGAAAACTCCGTTCCAAAATCTCATACAGTGTCTGGGTCACTTTTGCATCGTCTAAAGCCCGATGGCTCATCTCCCTTGCTATCCCAAAATGTTCACAAAGATAATCCAGAGACTTCCGACCCAGGCTATCCAGGCATTTCCGGGCGATTTTTAAAGTATCGACGGCATAACAGGATCTTTGTATCCGGTGGTTTATCTCCCATTGCCGGATAAATTTATAATCATACATCACGTTGTGCCCTACCCATACCAAATCGCCCGCAAATTCCAAAAATGCCGTCACCGCGTCATCCAGCCTGTCCCCTTGCGCCGCCATCTCATCCGTAATTCCCGTGAGCGCCACAATCTCGCCGTCCAGCTTGCGATCCGGGCAAATCAGCCTGGAAAATGTTTCTTTTATCTGCTTCCCTGACACCTTTACCGCACCGATTTCCAGAATACGGTCTGTTTTGGGATTCAGCCCTGTCATCTCCAAATCTACTGTAAGATAATCTGTAAGCATCTTAATACAAAGTAACCTTTCTTACAGAAGCCACTTTTTTGGCCAGTTTCAGACCTGCTTTCTTGGCCCCTGATTTGTTCGGGTGCAGGCCGTCCGTATAAGAAAGATGCCAGGATGAAGTTTCAACGACCGTACACCATTTCGGATGTGCCGCCGCCGCTGCACGAATCTCCTCCGCATGGATCTGCGTAAATGGAATCATAGCCAGTATTTTGGCTTTCGGGTGTTTCTGATGGAGCAGATTCAGCACCTTCTTATATTCACTGATAAAAGCCTCTCCGTATGTATACACATCATTGGTGCCATGTTCTATCACAATCACGTCTGCATCATAGCTTTCCGCCTTACGATGCGCCGTATTACTTAAAATGGCATTAATACAGTTATTAAACGACCCCGGCTGGATAATTCCTGATCCGCCAAAACCTGCATAATAAGGCACCAAATCCAGCTGTGCCGCACAATACCACGCAAAACTGTTGGTGGCGCTTGCTCCTGCAGGCGTAAGCTTACTGTTCAATACGCGAATCCCCTGTGTAATACTGTCTCCATAAAAGGCAATCGTTGCATTCTCCGGTTTGACTGCCGCCACAGCTCCGTCTGATGACACAGGTGTAATATTGCCGATTCCAATACCTGCTTCCCCGGCCCATCGGTCTTCCTTTTCCGACATCGCGTCAATTACCAGACGAACATAATGCGTTTTTGCATTCCCCAGATTCAGCCTGTTTTTGGTAACCGACTGGCGCTTCATCTTGCCGCCGTCTACCGAATAGGCAAAATAAGGAATTGCAGCGGCAACCTGCGCCATAAAAGAGACATCTACATATTTGCTGCCCGTGGCTTTAAAATAAATCGCACTCCCGTCGGTGCTGGTATAATAATACGTTTTTCCGTTCACATTCTTCTTGTACCAGCGCCCGCTGTGTCCGAAGCTGCCCTTGGCATCCTTATAACGCATTCCGTCTGATGTTGTACCTGTCATATATACAACGTTTACCGTACACGTATACTTCTTTTTGTTGTAAGCAGCTTTGATCTTAGCCGTTCCCTTTGTTCTGGCTGTAACTTTTCCCTTTTTGTTTACTGTGGCCACTTTCTTATTGTTGCTTGACCACTTTACCTTTTTGGCAACTGCACCATTCAGCTTTAAAGTCTTTGTGGTCGCAGGCGCCATTGTAACAGCCTTTTCACTTAAAGCTACTTCAGCAGCTTTTACCTCTTTTGTATCTACCATAAAAAACACACCTGCAAATACAAAAAGACTTGCCATAAACGCTACTGCCCTCTGCTTCCATGATATATAGCTCTTCGAGTGGCCAATTAAAGTATGATTCATTCAATCACCTCCGTCTGCTCTGTCACAATGCTCTCAATATCCCCATTATACTTGTAGGAATATCTCTTGTCAATTCCAACTATTTGTAAAAATCTTATACCGTTACTGTTCACGACCTGGGAGGCCGCTCACAGTAACGGTTCGGGGCGATATTTAAAGTTTTGCTTCGCAAAAATCGCCCCGAACTTCTATCATATTCTCACGGAACACGCAGTAAATGCGCGTTCCTGACCCATAAACAGTAACCTTATTCCACATCTCTTTTTGGTTTTCTTCCGCAACAGGGACAGGTGACAGCCTGCCAGGCGCTTTTTCTTTAAAATGCAAAAAACCAGACTGTTTGTAATACAATCTGGAGATCCCGTTTATCCTGTCTGAAAATATATTTTAAAATTTCTGCCAGCGGAAAACTGCGTTATTGAAATTCTGTCAGTTATGAAGCGGCTCCAGCGCAGCGTCTCATTCGCTTTCAGACAAATAACGCAGCAGATGAAAATTCAGGCAAATCATCCTGCAAAACGTGAATAAAACGTCAAACTAAGCAAAATCATCGTCATATTCAAACATTTCGTCCTCCTCTAACACGTCGTCAGATACCGTCTCTCTATTCTGCCCTTTCTGATCCATATAATTGTACCAGTACCAGGGTTCATTCACCGTCAGAATATCCCCGACGGTCTTTTCCACAAATTCCGGCATCCGATAAGCCGTTATCCCTGTTTCATCCAATCCTTTTTCCCGATCATCAGCCACAACATTTATCCGCGCCATCTGAATCCGCGCACAATCCAGAGCGATCCTCCAATAGCTTTCACAGGAAAGGCTTTCATCGGTATTTACAAGAATAAGCTCTAATATGGATGACAGCACAATATTCGGGGAAAACCCAAAATCATTGCAGTTATAAGCGATTTGTATGATCTGTGGGACTATGCCCATAAATTCTTTCTCTGTTAAATCCGCTACATTGGCCCATTTATAGCCATTCACGCGGCCTTGCGTAAACGATGCATATAACGCGGCGTTTATCGGCTGCCTTATGGAATCAAACTTTTCAAAAAGATGCTCCATATCTTTAAAATGGACGTCATCATGGATTTCCTGATACAGCCCAAAATGCTCAAATGTATACAGCAAATACTTTTTCGCATGCTCCGGAACAGTCACCTCTTCTATCTGGCCGCCATTACTTCTGTATAAAACACGAATCTCCTCATCCCCTGTCATTTTCAGCATGTAATGCCCCGTCTTAAAAACTGCCGTATAACTGCCCTCTTTCAGCATCGGAATCATTTTAAACCAGTCATGGACAATTTCTACAACCAGTTCCAGATTTTCGGTTTTGGGGTAATCTTTGATAAACTCTTTTTCACTGAACATTTTACATCACCATCCAGACAGCATTTTTGATATGATCTGATTTATCATACCATATATCCGCCGTCCTGCAAAGATGCATAATTGTATTTTTCCTGTAACAATACTGGCGATTTGTATGCAACGCAAAGCGTGTAGCAGGGCGGCTTGTATGAACTGTTACACTTTCCACTTACAGTCTGTAAATTTCATTGAAATAATCATTCAGCTTTGCCAGCGCGTAAATGAGCACCGTTGTCTCATGATCACTGATTCCGACCTTGATATTGTCAATCATATTCCGATGGAACTTCTCATGATGGCGGTAAGCCCTGCGTCCTTTTTCTGTCAGTGAAACAAATACGACCCGCTTATCCTTCTTGCCGCGTTCTCTTGACACATATCCCTTATCTGAAAGCCCATCCATTGATTTTGTCAGTGTTCCGGTTGTAACAGACATCAGCTTTGCCACCGTAGACATGCTTTTGGGTTCTTTTATTCCAATCGCTTCCACAACGTGCATGTCATTTACACTGATATCTTTAAATTCAGGTGTAATCAGCCACTTTTCCTCAATTTCCATTATATTCTTAAAAAGCTTCACCAACAGCTCGTTTAAAACCTCGTCCATACCAGATCCCGTCTTCTGATCCATGTTCCCTCCATGTATCCGCCGCACCTTACCAGGTCATCACTGACGCCCCCCAGGTTAAGCCTGCGCCGAACCCTGCAAGCACCACCTTATCGCCCTTTTTCAGCAAGCCCCGGCGGTTGACATCGTCAAGCAGTATCGGCACGCTTCCGGCAGAAATATTCCCGCACCAGGAAAGATTGGTCGGAAATTTTTCCATAGGGACTTTTAACCGTTTGGAAACTGATTCGATAATGCGGATATTTGCCTGATGAAGCACAAACAAATCAATATCCTCCACCGTAAGCCCCGCTTTTTCTAACGCCTCCGCAATTGCCTTCGGTACTGTCCGCACGGCAAATTTATACACTTCCTGACCATCCATAGACACAAAGGATAACGCTGTACTATTTGTAACATAAGGATTGTTGTTCCTTCTGCCGACGCAGGAAAGCACGCTGCCCCTTGCGCCGTCAGACCCCTGTACGCCGCTTAAAATTCCACAGGTTTCATCCGGGCAGACTACCGCCGCGCCCGCGCCGTCCCCAAATAACACACAGGTGGAACGATCATTCCAGTCCATAAGTTTAGAAAGAATTTCCCCTCCGACGACCAGAATATTCCGATACTGTCCGCTTTTGATGTAAACATCTGCCGTCTGCAGTGCAAATAAAAATCCGGAGCAGGCAGCGTTAATATCAAATGCGACTGCCTTTGCCGCGCCAAGCTCCCGCTGCAGCTCACAAGCCAAAGACGGCAGGATATTATCTGCCGAAATCGTCCCGGCCAGAATCATATCCAGCTCCTTTGCAGCAATTCCCGCCTCCTTCAATGCCTGCCGTGATGCCTCCGCCGCCAGTTGGACAAGCGTCTCTTCCACAGCCAGATGCCTTGCAGCTATCCCTGTACGGCTTTTGATCCACTCATCAGAGGTATCCATGATTTTACTTAAATCCTCATTTTTAACTACCCGTTTGGGAAGTGCGCTTCCCGTACCACATATTCTGGTTTTCATCAATCTCTACTCCTATACTAAAAGCTCCGGAACCTCTCGTAACGTGATTTTGCCAATTCATCTCTTTCCATTTTGCTGTATTTTTGCAGGAATTTACGCATATGGAATTTCATAAACATAGCAATATCATGCAGAGCCTCCTGATTTGCTCCGCCATACTCTGGTATGATTTTTTCTACAACATGCAAACGGTACAAATCCTGCGCAGTAATCTTCATCACTTCTGCGGCCTCCTTTGCCCGTTTTCCGTCTTTCCAGAGAATAGAAGCAAAACCTTCTGGTGAAAGAATCGAATATGTCGCATTTTCCATCATCCATACCTCATTGCCGACTGCAAGTGCGAGCGCGCCGCCGCTGCCGCCTTCGCCAATCATCAGACACAGAACCGGCACCGTAAGTCCGGACATTTCATAAAGATTTCTGGCAATCGCTTCCCCCTGTCCGCCTTCTTCCGCTTCCATGCCGCAGAATGCGCCGGAAGTATTGACAAAACAAATCACCGGACGGTTAAATTTCTCTGCCTCTTTCATCAGACGGAGCGCCTTGCGATATCCTTCCGGCGAAGGCATTCCGTAATTATGCCGCATGCAGTCCTTCAAATCGCGTCCTTTGTGCACACCGATCACCGTAACCGGCTGTCCGTCCAGCGCAGCAATACCGCCCACCACCGCCGGATCGTCCCGAAACAGACGGTCGCCGTGCAATTCCATAAAATCATCAAAAATTTCATCCATATAGTCCACAGATGCCAGACGTCTCGTATCCCGAACTGCTTTTACCTTTTCCCAGGCGCTGAGCATCTGACTTTTCACACTGCGCTCCCGCATCAGCTCACTGGGCACAAATTTACTGTCCGCTTCATTATTAAAATTCGCATAGCCTTCTATTGGCCTGTGCATTTTCAAAATCTTGTATAATGTCTTCTTTAGATCCTTACGCTCCACAATGGCGTCCACAAACCCATGCTCTAACTGGAACTCTGCCCTCTGAAAGCCCTCCGGCAGCTTCTGACCGATGGTCTGCTCAATGACACGGGGCCCTGCAAAACCAATCAAAGCTCCTGGTTCCGCTAAAATAATATCTCCTAACATGGCAAAACTCGCCGTCACGCCTCCGGTCGTGGGATCTGTCAGCACCGGAATATACAACAGCCCGGCATCGGAATGTTTTTTCAAAGCTGCAGAAGTTTTCGCCATCTGCATCAGAGAAATAATTCCTTCCTGCATCCTGGCGCCGCCCGAACAGCAGAACAAAATCACCGGAAGCCGTTCTTCCGTTGCACGCTCTACCGCCGACGCAATTTTTTCACCGACCACATGCCCCATACTGCTCATCAAAAATCTGGCATCACAAATTCCAAGCACAACCGACTCGCCGTAAATTTTAGCTCTGCCGACCGTCACTGCCTCATGCAGTCCGGTTTTCTCCTGCGCCGCGGCAATCTTCTCCCCGTAACCGGAAAAATCCAACGGATTCTTTGACTCCATCTCGTCAAACCAGGGTTCAAAGCTCTTCTGATCCGCAACCATTTTAATCCGGTTTCCTGTCCGTACTCGGAAATAACTGCCACAGGCATAGCAAACATATTTATTCGCTACAACTTCTGATTTCACCAGTTCCTTTTTACAGGCAGGGCATACGATAATATCTGCTGCCTCTTTATCTTTTACCGTTATAAATTTCTTTTTTTTCAATATCGATGCCATAATTTATTCTCCACTTCCAATCGCAAATGTCAGTTCCGCAGATGCCACAAGCCTGCCATCTATCTTCGCGGTTCCTCTTCCGATTCCAATCGGCCCTTTTTCCTTAATAATTTCAAGCTCCAAAGTCAGTACATCTCCCGGAATTACCTTCTGTTTGAATTTTGCCTGACTGATTCCTGCAAAATACGCTGTCCTCCCTTTATTCTCCGGCTTACTCAAAATGGCAACTGCTCCCGCCTGCGCCATCGCCTCAATAATCAGAACTCCCGGCATCACCGGCTCTTTCGGAAAATGTCCTGAAAAAAAAGGCTCGTTATAACTGACGCATTTCTTCCCAACCGCCCTTATGCCTGGCTCCAGTTCTTCGATCGTATCGACCAGCAGGAAGGGCTGGCGGTGCGGGATAATCTCCATAATCTGTTTCGTATTCAACAATGACATAATATGTGCTCCTCACTCTCAAGTTTGTGTTAAGATATCGTAAATGGATGGTATCATAAGTTCAGGTTTTGGTAAGCATGCGTCACACAGAGGCCAGGGGATGCGGACGGGAAGGGAATCACTGTGCTTTAAAACGGGGGAAACTGTTCGAAAACAAAGTTTTCCAAATTGAAAACCTACTCCGCATACCTTTTCAAAAGAATACTCGCATTATGTCCTCCAAAGCCCAGGGAATTACTCAGCGCATATTCAAAATCTCCCGTTACGGCTTCTTTGCAGTAATCCAGATCCAGCTCTTCATCCGGCGTCGTATAACCTACCGTACGGTGCAGATACCCTTCTTCCAGTTCCTTTACGCAGGCCACAAACTCAATTGCTCCTGCTGCACCAAGCAGATGCCCTACCATAGACTTTGTAGAATTGATCTTAAGGTTCTTCGCATGCTCGCCAAACGCCAGCTTAATCGCCCTTGTTTCAAACAAATCGTTATGATGCGTCGCTGTACCGTGCGCGTTGATATAAGGCACATCTTCCGGTTTCACACCCGCATCCTCCATGGCGTTTACCATGGCCCGCGCTGCTCCTGCTCCGCTTTCTTCCGGTGATGTAATATGGTAGGCATCGGAAGAGCATCCATATCCGACTACTTCCGCATAAATTTTTGCCCCTCTGGCTTTTGCATGCTCTAATTCCTCAAGCATCACGACAGCAGCGCCTTCTCCCATGACAAATCCGCTTCTGTTCTTATCGAACGGAAGGGAACATGTCTTGGGATCGTCCACAGTAGACAACGCCGTCAGCGCAGTAAAGCCGCCAATTCCAATCGGTGTAACAGACGCTTCGCAGCCGCCTGCCGCCATAACATCCGCTTCGCCGTACTGAATGGCGCGGAATGCCTCGCCAATCGTATTGGTTCCGGTTGCACAGGCAGTTACGCAATTGATGCTCTTGCCCTTGAAACCAAACTGGATGGAAACGTTGCCGGCAGCCATATTACAGATCATAAGCGGCACCAACAGCGGATTAATGCGGTTCGGTCCTTTTTCTAAAAGTTTTTTATGTTCACGCTCCATTGCCTGCAGGCTTCCAATGCCGGATCCGATTGCAGTACCCACACGGTACGGATCCTCTTTTTCCATATCAAGTCCGGCATCCGCAAAGGCTTCCTTCGTAGCAGCAACCGCGTACTGGGAAAACAGTTCCATACGCTTAGCCGCTTTAAAATCCATAAAATTTTTGCCCTCAAAGCCTTTTACCTCTGCAGCAATGTGGCACTTATATCCGTCTGTATCAAATCTGGTAACCGGCGCAAATCCGGTTTTTCCTTCCTTTACGGACTGCCAGAATTCTTCTGTGCTAAGCCCAATCGGGGTGATTGCGCCCATTCCTGTTACTACAACTCTTCTGCTCATAATTTCCTCGCTTTCTCATGCGGTTTCGCACGACATTGCCCAAATCTTCTAAATCGACATGCCGCCGTCTACGGCAAACACCTGCCCGGTAATATAGTCCGATTTTTCAGATGCCAGAAAAACTGCCATATCTGCAATATTCTTCGGCGTACCTATCCTTTTTAGCGGAATCTCTTCGGTCAATTTGTCTTTTGCCGCCTGCGGCATGGCGTCTGTCATATCTGTTGCAATAAATCCGGGAGCAATTGCGTTGGCGTGGATGCCGCGGGAAGCCAACTCTCTGGCCACACTTTTTGTAAGGCCGATAATGCCTGCCTTGCTGGCGGAATAGTTTGCCTGCCCCGCATTTCCCAGAATACCGGAAACAGAAGAAATATTGATGATTTTTCCACTTTTCTGTTTTAAGAACCAACGGGACATATGCCGTATGGTGTTAAACGCCCCTTTTAAATTCGTATCAATCACAACGTCAAAATCTTCTTCAGACATTTTCATCAGAAGTCCGTCACGGGTAATACCCGCATTATTCACCAAAATATCAATCCGTCCGTATTTTTCAATGAGTTCCTTTATCATTTCTCCGCAGGCTGTATAATCGGAAATGCAGCACTGGTAAATCTCTGCTTCTCCTCCCGCCTCTTTGATTTCGTCTGACACAGCCTGTGCTTTATCCCTGGATCCGTTATAGTTTATAATGACCTGTGCGCCCTCTGCTGCCAGAGCTTTTGCAATTTCTGCCCCAATCCCCCGGCTTGCACCGGTCACAAGTGCAATTTTACCCTTCAACATAGTTTAAAAAATCCTCCAGCTTGTCGATATTGCGTACCGCTACGTTTCGGTTTATTTTGCGCATAAATCCGCTCAGCGTTTTGCCCGGCCCGATTTCCACAAAAGTATCTGCATCGTCCGCAATCAAACGCTCAATTGTCTGCTGCCAACGGACGCTTGACGCCACCTGCTTTTCCAATAAAGGCTTCACATCAGAAACGTCTGTCACATAATCTGCCGTCACGTTTGCCACATAAGGAATAAAATCAGCTGCAATTTCTACGCTTTGCAGCGCCTCTGCAAGCTGTTCCCCGGCATGAACCAGCATCGGTGAATGGAACGGTCCGCTTACTTTAAGAGGTACAATGCGCTTTGCCCCCGCTTCCTTCAACGCTTCTCCCGCGGCATCTACAGCCGCTTTTTCTCCGGTAATCACAATCTGTCCGGGGCAGTTATAATTGGCAATGGAAACGATTCCTTCTGTTTTTGCACATACATCTTCAATAACAGCGGCATCTAAACCCAATACCGCGCTCATTGCGCCGCCTGTCGGTACGGCATTCTGCATATAAATTCCGCGCTTGCGGATAACGGCAAATGCGTCCTCCATACTCATAACGCCAGATGCAATCAGAGCGCCGTATTCTCCCAGGCTCAATCCCGCTGTAATATCCGGCGTAAAGCCTTTTTCTTTTAATGCAGCAAAAATTGCAGCTTCTGTTGCAAGCATTGCAATCTGTGTATATTCTGTAATATGAATCTGCTCGTTTTCCTCAAAGCAAAGCTTCGCAACATCCAGTCCCGTTGCTTTGTGCGCCAGTTCATAAACCTCTCTGCATACTGGGATCGTGTCGTAAAATTCCTTTCCCATTCCCACATACTGTGAACCCTGTCCCGGAAACATAAATACCAGCTTACCCATGTTTACCTGCCTTTCTTCACTGCCTGCCATACGGGCAGCGATACGTCTTTTTCGCCGCCAAATGGCAGCATTCCATTATTTTCTGCTGCTATTTATCGCCGTGCAGCAACGCTTCTGCCTCCTGCATAATTTCTTCTATTATCTCCTGACAGGTCTGCTCTTTCTTCACCAGCCCTGCAATCTGTCCTGCCATCAGGCTTCCGTTTACCACGTCGCCGTCCATGACAGCCTTGCGCAGCGACCCTAAAGTCAGTACCTCTAATTCTTCTAAAGAAACGCCGTCTGCTTCCATCTTTAAGTATTCCCTGGTCATTTTGTTACGCAAGACACGAATTGGATGTCCGGTGCTTCTGCCGGTCACTTCAGAATCAATATCCTTCGCCCTGATCACGCGTTCTTTATAATTATCATGCACGATGGATTCCTTTGCCACTATAAAGCGGGTGCCCATCTGCACTGCTTTTGCCCCAAGCATCATCGCCGCTGCAACACCCCTGCCGTCAGCGATTCCTCCCGCAGCAATCACCGGAATTTTTACGGCGTCTGCTACCTGCGGAACCAATGTCATCGTCGTTGCAGAGCCGATATGCCCGCCGGATTCCGTCCCCTCTGCCACAACTGCGTTTGCACCTGCTTTTTCCATCATCCGCGCCATTGCTACGCTTGCTACGACAGGAATGACTTTGATTCCGGCTTCTTTCCACATTCCAATGTATGCGGCAGGGTTGCCGGCGCCGGTTGTAACGGCTTTTACGCCTTCTTCTACGACAACTTTGGCAACATCCGCCGCATTGGGATTCATCAGCATGACATTAACGCCAAACGGCCGATCAGTCAGTTCCTTTACCTTACGTATCTGTTCCCGGACGATTTCGGGCGGCGCACTGGCTGCTCCGATAATGCCGAAACCGCCTGCAGCCGATACTGCGGCGGCCAGATGATATTCTGCAACCCATGCCATACCACCCTGTATAACCGGGTATTTTATTCCAAGCAATTCTGTAATCTCGGTTTTCATCCTAATTTTCCACACCTTTTGCATTTAAGTATTCCATAACGTCATTTACTGTCGCAATCTTTTCCAGATCCTCTGACGGAATCTCGATTTCATACTCTTCCTCCAAGCTCATAACCAATTCAAATAAATCCAGGGAATCCGCACCCAAATCATCTTTGAAATTACTTTCCGGGCTGATTTCACTCTCACTGATATTCAACTGTTCTGCAATAATTTCTTTTACTTTCTCTAACATGGTCTTCTCCTTTTGATTTTTGATATTTTAAGTATTACTTTGCCCATCAAATATTTTGATAGGCAAAATATTTGATGGGCAAAGTATAATACGACAGGAAAGATTTGTCAACGGTTTTTACTAATTTATTCTCTTTAAAATTTATCCTCTTTGATTTCCCCGGTCAGTGCGGATTCTATATTTGCAGATAATTCGCCGGAAGCCGACTTTTTAAATTCTTTCGGTGTCATTCCGGTACTTTTCCTGAATATTTTGGAAAAATATGCCGCATTTTCATATCCACATTCTAAAGCCACTTTTGATATATACAAATTTGTGTGGCACAAAAGAAATTTTGCATATGAAATCCTCTTGTTTGTCACATATTCCCGAATACTGATCCCTGTCTGGTTTCGGAAAACATGAGACAAATGATCCGGATGTATATGTACCAGATCTGCAAGCTCCTTTCTTGTAAAATTGTTCCGCAGATTGTCTTTGATGTATCTCTTTACATCTTCAACGGCAAACGCAGACGAGGATTCCCTGCGTTTCCGATATGGGGCAAGGTGCGCTGAAAAATTCTGAAGCCAGTTTTTCATGTCGGTTCCGGAACGTATACTGCGGCCAAAAAGATCCATCAATTCATGATCGGTCAGAAAATCAGACAAAGATGCCTGATATTCCTTCCGCAGAATCATTTTGATATTGGATATAAATTCCACAAGAAACTGCATCAGAAGTAAATTGTTGCAGCATCCGTAATTTTCTTCTAAAAAAACCAGATAATCTGATATCTCACGAAGAACATGGTCACATGAATCCGTCATAAATTCCATAGACCAGTGTTCAATTTTCTGAATATTTTCTTTCATAATCATTTCCAACTGGTTTTCATTGTTAGATAACTTTTTCATAAAAAAGGAACTCCTTTCCAGGTATTTTGGTTATTTCAGAAAAGATAACTGATAACAGCAAGATTTATTTGTGCATATACGCCATAACGCGCAGAAACAAAATACTTATTCGCAAATATGTTATATAATTATCCTCATTTTTCTGATAAAATTATAATACAATAATAATGGGGTGGCAAATTTATTTATCTGCCAGTTTTTAGAATTTTTTTCCTGCGTCCTGCTTTTACTTTCGTAAATCAGATCATGGCTGAAAAATTTTCTAAATACAGAAGGACATCGGCAGAGTATCATTTGCTTTTATTTCAGACAGTGTTATATGAATTATGGAATCAGATAGTTTAAACACTGCCTCTACCCAAAATAAAGGAGGAAAATATGAGAAACAAAATTGTAAGATCAGCATTGTCATTATCAATGGCTGCCACACTGGTTATCACAGGCGTTGCACCGGCAATGGCAGCCGGGACCAGTGAAACTGAGAGTCTGGAGAGGGAGGAGAGAAACAACGCCATCGCACAGGCTGCCGCCGCAGAAGGCATGGTGCTTTTAGACAACCAGAACAGCGCTCTTCCAATGAAAAAAAGCGGTAAAATCGCTCTTTACGGCGTTGGTACTTACGGAACAGTGAAAGGCGGTACCGGTTCCGGAAGCACGAATCCAAAAGCAAGCGCAAAATGGGATGTGCTCAGTGCATTTAAAGATGCGGGCTACGACATTGTAAACGAATCTTTTCTCAACGCAAAGAAAGAGGAATGGCAGAAAAACGGCGGCAGCGGCAGCGGCATGGGCGCTTCTGCTATTTTCGACGAGGGCGCATATGTAGCGGCAGACGTGGATGCAGTAGCTGCAGGCACAGATACGGCAGTTTACGTACTGGCACGTAATTCAGGTGAATTCTCCGACAGGAATCTGAAAAAAGGCGATTATTATCTCTATGACAGCGAAGCAGCCAATCTGGCTCTGCTTGGAGAGAAATTTGAAAATGTAATCGTAGTTCTGAATGTCGGCGGTATCGTCGATACTAACTTCTATCACGGCTTAAGCAGCGAAAAGAAAACGACCGAAGTCATTAAAGACGGCACGGAAGTAAGCCTTGAGAAGATCGAAGGCCTCGACGCGCTGTTCCTGATGTCTCAGGGCGGTCTGGAAGGCGGCAACGCCCTTGTAAAAGTTTTAAACGGCACAGTCACCCCGTCAGGAAAACTGACCGATACATGGGCCATCAACTATAAGGACTATCCGTCCTCTGAGAATTTCTCAAACCTTCAGTTAAATGAAGCGGAACCATGGAGCGGTGAAACACTGGAAGAAATCTACAATGATGATATTTATGTCGGATACCGTTATTTTGATACATACGGCGTAGATGTTGCATATCCGTTTGGTTATGGTCTGTCTTATACGGATTTCGCAATCGACGTAAAGAGCGTTTCTGCTGACGAAGAAAAAGTAACCGTACAGGCCGCTGTAACCAACAGAGGCTCTGCAGACGGCAAAGAAGTTGTGGAAGTTTATTTCTCCGCACCGCAGGGCAAGCTTGACAAGCCGTTCCAGGAACTTGCAGCTTACAAAAAGGTTGCCGTAAAAGCAGGCGCAACCGAAAACGTGACCATTTCATTTGATACAACGGATATGTCCAGCTATGACGAATCCACAGACGCATATATAATGGAAAAAGGCGACTATATTATCCGTGTGGGCAACAGCTCCAGGAATACTGCCGAAGCGGGAACAATTACGCTGGATGCAGACGCAGTCACAGAGCAGTACAGAAATAATCTGGGCGTTACCAGAGATGAGCTGATCAACGGAACTTATACAGAAGGCGCCGTACTGAACAACACTTATAAAAAAGAAACCGTAGAGGGCTGGTGGGGTCCGCAGGAAGTATGGGTAGGAACTCCACATTATGATGCAAAGACCAAATTTGATATTATGACCGGAAGCTCCAACGGCATTGATGTTACACCGGACGGCATCACAGCTTCCCATTCCACCGCAGCTTTGCGCGCATCAAATATCAAAGCTTCTGCAATGCCGGATTATACGGACGGAGAAATCACGACATACGTAAGCGAAGACGCAGCTTCTGATTCTGCAAAATATCTGGCAAAGGGCGGCGCAAGCGCTTTCCGTCAGGAGGGTACAGAAAAGACCGAAAAAGTGAAGGCGGTAAAAGACGCAACGCTTCTTGACGTAGCTCTTGGAAAGATTTCCGTAGAAGAATTAGTAGCAAATATGTCAAACTTAGAGCTGTGCGATCTGGTAGAAGGCGGTACTTATGCCGGATTATCCTCAGATTCCGAGGGACAGGGACCTATGATTGGTTCACAGGCAGATTCCGTACCTGGCGCTGCCGGAGAAACCACAAAGAACTTATATAATACAAGATATATTCCGAATATCGTATTAGCAGACGGGCCTGCTGGCCTCCGTGTTACTCCGAACTTCACAACGTACACCAAAGTAGCTGCAACCGCAGCATTTGACGCGTCTAAAACATACTATACGATGGAATTAGTAGAAACCAATGGCTGGTTTGGCCCGACATTAACCGAAAAATATACAAAAGCGACTGTAACGGCAGCCGATTTTGCACAGAAGCTTAAAGAAGGAAACGGACTTTACACAGCACAGGATTATTATCAGTACTGTACCGCATTCCCAATCGGTACATTACTGGCACAGACATGGGATATCGAACTGATCGAGCAGATGGGCCGCGCAATCGGCACAGAAATGTTAGAGTACAGCGTAACGTCATTCCTGGCTCCTGGTATGAATATCCACAGAAACCCGATGTGCGGACGTAACTTCGAGTATTATTCCGAAGATCCATTAATTGCAGGTATGACTGCAGCATACGAGACAAAGGGTGTAGAAACATTAGAAAACGGCGCTGACTCAGGCGTTGGCGTTACATTAAAGCATTTCGCATTCAACAACCAGGAAGCAGATCGTAACGGTTCAAACTCTGTCGTATCCGAAAGAGCAGCAAGAGAAATTTACTTAAAGGGCTTTGAAATTGCAGTAAGACTTTCCAAACCGGATTATATCATGACATCCTATAACATGGTTAACGGCTACGCTGCATTTTTGAACTACGGCATGAATGTAGAAATGCTCAGAAATGAATGGGGCTTCGACGGATTTGTTATGACAGACTGGGGTTCTGTAGGAACCTTTTTCGGTAAAGACAAAGACAACAAAATCAACGTTCAGGCAAAACTGATGTATGCAGGAAACGACTGTGAGATGCCTGGCGGCAGCGTAGATTCTCTGATGAAGGGCCTTGAGGAAGGCAAAGACATGAGACTTGGCGATCTGCAGAGATCTGCAATCAACATGCTCAACATCATCAAGAAAAGCGCGATCTTTAAGAAACTTCAGAACACATTAATGGAAACAAACCGCGATCTTCAGGCAGAGCTTGACAAAACAAAAGCCGAGATGAATGACAAGGTAAACGCGGCAAACAAACAGATTGACGCTTTAAACAAAGAGCTTCAGAACGCCAAAAACCAGCTTGCAAACGCAGTTTCTTCCGCAGACTTAGCAACAGCAAAACAGCAGGTTACCGCTTTAGAGAAACAGCTGAGCAATACATTGAATCAGATCTTAACAGACAGCAAGAAATATACTGTTAAGAAAGGCAAATCTGTTAAGATTACAGCAATGGCGGTAAATGGCAAAAAGATAAAATTCAAATCCAATAAGCCGAAAATTGCTAAAGTAGGCAAGAAAGGTAAAATCACAGGCGTAAAGAAGGGTACTGCCAAGATTACTATTACAGCAGGAAGCGCTTCAAAGACAGTTACTGTAACAGTAAAAAAATAATCAACGTTTGTGATTGAAAAATGGGGATATTGACTAATACCAATTTTAGCGCTGATTCCCGAAAAAAGAGAATCCTATGGGATTCTCTTTTTTCATTCATCTGTTTTCCCCTCAGGCCTTCCCTTATCCGAACAACTGGCAAACAGGACTGGGTAATCCAATTTCCCGATCGCCTTTCTCAGTGTATAGACAGGAGCGTCATCCATTCAGCGTTTCTTAATATTTTATGAAATTCAGTTTCCGGAGCGTCCATTTTTTCCAGAATATGTTACTATAGAAATGCAGTTAGCGCGTGTTTGAAATCAGAAGGAGGATATTTGGATGAGAAAGATTGTATTAAAACGTATAGGATTGTGTGTGATATCTGCGATTATGGTCTTTGCTTCCGGGTGTGGGGCAAAGGTAGAACTTACCGTAAATAAAGATATGTCTGTGGATGAAAACAGCCAGTACTATCTCACGGAGCAGGAAATCGCCCAGTTAATTAACCATTTCGGGCCGGATGTAACAGAAGAACCCTTCCGCAAAGTGACTATCAATGGAAAAAAGTATGCCAAAGTAGTCCATCAAAAGAATCATTATAACAGAGAAGACGCAGATCTGTTTTTTACGGAAGTCAATAAAAAATATCTTCTTTCGGAAGGAAGCTTTTTTGCAGGCATGGAAGATGGGACAGAAATTGACGAAGGAAATGCGCTGCTGCCGGGAGGAATCCCTTCGGTGGACTTTGCAGATGTTACTGTGGTATGCCCCTATCCGGTATATTATACCAACGGTAAGGTACGCCCCGACGGCAAAACCGTAGATTTTGATCTGCGGAGACGAGAAGAGGGAGAAAAGTTTTACGCAGTTTTTGATAAAAGCCTGTATAAAGTGAATAAAGTTGACTTTACCGGAGTAAAAAATAACGGGATTTATAATAAGTTTAAACAGGTGACCATAAAATCCAGGGGAGTTTTGACCTATGTAAATTATCAGGAAATTAAGGCGGATTACAAGCAAAACAAAAAAGGCGAAATAACCGAAGGAGTTGTCACCGATGGTTATAAGAACTGGTATTTTGGAACGGACGGCGTATACAAGCTTCAGGCAAAACTGCTAAACGGTAAATTGAAAACGGTAAAGTTTACCATTGATACCACAAAACCCAGAACAAACATAAAAAACAAAACCTATAAAAAAGGTGTGAAAATCACTTTTTCCGACAAGGTTGCCGGGATGAAGTCCGCAACTTTAAACGGACAGAAAATAAAGAGCGGGAAAAAAGCCACAACGCCGGGAAGCTATGAGCTGATATTAACAGATAAAGCGGGGAATACAAAAAAAGTGAATTTTAACGTGGAATAAGAAAAAGGGGCTGTCAGGAAAACAGCCAGTCCCAACAAGGGCGGATATAGCTCACATGAGTCATATCCGCCCCTGAAATTTTTAAAAATTCACAGGATTATTTTACGCTCTTTACTTTTGCCGAAAACGTGCCATGCAGCTTTATCCCATTCACTTTTTTGTAAGCACGCACTTTATAATAAGCCGTCTTTCCTTTCTTAACTGCAAAAACTTTTTTGGTCGCCCCGGTTACCGTGGCCACTTTTTTAAATTTCTTATTCTTTCCATCTGACCGGTAAATTTCATATCCGTCTGCATCTTTTACTTTCTTCCAGGTAATCCTGATTTTGCCGCCGGACGTCTGCTTTGCCTTAATTTCTTTTACCTTCGCCGGTTTTTTTGCTGTCTGTGCCTTATCCTGATTTTCCTGACTGCCTGAAAGAACCAGTATTTCTTCTACAATCTGCGTTCCATCTGCCTGCGTTAACAGGACGCGGATAACTGCGGTTCCATCGGCAATTGCCGTAATTCTTCCAGATGACGTTACAGACGCAACGCCTGGAGATAAACTGATATAGGAGATCTGATACCCGCTGGTGTTCTGCGGTACTGTCTGAATCGGAATATCATACTGGCCGTTCTTTTCCAGTCGGACTACCGCGCTTCCAACCCGCATCATCCGTACCCGTTCCGGAATTATCCCGCCTGGCTTCTCCGTCGATTCCTCTGTAGGTTCTTCTGTCGGCTCCTCTGTAGGTTCTTCCGTTGGCTCCTCTGTAGGTTCTTCCGTCGGTTCTTCCGTCGGCTCCTCTGTAGGTTCTTCCGTCGGTTCCTCAGTCGGCTCTTCCGTTACAGGCTCTTCCGGTAATATTTCCACCTCACAGGATGCCTTAATCTGTTCCGGATTGTCTTTTGCACGCACCGTAATCGTCACTTTTCCTGGTTTCAGCGTCCTGACGGTTCCGCCGTTTACTGTGGCAAGACTTCTGTTGCTGGTATTCCAGTAAAGCTCTGCATTCTGGACGTCAGACGGAGTAACCGATGCCTTCAGCCGGAAGCTTTCCTTTTCTGTCACGGTTTTCTGTGTCTCTGACAAACTGACGCCAGTCAGTACCGTGTCCTCACTGTCATCATGAGGCCCTTCCCCTGATTTCAGCGTGAAAGTCAGATAATCCAGCCGAAGCTTTGCCTTTGCGTTGCCATTGCCGTAGCCATCCATGATTTTGACGCCATGCAGCCCGGTTTCCCCTATATTAACAGTTCCAATTGTCACATCCTCATATTCCTCTGACACATTGGTTGGAATTGTCGTCGTAGTCGTACCATCTCCGGTCACCGCCGTACTGATGCCAAAACGGAATTCACTGCCGCTGGCCTGACTTACCTTCATCCTGGCTTTTACCTCGTATGTTCCTGCCTGACGGACATAAATAATCCATTTTGCGTTGCCCCAGTCCTTCGCGTCCCACTGCACGTACCCAATCGGCTCTCCGTTTACCGTTTCCTGGCCGCCGGAAATATTGTAGGAGGAAAAATCGCCGGAAACCGGATTACAATATTCCGCTTCAATCCTGCCATCGTATTTTTCAATATCCACGCCGCCTTTTCGGAGCAAAAGCCCTGACGGTTTATCCGGTCTGGCTGGTTCCTGCGCTTCTTTCGCATAAGCTGCTTTCAAAATATCTGCCAAACCTTCCCTTGGATTTGGGTAAGAAACACCGTTATTTGTCCACCTGGCAATCAGTTCCTCATAGCTTGCTGTCGTCACATCCACCTTTTCCCCGTTTTCCAGGAAATACTGGCACCAGTTCTGCCCGGCCGTAGTCTGACTGGAAATCCCTTTAAACGTCCAGGTCGTCCAGCTGATTCCAGCATCGTTTATCAGTGCAAGCCCCTGCTCCCATGCCTGTGGGTTCGTCATCAGACAAAATTCTCCGATAAAGGACGGTACATTGTAATCCGCACTCACAATACTGTTAATTTTATTGCGGATACCGGATACCTGTTTTCCTTCCTCATTATTGTAATCGCTGTACTCATACTGATGGTACTGATACATGACATTTTCCCATCCATACGCATACGGATCCGGCAAATCCACCGGATTCCAGGTTGCTTCCATAATAATCATATGATCCGGATCAATTGCGCGGATTCTGCCGTATGCCTCATCATAGATATTCCATAGCATTGTATGCAGGTATTCATCAGAATACTCTGTATTATAACGGTAGGTGCAGTAAGGCTCATTCAGCAAATCATAACCCGCTACGGCAGGATTGCCCTTGTAATGCTCTGCAATTGCCTCCCACAGCTCATAAAATTTCTGCTGATTGCCTTTTGCCTTGCTCCCAAAGAAAAACTCCGATTTTTGCTGTTTCTGGCTTCCTCCGTCAATACCGGAATGGTCGCTGGCATTTTGAGAACCGGGAGCGCCGTGCATATCCAAAATGACATACATTCCCAGCTTTCCTGCTTCTTCCACAAACCAGTCCATACGGTCAAATGCATTTGGAAGCATATTTCCTTCAAAATCTACCAGGTTCATAAACCAGAACGGCAGGCGGATACAGTTCATTCCCATTTCTTTGCAGCGGGCAAAATCCTCTTTAGTCCAATAGCCTTCCTGATAGGTTTCTACAATATTACGCATTTTCTCTTCGCCAAACCGTTCTGTCAGCTTTTCATACATATCCATCTCAGCCACTACGCCGCCGGTCACCTGAAGCGTAGACATCCACGGCTCCTGTACCAGATAGCCTCCTGCATTCGTACCCTTCAGCTGCACAATTTCGCCTTCGCCGTATTCTGTGCGCACTTCCTTCCCGCTTGCTTTTAAAAAATCCGACTGTTTCAAAGTATCAGAAGCTGCCGCGTCTGTGTTCGACGGAATAAAAAGCCCACTGATAACTATTGCGGCTGACAAAAGCGCCGCTGTCCATTTTTTTTCTGTTTTTCCCATTCTTATTCTCCTTTTTCTGGTTTCAAAACCCGTTCCTTTCACCTTTTCCCCAAACGCAAAGCCACACAATTCCCAAATCCTGTCCCCTATATCAAAAAACTCTCACCCACATAAGGAAAACAGGAGCCGCATCCCTGTTGGAAGCGACTCCTGTCCGCCACAGCGCGTCATTATAACACACTTCTTAAAGGAAGAAACTTATGAGTTCAAAATGATGCTTCTTATCTTATTTTACCCGAATTGTAAAGCTCTTCTTTATCTTTCCGGAAGTTGCCGTTACCTTCACCTTTCCTTTTTTCAATGCGGTAAATTTGCCCTTTTGGGTAATTTTTCCAACCTTAGAGCTTTTTGCAAGCTTCCAGACAATCTTCTTATCCGAACCAAACGCCTGTGCTTTCAACGTGACTTTTTTGCCCTTTTTCACGCTTGCAGGCACTTTCACTTTCTTAATATATGCCTTCTTTACTGTCAGATTAAATGTAAAATCTTTTGTTTCCCCGTTTGTCAGAGTCACTTTTGCAGAAATTACGGCAGAACCTTTTCCAACTGCACTCACTTGTCCGGCAGTATTGACAAGAGCTACTTTCGGATCCGTCGTTGCATAATCCACACGGTAAATCTTTGCTCCCTGTGGAAGCGCAACTGAAACTGCCGCTTTATTTTCAATGTTTCCGCCGGTGTATAATACCGTACGGTCAATGCCTGTTTTAACATCCTGCATATAGTGTACAAGCTGATCCTGTGGCTTATCCGGGTCTTTCGGATCATCCGGTTTTTCTTCCGAACCATACTCCTTAACAGTTACAGTTGTTGAAGCTGCTACATCTGCGCCATTGCTGACTGTAATCACTGCCGTTCCGTCTGCCTTTGCAGACACCACGCCGTTTTCATCTACAGACGCCACGCTTTCATTACTACTGCTCCACACCAGGGTATCTGTATGTTCTGCCGGCGCCACAACTACTGCTAACGCTACGCTTGTGCCCGGATTTAAGGACAGGGAAACCGCGTCTAATTTAAGAGAAGTTATCGGTGTTTTTACGGCAAGGTTGTCGTCTGCATCTTTTAATTCACGTACCGCAGCATCTAACTCTTCCTGAGTAAGCGCCGTCTTTAACACTTCCTTTGCATGCGCAAGCGCATTTAAGAACGCTTCCTGACGTATTGCAGGATAAGAGGAAATATCTTTTGATTCTGCCGCCGCAATAGCTTTTGCCAATGCGCTGTCTGCAAGCTCATCTGCCAAATCCATCTGAATCCAGTTTAAGTTCATGCCAGCCATGTCAAAATACACTTTGTAATCATGCTCGCCTGCAGTCAATTTTACTTTATTTACCTGAGAATCCACCCAATTCTGTCCGCCGCCTGTACCGCTTGTTACAAAGCTGGTAGCTTCCTCGCCGTCTACGTAGACGATTACCTTTACCTGCGCCGTTTCAGAAGCGGCAGACGCCATACGCGCCTTAAAATCATAAATACCTGTCTTTTCTACGTTGATACGGTAAACCGCATATTCGCCTTTATTGCAGCCTGTAAAATTGAATCCGCCGTCCTCGTCCTGACAGTCTTCCTGCTCTAATACATTTGTAATTTCTATCGGCTCTGCCTCTGCTACTTTCAGTTTTGTGCTTGCGCCAACCGTAATCGGTTCTTTTTCCAAATCAGCTGCGAATCTCGCATAATCGAAATGTGCTGCTATACTGGATGCGTTTGCCGCAGAACCATTTGCTGCACAAAGGCCAAACAGCGGCCTGCTGTAATTTGCCGTCGCCTTTCCCATACGGATATAAGTCTCTCCGTCCGGACTTACTGCCGCAGAATAGGTATTACCCTGCTTCGTCAGGCGGAAATATACGCTGTCTGTAAATTTCGCCAGATGTGCATCCGAAAGATCCGTCAAAATCGTCCTGGTGCCATTTGTTTCCTGTGTGAGATGTATCAAAAGATTACTGCTCCACTCTATCTTTAAATTGATATAGTTATCATCATCCTGCTTTGCCACAATACCAAGGCTGTGGTAATTTTCAGAAGGCAGACTATCCAAATCCATCTTTACAACTGCTTCCCAGTCGCCGTATGCTTCCTGTACAAACTGATTGTGCGCGTTGTTCTGATCCTGATAAAAGCTTCCACCCTGCGTCATAATGGTCAGATGGCCATCACCAAGCGACCAGTTCTCTGCCACTTCCTCTTCAATCGTCCACTGGCCGCCTAATTCTGCTCCGTCAAATTCATCGCTCTGCGGCCTGCTGCCAAAATGGATCGTATAAGCGCTTTCCTGTCCGTCTTTGGAACAGGTCACAACAGCTGTCCTGGTTTGGGGATCATATACGGTCTGGACGTCGATACCTTCTGCCGCTGTTGCAGTTACCTGAGGCTCATTGTCAGAATCCAATGGAACCGCATAAGTCCTTACAGATGGATCAAACCCATCTAAGGATACGCCATTTACCCTGATATCATCTGCCAGAACCTCCTGTACGCCGCCGCCCTGTAAGGCAAAGATGACGCGGTAAATTATTTCTTCTCCATCTCCCCTTACATGGATCAGTGCTGCCGGGCTATCCGCGGTCGCCTGCTCTATGGAAACCTCTTCTCCATCCGCAGCCTCTGCGGTTACTTCCGGAATTGCATCTGCCGGAACTTCTGCACTGTATTCCAATACATATTTGTTAAAGTCTGCGATTGGCGTACCGCCGATACTGATAGAAGCAAGCCTTGGATTGCCCATCGTATCCTTTTCAACTTTAAACCAGTCGTCCCCTTTTACAAAATACGGTTCAAAATCCAGATTATTCAATCTTGCAAAAGCCTGTGATTTCATCAGGTAATTACAGATATTGACTGCACTCCTCTGTAATTCTGCCCTGGTGATATAACCATTCTCCAAACGCTCTGCCATATCTAATGTTGTATTCGTATTCGCTGCCGCCGTAGTGGAAGAATCCGGCGTTACCATGTACAGGTCATTCTGTGATTTTACCATGCTGGCCAGATACTGTACGCCGCTTGCGGTCGTACTGCTGTTGCCAATTTCACGGTTCATTCTTGCCCACCAGTCTGTCATGACAATTCCTTCATAACCCCATTCATTACGTAAAATTTCGGTAGCCAGATCGTAATTGCTCGCCGCCCATAATCCGTTGATCGGGTTGTAGCTTGTCATCAGTGACCGCGCCTTACCTTCTTTTACCGGAATTTCAAAACATTTCAGGTAAAGCTGGCGCAGTGCACGCTCAGATACGCGGGAATCATCATAATGACGGTTCGATTCCTGATTGTTTGCCGCGAAATGCTTAATCGTTACGGTTGCGCCTGTACTCTGGATTCCCTTTGTCACTGCCGCAGCTATCTTCCCGGTTACCAACGGGTCTTCCGAATAATACTCAAAATTACGTCCATTGAGCGGGTTGCGGTGCAGGTTGATCCCAGGCCCTAAGATAGAATCAATATTATTTAAAACCATCTCCTGGCCTTCTAACTGAAATAACCGCTCTACCAGATCTGTATTCCAGGTGCAGGCAATGGCCGCACCGCCCGGAATGCTGGTCGCCGCCGCTGTCTGACGGATACCGGAAGGACCGTCCGCCGTTGCCGCACGCGGGATTCCATATAAATCAGTCAATGTCCGGACACTCCCGTCTTTACGGGTATTGACGCCGCCAAATGCGCTTGCCACGCCGGCAGTAACATTGGCCGGACTCATACCTTCGCCCTGTACAATAGAAGTCAGCTCTTCATTTGTAAGCTGCGCTACAAATTCTTCTGTTGTTACGTCTCCATTGTAAACATCAATCAAATCATAGTGGCCATCGTCTTTCTTAGAAAGCTCTTCCGGCAGATTCTGTTCTATTTTATCAATGACGTCTACCGTCTGCGTCGGTGTCGGCTCAAAGCCCACGGTCAGATTGCCATCCTCATCTGCCACCGGTTTCATACGTTCAAATTCATGCACCGGCGCCATCTGCTCGCTCAGCTGTTCGACTACCTCTGTTTCATCCTGCACATAGGTGTATTCCAACTGGCTGTCCCTGACATCATTTCCAACATAAATATTGTAATCTCCTGCTTCCAGGACATATGCGCTGTCATGTCCGGTTACGCCGCTGTCATCATAAGGCGCCATGTCGGCAATCCGAAAGCTTAAGGTAATATCCTGGGATTCGCCCGGCTCTATGAGTTTCGTCTTTGCAAACGCCGCCAGCTCCTTTGCAGGATTGCCCAGTGTCCCCTGCGGCGCTCCATAGTATACCTGAACAGTTTCCTTTCCGGCACGGTCACCGGTATTTTCTACAGTCGTAAAGACATTGATATAACCATCGGATTCCGTTACTGCGTAGGTGCTCGTCTCAAAGGTCGTATAGGAAAGCCCGTAACCAAACGGATATGCTACCTTATCCTGTGCAAAAGTCTCAAAATAACGGTAACCTACATAAATATCCTCTACATAATAATTGTAATCTGTCCTGCCAAAATAAGGCGCAGAAGGATAATCGGAATAATTCTTCGCGATGGTGTCAGTCAGGCGACCGCTTGGATTTACATCTCCGGTCAGTACGTCTGCCGCACCGTCGCCGCCATTCATACCTCCCTGCCATGTATAGAGGACGGATTCCACATCATACTCTTCCACCCACTTCATATCAATGATAGCCGGAACATTCAGTACAACAACTACTTTATCAAACGTACCCGTAACGGTTTCCAGCATCTGTTTTTCCAAATCGGTCAAAAGATAGCTGCCTGCCGTATTGGCACCGTCCTTGTCCTCTCCTGCAGTACGTCCAATCAGAACCACAGCTACGTCGGATTTGGCCTTTGCTGCCTCCGCCACGGACTGCTCCAGCGGCATTTCTGCCTGAAACCACGGCTCCGCAGCCCAGCCGCCGCCGCCGTTGTCAAAGCCATGACCGTTTGCCACCCAGTCCGTATAGATTTTGGCAAGTTCTTCATTTACCTTCACTTTTGGGTTTTTACGAAGTCCCTCTAAAATACCTACTGTATACGGCGCTTTTACATCACCGCCGGAACCCGTACCGCTCTTATAATAGTTACACTGTGCACGTCCGAAAACGGAAATGGATACGCCGCCTTCTAACGGCAGTACGTTATTGTCGTTTTTTATCAATACGCAGCCCTCTGCAGCAACCTGGCGTCCCAAATCCGTAAGGCCGTCAAGACACTGGGCATTTGCCGTAACATTTCCGCCTGCCGGAAGGCCTGCCACAGCGATTGCCGCCGCAAGGGTGGCCGCTGCAAATCTGTTTTTCAACTTAACCATGAAAACTCCTTTCTTCTGACAACGATTATTTTACCTTGACTTTAAATGTCTTTTTCACTTTGCCTGCTTTTGCAGTTACTTTTACCGTTCCTTTCGCTTTTCCTGTCAGCTTTCCGGCCTTTGTCAGCGTCGCAAACTTTTTACTCTTCTTATTCGCAAACTTAAAGGTAATCTTTTTATTTGAGCCATATGCCTTTGCCTTTAAGGTGACAGTTTTTCCCGTCTTAACGCTGTAGTTGGCTTTTGCAGGCTTAATATATGCTTTCTTTACGGTAATCTGCCGCTGCAGCTTTGCCGTTTCTCCATTTGTAAGCGTAACACTTACGGTAATGACAGCCGTACCTGCTTTCTTTGCAGTTACTGCTCCGGCAGCGGATACTTCCGCAACATCAGGAACAGCAGATGTATAAGCAACGGATGCCAGATTGGCTCCGGTCGGTACGACAATGCCGATGGCCGTCTTATTCTGTGTATCTCCGCCCACATACAAAGTTGTCAGTGCTAAAACAGCGTCTACGTGTGCGGCAAAGGTCGGTATCAGTTCCTGCGGATCCTTTGGTCCATCCGGATCCTTTGGATCATCTGGATCTTCCGGCTTCTGATTGTCTTTTCCGACAACAACTGTACACTGCGCCGTCTTGCCGTCTATAGAAGCTGTAATTACTGCAATGCCGTCTTTTATGGCCGTTATTGTGCCATGCTCGTCTACTGCTGCAACCGAAGCGTTATCTGTGCTCCATACTACCTCAGAGGTCGTATTCTCCGGAGTCAGTACTGCTGTTAAGACAAAGCTTCCCTGCGGCTGCAGATTTATGCGATGTGCATTCAACCGGACGCTTTCTGCCGGAATATGCTTCCTGTCGCCACTTACTGCAAAGCTCCTCAAATCCACGCCGTCATTTTCCATAGCAATGCGGAGTGTGTAATCCCCGGCAGGTAATACAACTGCTGCCTGTTCTGATTCTGCAAAGCCATCTGTTTTACTTACCTGAGTTTCTGCCAGCCTGCTTACCGTCCCGTCTGCGTCTACTTTAGAAATCACAAGCTTTGGCGCCTGATTTTTCTCATATGCATACATATATGTAACAAACCCGGTCACCTCACTCTGAACAGATACCGGATAATCCAGAGCGGTCCCGGCTGCTGTTCCTGTAACCATGCCGTTTTCCAGCAGATACTGATTCTGAGCTTCTGCAAACCTGTCTGCAGGACATGAGAATTTTCCTCCCTCTGCGAGTGCTGTAATCTCCACTGCCTTCTTTTTCTGTATTTTTATACGGTTTAAACGCACTTTGTCGTTTAATATCTCAAAACGAATCGTCTGTTCGCCCTCTTTTAAGGATACTGTGCCGCGGATTTCCTTTACAAGATTTCCTTCTACTTCGATCTTCGGCACGCTTACCTTTGCATATTCTCCGGCTAATGTATCCGGATACTCATTCTCGTCATATTTAATCGCAAAAGCATCCTCTATAGCCTCGTCCGCATAAAGCGCGTAGGTAAAAGTATATTCGCCTGCTTCCTTTACGTCGACAAAGTAATCCACATAGTTTCCGACCTTTACCTGGCTATTTAAAAATCCGTTTCTGCGGTATGCCTTGCTCTGTGCAAGCATAATGGATTTATTCGGAGTCAGCTGAATGGATTTCAGTTTCTTTTGCACTGCTGCCATTGCCGCTTTTGCGATTCTTAATTCACGATCCGCTTCGGCAATTGTTGTTGCTTTACCAATCGCATCAAGTCCGGCATTTTTTGCCGCTACAAGCTGCGTCCATTTTTCCGGTCTGTAGTCTGCTTCGTTATATGTACCGAATGTTTTTTCCAGATTCTCTTTGTTGTCCGCAATTGTTTTTGCAAGCCATAAAACCGGAATCTGTGCGATTGCCTCATTTAATTTCGTTACAAGCTCTGCTTCGATCTGCTCCTTCTCTTCTGCCGAAAGTGCCTCATAGGAAGCCTTTGCCTTTTCCACTGCAGCTTCGTCTTCCAGTGTCAGATCTCCCTTCGACGGAAGAGCGCCAAGCAGCTCTTTAACATACTCCACTGCGCTTCCCTGATATGCCAGTGTAAAAGATCTTAAGTTGATGTCTGCTGAATCCCAGCGCACGCGCAGGGTATTTTGTCCTCCTGCCAGCAATACAGGGACATTCTCACTGTCAACATAATCCGCATCATACCAGTTTCCAGTTCCGGTTGCTTTTAAAATCTGACTGGTTCCCAGGCTTACTACGCCGTCTCCTGTCAGACGCTGCGTCGTCAGGCTGCTGTCACCGGATGACGTATAATGGTAGCTGATGTTATAAATACCGCTCTTTTCTGTCTGCACCGCATAATCCAGACCAAGCCCCGGCGCAGAATAACCGATGTTTCCTTTACCGCCTGCGCTGCCACTCTGGATTGCATGATAATTGTCGCTGTCGTTAAAATCTACCGCATCAATCGTAACAGCTGTGCCGTCTCCCGGAATTTCCGTTACAATCTGATCAGAAATCGTAAACCGTGAAAGGCTAAAGCCACTGTTTAACGCCTTTGTCCTCAGCACAAATTTACCTGCCCTCAGGCGAATTGCCTGCCTTTCCATAATAGCGTCATAGTAGCGTGTCATCTGCACTGGCGCAAGCTTCTGTGTAAAATTATCACCGCTTACTTCTTCCTTGTATTCCGCAACCTGCACCTGGAATGCATCCTCAACCGCACCGTTGTTTGCGCCTACAGAATAGGTCAGAATATAATCGCCTTCCTCTTTAACTTCAATCACATAATCCACATAATCGCCAGTAGAAGGATTCGCGCGGAGGCTTCCTTTTTTATTGGCCGCCAAAGCTTCCCGCAGGTTCAATGTACTGCCTTTTTCCACGATCAGTGGTTCATCTGTTGACGGCGGCATAACCGGATTTTCACAGGTAAAAATAAATTTGTCCAGCTTCCAGTTTGCGCCTGCCACCCAGGAACCGAATTTTATATCATATTCGCCCGCTTCTTCTACTGCAAGCTCCGGTCCGCCAAATGTCCTGTACTCATTCGGCTGAGTCTGCTCTACCGGTATATTTTCGCTTAACACTGTAAAATCATTGTCGCTCTGTGCTGGCGCTGGCGTCCATTCCATATGCACATTATTTGTCAGAGTAGGAACTGCCATCACCATCTGCACCTTATATGTACCTGCATACGGGAAATTTACAATCCATCTGCCGTTTGCATACTGCGCAGAGGAAACCTGCATATAGCCAACCTCGTTTCCGTTTATATCGGTTTCTTTTCCGGAGGAAACCTGATAAGCGCCAGTTCCGTCAGGTCCAAGCTCGCCTTCCACTTCAAATACATAAGCACCCATATCCGGCGTCATGCAGATCAGATTCAACGACTTCATATTAATATTTGCTTTTGTCCATACAACGCTAACCGTATGAAGCCCTTTTTCCAGACGGAAGGAAACGCCATCTGTTTCCGTATCTGCATAATCTGCCTCATACCAGTTGCCCGGCGCTGTAGAAGCTGCCGTTTCACTCTCCGCTACCTGCACTCCGTCAATCTGTGTAATCAAAGATGCTTCATTCTGTGAAATATACTCATAAGAAACCGTATATACGCCGGATTTTTCTACCAAAACGGCATAATCGACTTTAAGCCCTTCCGCAGAATAACCAATATTTCCGCCTGCTTCAATCGCATGGAAGCCTGACGCGCTGCTGTAAGCCGAGGCGTCAATGACATCGCCGCCCTGCGTTGCGTCAGCCGTATGAACCGTCTGCGGATTCAAAACCACTTTTGTAATCGTAAAGCCGTCTACAAGCGTCTGTAAACGAAGCGTCTGCTCTCCCGCGCCAAGACTGACCGTCTGTTTCACCGGCAGCTCCTGATAATACTTTGTAATTGTCACTGCCGGATAACTTTCCTCTGTTTCCATTCCCGGATTTACCGTTACCCCAAACGCATCCTCCGAATCCGATGCAAGCGTGCCGCTATTTTGACCCAGGGTATAAGTAATCGTGTAATTCCCGGCTTTGGCCACATTCAGCTTAAAGTCCCGCGCCGTATCCTTCGGAACGCCGTTACGTAAATCTCCGATTACCAGCTCTGTTTCGCCGTCTGCAGCTACAGGATGCACCCGCTGCGGATCATACGGTTCAAAGATTTCCGTGGCATCAAACCGTATCTCAGCCAATTTAAAATCAGCGCCTTGTGCCCAGGAACCGATTTTAAATACATAACTGCCTGCCGCTGGAATCTGTACGGAAGGGCCGTTTCCAAATTCGGTATACGTATTATAACTGTCTCCTTCATCTGTCACGGCAAAAAATGCATCATCATAAAATGTCTTAAAAGCATTTTCATCACTTTCCGGACGTACTTCAATGTGAAATTTGGTAGGGGCAGATTTTACTGCAGCCAGAAAACTCATCTGATAAATTCCCGCCTCTGCAAACTCTGCCATAAATTCTCCGTTTGCATACTGACCGCTTGAAACCTTTAAGTATTCCGCTTCTTTTCCATCTCCATAGGTATCCGTACCATTTTCTGTCAGCCACTTGGCTTCCACTGCGCTGCCTTTCACCACAATTGTTTCCGGCAGCTGCGCAGCCCGCACCGCCGCAGCAGGGACTGCTCCTGTCACTGCCGTCAGAAGCATTACAAACGACAGACACAGTGATAAAAACTTTTCCTTCATCTTATACCTCCTGTTATTTTGATAGTTTTATTATAACAGCACAAAAAAAATGAAAACAGAACCCATTTTTCCAAAATGGTGGACTATTTTCATATTCTTTTTCCGTCATCAACCCTACGGCCGGCTCTTATATTCGCTTGGCGACATCCCTGTCAGCTTTTTAAATACCCGCGAAAAATACTTTTCATCCCGGTATCCCACCTTATAAGCAATTTCATATGTTTTAAAATAATTCTGCTTCAGATAAGCGCATGCATGTTCCACCCGTATTTTGTTCAGGTAATCTATAAACCCGCAATCCAGATGCTGTGAAAATTGCGACGAAAGGTACCCGGCGGATATCCCCACAACATCCGCCACCTTCTGTAATGTAAGCTCTTCTCCATAATGCTCTTCCACATATTCCCGCGCCCGGTCTACAATATGAAACGAAGATTTTTCTTCCTGTCTTCCGCCGTCCGCCTCCACGCCCTCAATTTCATCCGCCACCAAAAGCAGAAGCTTTAAAATATCCGACGAACGAACCGGTTTTAGCAGATAATCCCTCACGCCGAACCGCAGAGCCTGCTGCGCAAAGCTGAATTCATCAAAACCGCTTAAAACAATTATCTCTGGCGTAATCTGTGCCCTTTTCATCTCCTGCATAACTGCAATTCCATTTTTTACCGGCATCTGCATATCCAAAAGCAGGATATCCGGCCGGTGCTTAAAAACCAGATCCAATGCCTCCCCTCCGTTTTTTGCCGTATAAATCTGTGTAAAACGCTCCGTATGCAGACGGATATATTTTTCCATACCATTGCGTATAATATCCTCATCCTCTGCGATCAACAGCTTAAGTACCATGCTCCTCCTCCTTTTCTTCCCCTGGAATATAAATCGTCACTGTCGTACCTTTTCCCTCTTCGCTTTGAATATCCAGACGGTATGCGCCGCCATAAACCAGCTTTAGACGTTGTCTTATATTTTTGACGGCATAGCCGCCAATCCTCTGCCCGGAAAATTTCTGATCAGACCCTTGCTCCCAGATGCTTTCCAGCTGCTCTGCGGACATGCCCGCGCCCGTATCGCAAATCTGAAACAGAATCCCGTTGCCTTCCCATTTTGCCGTTACACAAATCGTGCAGACCATGTCCTTTTTTTCTATCCCATGCACTACTGCATTTTCTACAAAAGGCTGTAAAATAAGCTTCGGAATTTTTTCATATAAAACCTCCGGCTCTACCTGAATCTCATACTCCATCTGACGCAGAAATCTCATCTTCTGAATTTCCAGATAGCGCTCCACCAGCTCCGTTTCCATTTCTACCGTTACAAACTGATTCCCCTGACTGAGTACAAGCCGAAACAGCTGTGAAAGACCATAAATGCTTTCTGCCGTATCCTCATCATCCGCGTTTACCGCCTGCCAGTAAATACTGTCCAGAGCATTATACAAAAAATGCGGATTAATCTGCGCCTGCAGCAGGGCAAGCTCGCTCTCTCTTTCCTTGAGCGCCATAATATAATTTTTATCAATCAGTTCCTTTATATGCGCCACCATCTGATTAAAGCCTTCTGCAACCTGACCAATTTCATCTCCGGAAACCACCTCCAGCCTCTGATCAAAATCTCCCTGCCGAAATTGCACCATCGCTGCGCAGACCTTCCCCATCGGCTCGCTGACCAGCGAAGAAACAAATAGCAGCACCGGAAGCAGGCCAAGAATAATTCCGGCGGCAAAAAGCAGCGGCAGATACACAATATCGCAAAAAAAGTCCAGAAAAGTGCGTTTTCTTACCGTCTTGTATACATAGCAATTTTCCGGCAGTATTTCGTAACCGTATATTTCGGTTCCGTTAAAGCTTCCTCTGCACTTCTCCTGCCCTAAAAATTCCTGCTCCGCAATATATTCCGCTGCTCCCTTCACCTCTTTTCCGTAGCTTACAATCATTTCCCCCGTCGCATTTAACAGCAGAATTCCCTCGTCCTTTTCCTCAACAGCATTTTCACAGAGCTTTCTGATTTCCTGTTCCGCGACGCCTATGGTCAGAAAGCCGACCTGATTTTTCCTCTCTGCATCCCACACGCCTCTGCAAAGCACCAGTTTATCCTCTCTGTTGGCCTCAAACAGCGTTCCCTTTCCCCTGCTGCACTTTACCCACAGCCCCTTTCCACGGTGCGCTATCGTATCTTTATATTCTTTAGACTTGCGGATTTCTGATAAGTCAAATATATATGCGCTTGAATCCATACAGCGCAGATACGGGACTACACCGTTTTCCGGATATACAGACATCGTTTTTACATACCCCTTTAAGGCCACGATATCCTCAATCATCTGTACAGACGTCCGATGCACCCACAGTTCAGAATCCAGATTCAGTTCATCCGACTGATTGGAATGCAAAATATCAAGTACGGCTGAATTTGTCGCAATGCTCAGGGAGAGATCATTGACATCCTGAAACAGAATTCGCAATGAAGAAGCCAGATTTTCCGCACTGCTAACCTGCTGTCCGGTATAGCTGCTCTGTGCCGCGGAATAACTGAAGCCTGTCATCACAAGGCCGATCAGAAGGAGAACCGGTATAATAATCAGATAGCTGCCATATAAGATTTTATCGCGGATGCTTAAATTCCGTACACGCCTCATCTGTTCTTCCTCCTGTCACCTGCAGGCCTCTTCAAGTTTTTTCAAAAAATCTCCGATCTCCATTGCGCTGTTCGCTGCTTCTATAATATATCTTTCTATACATGCCTTAAACGCTGCGCTCCCGGCGTCATTGACAGGCGTGCCGGACATACTCTTTGCAGCATTTAAAACTTCTACAAACGCAAGCTGCAGTTCGGTTTCATCCCCGGTAATATACGCAGACTGATCCTGCGCCGACATGCCGATGCTGTTCTCCCATCCATATCTGGACAACTTGTCAGGCTGATACATAAAATTCAGAAAACGCACTGCTTCTTCGCGTTTTCGTGACTCTGCTGAAACCGCATATCCTCCTCCGTTCCATGCCATAATACCTGTACTTTCTGCTTTTTCGCCAGGCAGCCGGGGCATGAGAAACATGCCAATATTATCACGCACCTCCTGCGGTATATCCCCATTTTTTGTCATAGAAGCTTCCCAGCTGCCCATATAAAACATAGCGGCCTGACCGCTGGTAAACAAATTCATTGCCATACCATAATCCTGATAATCATACCCATCCTGAAACAGCCCTGCGTCTACCGCCTGCCGCAGCAGCCCGATCCCTTCTGCAAATGCCGGGTCCGAAAAATCTGCCTCTGCAATTGCCTGGCTTAACATTTCCTGATATCCTCCGGTGATTTTATAAAGAATATTCGAATAAAAATCAGCCACTGGCCAGCTGTCCAGGCCGTCCATTGCCACCGGGGCAAAGCCTGCCGCCCGTATGTGCGACGCAAGCTCCAGCAGCTGCCCGTATGTCTCCGGTATCTCCCACCCATGCTCCGCAAACAGCTTTTTATTATAATAAAACCCTATTACATCCGTATTCCTGGGCAGGCCGTATAATTTCCCGTCTATCCGGAATCCGTCCAGCGACCCCGACATAAATCCGTAATCCCGGTAATCCTCCTCATCCAGCTCCGCAAAAATCCCGTCCAGCATAAACGCCGACAGCCCCCAGACGCTTACAATGTCCGGCATTCCTTCAATGGCATATGCCCTGAATTTCGTCTTGTAATCCTCATCATTTAATGTTTCAACTTCAATTTTAATCTCCGGATGCAGGTTCATATATTCGTCTATAATCATCTGTTCTACCAATCCCTGCCCATTTCTGCGATCCGGCAGATTGGAAAACAGCGTAAGCGTAACCTGATCCTCTGCTGCTTCATCTGGCATGTTCTCTCCTGCGCACCCGGTGAATACAAAAACAGCGCACAGGCCAAAAACAGCCGCAGCCGCTCTTCTTTTTATATCTCTGCAAGTCCCCCGTTTCACAACGTGCCACAACTCCTTCTCATCTGTCTGATACCAGTGTTTCACAATTATTATAAGTAAACACTTTACATAAAAATTATAACATTTCCTGAAAAAATACAACAGGTTTATTCTTTTAAAATAGTGGATTATTTTTAACCACTGACTGTCAAAAAATCCCCGCAGCTGTCAGACTGCGGGGATTTTTTCATATTCCATATTTCAAATTCTATACAACGCCCTGTGCAATCATAGCGTTTGCCACTTTTTCAAAGCCTGCAATATTTGCGCCCATCACATAGTTGCCTTCCTGTCCATAACGCTTCGCAGCATCGTCAATATTGTGATAAATATTTACCATGATCTGCTGCAGCTTGGAATCTACTTCTTCAAATGTCCAGCTTAAGCGTTCGCTGTTCTGTGTCATCTCAAGTGCGCTCGTTGCAACGCCGCCTGCATTGGCAGCCTTGCCGCCGATGAACCATACGCCATTCTCCTGAAAGTACTTCGTGGCATCAATCGTGGTCGGCATGTTCGCGCCTTCACAGACAGCCTTGCAGCCGTTTGCAACAAGCGCCTTTGCATCGTCAATCAAAAGCTCGTTCTGTGTTGCGCATGGCAGCGCAATATCACATTTCACAGACCATACGCCGCGTCCTTCATGATATTCTGCGCTCTTACGCGCTGCGGCATACTCGGTTAAACGGGCGCGTTTTACTTCTTTTACCTCTTTCAAAAGCTCTACATCAATGCCTTCCGGATCATAAATCCACCCTGTAGAATCGGAGCAGGTTACAACCTTCGCCCCCATCTGCTGTGCCTTCTGAGTAGCATAAATCGCAACATTGCCGGCGCCGGAAATTACTACGGTCTTGCCTTCCATGGATTCACCATGGCACTTCATCAATTCCTGTGTAATATATAACAGGCCATATCCGGTTGCTTCCGTACGTGCCAGGGAACCGCCGTAGGTTAAGCCCTTTCCGGTCAAAACACCCTCGTAGACGCTCTTAATCTTCTTATACTGTCCGAACATATAGCCGATTTCCCTTGCGCCTGTTCCGATGTCGCCGGCCGGGACATCCACATCTGCACCAATATATTTGCAAAGCTCCGTCATAAAGCTCTGGCAAAATGCCATTACTTCCCTGTCGGACTTGCCCTTCGGGTCAAAATCTGCCCCACCCTTGCCGCCGCCAATTGGAAGCCCGGTCAGAGAGTTTTTGAAAATCTGCTCAAATCCCAAAAATTTGATAATACCTGTATTTACAGAAGGATGCAGGCGAAGACCTCCTTTGTAAGGTCCGATGGAATTGTTAAACTGAATCCTGTATCCGGTATTTACCTGTACCTGTCCTTTGTCGTCTACCCACGGTACGCGGAATTTAAACTGCCTGTCCGGCTCGGTAAGCCTCTCTAAGATGGCTTCCCTGCGGTAGGTTTCCTCGTTGGCGTCAATCACCGGACGCAGGGAATCAAGCACCTCTTCCACTGCCTGTAAAAATTCCGGTTCCGATGCATTTTTCGCTTTTACTCTATCGAGTACCTCATCAACATAGCTCATTTCAAACATCTCCTTTTTATTTTTTTTGCACATTTGTCCAATGTACTTATTTTAGTATAAAATGAATTATTTGGCAATCATTTTTTCTTTATTTCTTAATTTTCTTTCATTTTATTTATAAAAAATAAAAATTTTGCAAGTTTCTGTTCTGCAAAATTCATATTTAACGAAACCTTACCACGCAGTAAACGCCCCCGCAGCTCTTCGTCTGCGGGGGCGTTTTCCTTACGGACAATACATTATTTTACCTTTATGGATTTGTTATTTTTCTGAAAAAGAACTGTATATGTCTTTTTCATATTCTTTGGAACAGTTACCACCGGTTTGGACGCAATGCCCGAAAAAGCAGATTTGCCGATTTTATTCAGTTTACTGCCTTTTACTACAATTTTGCCAAGCTTCTTATCGCCTGAGAAAGCCCGTTTGCCAATTGCTGTCACATTCTTGCCAATCGTTGCCTTCTTCAGCTTTTTCATATTTTTGAATGCGCCTGCTGCTATACTGGTTACCGCAAACTTCTCACCCTTAACCGTGACAGTAGCTGCAACCGTAATGGAACGTGCGCTCTTTGATTTTGGCGCATATGCTTCTGCAAGTTTCTTTTCGGCATTTGTCACGCGGTATTTCACGCTGCCAACCGTAACAGTATCGCCCTTCTTTACCGCGCCAGATACTTTGTCTTTCATCAGTTCAGCCAAAATTTTGTTCATATTGGCTTCCAGTTCGGCTTTCGCTTTTTCCAACGCTGTAATCTGTGCCTGCATCTGAGCGGCTTTTGCTGCTTCCGCTTCTAATTTTGCAATTTTTTCAGCTTCTGCTTTCAGTTTCTCAATCTCCGCCTGTAAACCAGCAATCTTTTCCGCTTCCGCTTTCATCTGCCTGATATCATTTTCCAGTTCTTCGATCTTAGAAACTTCCTCTTCCAGTTTCGTCAGCCGATCTGCTTCTTCCTTCATGGCAGCCAGATCCTTTTGGATACCTTCTATCTGTTTAATCTGTTCTTCATATCCCAAAAGCTTTTCTGCTTCCTGTTTCAAACCTGCCAGTTCGCTTTCCAGTTTAGAAATCTTCCCAATTTCCTGCTCCATCTCGGAAATCTTGTCTGTTTCAAGCTTTAATTCATTAAGCTTTCTTTCTAATTCAGCAATTTTCTTTGTCTTTTCTTCCAGATCTGTAATTTTTTCAGCTTCATCCTGCAGATTTTTAATTTCCTGCTGAATTCCTGCAATCTTATCCGATTCTGCCTTTAAGCTGCCAAATGCCTCCTGAAGGTTTCCATACTGCTCTTTCATACGCTCTAATTCGGAGAGCAGATCATTTAATTCCATATCTGCTGCAGTAAAACCAAGCTTGCCCTGTTCCATCTTGTTGGTTTCCGCCGTAACTGGTGTAATACGGAATGTCTTGGCATAAACCGGGTAGCTGCCGTCAGCATTCTGCTTTGTAGTCGGATAGAAGCCCTCTAACGGAATATGGTTAAAGAAGCCTGTATTGCTTACGCCGCGCTGCATGGTGTCAATACACCAATAAGACTGTTCATCCATTTCTACTTCTGTAGAATGGCGGATTTTCTGATCATTATATGGATAATCATACGTGGACTTGTTAATATTCTCTGCTTTCACATGGAGCGCAGAGGTTTCCATTGTACCGTCTGCCGTAACCATAAGTCCGTTTCCATCTGCATCTGTCAGCGAAGTCCAGCGCACATCCGTATGGTTTCCGTTTTCCTGCGGTTTTAACTGCTTCACATCAAACTGCTGCGTAACCGTGCTGCGATATACGCCAACGTCATTTGATGTTTTCCTGTCCGTATAGTTATCTTCCGGTCCGCGGCCAAAGTATTCTAAATTCTCATAGCCCGGCGCTACTGTCATACGAACGCCAACCTTAGGCAGTGCATATTGTCCTGCCGTACCCGGAGCAAAATTGCTCTTTGGCGCAAATGTACTGCTTACTACAATTTCGCCATTGCCGTAGATATCATATACCAGGCTCTGATCTGCGTCTACCGGAAGTGAAACGTTAGCTTCAATTCGAATATGCTTATTGCTTCCATCTTTTGTAATCTTAAGCGCATTTGCAAGCGTCATGCTATCGTCTGCATTACGCATTTTGGAATCGTATTTTACCGGAGTGTCATTGTAATTCTGCGCACGCCAGAAGCTTGGCACAGGCCCTTTCTCCAATACTACTTTTCCATCCACCTTATAGTTTTTAATTATTCCGCTTGTCTTGTCAATTTCCATAGAATAAGATTTTCCAGCGGACGTCACGCCTTCTATGAGGAGCGCGGCGGCGGTATCCTCTGCTTTGGTAAAGGTTTTCATTAAATCATAATATAACGGCGTCCTTTCCCCTTCTTCCGGCGTCAGGTCAAACTGCTCGTGTGCAACTACGTTATCATAAGGAACCGCCTCGGTGTCCCAATCCGGTTTTACCTTATTTTCTACGGAGAACTCCAGCATATATACGTCTCCTGCAGCCGGCGTTACCTTTGGAAGCTCAATGGAAATCATTTCTTCCCCGAATTTGCTTCCCTTCATGCCTTCAGTTGATAATGCAGCCGTTCCTTTTCCGATTACTTTATCATCCTTTGTCAGGCTCCACTTGATATCAAAAGCTGACAAATCTGTATTTTCCAGTTCGTTTATTACTTTTACATTAATTACATTGTCTGTTACGGAAGCGTTCTCGTTTTCCAGAACAAAGTTCACCTGCTGGTGGTCATAGCGCATCTGTACAGCTTTTGCACTCGGCGTACGATCTGCGTAGAACAGGCCGTTTCCGCAGAATGCGTCGGCATTGGAGCTGCCGTCAATCCAGTCGCCGCCGTAGCCCCAGAAGGTATTGCCGTCTTCTCTGGTTGTCTCTAAGGACTGATCAATCCAATCCCAGATAAATCCGCCCTGAACATTGTCATAGGTACGGTTTAATTTCCAGAATTCATTGAAGCTTCCGAAAGACTGACCCATAGCATGAGCATATTCCTGCTCAAAATACGGCATTTTATAGCCTGTATTTTCTGCATATCTTTTTACTGCGCTGGCTTCCGGATACTGCGTGCTGTGTACGTCTACAATATTGCGGCTCCTGGTTTCCATTCCCCAGGGATCTGCTCCCTTATCCTTCTGATAACGATGGTAATAGCCGTCTGATTCTCTCTCGTACATACGCAGCCTGCTTGCATCTCGCGACAGAATCGCCATGGAAGCTGCCCAGAAGCAATATTTATCATTCCAGTCAATTTTGGTATAAGTCGCCTCATTTCCGAAGGACCAGCCAATGACTGACGGATGGTTCTTCAACAGCTCTACCATATTCATATTCCTGTCTACTACAGGGGTTACCCAGCGTTCATCTTCTCCTGGAATCGCCACCTCATGATCGTTGTACGCTCCGTAATGCGATTCTACATTCGCCTCGGCATAGACAAAAATTCCAAGCTCGTCCGCCAAATCATATAACAGCTTGTCATTGGGATAGTGAGAAGTACGTACTGCATTGACGTTAAACTGCTTCATCAGTTTCATGTCGTCAATAATTTCCTGCCTGGCTATGGCGCTGCCGTTTTCAAGGCTCATATCGTGGCGGTTCACACCGCGGAAAATAATCTTCTGTCCGGTAATCTGCATAGATTCCTGTCCGGCTTCATTGATATCAATTTTATAAATCTCGCGGAAACCAACCTGATCCGCCGCTGCTTCTATCACTTTTCCGTTTTTGTCCTTCAGTTCAATGGTAACCATATACAGGTTAGGCGTATCCGGGAACCATTTCTTCGGGTTTTTCACCTCAATGGTGGCTGTTTTCCGATCGCCTAAGTTTAATTTTTTCTCGCCGTCTGCTGCTGCAGCGTCCGGATTATCTGCACCGCTTTTGCCCTGCAGCGCCTTTAAGCTCCCATATGTAATCGTATCTGTTCCTACAGTTTTTCCGTTTTCATCTAACAGCTTGACGTCTACCGTATATGAATCGGAAACAGTCTCGCTGGTCAGATTCCTGACGTCTACATCCACCGTCATTGTCACATCGCTGTTTTTATCTGTCCTGTCTGCAAAAGAAGTCTGTACAAAGAAATCGCGAATCTCCGCTTTCTTGTCTTTTGAATACAGATAAACGTCGCGCATAATACCGCTCTGCTGAATATAATCCTGATTCTCCAGATAACTTCCGGTACACCAGCGGTATACCTTCACAGCCAGCGTATTTTTCTGTCCTGCTGCATTTAAGTACGGAGTGATATTAAAATCATGCGCACTGTGGCTGTCCTCCGTATAACCCACCTGTTTGCCGTTTACATACAGGTAATATGCAGATTTTACAGCCTGCAGAGAAATAAAGATCTCGCGTCCGTCCCAATCCGCCGGCGTATCAAACTCTGTCCTGTAATATCCAATCGGATTGTAGGTAAGCGGAGCCTGCGGATCGTCATAATCAATATAATTCCCCGCTACGCTTCCCCACGGATAAATACTGTTCGTATAAATTGCTTCGTCAAAATATTTAAACTTACCGTTTTCATCGCGGTAGGTCTGCCATGTATGCGGCACAAACTCCTTTGCAAAATCTGCTTTTGCTTCCTCAGGCAGTTCCGCCGCAAGATAACCCTTTTCATCTGCTGCATCTGCTTCTTCCGGATTATGCACCAGTGCAAAATCCCACTCTTTCTGTGTCAGAAGCTGATAGAAATTACTCTTTTCCGCGCCATCCTCATCCAACGCGCTCTTTTCGCTGGCTGCAGCAGTCGCAGCGTCCTGATACGGAATGAAATCCGCATGGGACGGCTCCCTGTTTTTCTGTGCCGCTTCAATATCCTTGTACCATTCCAGACCGGTAAAAACAGGTTCGTCTCCCATAACCGTAATCCGGATCGGATTGGAAGCATATTCCTTGCCGTCTACCACCGCATGCGCGGTAACCTCAGCAGAACCTTCCTTTACGCCCGTAATGGTTTTTCCTGAAACAGAAGCTACCGTTTCATCACTGCTGGATAAGGTAACCTCATGTTTCATTGCCGCGCCCGAAGCATCTCTTAAGGCCACTTCTGCCTGCATAGAACTGCCAACCTGCAGGAATGAGCTTTCCAAATCTATAGAAACCGTTGCTTCCAGCTCATTCAGAATCCAAAGCGCAGACGGAGCATCCTTCTCACTCATTTTGGCAAGCTGCCAGTTTGCATTATTTTCCGTTCCGACGTATTTGCCGGAAGCCTTGTTCTGCAGCCTGTAATTGCCGGACTCTTCGTCCTTTTCAATTTTCCATTTCTGCGAATCATCGCCTGTAAAGGAACGCATCGTAACATCTGCCCCAATATCACCGCTCTGCATTACAAGGCCGGTATTGGTTCTCGGATGCCAGTATACATAACCGTCGCCGGCATCTGTAAATACCCACATACGCGACGCCTGGAGCCCTTTATTCCACAAATAGAGGTTAACTCCTTCACTTACATTGTCTGCGCCCGGCTCTAACAGATACCCTTCAAACAGCACACTGTCAATACGGTAAAGCTTCCCCCATTCAGCCGAAGGCTCCAGCACCGTAAACTCAGTCTCAGCCACTGAGCCGTTCAGCTCCGCTTTAATCGTAACCGTTCCGGCTTTGTGCGCAATAACTGTATTCCCTTCCACTTCTGCTACAGCCGGATCACTGCTTGTAAAAACAGCGTCGGCAGCATCTGCCATATTCCCGTTCTCATCAATACATGCAACCTCAGCCGTCACACTGTCTCCAACCCTGGCTGCTGATCCGCTTAAGTTTAACGTCATCGACGCTTCCAGTTTTGCAAACCGCCATGCTTTTGGCGCATCTGACATAATAATCTGTGTATGATAATCCGTAGCGGCGCTTACATACCGGGCGCCATTCTTTATATAATACTGATCCTCAGTACCTTCTACTTTTTCCAGTTCCCATTTCTGTGCGTCATTCGACGTATCTTTACCCTGCATGCTCACTGCTTTAGCATCTGCCTGCATAACCAGTTCATCGCTCTGTTTGCAATACCAGTAGTACTTTCCTTCTCCGGCATCTTCAAACCAGAATAATTCGCAGTCATATGGGGCAGTAGCGCCCATTTCCCACAGCCAGAGCGTGTTGCCCAATGATGCGTTATCTGATCCCGGCGCCATTCTCTGCGTACCATCCTGCGGACTGTAGAGCCGGTATGCGCCGCTCATTCCGGAATTCTCCTGCGTTTCTGTTTCAGCCGCCCGAACCGGAACATGAAACATGCTTACCATCATGCAAACTGCCATGAATAGGGAAAGCACAGAACGCATTTTTTGCTTTGCCTGTTTTGTTCTCATTTTTCCTTTCCTCCATCTTCTTTAATATTATGGGACTGCATGGGACATCTGTCTCTTTTGGGACAAATATACCCATGTACTATCAGCCCGGATATTATTATACTGCAATATATTCCAAAAAAATATGAAATATATTTTGTATTTTGGGACTATTTTTGGATTATAAGAACTTTTTCAATTTTGTACGATAATTTAAACAAGCTGTTCTGGTACACGCTTCTTAATGCTCACAAATTTAAGGCAGGGGCGAAAGAACTGCCGGGATTTGACGTATATCCCAATCCGCAGGCGGGTATGGAGATTTGTGTGAAGGATAGCATACCAGTGTGAATTTGACAGGTTTTTGGCATAAGGATATACTTATAGGAAGAGGAAATGTACTGATATGAATTAAGGACATTAGTAAACAGAAAGTGATAAGCGAGAAAATACAACAGTAAAAAGTACAAAACAGTATCAATGCCCGAATCTACACACACTATCATACGAAACGGAGTGCTTTTATGTACACAATTCTATTATTAGAAGATGAAGATGCCCTGCGCCGCGGCATCCGGTTCAAGCTGGAAAAAGACGGCTACCATGTCATTGCATGCAGCACCATACACGATGCCAGCCGGAAGTTTTTGTCCCAGACTGTCCACCTGATCCTCTGCGACATTATGCTTCCCGACGGCAGCGGTCTGGATTTCTGCAAATACATTCGCGAAGAGCTGCAAAGCAGCGTACAATTTATATTCCTGACGGCAATGGATACGGAGCTGGACATTGTTATGGGCTATGAAACAGGTGCGGACGACTACATCACCAAACCGTTTAGCCTTGCCGTTTTAATGTCTAAAGTTCATTCTGTTTTCAAACGCATTGAAAACCTCTCCCTGTCCAGGCACGCAAAATCCGCCGTTATCCGTTCGGGCAGGCTTACATATTGTCCGGGTGAGATGCAGCTTCTGGTAGACGGACAGCCTGTAGAGCTGACCAGGAACGAATACCGCCTGCTGCAGCTTTTTTTGAGCCATCCCAAACAGATTTTATCCAAAAAACAGATTTTAGAGCAGATGTTTGATTCGGACGGAAATTTTGTAGATGATAATACGGTTGCCGTAAACATACGGCGTCTGCGTGAAAAAATAAACGACACAGCGGAAAAACGCATAATTAAAAACATCCGCGGAATGGGGTATGTATGGGATTACGAAACAGAACAGGTATAATCGGTTATTTATTTCTGGCAGGCGTCTTTTCTGTCCTGCTTACCGTTTTGGCAGACAAACTTCTGTTAGAAGAGCTAAATGACGCCTACAGCCAGACAGAGATTATCATATCCGGCATTGCGGCCGGGAACGAATCCGGGGAAGCTCTTTTAAAATGGCTGAAAGAATCCCCGGATGAAACCTTTCTTAAGGCAGGCGCGGACCGTATGGCCGAAAACGGCTACACCACGCAGACACAAACCATATGGGATCAGAAATACTCTGCCGCAAAAAACCGGATTCTTGCCGGCTCCATTCTCTTTGACGTCTTCATTCTGTTCCTGCTCTGCCTGCTTTTCGTTCTGTACAACAAACGGGACAATGCCCGGATTTTCTCTCTGGAGCATATGCTGTGCCGTCTTCAGACGACAGAAGCTGCGGATTTGGACTTTTCCGATCCTGTCTTAAATGATGCGTTACACGCCCGGATGGTTTCCCTGCAAAAACAAATTCAGGCTGACCGCCTGCAGATGCAGCAGGAAAAGGAACACACCAAAGCCCTGGTGACCGACATTTCCCATCAGTTAAAAACCCCTGTTGCCGCCTTAAAAACAAGCATTGAGCTGCTGTCCTGCGAGGACATGGCCGATACAGAGCGGCAGGAATTTTTTGCGGCCTGCACGCACCAGCTCGACTGCCTGGAAAATCTGACTGCATCGCTTGTCGGCGTTTCCCGTTTGGAAAAAGGCATGATCCAAATTCACCCAGAACCCTCTCCGATCAAAGAGACAATCCTTTCCGCAGTCAGCCGCCTGTATGAAAAAGCCGCAGACAAACAGATTTCCATTGAAATGACCGAGGATACCTGTTCGGAAACAGTTCCCGTTTTACATGATAAAAAGTGGACTGCCGAGGTTCTGGTAAACCTTTTGGACAACGCCGTCAAATACAGCGGCAGACATTCGAAAATCGTTATCCGTGCAGACGAGCTGACAAGCTATATCCGTATTTCTATTGAAGACAATGGCATTGGGATTCCAAAGGACGAATGGCATAAGATTTTCAAACGTTTTTACCGCGGCAGAGACGTGCGCGATTTGGAAGGCTCCGGCGTCGGTCTTTATCTGGCAAGGAAAATTGTAGAGAAACAAAACGGGACGATTTTTGTGAGCTCCAAAACAGGCAGGCAGCATGGCAGCGTATTTTCACTGCAGCTGCCAAAAGCGTAATCACCCTTACAAATCTGTAAGCTTTCTTTTTTCTCCTGAAAGCCATTTGAAAGATTCATCTCTTATAGTAAACCGAAAGGAATCTTATCAGCAAACAGGAGGTATCATCATGCAGACTATTTTACACACAGAAAATCTTTGTAAATATTACGGCAAAAACGAAAATATGATAAAAGCCGTAGATCATACGAATATCACCGTGGAGCAGGGCGAATTTATCGCCGTCGTGGGTAAATCCGGCTCCGGAAAATCTACGCTTCTGCACCTGCTCGGAGGACTGGATTCCCCGACTGAGGGAAAAGTAATCATCGGCGGCAAAGATATTTTTTCATTAAAGGAAGAGCAGCTTGCCACATTCCGCCGACGCAAAATCGGCTTTGTTTTCCAGTCGTTTAACCTTATCACCTCTATCAATGTATGGGAAAATATTGTGCTGCCGCTCGGACTGGACGGGCGCAAAGCAGACATTCCCTTTCTGGAAGACATTTTACGCGTTCTCAACCTGAAAGACAAAAGAAACAGCATGCCCAACACCCTCTCCGGCGGGCAGCAGCAGCGAGTGGCCATTGCACGGGCACTGGCCGCCAAACCGGACATTATTTTAGCGGACGAGCCGACTGGAAACCTGGACAGCAAGACCAGCTTAGAGGTCATGAGCCTGTTGAAAACGTCGGTCAAAAAATACGGCCAGACCTTAATGATGATTACACATGACGAGGAACTGGCACAAATGGCAGACCGTATTCTGCTGATTGAGGACGGCCGTGTCATAAGCGACAGTGGAAAGGCGGTGTCTTAAATGAAAACAACGACAAAGCTGGCATTTGGCAGTTTAAAAACAGATAAGAGCCGGGCCCTTTTGTCCGGAATTGCTATTTTTCTGACCACGGCGCTCATCACCCTCATTCTTTTTGGCTGCAATGCCATGATCCAGAACAATAAGGCGCATGCCGCGGAGGACTACGGCGAGCATTACGGCGTTTTCAGTCACATCTCGCCGGAACAGATAAAAGCTTTAAAGCTGCACGCCCAGTTTCACAATATCGGCCTGCAGACCTACGCCGCAGAGGGAAGCTTAAAAGGTTATCACCTTAGTTATTATTGCACGGATTCGGTCATGCGTAAGCTGTCTCATTTTAATATCGAATCCGGCCAGTATCCCCATGCCCAAAACGAAATTCTCGCCCAACGGGATTTTTTCCAGGCGCAGGGCTTTCCGGATCCGAATGTCGGCGATACCGTCACTCTTTCGCTGCGCATCGGCGGCGAAGGAAAAATTCTGAATCAGGAATTTACCATCAGTGGATTTTTACCTTCCTCTGAATCCAACCGGCTGGCCAGGCGTTATTCCGCCTATGTTTCAGATGCGTTTTTGGATGCGAACCTTCCGGACCCAGGCGAACGGAACATTTATGCCGGCTTTCAGGTGATCAATGAAGAGGGTTTACGGGCCAGTCAGATGGAACAAAAAATCCAGATGCTCGCCGAAGAGCTTGGCTTTAAGGAAACGCAGGTAAGCATCAACTCAAATTACCTGAAATGGACTCTGGATCCGGATACGGAGGTGCTTGCCTTTGGCTTTTGCATCATCCTGATCATTGTCATCGTTTCCGCGCTGGTCATTTACAATATATTCCATGTTGCCATCATCCAGAAAATCCGGGAATACGGACGCTTAAAGGCGCTGGGCGCAGGCAGGCGGCAGCTAAAGCAGCTGGTGATAAAGGAAGGGCTTTTGCTTTCCGTTTTCTCGATCCCTGCCGGCATCACACTTGGCGCCGTACTTTTAAAAATAGCGCTGCATACCTTTCTGAGGATTACCTCTCCGATATTTTCCCTGCCGCTGGCATTTGGCGTGGCAGCTCTGTCCCTTGGCACAGTTTTAATATCCATTCAAAAACCGCTGCGGCTGGCAGCAAAGGCATCTCCCATTGAAGCCATCCGCTACGAAGCCGGAGGCAGAGAGCATACCCGAAAAGGCCATACATCCGTCACGGTATTTGCCCTTACCATGTCAAACCTCACCCTGCATAAAAAAAGGACGGTCACTACCATTCTCACCATGGGCTTATCGTGCGTTCTCCTTGTTATAATTGCTAATATCGTCGGAAACATGGATGCCGGCAGACAGGCCAGGGAGGATTTGGAATATGGCAGGTTCCGTATAGAGCTCGACTGCGCTATAAACGACGCCACCTACCCGGAAAACAACATGAACGAGATCCAGAAGCAAAATCCTCTGAACGAAGCCTTCCTCAATCAGTTAAAATCCATGGAAGGCGTCACCGAGGTACGGACCAGAAAGCAAATTCCCTTTTACGAAACAAACGAAAACACAGGAGAAAGCCTGTACACCAGCATTGTCGTCGTTTCCAGGGAAGAGTTCGCCTGGCTTGAGCGAAATGCCGAGCGCGGTATCGTAGATTATCAGAATACGGCCAGTCAGGACGGCATCATTTATATGTGGGATCACTTTATGGACAGCGAATACAGCATTGGCGATACGTTTTCCGGAGAACTATTAGACGGCGACAGAAAAATTCCGTTTTCGGCGCCTGTTACGGGAAGCTGCGGACACTCCAACGACGCCTCCTACACTATCACAGAAGATACCTTTGAAAAGCTCGGTATCACAGAGGATATGACAAGCATTGTCTTTGTAGACTGTGACAGAAGAAACGAAGCGGCCGTAAGAGAGCAGCTCGAACAGCTTGTAGCCGCAACAGATCATCTCGAAATGACCACCTATTCCGATACGCTTTCTCTCACGAACCTTTTTATTTCGTTTACACGGAACGGATGTTATACTTTTTTAATCATTTTAACCCTGATTGGGTTTATGAACATGGCCAATACCATGGTGACCAATATTCTGACGAGGAAGCGGGAATTTGGAATTCTGCAGGCCATCGGCATGAGCAACCGGCAGTTAAACCAGATGCTGCAGCTGGAAGGACTGGTGTTTACGACAGGAACGCTTTTCATTTCACTGCTTCTGGGCAATCTGCTCGGATACCTTGCGTTTTGCTACTGCAAAGAAGAAGGCATTATCGGACTGTTTGAATACCATGTGCCTGTTTTAGAGCTTTGCATACTTATCGTTGGAATACTGGCGCTGCAAATTGTTTTGGCGTTTGTGCTGAGCAAAAATGTAAAAAAGGAATCTTTAGTGGAGCGGATCCGATATCAGGAGTGATATTTGGGTTCCTGTGTACAGAATTTAAAGAATTGTAATTCAGAAAAAGGGTGTCTGTCTTTGTGCATTGGCTTCGCAGTACAAAGCAGACACCCTCTTACCAATCTTCCCCTTGAGTCTCCCTCACAATTGCGGTATAATAAACCTCATCCCAAAAATCTGAAAGGAAGCGATGCAAATGAAACAATCGACAAAATACCTGAAAATTTTCTGCAATCTGGCATGGGCGCTCGCCGTATTACTTGTGATTGTATTTCTTTTGCCAAAACTCTTAGTCTTTTTTATGCCATTTGTCATTGGCTTTATTCTCTCACTCATTGCGAATCCCCTCGTCCGGTTTCTGGAAAAGAAATTGAAAATGAAGCGCAAATACGGTACAATGCTGATTATTGTGTTTGTCATTGCAGCAGTCGTATTTTTGTGTTATGGTGTGGGTATGGCTGTGGTCGTCGGACTGCGCGGATTTATTGAGTATATGCCGACCATGTTCACCAATGCAGGAGCAGAAATTACAGCGGCAATCGACCGCTTTCAGGCCGTACTTCACAAAATTCCCATTTTCCAGAATGTCCATATCGGCCAGCTGGGGGAAAGCGTCACAGAAGCCTTAAGCAGTCTGATGACGGGCGAAAACAGCCTGCCCTTAACGGCTATCAGCGGCTTTGCCAAAAGCCTTCCGTCCCTTTTAGTCAACAGTGTAATGGGCTTTCTGGCCACTTATTTCTTTATTGCAGATCGGGAAAAATTAGAAAAAATGGTAACCTCTCATCTTTCCGACGCGTTTTTAGATAAGACGTTTCAGATGTACAGCCATATTTTAAAAGCAGTCGGCGGCTATTTTCAGGCGCAGTTTAAAATCATGGGCGTCATTTATGTAATTATTACCATTGGGCTTATGTTACTAAACGTGGAATATGCATGGCTGATCGGGTTTGGAATTGCATTTTTGGATATGCTGCCTGTCTTTGGCACAGGAACCGTTTTAACGCCCTGGGCAATCGTCAAATTCCTTTCCGGAAACTACGGAACCGCCATAGGTATGTTGATTTTGTATGTCATATCTCTTTTAGTACATCAGTTAATCCAGCCTAAACTCATTGGCCAGTCGGTCGGACTGAACACATTCGCCACACTGTTTTTTATGTATGTCGGCTACCAGTATTCCGGCGTGCTTGGTATGATTATCGCCATTCCAGTCGGTATGCTGTTAATCAATTTTTATCAGGCAGGCGCTTTTGATTCTATTATCTGGTGCTTTAAAGAAATTGCGCGGGACTTTAACGCCTTCCGGCGGATTCAAAAATGAATGTAACCGTTCAAACAGCCGCCCTGTTACGCACTTTTTTAGATAGCAGCCGTTTGAACGGTTAAAAAAGTCCTCATTTGAAACTATCTGCAAAAGAAAAGGAGAGAGCTCTCATGAGTAAATTACAAGTCCGCAATTCCATCCTGCTGTTTCTGGCCGCGGTCATCTGGGGCTGCGCATTTGTAGCGCAAAGCGTGGGAATGGAGTATATTGAACCGTTTACCTTCAGTACCCTTCGTTCCTTTATCGGAAGCGTCGTTTTGCTTCCCTGTATCTGGTTTTTCGGAAAACAAAAAAATACCAGAGCATCCCGGCAAAAGGAGGACAAAACAGTACTGCTCAAATGTGGACTGCTCTGCGGTATTTTGCTTTTTACAGCTGTCAATTTACAGCAGATTGCCATTCTTCACACCAGCGTCGGCAAGTCTGGCTTTTTGACAGCGCTTTATATTGTCATTGTTCCTGTAATTGGAATTTTTATCGGGAAACGTCCGGCGAAAAAACTGATAATTGCAGTATTGTGCGCCGTAATCGGGATGTATCTGCTTTGTATGAAAACCGGCAGCCTGACACCAGAATCCGCAGATATTTTACTGCTTTTGTGCGCGGTAGCGTTTGCCTTACATATTATGACGGTAGACCACTTTTCCGAACAGGTTGACGGCGTAAAGCTGTCCTGTATCCAGTTTTTCATCTGCGGGGTTCTCTCCGCAATTCTTATGCTGTGTCTGGAAACACCGTCCTTTTCCTCCATCTGTGCGGCATGGGCTCCGGTTCTTTATACGGGCGTATTGTCCACCGGCGTGGCATATACTTTGCAGATTGTAGGACAAAAAGGCTTAAATCCGGTTGTGGCCTCCCTTCTAATGAGCCTTGAATCGGTGGTTTCCGCCCTGGCTGGCTGGCTGATTTTAGGCCAGGTGCTGACCGGGCGGGAACTATTGGGATGCGCGGTGATGTTTGCGGCAATTATACTGGCACAGCTTCCAGAATAGTAACAGTTCAGCCTTCCAGCTTCACTGTTACGGAATCCGCCCATTTAAAGTTTGCCATACGGCAAAGGGGCGGATTCCACTTAAGCCTTTACGCATTCTCACGGACTTTGCAGCAGGTGCAAAGTCCTGGGCTGAACTGTTACCCAGAATAGCACAATTTCTTTGGAAAAGTTGAATTACGCCCAAAAACCTGTTAAGATATACACAGAATTCAAAATTCCAACATCAAGGAGGAAATGATTATGGAAGTACTGATCTGGCTTGGAATTATGATACTTTTACTTATTATAGAGGCCATCACCGTCGGCCTCACTACCATCTGGTTTGCCGCCGGCGCTCTGGTTGCGCTGATTGCCTCGATGCTCGGCGCCGGAATTACCGTACAGGCGCTTTTATTCTTCGCCGTGTCCTTAATTCTTTTGTTTTTTACAAGACCCATTGCCGTCCGGTATATCAACCCGCAAAAAATTCGCACAAATTACGAGGATACCATTGATAAAACGGTTAAAATCACCAGGTGTGTCAATAATAAAAACAGTACCGGAACCGCTGTTTTAAACGGACTGGAATGGACAGTGCGAATGCAGGACGACAATATCGTGCTTCAGGAAGGAGCGCTGGCAAGGGTCGTTGCCGTCGAAGGCGTCAAACTGATTTTAGTCCCCGAAGAGGACAAAATTCTTTAGCAGTTCAAACAGGCTGCCCTGTACGCTTCACAGCTTCACAGGATAGTGTCTGTCTGAAATCTTACGGAATTTTACTAAAATGACTGGGAGTGAATGTAATGAAACTTGGAATTATTATGGAAGGCGGTGCAAGCAGGACCATATTTTCCTGCGGCGTAACGGATTGTTTTTTGGAAGAAGGGCTGATGCCGGATTATTTTGCAGGCGTTTCCGCCGGAATTGCCTACGGTGTATCTTACCTTTCGAAGCAAAGGGGGCGCAACTGGAAGCTGACCGAAAACTATATGGCGGACAAACGCTATATGGGCATGAAATACCTGTTAAACCCAAAAATGAAATCGTTTTACAACATCCCCTTTGTATTTGGTGAAATTCCCAATCAGCTCCTTCCTTTTGATTATGAAGCATTTGCTTCCTATCCTGGTGAAGCAGAGGCTGTTGTAACCAATATCCACACCGGACGGGCAGAGTACCTTGCCGTACCGCGGGACGATAAGGATTTTAGCGTCATTGTGGCTAGCTGCTCATTACCGTTTTTGTTTCAGCCGGTAAAAATCGGCAGGCATTATTATCTGGACGGCGGCGTGGCTGACTCTATTCCCTACCGCCGGGCGTTTGAAAAGGGATGCGACAAAGTCATCGTAATTTTAACGCGCACCAGAGATTACATCAAAAAACAGGAACGCTCTATCCGGTTGGCCGAAAAAATTTACCATGATTATCCGGCGCTTGTCAAAGCCTTAAAAAACCGGCCAAAATCCTATAACCGATGTCTGCAGCAGTTATATCGGGAAGAACAGAAAGGTGGCGTATTTGTCCTGGCTCCTCAGGATACCCTTAACATCGGACGAACGGAATCCTCTCCCCAAAAACTGATTACACTTTACGAGGAAGGCTATTATCAGGCAAAGGAAAGTATGCACGCCCTGCGCCTGTATTTGCAAAACAATACTACAGGAGACTAACCCATGAAACAGGAACGGTACAACAACGCATCCTATTGGCAGATCGGTTTTTTTTCCCTGAACAATGCCGCCACCAACCTGTATCTGGCACTGATGGGATATGTATCTTATTACGCCAATTCCATTGCCGGATTTGGTGTCGTCCTGATTTCTGTACTTTTAACGGCATTAAATGTGTTTGATGCCGTCACTGATCCTGCCATAGGATTTCTTTTAGACAAAACAAAGGGCCGCTTTGGGAAATTCCGCCCGTTTATGCTCACCGGCAACCTGATTATGGCAACCAGCGCCATCCTTCTGTACCACACTACCCACAGAATTCCGCACTGTCTGCGCACACCCTATTTTATCATTGTTTACGGACTTTTTATTATCGGCTACACATTTCAGACTGTTGTCGCCAAATCCGGCCAGTCCATTTTAACAGACAACCCCAGACAGCGCCCCATATCCACCTACTTTGATTCCCTCTACGTTATGGCCGCATACGGCGGCACCGCTCTCTTTGTCGGCAATTATCTCGTTCCCAAATACGGCGGCTTCACCAACGAAACCCTGTTTTTGGAATATGTTTTCTGGGTTACTTCGCTTTCTCTGGTCTGCACCCTGCTTGCCATGGCAGGAATCGCCGCCAAGGACGCGCCTGGGAAGCTTCCCCCGCAGGCTGCCCACCAGAACATCCTCATTCGGGATTATTGGGAAATTATCCGCAACAACAAACCCATCCGTATGCTGATTATCGCCGCCTGTACGGATAAATTTGCCGCAACCGTCTATGCCCACACCACAGTTGTCGTCATGCTCTACGGCATTCTCATGGACGACTACGGTATATCCGGCCTCATCGGCGTTATAACTGCCGTTCCCACCCTGTTCGTCGTCAGCGCGGGCATCCGCGTAGCGCAGAAAATGGGCCAGAAAAAATCACTCGTTCTTTTTACTGCGCTTGGTATCTTTTTTCAGACCGTTATGGCTTTTGTTCTAATGCAGGACAACATCTGTACCGTAAGCTTTACCCCTGGAAAAATCAACGCAATTACAATCTGGTTTGTAGGAACCTATGTCCTGTTAAACGGGTGCAAATCCATTACAAACAACATGGTTGTCCCTATGATTGCAGACTGCTCCGACTACGAACGCTGTCGCAGCGGCAAATTTGTGCCGGGCCTGATGGGCGCGCTGTTCTCATTTGTAGACAAGGTATTTGCTGCGCTTGGGACAGGTTTTGTGGGAATTGTCATGTTTGTAATGGGATATAACCGCAGGCTGCCGCAGATCGGAGATGATGTGACACCTGCACTGAAGTGGACAACATTATTTTTGTATTGCGGCGTGCCAATTCTGGGATGGATTTGTTCACTGATTTCCATGCGGTATTATGCGCTGGACAAAAAAACGATGCAGGAAATTACGCAAAAGCTGCATAACAATTCAGGAAAAAGAAAAAAGGGCATCTGAACGGTGCATTTTATACATTTTTGCGACTCCTTTTAAAAGCAAAAAATCTGCCAAATCCATTCATTTCGTCAGGTTTTTACCGTATTTACAATGGATTGGCGGACTTCGCAATATTATTTTTTCATTGCAATCTCAATTCCCCCGCGTTATGATACATATAATACCAATTCAGGAAAGGAGTCTTCTTATGCAAAAATACTATTTCTCCCATCTGCTTGCCCTAAGCCTTTGCCTGACCGGCTGCTCTGCCGCAAAGCCTTCGCTTCCGGTAAACAGCAACGAATCCGCCGCCTTTTTAGCCGAAACGGAAACCGAATCTATTGCCGGGAATGAGGTGCAGTCACAAACAGACAAAGACCTGGAGACGTTTCATACTTCCTCTGGCATCACCATCACGGATCAGGCAGATTCCTCTTCCTTTTATGCAAAAGACGACCCTTCGGTCTGTGTGCTGACCGTTTCTTCCTGCCATCCTAAAGTGTCCATTGAAAATAAACCGGAGGCTGCACAAAAGATAAACGATTCCATCTCGCAGGAACTTAATACCTTCTGGACCTTTGAAAAAGAAAATGTCGGATATGCGGAAGAAAACCGCGCGGTTTTTCTGGAAACTAACGGTTCTGCACCGGACCCGTATACCGCAGATTTTTCCTATCAGTTGAAGCGTTGTGATGATAAAATTCTGTCGATTATGTTTACACAAACAGATTATACCGGAGGAGCGCACGACAATTACTGGAGCTATGGCATGACCTTTGATACCACAACCGGAAAGCGTCTCTTTCTGGGCGGACTGTGCAACGACAATGCCGCCTTCTTCCAGTTGCTGCAAAACGAACTGGAGGCACAGGCATCCCTTCCGGCTTATGAGATTTATATTGATAAAAACATTGCCGCCAGCATGGAAGAAACCTTTTTGATCGACTCACACTGCTGGTATCTCGACCGCAGCGGACTGTCCTTTATCAGCAACCCTTATGTGCTGGGTCCGTATGCAGCCGGAGTCTTTGAGTTTAATATCCCTTATGAAAAACTGCATGGATTTAAGGAGGAATACGTCTACGAGGGCAATTACATTCAGAAAATTTTTCCCGGCATTTCCCTTCAGCACGATTTAAACAGCAACGGTACGACAGATGAAATCTGTTATTCCGTTGCCATGGATGAGAATTTCTCCAATCCACGACCCACACTAATCATTAACGGTACGGATTTTTCAGGAGAATTTGAAAATCTGTATATGCGTGATCCCCTGACAAACGCTTATTATCTGATGGATGTAGATCCCAGAGATCCGTATATTGAAATTGCCGTTACAGACCAGAACCCGCAAAAACCGGATGCAAGCTGCACACATTTCTTCCGGTACAATATGGAAAAGGAACTGATCTATCAGGGCAAAATTGCCGGGATTTTCGATGAAACGATGCAGGTCTGCTACAATTCTAACGGCAATCTGACTCTGTGTGCCCCCGATAAAACAGCCGAAACGCCTTAAAAGAACTGCCGCAGGAAGCGCATTTATCTATTCTTCCTGCGGCAGCTTTTTCCAGAAATCTACCGGCTCATAATCCCTGAGCTCTGCTAAAAAACCGTGCTTTTGAAGCTCCTGCTGAATTTGATCCAATATTTCTTCTGTTTCTGCGGTAATCGTATGATAATGGTAACCGTCTGTGATATTTTTCAGGGATTTGGATACGCCGCTTTTCAGCCTGTCAAGATACCTCTGCACATCACGCCGCGATTTTAATCCCATTTCCACGCGAATGACATCATAAATCCTGTGATAAATAAAGACATCTTCCACCTTTCCGCCAAAATCTACAAACAGGTTTAATTCTGCTTCAATTTCCTCGTCTGAATGGTGTACCTTAAAAATTCTCTGGCAGAGCGGAGAATTTCTGATCAGATATCCCCGGTATGTGCTGACAATATCCTGTTTTTTTGCACGAAGCAGCGCAATATCCTGGACAACAACCTGACGGCTGACGCCAAGCTGTTTTGCAAGCGAAGTCCCCGAAATCGGCTGACTGGCCGCAAGCAGTATCGCAAGCATCTTTTCTCTTCGTTCTTCTCCGCTCATATTCACCCTTCCTTTTTGTTCCAGAGCCCTTTAGAAACTTAAATTTTTTATGAAACCGCATGTAAATTTTTCAACGAAATATCCATAATTGGTGCGGAATGTGTGAGTGCGCCGCTGGAAACATAATCTACGCCAAGTCCCTTAATGCGCTCAATATTTTCCCTTGTCACATTTCCGGAAATTTCAATTTCGGCACGTCCATCAATCAGTTCAATGGCCTGTGCCATCACATCCGGCGTCATATTGTCGAGCATAATAATATCTGCTTTCGCCTCTATCGCCTCTTTTACCATATCAAGTGTTTCTACTTCTACTTCAATTTTACGGACGAACGGCGCATATTCTTTTGCCATCTGAATTGCCTGACTGACACCGCCCGCAGCTCCAATATGGTTGTCTTTGAGCAGTACGCCATCGGTAAGATTGTAGCGGTGGTTGTGTCCGCCGCCAACCCGCACCGCGTATTTTTCAAAAATGCGGTTGTTCGGGCTTGTTTTCCTGGTATCTAATAACCGGATACCCGTACCCTCTAACAATTTTGCAATGGAATTGGTATACGTAGCAATTCCGCTCATTCGCTGCAGATAATTTAAGGCGGTACGCTCTCCGGACAGCAGTATCCGGATATCTCCCTTTACCTTTGCCATCAGCTCTCCCACTTTGACAGCATCACCGTCTTTGACCAGAAAAGTAATCTCTGTTTTTTCATCCAAAAGCGTAAATACCCTTGCAAATACCGAAAGACCGCAGATAATCCCGTCCTCCTTGCAGATCAAATCAACTTCTCCCGGACATGCTGTGCGCATGACTGCATTTGTTGTTACATCTTCACTGGTAATATCTTCTTTTAACGCGCTCAGAATAAGCGGGTCTGCGTTTAATCTCATTGTGACTTCATCGAACATTCTTTATTCAACCTCGCAATCTCATTTAGTACTTTTTTCTTATAATTTGCGGCCAAAGCCGCCTCATTTTGATAACTTTCCAAATCCGGATATACGATCACCCGTTCTGCTTTGGCAGGACTTTCTGCAATTGCCTTTGCCGCCCGTTTTGCAAACACCAGGCTTTCCAGCAGGGAATTGCTGGCCAGGCGGTTTTTTCCATGTACGCCGTTGCAGGCGGTTTCCCCTACCGCATAAAGCCGATCCATAGAAGTATGGCCGGACAAATCCGCCTGTACTCCGCCCATAAAATAATGCTGCGCCGGAACGACCGGTATGCACTCATGAAATACGTCAAAACCCTTCTTTTGACAGTGCCTGACAATATTCGGGAAGTGCTCCTCAATTTCCTGCTTTGGAATATGTTCCATGGAAAGCCAGACAAACGGCATTTTGTCTTTTTCCATCTGTTCATGGATTTTCCTGGTCAGAACATCCCGCGGAAGCAGCTCGTCTACAAAACGTTCTTTCTTTACATTATAAAGAACTGCCCCTTCGCCGCGTACTGATTCGGAAATCAAAAAGCTTCTCTCGTCTGCCTGTTCGCAGTAGAGTGTCGTCGGGTGTATCTGCACATAATTGATGTGTTCTACGGCAATCCCATGAGACAGTGCAATTGCTACCCCGTCCCCGGTCAGCTGTCTGTAGTTGGTCGAATGACGGTACAGTCCCCCTATGCCGCCGCATGCTAACACAGTATCCCTGGCATAAATTACAGAGAGTTTCCCCATACTGTCACGTACCACCGCACCGCAGCACGAATTCTCATTACACACAATATCTATCATTGTACAATATTCCAGAATTGTAATATTCTTCCGCTTTTTTGCCTGTTCGAGAAGCTTTTCCGTTATTTCTTTTCCGGTAATATCCTCGTGGAATAAAATACGCTTGGCCGAATGACCGCCTTCTCTTGTAAAACTGAGGCTGCCATCCGCTTCACGGTGAAATCTTACTCCGTAATCCAGCAAATCTTTTATCGTATTCTGCGACGATCGGATCATAATCTCTACCGAAGCCGGGTTATTCTCATAATGCCCTGCCCGCATGGTATCCTCAAAATAGCCCTCATAATCCGACTCGTCTCTTAACATGCAGATACCGCCCTGCGCCAAAAACGAATCGCTTTGCGTTACATCTCCTTTTGCAAGGAGCAAAATCCGCATTTTTTCGGGAAGCTGCAGGGCGCAATACAACCCTGCGCAGCCGCAGCCCGCGATTAATACATCTGTTTTCATCTCATCCACCGCTTTATTTTGCAAGTGCAAGCATCCGCTCAAGCGGCAGCTTCGCCTGCTCCATTAGTGCATTACTTATCACAATTTCTTCCTGTTCTTCCAAATGCTCCAATACCGACAAGGTCTTTTCCAGTGTGACCCGTTTCATATCCGGACAGACCTGTTCTGCTGTGACCGGATAAAAATGCCTGTTCGGATTTTCCTTTTGCAGCTGATAAAATACTCCTGTTTCTGTTGCAATCAGATATTCCTCTGCCGCATGCTCTCCTGCAAACCGGATAATATCTGCCGTACTTCCCACAAAATCAGACAACGCCAGCACCTCTTGCTTACATTCCGGATGAGAAAGCATAAGCGCTTTTGGATGCTTTTGTTTTGCACGGAGCACATCCTCTTTCCGGAGCTTCTGATGCGTCGGACAGTACCCGTCGTGGAATATAAAATCCTTCTCTGGCACTTCCTGTGCCACAAACTGCGCCAGGTGTGCGTCCGGCACGAAATAAATCTGTTTTTCCGGCAGCTTTTGTACGACGCGTACGGCGTTCGAAGAGGTCACACAAACATCCGAAACCGCCTTTACCGCCGCCGTGGAATTGACATAACAGACTACGGCTGCCTGCGGATATTTTTCCTTCATGCTCTGTATCTTATCTGCATCCGCCATATCCGCCATCTTGCATCCGGCGCAAGGGTCCACCATATACACATGCTTATCCGGATTTAAAAGCTTCGCGCTCTCTCCCATAAAGGATACCCCTGCAAAAAGAATATTCTGCTGTGAAACTTCTGCAGCCCTCTTTGCCAGAGCATAGGAATCGCCTACAAAATCCGCGGCTTCCTGTACTGCACCGTCTACATAGTAATGTGCTAAAATTACAACGTCTTTTTCTTTTTTTAGCCTGCAAATCTTTTCGTAATTATCCATATTATCCTCCTGACAGAGTATGTGCTTTTGCTGCCCTCTCTGCTCTCTGGTATTTTACCAAAATTGTTGTCTTTGGCATTATAACACAGTTTTCTATAACTGACAAGACAGTTGTCAATTCAAATATAGTAACCGCTCATTCTGCAGCTTTAACCTCAGAGGACAAAGGGACGCACGGTTTTGCACCGCAGATTTGCGGTACTGTCATTTAATAAAACAAAAATATAGGGACAGGTGCCACTGACTGTCACACCTGTCCCTGTCCAGGGACATTTTCCGACTGTCCCTATGTCGAAGGAATTATGAGAAACAATATCTATTTGACTTTTACGTTGCCAACACTACTGTAAGCTCCGTAAATTGTCATGCTACCAACTTTCTTATATGCACGTACCCGTACATAATATTTCTTTTTGCTCTTTAATTTCTTTACGTAAAGACTTGTTTTTGTTCCCTTTACAGTTTTGGTCACAGCATTCTTCATATTTTTCTTTAACGCATACTGTACTTCATAACCTGCTGCTCCTGCTTCTGCTTTCCAGGAAACTTTTATCTGTTTTTTCTTTCTGCTGACAGGCTTTTTCAGATTTACCCTGCCTACTGAAACCTGGGATACCTGAGATGCCTGGGCTTTCAGCGCTTCATATTCAGACTGAGCCTTTTTCAGCGCGTCTGTCGCTTCTTTCAAAGCTATTTCTGCTTTTGCTTTCGCATCCGCCAGTTCTTTATCCGCAGCATCTTTTGCAGCTTCTAATTCTTTCTTTGCCGATTCTAAAGCTTCCTCTGCCTTTTTCTTCTCCTCTTCGGCATCTTTCAAATTCTCGTCTGCTTCTGTCAACAGATCCACCAGACCTGCCTGTGCTTTTGTCAGAGCTTCTGCCAATACTGTCAGATCCTGTGCACTTTCATATTCAGATACTGCGTCTGCTGCTTCATATGCATCTGTAAACGTTTTCCAGGATTCATTGCTGTAATTCAACTGTCCGTCTTCATAGATAGCTTTTGCTGCTTTCAAAGCCTGATTTACAGCTTCTTTTGCATCTGCTAATTCTTTGTCTGCTTCTGCTTTGCCCGGCATTATCACTTTATATTCCTGCATGGATGCCTTCGGATCTGCAGTAGTTACCGGTTTCAGCGTGAAACTGTATTCATATACACGGTTTGACGGATTCTGATATTTCACAAATGGCATTGCTCCCCAGGACTGGTCGCCGCCAACACCCATCTGGCGCTGATTCAGGCGCAGCGTAATATCATCTTTACTTCCCAGCTGATAAGAATGCATCACATTTGTCATTTCTTCTGCCGTATAATACAGTGCACTGAATTCAATCGGTGTTTCCGTCTTTACCAGAAGACCTGTACCTGCATCGTTTGTCATACTTACCCAACGTGTATCTGTCCGGTTTCCTGTTTCCTGTGGTTTGATGTAATCAACAAAGAAATCATCTACTGTCTTCTGATATACGCCGATTTCATATCCCGACTGTCTGTCAATGTAGTTTTCATCCGGTCCTTTTCCATACCAGGTTACATTTGAAAACTCTTCTGGAAGTATCAGGCTGTTTCCAACTACCGGAATCTCTGGAAGTCCTGCTCCCGGTTTTAATGTACTTGTTACTTTTACATCACCAGTTCCGTATACGACAAATTTCTGGCGATAAGCAGATTCACTGTCCGTAGGCAGCTTTGATTCCACTGTGATCTCTGCTATATTGCTGCCAACCTTCTTTAAGCTTACATTAACTACTTCTTTGTCTTCTCCTGCATATCTCCAGGTATCATACCTTGCTGCAGAATAGAAACCAAGGTCGCTGTCTGTAGGCGCTCTCCAGAAATCCGGCCGTGGGCCGCTTTCCAGTAATTTCTTACCCTGGAATGTATAATCCTGGATTGTCCCTGCTGCTTTATCAAATTTAATTTCAAAATCTTTCCCCGTGATTGTTGCGGTAGCGTCATCTTCTTTTACATCCAAATCCGGAATACTGTCCGCTTTTACAGTTTCAACTTCCGGCACATCATATGGTACTGCAATCTGGCCATGTGCTACTTCATGCCCTGCTTTTGCCCAGGATGTATCTTCCTTTAATCTGAAGCTGATATTTACAAAATACTCCGCCCCTGCTTTTAACTCTGGTGTTGTAAACGGCACCTTAATCGTTTTCTTAACGTAGTTCTTTACGCCGTATCCATTCGGCTGTGCATCTTTTACAGGGCTGACTGTAATATCTTCCGCAGTGAATTTTCCGCTTTGGATCACTTCTGCATCTTCAACCAGTTCCCAGGATGCATCAAACTCATTCAGGTTTGTAAATAAATATTTATTGGAAATACTTACTTCACCGTTTAAAATATCTGCATCTTCGATTCCTACATACTGATAAATATATTTTACCTGCTCTAATTCCGGCTGAACAGTCCTGTCTGCTGATACAAGTCCATTGGAACAGAAGTTTTTGTTATTTGGATTTCCTTCCGGAATATCCTGCCAGTCCCCGCCGAAGCTAAAGTATTTATCCTGATCATAGTTCTTATCTGTTGTTTCATTAAAGTCTAACCATAATAACGTATTGTCATCTGATTTTCTTGCCGTATTATTTAATTCAGCCAGGGTCAACGCCTTGTCATAAATTCTGACATTATCAATTAACCCTTTAAATGTATCCGGTACATTCGGATTCTGCGCATCATATGTCAGGTCAGCGCCAATTCCTACCTGGTTTGGTCCGGAAACCATACCAAACTCACTTGCCACAGACGCTACTTCTTTTCCATCCAGATACAGTTTTAAGTTTGTGCCGTCATAAGTACCTGCAATGTGATGCCACTGATCCGCCCAATCTTCCGGTGTTGCAAACTGTGCTGCAGCTTTGTCATAAACGCCCCAGTCATCATCATATTCACCGCCGCGAATATAAAATTCCAGTACGTCGTTATCACCGTCTACCAGTCTCCTTAAACCATAAGATTCTGAATTGCACCATTCGTCATTGCCTTTTGTAATAATAGGCATTGTCTGATTATAATCAGCCGGCGTTAACTGTCCGGAACCATCATTTGACCTTCCGGCTTTAATGCCTTCCGGTTTTACCCATGCTTCTAATGTAAATGCCTGATTCCCTGACAGATGCAAAGATTTATCATTGTAAACCTGTGCATATCCGTCCATACTCTTGCCTTCTTTGCCTTCTGCCGCCAGCTCGCCTCTTAATGTAACTTCAATATTATTCTTTCCTTCTTCTTTCAGGATTTTATCTGTCGGTGTGTCCCAGCTAAGGCTCTGATCCACCCAGTCCCAGATAAAGCCGCCCTGAAGGTTATCCCATCTTTCATATACTTCCCAATATTCATCCAGATTTCCAATACCATTTCCCATAGCATGTGCATATTCACACTGGAAGGAAGGCTTGGTGCCATATCCGCCCCAGTAATTCAGCGGATCCTGCGTAACATGATAGTTGATACCATTCTGGTTTACACGACGGTACATTCTGGACCATACGTCTACTTCAGGAATATCTCTCATGCCTTCATAATGTACAAACCTTGTCGAATCCAGCTCTTTACAAAGCGCTCCGATGTTTGACCAGGTATCTCCATTATAGGATTCATTACCCAATGACCATGACATAATGCTTACATGGTTTTTGCTCCGTTCAATCGTGGTCCTCATTCTGTCTCTGCAGGCTGCAATCCACTCAAGATCGCTCTGAGGTATATAATCATTTAATCCATGGGATTCAATATTTGCTTCATCAATCATGTATAACCCATATTCATCACACAGATTATACCATTTTGCATCGTTCGGATAATGGGAGTTACGAACAGCATTGATATTATACTGCTTCATTAACTTGATATCCTGTATCATGCTTTCTTCTGTGATTGCACGGCCGCCTTCCAGATTTGTTTCGTGCCGGTTAACACCTTTGATCATAATCGGCGCGCCGTTTACAAGAATCTGTGAAAATCTTGTCCCTTTTCTGACAATTTCAATTTCTCTGAAACCAACATGCGTACCTGCAGCTTCTACCAGATTTCCCTCTGCATCTTTTAATGCAATTGTCAGCTCATAGAGATTTGGCTTTTCTGCTGACCAGAGTTTCGGCGCTTTTACTTCCTTTGTATAACTTGCCACCGCCTCAGAGTGAATTCCTTTGCCGTCCTCAAAATTAGAAATCTCGTTTGGTTCAGGTTTGCTCTGTTCCGGCGCCCCAAACACAAGTTCAGAAGCCGGTATTTCTTTTTTGAATACTTCTGCTCCTGCATCATCATACAATACGGTTTCCACCGTATATCCGGATGGAACTGTATCTGTATCATAGCCTCTTAATTTCACTTCAAAATTAAATACGGCGTCTTTATATTCACTGTCCAGATCTGTTGTATATGCAAAATCAAACAGGGAAGCTTCCTTGTTCTTTGCAAATAAAAATACATCTCTGAAAATACCGCTCATACGGATAAAATCCTGATCTTCCAGATAACTGCCGTCTGACCAGCGGTATACCTGTACAGAAATCGTATTATCCTCTCCCGCAGGATTTAAATATTCGCTGATATCAAACTCTGCCGGTGTGTAACTGTCCTCACTGTATCCAACCTCTTCTCCATTGATCCATACGTAAAACGCAGATTCCACGCCCTGAAAAGATACGAATACTTCTTTTCCATCCCAGTCAGCCGGTGTCTGAAACGTTCTCTTATAAGACCCTACCGGATTATAAATTGTTGGTGAAATACCCCTTGGACTATCTTCCGGAAGGCCATAATTCGCTCTGGGATCTTCTACGCCTTCCCACGGAAGCCTTGTGTCCGTGTATTTGGGTGAATCATACCCTTCTGTCTGCCAGTTTGAAGGAACTTTGATTGTATCCCAGCCGCTTACATCATATGTATCGTTATAAAATTCCGTATTCCGTTCAAAGGGAGACGCTGCCCATTCAAATTTCCAATCCCCATTCAAGTTCTGATAGTAAGGAGATGCTTCATGATTCTTTCTTACTGCCGGGTCTTTTACACTCATTGCATTGTCAAACCCTACAAAACTTGCATGCGCATCTTCTCTGTTTGTCCGGAACTTACCATTTTGGTCAAACCATTCTTCCCCCTTAAACACATCGCTGTCGCCGGTTCTCGCCTGCACATTTACTGTGGAGGCAGACATTGGGATTCCTGTCGCAGTCACTCCAAATGCCAGTACAGCAGCCAATAATTGTTTTGCCTTCATAACTTTTCCTTCCTTTCTTCTTCACAATCCGTCCAAAATCAGCCTGGCGCCAAAGCTGATCTGAACGACTTTATTGGTATAATATCCCTTTTTATATGTAAAATCTAGTAAATAAATTAGTAAACATACACCATTTTTTAGACATGACCAGCAAAATACGCAATTGATACCATTCAGATACATACCCCGACAGATATATAAAAAATACCCGGCCATACATATAAAACGGCCGGGTATTCTTAATGTTGGGTACTGATATATTGGTCAGTTAACCCTGAACATTAATTATCTTTATGAAGTTTCATTCTGTGTGATTCAGAAACTTTACATTCCCTTAACATCAATTCTTACCAGAGCTTTGCGCAGTGCAAATTCTGCGCGTGCCAGATCTACATCCGCAGCCTTCGCCTGCAAACGATCCTCCGCTCTCTGCTTTGCAGCCTCGGCGCGTGCGGTATCTATTTCATCGGGCCACTCCGCTATTTCAGCCAGAAGTGTCACCGAATCTGACAGCACCTCCGCAAAGCCTGCATGTACGGCAGCAATCTTCTCACCGCCTGCCTCATGAATGATAACCGCTCCCGGTGAGAGTACGGTTGTCAATGGAATATGATTTTTATAAACGCCGATCTGCCCTGAGGAAGTCGCAAACTCAATCATGTCCGCTTCTCCGGTATAAAAAATCCGATCTGGCGTAATAATCTTTACAGGAAACATTTTTTCATTTTCTGCCATACCATCACCCCTTACTTCATACGGGCGCGTACTTCATCAATGGTTCCTGCATTTAAGAAATGGCCTTCCGGCACATCATCTAACTTACCTTCAAGGATTTCCTTAAATCCGCGTACGGTTTCCGCAATCGGGACGTACTTTCCATCCATGCCGGTAAACTGCGTCGCTACGGAGAATGGCTGCGACAGGAAACGCTGTACCTTTCTGGCACGGTTTACAACCAGCTTGTCGTCCTCAGACAATTCGTCCATACCAAGGATTGCGATAATATCCTGCAGCTCTTTATATTTCTGCAGAATCTCCTGTACGCCGCGGGCTACATCAAAGTGCTCCTGCCCTACGATACGCGGGTCTAAGATACGGGAAGTCGAACCGAGCGGATCTACCGCCGGGTAAATGCCAAGCTCCACAATAGAACGTTCCAGTACGGTCGTCGCGTCGAGATGCGCAAACGTTGTCGCCGGAGCCGGGTCAGTTAAGTCGTCGGCCGGCACATAAACTGCCTGAACGGATGTAATGGAACCGCTCTTTGTGGACGTGATACGCTCCTGCAGGGCGCCCATTTCCGTCTGCAGCGTCGGCTGGTAGCCTACGGCGGAAGGCATACGCCCTAAGAGGGCGGAAACTTCCGAACCTGCCTGTGTGAAACGGAAAATATTGTCGATGAATAACAGCACGTCTTTTCCGCCCCTGTCACGGAAATATTCTGCCATGGTAAGCCCCGTTAAGCCTACGCGCATCCTCGCTCCGGGCGGCTCGTTCATCTGGCCAAATACCATCGTCGTCTTGTCGATAACGCCGGATTCCTTCATTTCGTAGTAGAGGTCGTTCCCTTCACGGGTACGCTCGCCTACACCGGTAAATACGGAATAGCCGCCGTGCTCTGTGGCGATGTTGTGGATTAATTCCTGAATCAATACGGTTTTACCTACACCTGCACCGCCGAACAGCCCGATTTTTCCACCCTTTTGATACGGGCAGAGCAAATCTACGACTTTAATCCCGGTTTCCAGCATTTCCTGGGATGTCGCCTGCTCTTCAAAGGAAGGCGCTTTTCTGTGGATTGGCCAGTATTCTACCTTTTTGGGCGCGGCAACCTCGTCAATCGGCTGGCCTAAGACGTTGAACATACGCCCTAAAGTGTTTTCGCCGACCGGAACGCTTATGGGCGCGCCCGTAGCTTCCGCATCCATGCCGCGGACAAGTCCGTCGGTAGAACCCATGGCAATACATCTGACCGTATCGTCACCCAGATGCTGAGATACTTCCACAACCAGATTTTTACCGTCTTTCATGGTAATACTGATTGCGTCGTTGATCTCCGGCAGGCTGCCTTCCGTGAACTTTACGTCCAGAACGGCGCCAATAATCTGAGTGATTTTACCTATATTCTTTTTTGCCATCTTTTTCTATCACTCCTTAATGTTTTATGCATACGGCAGTAATTTGGAAATACCCTCCGGGCATCCCTTTATACCATTCGGCAGTAATTAGGAAATTGCCGATGCACCTGCAATAATTTCTGTTAATTCCTGTGTAATTGAACCCTGACGGGCACGGTTATATTTCAGTGACAAATCACTAATCATTTCTTCTGCATTGCTTGTCGCGGAATCCATGGCCTGCATTCTGGCGCCGTTTTCGCTGGCAACCGCTTCTACCAATGCGCCGTAGAATAAGCTTGTGATATATTTCGGGATAATCATGTCAAGCGCTTCTTCGTCGTTTGGCTCATAATTCATCAGGATATTGGAATCCTCTTTGTCCCCGTCGCCGCTAAGCTCGACCGGGAGCAGCTTCATCAGTGTCGGTTCGTGGCTTACCGTATTCTTAAAATGAGTATAAGCCAGATAGATTTCCCCGATTTCTTCGTTTTTATATGCGGTAAGCACCTTGCCGCAAACTTCTGCTGCGTCTTCGTAAACCGGAGCTTCGATTATACCCGAATCGTCGGACGCAATCTGATAGCCCCTGCGTTCTAAAGCTTCCCGGCCTTTATTTCCGATTGCGTAAATCACAACATCCTCTTTCTTAAAGCCGCTTTCGGTCACCAGCTTGACGACATTGGAATTGTAGCCGCCCGCAAGGCCGCGGTTTGAGGTAATGACCACAACCGCTTTTTTGTCAGAACCAGTCGGCTTTAAAAACGGATGCGAAATCGTACCGGAACGTTTTAACATGGATGATACGGTTTTGTACATCGCGTTAAAATACGGGTTCGTCTCCTCCGCATGGTTTTTGGCTTTCTGCAGTTTAACGGTGGAAACAAGCTTCATGGCTTTCGTGATTTGCTGCGTACTCTGTATGCTGCTTCTTCTTCGCTTAATGTCCCTCATGGACGCCATATGATTTCACCGCCTTTACTGGAAGGATGCCTTACACTCTTCAATCGCTTTCACGAGCGCTTTCTCATTATCCCCCGTCAGTTCTTTGGTGGAACGGATGGATTCTAAGATTTCCGGATACTTCGTGTCAATATAGTCAAACAATTCCGTCTGGAAACGTAAGATATCCTCTACCGGAATGTCAATCAGGTATTTCTTGGTCGCCGCGTAAATGATAACAACCTGGTTCTCAACCGGCATCGGCTGATACTGCGGCTGTTTTAAGATTTCGCGGATACGTTCGCCCTGCGCCAGCTTCTCTTTGGTATCGTCGTCAAGCTCCGAACCAAACTGGGAGAATGCCGCCAGCTCACGGAACTGCGCTAACTCCACACGGATCGGGGCTGCAATCTTCTTAATCGCCTTAATCTGCGCCGCGCCGCCTACACGGGATACGGACAGACCGGCGTTAATTGCCGGACGGAAGCCGGCGTTAAACATATCCGTCTCCAGATAAATCTGGCCGTCAGTAATCGAAATAACGTTTGTCGGAATATACGCGGAAACGTCGCCTGCCTGCGTTTCGATGATTGGAAGCGCTGTTAAAGAACCGCCGCCCAGCTTATCGTTTAACTTCGCCGCACGCTCTAAGAGCCTAGAATGCAGGTAAAAAACGTCGCCTGGGTATGCCTCACGGCCTGGTGGCCTTCTAAGCAGTAAGGAGAGGGTACGGTATGCGGTTGCATGCTTGCTTAAGTCGTCATAAACGACCAACACGTCCTGTCCGTTCTCCATCCACTCTTCGCCAATGGCACAGCCGGAATATGGCGCAATATACTGTAATGGAGCCAGTTCGCTTGCCGTGGAGGCTACAACCGTCGTATAGGACATCGCCCCAAACTCTTCCAATGTCTTTACAATAGAAGCAACGGTCGAAGCTTTCTGGCCGATTGCCACATAAATACATTTTACATTTTTGCCCTTCTGGTTAATAATGGTATCAATTGCGATTGCCGTCTTACCTGTCTGCTTGTCGCCGATAATAAGTTCGCGCTGCCCGCGCCCAATCGGAATCATGGCGTCGATGGCCTTGATACCTGTCTGCAAAGGAGTGTCTACAGACTTCCTGGAAATAACGCCGCTTGCCACACGTTCAATCTGACGGAACTTATCTGTCTCAATTGGCCCTTTCCCATCTATTGGCTGGCCCAATGCATTGACTACACGTCCTGACATTGCATCGCCAACCGGAACCTCTACCACTCGCCCGGTCGTCTTAACGGTATCTCCCTCATTGATACTCTTGCTGTCGCCCAATAATACGGCGCCAACATTATCTTCCTCCAAGTTCAATACCATTCCATAAACCTCTCCGGGGAATTCAAGAAGTTCGCCCTGCATTGCATTCTCTAAGCCGTGGATACGGGCAATACCGTCTGCCACCTGAATGACAGTCCCCACATCCGCTACCTCAAGCTGCGCCGCATATCGTTTGATCTGCTCTTTGATCACAGAACTGATTTCTTCCGGTCTTAAATTCATGGAGCGCATTCACCTACTTTCAACTGAATTTTGGATAATTCTCTGGATAAATCGTAGATCTTTGTCCGGATACTGCTGTCTACGACCCGATCCTTAATCCGAATCACCATGCCGCCAATCAACGCGGCGTCTACCTCATAGTGCATTTCAAATTCCACATATTTTGTCGTCTGGATAAGTCTTGCCACAATCTGCTTTTTCTGGGAATCCGACAGCTCAATTGCCGAAGTGACGTAAGCCGTACCAATATTTTGGGATTCCTTCACTTCCGTGATAAAATAATCCAGCACAGAACGAAATTCTGCGAAATGGCCCTTATCTACAATCATGCGCATAAGCCCTACCATTTCATCAGATATCTTTCCTTTAAATATGTTTTCTATGATTTGAATTTTTTCTTCTTTTACAATTTTCGGATGACTCATCAATTTGGAAATCTGCGTATTTTCCTCTAAAACAGTTCGCACACCGCATGCTTCCTCAAAAAATTCATCCATGCGATCCGTCTCCGTCGCAATCTCAAACAATGCATCACCGTATGTTTTGGATACTAGCTTAGCCATGTCGAATCACCCATTTCTTTCAAAGTCTCTTCTACGAGCGAATTCTGAATGTTTGTATTAATCGAAGCAGCAACTGCCTTCTGTGCCATCAGGGATGCAATGGTAATCATCTCCTGTTTAACTTCATCCGCTGCACGCTTCTTCTCAAGCAAAGCTTCCTCATTTGCCCTTCGAATGATGCGGACGGCTTCCGCCTTGGCCTCATCTATTATCTTGGCTTCATTCTTAAGCGCCTTCTGACGGGCTTCGCTTAAGATCTGTTCTGCTTCTTTGTCTATGTTTTTCAGCTTCCCTTCGTATAACTCTTTGAGTTTTGCAGCACTTGCCTTGTCGGTAAGGGCATCATTGATATTCTTCTTAATGCCTTCCTGCCTGTCTTTTAACATCTTACGAACCGGGTTAAACAAAAGATAGCTCGCCAGAAGAAACAATACGAACACAGACGCACCAAACTGTACTGCATCAACCAAAAGCTGCATATCAAGTCCAAACAATCTGTCCATAATTTAGAAGTTCACCCTCCTTTCCATATTTTCGTCCCTCTGCATAAAGGTATGCCCGTGGGTTTACCATGTCAATGGTTTTACGAAAAGTAAGAGGATTGCTACGAGCAAACCATAAAGACCTGTTGTCTCAGCTACCGCCTGTCCTAATAACATCGTAGAAGTAATATCAGATTTTGCACCCGGATTGCGCCCTACTGCGTTTGCCGCATAGCCTGCTGCAATACCCTGCCCGACACCAGGTCCGATACCTGCGATAACTGCAAGGCCTGCACCAATTGCTGAACACGCTAAAATCAAATCATTTCCTGAAATATTCATAATAGATTCCTCCTAAATAAAATTAAATTAAACTAACTATTCTGAATCAATTGCCTGATTGATGTATGTCATGGTCAACATACAGAATACATAAGTCTGAATTGCTCCGGAGAACAAATCAAAATACACATGCAATACGGACGGCCAGAAGGTTGCAATCCAGCCAAGCAGCCCATAGACGAGCGCCATAATAATGGTTCCTGACAAAATGTTCGCAAATAGACGAAGCGACAGGGAAATCGGCACTGCAAAATCACTGATGATATTAATCGGCGCCCAGATAGGCCATGGATCGCACAGACCCTTAAGCACGCCAGACACATGCTGATGTTTAAATTTGTTGAAATGAATCAAACAAAATGTCATAACACCTAACGCAAACGTCACGCCATAGTCCGCTGTAGGCGGCCGCAGTCCCATAATGCCGGAAATATTGCTCATCAAAATAAAAATGAAAACGGTACTGATGTAGTTTGCAAATTTAGAAGAATTCACACCCATAACACCTTTGACCATGTTGTCTAACATTTCCACAATTAATTCAATTACATTCTGAAACCCGTCCGGCACTTCACTGGCTTTTTTGATTTTCCGATTGGCGGCAATAAAGAAACCAATCAAAACGATCATTAAAATCAGCAAACATACGTGCGTCGTCGTAATCCAACAGGTCTGCCCAAACAATTCGTAGGAAATCAGCCCATGGACCATAATATCGATATCTGCACCAGAAGCCATTAAAATTGCATTGTTCACATTCTCACCTCCTCTGTTATTGTGTTATTCCCGCACATTCTGGTTCTCTGTGGAACATTCCTCCCTTCTTAGTAATTTCATAATTACTTTATGAAAAAATGGCTGTAGATAGGCAGCTATTTTTAATCCCATTACCCCGATAAAGGCTGCAATCGGATCGCCCAAATGAAAATAGGTGATGCAGGAAAACACCAGCACCACAACGGCATAACGCAGCAGCGACATCGCAATCAGCTTTGCCTGGCTACTGGCCATACTGACCGCATCCTCAATGACGACAGCCATATGAATTGCCATCCCTGCTGCCAGGCCGACGCCAATCCATACACCGGTAGAATACAAAAACTTATCCTCCACAAACCATATGCCGGCAAACCATACGATTATTCCATATAACAGGATTGCCCCAATCAATTCCGGCAATACTTTATTAAGTCTTCTTAACATGCTTCGTATCCCTGTCACTTTCCTGTTCAAAAATCTTCTTTGCCATTCGATAAATATTGCTGAATCCCGCCAGTGCACCCATAATAAAAAGAGGCACCACAATAATCATCATATCGAACTTCCTGCCAATATATACCCCAAACAGCGTACACATCAAAATCGGGACAATCATGTTAATCCCAAACTGCATCACCATGGTAAAAGACTGAAAAACATTTTTTTTATATTTCATGGGGACTTACTCCTTTGCGTTACAGAACCAGCTCAATATGCCGTCCGGTATGCTCATATTTGTAATAACGCACCCCCGCGGCATCCAACATACGCTTCGATGCCTGTACTGCCGGCATGTCCGCATATTTGTCGCTGTCATACACAATCGTTTCGATACCTGCCTGAATAATTGCTTTTGCACACTCATTACACGGAAATAAAGAGACATAGATCTTAGCTCCCTCTAAACTTCCTCCCCGATAATTTAAAATCGCATTCAATTCACTATGGGTGCTGTAAAAATACTTATTATCAAACGGCTCCCCTTCCCTTCCCCAGGGAAATACATCATCAGAACATCCTTTCGGGAAGCCATTATACCCCATCGACAAAATCTTGTTATCTTTGCTTACAATACAAGCTCCCACTTGTGTGTTCGGATCCTTTGAGCGTTTGGCGGACAACATTGCCACACCCATAAAATACTCGTCCCAGCTGATATAATCCTGTCTTTTGCCATCCAAAACATTCTCCTCCTTAAACTGAATATGTTCTGAAAATTTTGTTACTTCGTGCCGAATATGCGATCTCCCGCATCCCCCAGGCCCGGCACAATATAACAGTTCTCATTCAGACGATCATCCAACGCACCAATATAAATATCTACATCCGGATGTTCCTCCTGCATTCTCTTTACACCTTCCGGCGCTGCTATAATGCACATAAATTGAATATTATTGACACCCTTGTCTTTTAACATCCGAATAGCTTCCGCTGCGGAACCGCCTGTTGCAAGCATTGGATCCACTACAAATGCCTCCCGCTCTGAACAGTCCTCCGGCAGCTTGCAGTAATATTCTACCGGTTCTTTGGTATCCGGATCGCGGTAAAGTCCGATATGGCCTACCTTTGCTGCCGGTATCAGGTTCAGCATTCCGTCTACCATGCCAAGTCCGGCACGCAGAATAGGAATGACTGCCAGCTTTTTGCCCCGTAATTCTTTTACGGTGGTATGACAGATCGGCGTTTCAATTTCTACATCTGTAAGTTTTAAATTCCTGGTTGCTTCAAAGCACATCAGCATTGCAATTTCACTCACCAGTGTCCTAAAATCCTTTGAGCCCGTTTCAATTCTTCGCAACCATCCAATTTTATGCTGGATCAGAGGATGATCCATAACTATCACCTTTGACATCTTCTGTTCTCCCCTCGTTTAAAATATTTGCCAGCTTTCTGACGGAAGAAAGCAAAGTTTCATAACAGAGCCCGTACATCTGTAACGTTCCTCCATAAGGATCTACAATTTCAAGCTCGTCTCCTACAAACTCTGTCAGTACATTTACACGCGCCGGATCTGCCCCGTCAAACATTTCCAGCACTTTCTGACGCTGTTTTTCTTCCATTGTCAGCACCAGTGTATCTCCTTCCAAATCCTCTTCCGTAAGCGAACTCGACATATATCCTTCCACAGGCAGCCCATTACTGATCATGACCGCCTCTGCTTTCTGATTCATCGGTTCCGGAAATAATACCACAAGTCCTCTGGCCAAAATCTCGACTGGCTGCTTTAAACCGATATCTTCCAAGATAGCGGCTGCCATCGGCTCCCTGCAGTCGCCGCTTTCCGCTACAAATACTATCCTGTTATACAATTATGCATCCCCCCTGCTCTAATCTGACAGCATCTTAAATGCCTTCTGCCGTCCAATCTAAACTTTAAGGACCTGGTGTCCCGCCGCCTTAAGCAGTCGATTCATAATAGCCTGTCCCATTTTGGACGTGGCAAAGCTCTCCGAATAAATAATATCCACCTGATCCTCGTCAAACTCCCTCAAAACCCGATATAAATGCCTTGCTATTGCTCCCTCATCACTGCGGGATCCCATACTGCGAAACACATTTCCCCGATATGCCGCAGATGTTTCATCTGTTCCCAAAACCCCGACCCGTTTCCCCTGCGCCTGCATTTTCTCAGCCAGTGCATTGATCTTTTGTACTACTGCTCTCTCTTCCCCATCTACGACAATCAGTTCCGCCTCTGGCGCATAATGGCGGTATTTCATACCTGGCGCTTTGGGCCTCATGGCAGAGTTCGCATCCAGAATGCCAGGATCCGTCCGAACCGGCCCAATTACTTCACAGAGCATAGCTTCCGTAATATATCCGGGCCTTAAAATCAGCGGTATTTGTTCTGTCAAATCTACAATTGTAGATTCAATCCCGATACCAACCTCTCCCCCGTCCAGAATCACAGGAATCTTTCCATTTAAATCCGCCGCCACATGCGCTGCAAGCGTCGGACTCGGACGGCCCGATGTGTTGGCGCTGGGCGCTGCAATCATACAGCCGCTCTCCCGGATCAATGCCAGAGCCGCCGGATGATTCGGCATGCGGACCGCTACGGTATCCAGCCCGCCCGTTGTTTCATAAGGTACGTTTCCGTTCTTTTCTACAATCATCGTCAACGGGCCCGGCCAGAATGCATCTGCAAGCCTCTTCGCTTCCTTTGGTACTTCTGCCGCAACGCGGGCCATATCTGCGAAATCACAGATATGCACGATCAAAGGATTGTCCGACGGCCTGCCTTTGGCAGCGTATATCTTCCCGGACGCCTCCGGATTCAGCGCATCCGCACCAAGGCCGTATACTGTTTCGGTCGGAAATGCAACCAGGCCGCCTGCCTGAATAACAGACGCCGCCTGCTTTATGATATTCTGATCGATCGCATGATTGTCTATTTTATAAGTTATCGTTTCCATGTTATCCAATATATCACATTTATTCAGAAATGTGAAGTATTTTCGCGTAACAGCTCCGGCTCATTTAAAGTCGTGTTACTGTTCACTCCGCGACCAGCAACACGATTCGCGATGCACATAAATCGCAAAAAGATGCAATTTCGCGCTGAAAAATTCGGAATTTCCGCACAAAATGTGCAAAAACACCTCGCGGAACAGTGGCGTGTGAACAGTAACAAAGTCCTGGGCTGAACTGTTACACAAAGTCATCTTTGGGATTATTGGTCATATGGTAAAATCTGGAAATATATGATATGATAGAAAACAGTATGTTGAACAAGGAGATTATCAATGAAAAATGCAGCTGTTTATTATAGCACAGGCCCGCTTTTATACTGCCCGGCCAACCGTGTTTCTGTTGTGGATTCTATTATGAAGGAAAGATTTGGGACAGGGTATTCTCTTGCACTATGCCTGGAGGATACCATTGGCGACTGCCATGTTGCGCAGGCGGAAGATATTTTGATCCGTTCTTTGAAACAGATTTGGAAGGCGCATAAAATCCTTACATTTTTTTTGCCTGAAATTTTTATCCGCGTCCGCAAAGCGTCGCAGATGTCAAATCTTCTGGAACGCCTTGGAAGCGCGCAGGCCATTGTATCCGGATTTATTATCCCAAAACTGGATTTACATAATATAGACGAGTATATTCAAATGGTTTTGCAAATAAACAATCCAGAAAATAAAACATTCTATGTAATGCCGATTATGGAGAGCGCCTCAATTGTAATGCCGGACAGAAGGGCCGGGGTTTTATATGAAATGAAAGAACGTCTGCAGGAAATTGAGAAATATATTCTGAATATCCGTGTAGGCGGAAATGATCTGTGCCATTTATTTGGTTTTCGGAGGCGCTGTAATGAATCCATTCACCGGATTTTACCAATCGCCAATATTTTTGCTGATATTATTACGGTTTTTGGCATGGATTATGTGATCTCCGGGCCGGTCTGGGAATACTACGGCGGCAGCGGCTGGCAGGAAGGTCTTATGCAGGAACTGACAGAAGACCGGCTGTGTGGTTTTGTCGGGAAAACAGCTATTCATCCCAATCAGATTCCTTTTATACGCCAGGCATACGCTGTGACGCAGGAAGATTTGGAGGATGCCCGAAATATCCTGGGATGGGAGACAGATGCATCATCTTTTGTGTCCGGAAGCATCCGGAAAAAACGTATGAATGAATACAAAACCCATACGAACTGGGCCAGAAAAATCATATATCTTTCTGAAATTTACGGCACATTATGACACGTCCTATGCATCCGGCATTTTCTTTATGATACCGCAGGCCCTGTAATGGTTTAACGGATATTCTTCCACAGGCACGTCCTTCTCTCCCGCAAGCTTTATGATATGAAATAAAGCCGGATCGTTCCTGTGGTTGGTATCTATGAGAATCTTCCATGGTACGCGCCGAAGCAGCACCCTGGTCGTTTCACCAATGCCAGGCTTCACCAGATTCATATCGTCTATTCCAAACCGTCTGGCAATTTCAGCCGTTTCTCTGGCTCCGCTTCCTTTGGCCTCTTCTTCCTCTGCCAGATTTTCCGCGGAAAACTCTCTTTCTATTGCATGAATAAATTCATAGGACAAATCTTTTTCTTTCAGCTCTTCGTAATATACCGCCCCATGAAAATCGGTTTTACCGATTATATCACTGCGCAGAAACGTCCTGCTGATAAGTCCTGAAACCGTGCAGTTTAAACAGGCGCTTGGTATTAAAATATCCTCATGCGTACCGCAAAGCTGCGTCACATTGGCCGGATCTGCAAGAACTGCTATTTCTGCCGATACTCCTTTGTAATGTGCAATTTCTTTTTGCAGTTCTTTTAAAATCGCGCCTTTTCCAATCCAGCCGTCTACAAATAAAAGCTGCTCCGGCACGAAGCGTTCCAAAAGATACTGCATGGCGTTGTGATCAATTCCGCGCCCCCGAATAATAGACAGCGCATAATGCGGCATATCCACTCCATACTTTTGCAGAATATAATGCTTTAATAATATTCCGATTGGAATACCCGCCCTTGCCAGTGAAACCAGAACAGTATCTTTTCTCCTCTGTTTTACAACCTTATCTGCAAGTCTGCCAACTGCGCGGGCTGTCGGCCCTGCAAACTTATCCAGGGCATCGTAATAGGCATCCATATACAACTGACTCGGCATATATTCAACAGGCAGCATTTCGCAGTAATGTTTTCCGGACTGAATCAGCTTTTCCCGTTCCTCGGTGTCCTGCGGCTTTACCATACCTGAAATATCTTTTAAAAGCAGGTGCACGTCCTCCGGTTTATATGAGCTTTTCATGATCTCCCCCCCTCCCATTCTGTTTCAAAATGTTTTCAGGAATTTTCTCATCTGACGTCATCCTTTTACGTCTCACAATTATCTCCCCAGAAAAACAGCCGTATATCATCATTGCCGCAGCTTTCTAAGGCATGAATCAAAGAACAGACGCCATTCTCTTTCGGATTTATGGCATCGGTCAAAATCCATACACTATCATATTTTTTCAAATCATAAATAAAGGTTCTCCTGCCATCTTCATAAAAGCTTGCCAGTTCATACCGAACGGAAAGCGGATAATCGCTTTCGCAGCTTACGGCAATGGGACTGCGGGTTGTTGCATGACATTTTACCGCATGGCCGCATTTTTCCAGACACGCCCCGATCCATAAAGCCGGATACATAAATTCTTCCGTTCCAAGGATCAAAACAGACTGCTTTTTATCCAGTGGAACTGCTGCCTTTATCTGCTCCCATAATGCTTCGCATGCCTTGTTGTACGCTTCTCCCAGTACACACCTTCTGGAATTCAAATATCCGTGCAGACGGTACACGGCAGATGGGACAGCACAGGACGTATCCATAGAAATATATTCCCCGTCCCCGTTATAACCTTCTGCAATTGCAGCATACTGCCTGTGATTTGTTTCACACAGATAAAAAAGACCAATCTGCCTTTCGCGGTATCTGCCCTTTGCCTCAGCATCCATTCCGTTTAAAACAGATGCAACGGTAAACCGCATTTTGTCCGGATACTCTTTTTCCAGAATATTTATAATATTCAAAATGGTGTTGCCCGTCGTCACTTCATCTTCTACAAATACAACCCGATCCACCTTTGGAAGAATCCTCTCAACATCGTCTTTTACCAGCTTCTGTTCGGTAGCATGGCTGTGTGATTCCGAAAAGAGCAGATACTCTGCATTCGGTATCTGCTCCCTGGTTGTCTGTATGTAATAAGAACCCAGACGTACTGCCAGACGTGCTCCGATTGCCGTTGCGGTTTCTGCAAAGCCAACCAAAAGCAGCCGCTCCTTTTTGCAAGCCGCCTGCAGCCTGTCTGCAAGTGCATCAAACATTTCAAACACAATCTCCGGAGCTGCGGGAACATGCTTTCCCTGCAGCCGGTTCACCACTAGATAATTCCTTTTAGGATTATTCTCACGTTTTGCAACGCTAACAAATTCATGCTCTATGTATTTCATTTATACTACCTGGTTCTTTCCGTTTTGCTTGCCGTGATAAAGCCTGTCGTCGGCTTCTTTTACTACCTGCGCAAATTCCATTCCAGGTACTGCCGTCGCTACGCCGAGCGTCATGGTAATGTGGAAAACAGCCTGCTCCGATGTCTCCATATCCGTAATGCGCACATTCTCCAAAATCCTATGTGCAATATGCGCCGCATCATGCCCCATGCATTTGGGAAGAAAAATCAAAAACTCCTCCCCGCCCCAGCGGCAGACAATATCCTCGCTGCGCACCGTTCTCTTAAATACTTCCGCCACCGCCTGCAGCACCGTATCTCCCACATTGTGCCCATAAGTGTCATTTACAGCCTTAAAGTCGTCAATATCACCGATTACTATGGAATAACCCTCGTTTAATGCCTCGGACTGGGCATAGCGTTCTTCTATGCTCCGCCTGTTTGCAAGGCCGGTTAATGCATCCGTTTTCGAAAGCTTCTCCAACTGTTTATTTTGCTGCACGCGCAGGTTCTCTAAAATCCGAATCTGATTTAACAGGGTGGTAATAAATATTACAATCGAAAGTACGGCCACGAAATAATTCACCATATAAATCGCACTGTCAACCATCTTATTACCATAGAAATAATACGGCCCCATATAACTGCTGGCAGCCCGCAGGAAACAAAAAGCCGCGCCGGCAATAATCACATAGCACATCGGATTGATTACCTGTTTTCTCATATTAAAATTGTAGGCTGCATAATAGCCGATTGGCAGAATCGCAATCATATAAAGTGAAAAACCACTGTCCGTTCCGAGCAAAAGAGCCGCAATCACCGAATGAAGCACAATCTGCATATAAGATAAATTGAATAGGAACAAAAGGCTTTTGTCTTTCTGTATCTGAACAAAGCAAAAAATATACAGCGCAACGCTGAACAGATCAATCAGAACCATAGGATAAATATTAAAAAAGAGAAAAAATACCGTCAGACATAAATGAAAAAAGCCAAGCATTGACATTGCCACTGACATAACCTGCTTGATAGACAGTGCATTTTCTGCTCTCACCGAAATATATTCCCAGATTTTTCTCATAATACTCCCCTGTCCTTTTTCTTATATTGTATAACTGATATCTATTACTAATTATCATACCATATTTCAGAAAAGTTGCAAGATGGATTGTTTAATCTGTCAAAATTCAATAGAAATAATTTGCAGCGTACCAAAGCTTTAATCCTGCGGTTCCAGAACACTGCCCCGTATTTTTGGGCGGACAATACGGACGGCACCGCAAAAATAACAGAAAACACTTTTTAGATTGCAACATTTGTATGATCATGATAGTATTAACATGCAAATGTCTGATAATCCACAAAATCTTTTTGAGATAAGCAAATTTTTTTATTATACTATTGGGAAAGTGTAATAACAAATACCGTCAAAAAAAGATAACTACTGATACCTATGCGTAAAAGAATCCATATTACGGTGAAAAAGCGAGGTGAACCCGGATCACAGCCAAACGACTTACCGCATACCAATATCAATACAGAACTGCCGGGTTTTCAGATATTCATTTAAACACACAGAAAGGATTTGAGAATTTATGAAAAAGAAATGTACAGGATTTATTGCAATACTGCTGTCTCTTCTGATGATTTTATCATTACTTCCTGCAACACAAATGACAGCAGAAGCTGCTGCAAAGCCCCGGCTTGCAAAAAAATCCGCCAGCATTACAGTTGGCGCAACCACAAAAATCAAAGTAAAAAATGTACCTGGCAATGCACAGATTATTTATAAATCTGCCAAAAAGAATATTGCCTCCGTATCAAAAAAAGGACTGGTAAAAGGGTTAAAGAGTGGAACTGCAAAAATAACTGTGTCCATCAAAAACCATTCCAAAACAACGAAACTGACCTGTAAAGTTACTGTCAGAAAACCTAAATTATCCAAAACAAAACTCTCTTTGGAATCTGGAAAAACGATAAAACTATCTGTCAAAAACAAACCCAAAAAAGCAAAATATACCTGGAAATCAGGCAATTCCAAAGTTGCAACCGTAAATAAAAACGGTATAGTGAAAGCTAAATCGGAGGGAACTGCAGACATTCAGGTAAAAATTAAAACAGCAAAGAAAACCTACCGTCTCATCTGCAAAGCAACCGTAACATCCGCCAGCTCTGATAATGCAAACTTATTTTATACTGTTACATTTGACACAAATGGCGGAAGCCCGGTAGAACCACAGTCTGTAAAAGCAAATACGCAAGCCCGGCAGCCATCCGATCCAATCCGAAGAGGATACATATTCGATGGCTGGTATACAGCAGCAGACAGCGGGCAAAAATTTGATTTCAATACATCAATTACCAGTAATATTACGTTATACGCCAACTGGACAGCAGACAAAACTGTGCTATCACCCGAACTGGAAAGCCTGCTGGGTACAGATCCGAATTTAGAGGATACTGACGGCGACGGACTGACGGATTATCAGGAAGCCTATTTAACAGGAACAGATCCTGTTCTTAAAGATACAGATGGAAACGGGATTAATGACGGCGAGGACGATTCTGATTCAGACGGTTTATCCAATTTGAGGGAAGTAGAGCTTGGAACCAATCCAATGCAGGCTGACAGTGACAACGATGGACTTTCAGACTGTGAGGAAGTTGAAATATATCATACAGATCCTCTGAACAAAGATACCGACAATGATGGCATTACTGACGGCAACGAAATCATCCTGGGGCTGAATCCATTACAAAAATGCAGCGATGGAATTACTCCGGACGCAGAACGGAAAATACCTCAGACACTGGAACCTGATAACGCATTGAGCCAGGAGAACAGCGCTGTTCCATCTTTACAGGGAAACGTTTCCGACGTCATTGAAGAACATGCCGCACTGGAAGAAACCACAATTCATGCATTGAATGATAACAGGGCAGTCGTAGGCAGACAGGTACATATTGATACCGATTACACAGACGGAAATGATTTACAGCTTCGTTTCGACTGCACTCCTGAAACAGACCGAATAGACAGTCTGATGATCTGCCGTTATGAAGGCAATACCATTGTACCCTGTGAAACGGCGGTAAATGGAACTGTCTTACAAACAGAAGCTTCCACTGGCGACTACTTTGTAATTGACGCAGAAACACTGTTAATTAGCCTTGGAATTGACATTCACAGCTATATTGCAGACGAGGCGGAAGATGCATCTTTTGCTTCTTTGGATTCAACTGGAGCTGCTATGGACAATGAAGCAACCCAGAATACTATGGGCAATGAAGTATCTGAAAAATGGATTCAGGAAAATTACACCCTGGCAGATGAAAACAATAATCCTGTTTCCAATGACAATAACTCTTCCGCATATCATTATGTACTGAATCGTGTATTCGAACAGCCCAAAGAATCTGCGACTGTAAAAACAACAGCTCTAAGAGAAGCCGCCGGACAGGCAGATATCGTATTTGTAATAGATTCTACCGGTTCAATGTCCGATGAGATTAATAACGTTGCTTCAAACATTCAGGCTTTTGTAACGACACTGACCACCAATTATTCTGTTCATGCCAATTTTGCACTGATCGATTATAAAGATATCACCGAATACGGAGAAGAGACAACACTGATAAAGAACGGCGCTTCTAATTGGTTCACCGATGTATCTGCATACAGAAATAAAATCAACAGCATTTATGTTAACGGCGGTGGGGATGATCCTGAAACTGCCATTGACGCACTTGGTATGGCAAGCCAGCTAGACTTTCGTGAGAACGCCAACAAGTTTATTATTTTAGTAACGGACGCCGGATATAAAATAACAAACAACTATGGCATTTCATCTATGTCAGAAATGGCTTCTATCCTTAAAAATGCAGGAATCATTACATCTGTTATCACAACAAACGGACAACATTCTGCTTATGAAGAACTATACCAGGCAACCGACGGACTCTTTGCAAATATATACGAAAACTTCAGTGATGTGCTGATGCAACTGGCAGATAAAATCGGGGAAGTTGTAAACGATGGATCCTGGGTCATCCTAAATGATTATCAATTTATTAAACTCAGCCAGCCTTTGGAAGAAAACGGGGACAGCGACGGTGACGGATTATCCGATCGGGAAGAACTGGGAGAGAAAGTGGAATCCGACATCACACCATACATTACCTGGGTATTAAGCAAATATGATATTCCAGAAGAAATGTACACAGGTCCAAATAAATTAGAAGTATACGACTACAAATCCAACCCCATTTTGGAAGATACAGATTTCGATGGAATCAGGGATGATAAAGACAGGGAGCCAAGAAATGGAGCGGAAACAGGCGTAATGAATGGATACCTCCCTGTTAAATCTGCCAAATATACGATAGACTACAGAAATTTCTTCCAATCCAGCAGCATGTACAGCAAAGAACTCTGCTCTGCATCTTTGGTTCTGGCGAATACAATTTATGACGGGTCTTCGTTCCAATACAATAAAGTACAGAAAACCGGAGCAAGTTCTAACATATCCAGCATAAAGACTCTGATGGAATACCATGGTTTTGACAGAGTAATCAACTATAAACTCGCAAAAGGATATCATTCAGACGGAATCGACATAGATGAATATGCAGATGATAATATTTCTGAAATTGGAATCGGTTATCACGACGTAACATACCGCGGCATTACAAAAACTGTTGTAGGCGTTGTAATCCGGGGAACCAATGGAACCGTTGAGGAATGGAGCAGTAACTTTGATATGGGCGACCCTGATTCCTGGAAAACGGATTACCATAAAGGCTTTTATATCACACAGGAACGTATCAAATATTTTATAGAATTGTACTGCAACAGATATCTAAGCGAAAAAGAAAATATCACTTATTGGATTACCGGGCATTCCAGAGGAGCTGCCATATCCAACATTCTGGCAGCAAGACTGATTGATAATGGAAATACTGTATTTGCTTATACATTTGCAACTCCTTCTACGACAATCAGTTCGCACAGGGATGCGGCAGCGTATAATTCTATTTTCAACTTTGCCAATACCAGTGACTTTGTAACTTACGTTCCGCTCAGAGAATGGAATTTCGGCAGATTCGGAATAACCTATTCGCTCAGTATTGAAAATTCCGGATTAAAAAACACCTGGACAGCCCAGACAGGCGCGTCGGATTATAACGCTTTAAACCAGAGCCTTATCACTATAGCAACTGCCAGAATCGCAAAATCCTGCAGTCCCACATGGGCATCGGTATTTGACTTTGCAGGAGCGCAAAATATTAATGACAAACAGTACAATGCCATCTCCCGAAGGGCAAAGCGCTATTGTTCGCTGGAAGAGCGCGAATTTTTCGGATTTCATCAGGGATATAAATTATATCCAAGTACAGCATTTATTTTTCAATTAGGCGCCGAAGCGATTTCAGGACAGCACGTTGATTCATCCCTCATTAAAGAGCTGTGGAACAGTAAATATACAGGTGTAATTTTGCTGTTCTTAACAAAAGACGGCGGTATAAGCGACGTCATCCAAATGTGGTCGGAGGGACGGCTGAGCGAGTCATTAGTCGGCGACGGCCATGCCCCGGCAACTTATTATGTACTGACACACTCTATGTAAACCAAATACGTAAAAACTGCTATTTGTTTACATAACAGGAGGATTATGAAAACATATTTTAAAATACTGGCAATTACATTGGGTATTCAACTGATAAGCTTCTGCCTGTTTTGTGCCGGCGATCAAATATTTAACGGTTCCATGATATCAGTATGCATTTTACTGTCAGGCATAATTGTATCCATGATATTCGGTATTTTCCTTCCAATCCGATGGTACGACACAGGAAAGGAGAAATTTTTAGGTATCCTGCTGCTGCCGACTAATTATACCTGGTTATTTCTTGTCCTGTCTGTTGTTTTCTTTGTCAACGGTCTGTTAGACCTGCTGACTAAAATACCTGACAACTTTGGTTAACGAAAAAACACCACCCTTTGTGCTTTCACAAGCTTTAGGGTGGTGTTTATTTCATCCGTCCATTTCGAAAAGCCTCTATCATTTCTCCTGTCAGGCTGATGCCGGCTTCTGAACGTTCTACGGGAAGGTTATCCCTTTCAAACCATTCCGCTGCCGACAATTCATCCTGATCCATCGTAATCCTGACACACCCATCTGCTTCACAGAAAAACCCTGCTAATAACGCTCCGGAAAATGACCAGGGCTGGCTTTTATAATAACGGATATTCCTGACACGAAGACCCACTTCTTCCATTACCTCACGGCGCACTGTGTCCTCTAAACTCTCACCAATTTCCGCATAACCTGCTACCAATGCATATTTTCGAAAACTGCTGTGGCCGGGTGTATATTTCGTCAGCAAGATCCGGCTGCCATTTGTAATTCCTACGATGACGCTGGGACATATCTGCGGATAACTCAATCTGCCACAGGAAGGACAACGCATGGCACGTTCCGCTCCGTGTGCCTGCATCTTCTCTCCGCAGCAGCCGCAAAACCTGTTTTGTAAATAAAACTTATGTATCTGATATCCGGTGATTCCAGCGTATGCTTTCCACATCGGCCCAATATATCGCAGCTTTTCAACCGGCAGATACTCCCAATCCCCAAACCTGTCCATTTCTTCATCCGGCAATCCATAATAGCTCTGGTTGTCTATACCGAAAAAATACCTGGCTTTTATAAAAATTGGCATAAAACTTCCGGAAATTTCCTCTACAGTGGGAAAAATAATATTTTCGCCTTTTATTTTACACAACAATCTCCCATTTTGGTATGCCAATATGGTATCCGACGCCTTTGGAGGCGCAGTACGGTATGTGATGTCATAGTGATGTGGCGCAATATTGTGAATCATAAATTCTCCTGTAACTCCCGTTATGCAAGCACCTCATTTAAGGTGTCGAATAAATTGTCTATATCGATCGGTTTCGCTATGTGCCCGTTCATTCCGGCTCTGAGAGCCTCCTGTTTGTCTTCCTCGAATGCATTGGCTGTCATCGCCAGTATTGGTATGCCTGAAAGCCTGCGATCCTCCAGCTTACGTATCCTTCTTGCAGCCTCATAACCATTCATTACCGGCATCTGAACATCCATCAAGATAACCTGATAATACCCCGGCTCAGAGTTTTGCAGCATATCTATGGCAATTTTTCCGTTCGGTGCAATTTCCGTAGTAAATCCTGCATCCCTGAAAATCTCTGTTGCGATCTCCTGATTCAGTTCATTGTCCTCCGCCAGTAAAATACGGCCGGTCTGAAATTTTGCCCGGTCACGAAAATCTTCTTTTTCTATGACATCCTCTTCTTCATTTACAATAGAATACAGACAGCTTCTTAACTCTGACAAAAACAGCGGTTTACTGCAAAACGCTGTAACCCCGGCTTCCTTTGCCTCCTCCTCAATATCCGACCAGTCATACGCTGTCAGAACAATCACCGGCACATCATCACCCATTTCTTTTCGAATCCTTCGGGTGACTTCAATTCCATTCATATCCGGCAAAAGCCAGTCGATGATGTATACACAGTAACTATCATCACGCATGGAAGCCTGACGTGTACGAAGTATCGCCTCCTTGCCCGATAACGTCCATTCCGCACGCATCCCAATCTGTCCCAGCATATAGGATACGCTGTCACAGGTGTTAAAATCATCATCCACAACCAACGCCCTGCAGTTTTTCAGCTGCGGAATATCCTTCGGCTCGGCAGGCTTGGCGCTGACGCGAAACATCAGAGAAACAAGAAATTCCGTTCCCACCCCCTGCTCGCTTTTCACCTCTATCGTACCGTTCATCATATTTACAATATTCTTTGTAATCGCCATCCCAAGCCCGGTTCCCTGTATCCCGCTGATCGTAGAATTCTTCTCACGCTCAAACGACTCAAAAATATGTGATACAAATTCCTGGCTCATACCAATTCCGTTATCCTTGATACAAAATTCATAATTGGCAAAACCCGAAGGAGCCCCTGGTTTTTCCGTAATACGCATACTGACGATACCGCCCGCACCCGTATATTTAATCGAATTACTGAGCAGGTTCAAAAGCACCTGATTCAGACGCAGTTTATCGCAGTAAATTTCTTCATTAAACACATCTACCGTATCAATATAAAGCTCCAACTGCTTGGCGCGTATATCCGCCTGTACAATATTGCGCAGCCCATGCAGAATATCCGACAGACAGCATGCGTTCTCCTCCAGATGCATCTTGCCGCTTTCAATACGGCTCATATCCAACACATCATTGATCAGGCTGAGCAGATGGTTTCCTGATGTCATAATCTTTTTCAAATATTCCTCTACCTGCTCCTTGCGATCAATATGGGTAATCGCCAATGCAGTAAATCCAACAATTGCATTCATTGGTGTGCGGATATCATGCGACATATTTGACAGAAAAACACTCTTTGCTTTATTAGCCCGATTTGCCTGTAAAAGAGCGTCCTCCAGCAGGCCTTTCTGCTTCATCTCACTGCGAATCTCTTCGTCCACACTCCGGAATCCGATTACAACGCCGCTGTTATCCGCCCAGTTTCCGGCACGTACTGCTTTCAACTGATAATATTCCATCTCACCGTTTTTTATAATGCGGTAATTAACATAATAGATTTTCTTCTCTGCCAGCTCTTCCTTTAATCTGTCCTGGGAAAAAGCCTGTTCCAGCATTTTCCTGTCATCCCCGTAGACATGCTCCTGTATATACCGGCCCATACACTCATCCAACGATATTTCCCCGGAGAAAATCCCCTTCAATACGGATCCGATCCTGTCATCCATCTGAAGCGGCATCCCCATACCTGTACTCAAATCAAAATAGCATACCATGCGGTAATCTATACTAAGAGCCTGGATCAGCTCCATCTGATGCCGCTCATTCTTCTCCTCCTCCAGCTTCTTAGCAGTACAGTCCAAAAGAAACCGCTGAAAAAACAATTCTCCATTCTCCCGGATCAGCTTGACATTGCCCATGATATGCAGTATCGAACCATCCTTATGACATACGCGGTACTCCACACTGATGCTGTCCCCTTCATTCTGAAGCTCCCGTATCGCATCTCGCAGCTTCTCCTTATCTTCCTTTGCAACAGAATCTGCAACCATATCAAATCCCTGTTCCATCATTTCTTCCAGAGATTCATACCCCAATATCTTAAGCGCTGCCTGATTGATACTCAAAATCCGGGAGCCGTCCATCGAATGACACATCACACCGCATTCCATAGTTGTAAAAATCGTTTCCAGCGTCCGATTCTTTTTTATAATTTCCTGTTTGTAATTACGCTCATTTGTGACGTCAATCGCAACACCTACCGTCCCCATGACACTTCCGTCAAGATCATACAGGGGAGACTTGTATGTTTCCAGCAGCCGATCGCCTTCTCCTGTCTTAATCATCTCTTCAGACACAAAAGTTTTCTGGTTATCCATGACCTTCCGTTCAGATTCTATGCAGGCCGGATCATCCTCCTCAACATCCCAGATATAAGCGTGCCCGCGCCCCTGCACCTGTTCTCTTGTTTTATTCACCGTTTCGCAGAAGCTTAAATTCACCTTCTCATGAATACCATTCTTATCCTTATACCAGATAAGATTCGGCGTATTGTCAATGGCAGCCGTCAGAAAATGCTCTGTCTGCCAGAAGTCCTTACTCATTTTATAGTTCTGCTGCCATCGCAGAATCCGAAAACGTATTTCAGCATCTGACATGGGCATGCTCCACAAATCCTTCACTTCCAGAAGGCTGTCTCCCAAAGCCGCAGCCTGTTCCTTATCTGCCAGAAGAATGAGTTCGGAACCGCTGTTCTTATCCCGTAACAACGTCTGTAATGTTTCTTTTATATCCATATCCTGTAAATTAGCTAAAATCACATCCGCCCTGGCTATAAAGGCCCCTTCTGGCTTTTCACTCTCAGTGAAGCTGTAGGTATAGTTCTCCATTGATGCTAATTCTTTTATAAGATCAAATACCCTGCACGCATGGCCGGTTAAATAAAAATGAATATGGCAATGATACATTCCTTTTCCTCCTCATTTTCTGCAAGTTTGCATATAGTTCTATTGTAACAATCGCAGGGAAGGATGTCAACATTGGTCGACACCACTTTTTCGAAAAAAACAACTTCTTCTCCTTTTCACCCAAAAATATTTATGCTATACTCAGAACATTACTCAAAGTAAAATAATGGAATGTACCCTCCGTAGGCAAAGGGTACCAAAGGAGAAAGAACTTATGAGACTAAAGCGAAGAGATATCTATGAATTTACGGATAAATTCGAACAGTGGTTTACAAAAGAGCGAAAACTCGCATTTGTTTCCGCACTATTTATCGGTTTTGTAACACACTACTGGTTTTTGTCAAATTTATTTATGAGCCCGGATGGTATTGTTTGCTCCATTGTTTATTCTGCCTCTGATTTTGAAACATCTATCGGTCGTTGGGGTATCGATCTGATTGACAGCATACGGGCGAACAAATCGGTTTCTTCTGTCAGTTCTATGTTCAGCCTGTTTTTTGCAGCATTCGGATGTGTATTGCTGACAGATGTTCTGGAATTCAGAAAAAAAATTTCCGTCGTTCTAACCTCAACAGCAATTATGGTATCGCCTGCGCTAACTCTTACTTTATTATACGAATATTGTTCCGATGCTTATTTATGCGCATTTTTCCTGTCTGTATTATCGGTATATTGTATACAGCGTATAAAAAATACCCCTATCGCCATTGTACTTTCCGGCCTCTGCCTGTGCGGTTCGCTATCCATTTACCAGAATTATATTGGCGTTATGGCAGGAACCTGTATTATAATCATCATAAAAAATCTTTTGCATGAACCACTTTCCATAACAGCCATCATCCGGGATGGACAAAAAAAGCTTGCAGCCATACTAACCGGATGTGTTTTGTACTATGCAAGCACCCGAATCCTGTGCATTGTAAAGGGCATTACTCCCAACAAATACAATGGTGTAAACGAGCTCAGTCCCCTGACAATCCTCGCCTCCCTGGGTCATTCTTCAATAGGAGCATTAAAAAAAATAAAACATTTTTTCCTGCATGACACTTATGTTTTTAATCTTAGCTGGCATCGCGACCGTATGTTTATCATCTTTTTTATACTGCTGATTTTATGTATCACAGGACTTGTCATAGAAAAGAAGCTATACAAAAATAAAATACGGCTATTCCTTTTGGCAATTTGTCTGCTGCTTCTGCCATTAGGGATCAACGCCGTCTTTCTGATTGTACCGGATTCCGATTTATACGCATTAACTTCCATGCAGCTGATGTTAGTATTTCCATTCTTATTTTTACTGACAGAAGAGTTTGAAATGAATAAGTACATATTCATAAAATGGAGCAGCCTGATCGTCAGCACAGTAATTTTATTTACTTATTATATGGCAGCAAATTACTCCTATTCTTATCTGGAATTATCCTACCACCAGGCGCGCGCCACAGCAGACAGGATCGTAAGCCGTATGCAGACTACAGATGGATATACTAAAGAAACGCCCTGCATCATTGCCGGAATCCTGACAGATGAATATTTCCCAAGAGACAAAGCTTACAGGGGATATACTATTTGCAATATAGTAGAAGGTCCCATTTTTCATGGAGATTATTCAGGAAGCGTAGAGTGCTGGAGAAAATTCTGTTTAATTTATCAGGGAGAAAACCTCAACTTCTGTGACCCTCTGCGATATGAAGAAATCGTAAAATCAGACGAATTTAAACAAATGGATATTTTTCCTTCGGAAAATTCTGTAAAAATCATAAATGACGTTATTGTGACCAAACTCACAGATAAACCACCTATGCCGTAGTGCGCCAGCTTTTTCAGTAAAACTGTGCAGGTATATTATCTGAACATTCACGTTGATTGTCTGAGATTGTCCTGACTCAAATTGCCGGAATCCTGTCAAGGCAAGTGTCTGTGCCTTTACAGGATTTCGGCAATTCAATCAATTTAAAATTACAGTCCGGACAATTTACAACGATTATTTGACACTTTCTAAATTCATTTTGAATTAAAATGCACAATTTGAGGAATCATACCACTTTTATTTAATTGGTTCTCGCGTGGCTGTATTACATTGTTATCTATTAAAGAATGATACATATCAAGAGCCTCGATCAACGAATCAGACTGTTCATCCACTTCTATATTGAGTGATTGAATTTTATCAACGATACTCATCATAAAAACCTCCTTGTATGAACAAATACACCTAAATGATATTTAGCAACATAGTCTTGCATTACAGCATAATAACCGTCTATTTTACAGCTTAATTCTTCATCTTCTCCATAATCTGTAATTTTCAGATTCATTTCTCTTAATTCTTCCAGGTTGATAGCTCTGCCATGCGATTTCCATATATTATTATTGCTCAACTTATTTGCAATATCATATGCACGTTGTTTCTTCTCTTCCAAAGAAACGTTTGTTCCATTAGAATGAACCATCCAATTTTTAAATTTATATTTAACCAGCCATTTTTGAATCAAATCAACAGCAAGTTCTTTTGCCTGTTCATATGCACGCAATTCTGCCAGATCAAAATCTTTTAGAATTAAAAACTCCGCTTGTGAAATAGTATTGTTTTGTGCCTTGGCCAACAAATCATTGATCTTGTCTAAATAGCCCAGCGCAGCAACTAATTTGCCATCCCTGTTTTGCACCTGAGGATCCACCGGACCTAATGCACTATAATAATTCATATAGATATCATCCCCGCTCATACAAAAAATAGTCCCTGCACTATATGCAAAATCAGGCACAATAAAATATACTTCCGTATAAAAATGTCTGAAAATAGTAACCATTCTATTCACAGGATTTAAACTCCCGCCGGGCGTAGTAAGCATAATATAACAAGTTGTTTTGGAATTGGCTTCGCTTTGCAGGTCTTCAACAACCTTTTTCATCTGAGCTTCAGCTGAATCAAAAATTTCTCCATAATATACTATTACATCTGCGTTTAAATAGTCTTCTAAATCCTGCAATTTCTTCGTAATCAAATTTCTTGCCGTTTCATCAATAGAATTTACCATAATTATCTCTTGTATGATGTTTATAGAAGCTAAAACACCATAACTTCCTTTCTTTTTAATATCGTATTTTAATACAGCTCAGATACTGTGGGCAATTGATTTTTTCTGCGGCCTGACTACCTAACAGGCGTGTATTGCCGCTGCCTTTATCTGAATTGTTTATCTGCTGGATGAACCGGAGCGTCTCGTCCGGTTGTGCTTTCTGGCCCATGCGGCAGCATCATCGGTCTTGAATCGACGGCGCACAATAGCAACAACCTTATTAGATACTTTGTTGCCTGTAATTACAACGTGTGTGTTGAACCCGTCAAAACCTCAGTTATGCGCAAGGATAACCTTCGCAAGACTAAGGCGGAAAAAGTCGACACATTCATTCCTGCCAAAACAGAGCAGTCGTTCCTGTAACAATTACAGGCAAAACTACAGCTATTCCAATAAAAGAACATTTTATCATTTTTCTGGCATTTCCATGTGGTTTACCATCTATATTATTCATAAAATATCCTCTCAAACTGGCTGTGTCATAAAATCTGTGTAAATAAGTTGTCTGAAAATTTCCTTTGAACTGCTTGATTACCTTGCTCAAAATGCCGGAAGCCAGTCAAGGCAAGGGTTCCAGCCTTTACGGGCTTCTGGCATTTTGATAAAATTCAT